>JAJDZB010000026.1:0-45053 GCA_022824835.1 Candidatus Poribacteria bacterium | reverse complement strand
TTTATTGTAACTACCACATTACTCTTACTAAGGGTGGGAGGATTAATTGGAGCTTTTCCTTCTGGATAGTATATCCAGATAAGCCATCCATGTCCATCATCACCGCTATCAGTCGGGTCATCGTTAGTCGGGTCATCATCAGTCGGGTCACCATTAGTCGGGTCACCATTAGTCGGGTCATCGTTAGTCGGGTCATCATCGCCTTCATCATCATCATTCTGATCATCGTCGTCATCATCTCGGGGAGTTGATGGTCCTCCTTTAGGAGGGTTCGGATCTGGGTCTGTGATTGTCTCAATAATGTCAGTGGTATCTCCTGGTCTTTCGATTCTGATAATAGGTTTGCCTTCATAGTAGAAGAGATACTGCGTTCTTTCCGGATAAATGTGAATGATAGGTCCATTGGAATCTATCCTGTCATTAACATGTGAAATTAGATCAATACAGGCGGAATCCGTGTCATTGTGAATGCAGTATCTCCCACCCCTATTGGATGTGATATAATCGTCCTCACCCGAAGGATTAAGCGTTGAACCTATATTTGCAGCAATCGAGCTCGTAGAAACAGGATCGGAACATCCTGTGATACTAAAAAGGATAATTAGGGTACTACATAAGGTTCCGAAAAACAGTAGTTGAATTCCCGTCATGGTCCGTTGTAAGTTTTCCACGTATTCCTCCTACCCTTACCGGTTATTGTATGGGTTGTAACTTCAAGATGTTTGTATTATCATTTGAGTTGATGTCATTTGCGCTGATATGGAATGTTGCTGTATTTCCTGGGATCAACCCTCTGACCTGAACCGTTAACTCCGGGTTCGTGGTTTCAACGGCAAATTGTACGCCATCATCCATTTTTGTCTGTTCGGAAATCCTAAGGTCTTTTTGTGTGTTAGTACCTATGGTTAAACCTTCTACGACTCTGACATTCATTGGCGCAGTGGAATATATTTCGATAATCCATCCTTCAGGAATTGGTGTAACATTCAGATTATTTCCACTTGAGGGTAAATTGACTTTACCTTCATCCTCTAATCTCTGCACGAGTGCTGAGGTGTCCATGGTTCTTTTTGCTCTTAAAATAGGATTTCCTTGATACTCGAAGACGTAAGCAATGTTCTCAGGATGGACATGAACAGTAGGTGTATAACCTATATCTGAACTGTCAATCTCTATTTTATCCAGATCAAGTTTGACGCAAACAGAATCAAATCCGTCTTTAAGGCAGAGGGTATCGTTCCCTATTGCATTAAGGTATGTATCTACGCGGTCAACAGTGATTATTGGTCCTGTATAAGGCACATCGGAACACCCTGTTATGCTAAAGAGTATTATCAGGATGCTACCAAATAAAGTTAATGATAGTTGTCTTTTGGTTTTCATCGTTTCAAAATTTCCTTTTTGATTTAAATGTCCTAATATTGGAACATAATGTCATAAAATCCGTAATTGATTAAACGAATTTAGATTGATGTTTGTTACATAATAAGGTATTATTGATGGAAAAATTGAGATTTGGATTGAGAGTATAAGTCGTAACACACTCAGGAAGGCTGCAGGACATTCTGAAGATAAAGGAGCATAAATTAAGGTATTATGGGACAGAAACTTTACTTCTAACAGACGGTATTGAGAGAAAACTGGAAACCAAATGTACCACTTAACTCAGGCTTGCATAATTCTTGCTATTATAGCATTCGTCTGTAATCCTAATTCACCAGTACATCGGATCGGTTCACCAGTTCTAATGTGATTAACAAAATCCTGTACAAGTCCAGTATGCGTATGCGGTAAAGGTATTTGTGGCAATGTTTTCACGCCTTCAGATTTTGTTTCAAGTGTCAGATTCTCTGAATTCAGAGGTGAACACCTTAGGCGTCCTTTTGTACCGTATACCTCAATATCGTCGATCCCGATTCCCACATTCCAGTTGATATTCGCAACGGCATGTGCACCACTTTCAAAACGGAGTGTAAACACAGCAGAATCGTCAACGTTGCCATCTAAATGCACGGTCTCTGCAAAACCTTTTACTGATGCCACATCACCCATCAGGTACTGTAATAGACTGATACGATGGCTACCGATATCCATCAACACCCCACCGCCGCTTATTTCAGGATTCATACGCCAATTCCTCAAATCTTTACGATTCGGGTTGTAATATGCTGTACAGTTGATACGTGCAAGCACTACATCACCGATTGCATTTTCATCCATCAGTGCTTTCATTTTCACGACATTTGGGTAGTGATTTCGGTAGTAAGCGAGCATCAAGGTAACACCTGCTTCACTGCATGCATCAACCATCTGTTGACACTCGGTAACAGACATTGCCATCGGTTTTTCACAGAGGATGTGTTTACCTGTTCGGGCAGCACGGATAGTCTGTTCACAGTGGAGATGTGGTGGAGTTGCGATATAAACCGCATTGATTTCATCATCTGACAGAAGTTCATCTACATCCGTATAGGCGCGTTTTGCACCATGTCTTTCAGCGAAATCTTCTGCCTTTGCTTGATCCCGGCGCATCACTGCAATGAGTTCTGAATTATCAACAGAATATAAAGGTGGACCGCCTTTATGTTCAGCGACATTACCGCATCCGAGTATACCCCATCTAAGAACAGCCATGATGTGTAATCCTTTTGTTTATGCAAGGTTCAACCGCCAATTGACCTTCAAATGATTTCAAGATAATGTTGAGCAGATCTAACCGCGGGACATCCTCGTTAGAGAGGCAATCTGAAAGTGTTTCAGCATCAATTCCCGTTCTTTTGGATAGTTCAGAAACTGCAACTTGTGCTTCTAAAACATCACGAAGTGCCATCCAGATCGACTCTACGTTACCATCCTCCTTATAGTCCACTAAGGCTGCCTCGATATAATACATCGCGAACTCTATATCTGTTAGGTCAATTAATAGGTCATCTCTAAAACTGGTAGTTTGCTTAACTATTGTTTTCTTCATATTTCTAAGTATACCACATCTGCACCATATTTTCAAATGTGCATTTCGAATAGGGTGTGTATAGTTTTTGTCACTCTATTTGTCTGAACCAGGATTTTCAGGATAAGTAGGATTTCCAGGATAATTTGTCCTTTGCGTCCCGCCCGGCAGGTTCGGTTTACTAACCAATGCAGAATACCAACGCGTATTCTGCAATAGGCGTTAATTGCGTGAAATATGTTAGTGGGTTTAATACACCTTTCGCCCCTCTGGGGCTTGCTATGGGTTGGATCAATGTCGGCTATATACCTTTCGCCTCTCTGAGGCTTTGGATAATCACATATCAACACCCGACAAATGCCAAACGCGCATTTGGCGTTGATTTGGCTGAATGCCATACGCGCATTCATAACGTTGATTTCGGTGCGGAAGGTGTATAGAAAACATATCCCACGAAAACCTAAGCACCAGCGGTGCGACAGGTATGAGGATAAAATCGGTTTTATATAACCTGCCAAGAAGAGGGAATTTCTTTAAATTGACGCTTATGGTTGGAGAAAGATAGCACAATCAAGGATGAATGTGCTACAGCAGGATCAAGATAGATGGTGCGCGGACAATCGTAATGAAAGATGAATGTTGGAGAAAGATAACACAATCAAGGATGAATGTGCTACAGGCATGGTCTTGGGAATCGCTAATTTGACACATAAGCCATTTATCTACTTAGATCGCAAGTAATACCGAATTGAGACTTGTGCAAAAACTTTACACACCCATTCGAATACATGCGAAATTCCTATTGACGAATGGGAGTTTTTTCTATATAATTTAAACACAACACTCTACACAACGCTTTCACTATACAATACAATCCATGCCACTCAGATGCATTCTTTATATTCTCATTTTAGCCCTACAAATTTCGGTATATGCACAAGAAGAATATACGATACCGAAGAAACACCGTGTTATTCAAGAAGCATCTACTAAATCAAACACTATTAGTGTTGATACTAAAATAAACAGCATAGACTTTACTGCACTAAATGGAACGACATATCGTTTAGACAATCTCTTGAAGCAGGGACCTGTCGTGTTTGTATTTTTATCGGCTGAATGTCCAGTGGCACAGCGATACGCAATGCGGCTGAAAAGGATGCATGCAAAATATAAGGAACATGGCGTCACTATTATAGGTGTGTATTCCAACGAAAACGATTCAATTGAGGATGTAAGATCATATCTCGCGAAGGCAGAATATGCATTCCCTATCGTGAAAGACACAGATGGAAGTTTAGCACGACATCTCGGAGCGACGATGACACCGCAAGCACACCTAATAGATACCGCTGCTGTGCTTCGCTATCGGGGTCCGATTGATGACAATCGTTATGTAACCCGTGTGAAACATGAATACTTGCAGGATGCACTATTAGCGGTGCTTGAAGGAAAGCCTGTCCCCGTGAAAGAGACTCCTGCGTTCGGTTGCACGATTCACCTTCCCGAATTACCCGCACAGACAGATATAAATTACAGTGAACACATCGCTCCAATTATGCAGAAGCATTGTCAGTCGTGTCATCAGCCTGATGGCATTGCTCCCTTTACATTAACCGGTTATGAAGATGTGAAGTTGTATGCAGATAAAATCGCTAAACAAACACAGACGCGAGTGATGCCACCATGGCAGACAGTTTCTGGTCATGGGGATTTTAAGAACGAACGTAGACTCACGGATAATGAGATTGAACTGATAACAAAATGGGTGAAAGCGGGTGCAGTTTCTGGATTAACAATTGACGATCCGGAAACAATGCAATCACCAAGAACTTGGACACTGGGTCAACCCGATGCTATGAAAGAGATACCTATTGTATTCAGAAAACAGGTTGTATTCAGAAAACAGACTACGAGAAAACACGCTTCTATCACAGTTTTCATTAACACAGATTTTGACAAAGACCTTTATATACGTGCAATTGACTTTAAATCCAATAATTGGAAATTAGTAAGACGTATAATTGCAAGTATCGAATCAAAAGATGATAATATGATAGAACAGAAAGATGTAAATAAAACAGTGAACAATCCTGACGTAAGGATCGGTGTTTGGCGACCAGGTATCCAACCAACGGTTCTACCTGATAAAGTTGGACATCTACTATCAAAGGGTGGAAAGATAACGCTTGATGTACTCTATCAGAGCCCTGATCGTGAGGAACACACAAACTTGAAAATCGGACTTTATCTTTCTGATGTTCCAGGTACTGTTCGCACATACAAAGTCACGCTTACGAATAGAGAGGATAGCAGAACAAGCAAAAACAATTCAGATGAGCAGAAGGTAGAGCATTCCCATCATTTTCAGGAGGATTCTTATGTCTTTGCAGTGGCACCTATAACGGTTGCCAGTGAAGAGGGACTAAAGGTGGTTGCCATCACACCGACCGGTGAACGGATAAAGATGATTTGGCTTAAGGAAACGCAGATAAATATGCTGGATGAATGGCACGATATATACCATTATCGCGAACCCGTTTTTTTGCCAGCGGGGACGCGATTAGACTATGAATTTGTGGGGGATACTAAATCTGAACAGATTCCAATTGTGCTGCATTTCTATTTTACTAAAGCATCTGGATTGGCAGATTGACTTTGCACACTTTCATCTTACATTCACGTTGAAAAACATCACAAAATGTGGTAAACTACGAATAAAACTGACGATAAGGAGAAGAAGATAAAATGCCGAAATTTGGTGTAAATCTATTATTATGGGCAGATAAATTTGACAAAGAGACTGCAGATTTAATTCCGCAGGTCGCTGAGATGGGTTTTGATGGCGTTGAAATTCCCATCTTTGATCCAGAAACGGTGGACATTCCGTATACACAATCTATAATAAAAGCAACCGGCTTAGAAACTATAGGTTGTAATATCATGGCGGGTGATCGGAATCCAATTGATGAAGACCCGGCTATTAGAGCAAACGGTGTCAACTATCTCAAACGAACAATTGAAGTTATCGCTGAATTAGGTGCTGATACACTCGTTGGACCGATGTATAGTGCAGTCGGTAATTTGGTGGGGCGTGGTAGGAATGAACAGGAGTGGGCTTGGTGTGTTGAAGGTTTACAAGATGTTGCCGAATTTGGAGGTAAACATGGCGTAACGCTTGCCAGTGAACCTCTCAATCGCTTTGAAACCTATTTTGTAAATATTGCAGAAGATGCAGTGAAACTGTGTCAAGCAGTTGATAGTCCATACTTCAAAGTTCATCTTGATACATTTCACATGAATATAGAGGAAAAGAATCAAGCAGATGCAATAATTAATACGGGTGATTATTTGCATCACATGCATTGCTGTGAGAATGACAGAGGAACGCCCGGAACTGGACTCGTTGATTGGGATGGTGTTTTCGGTGCGCTTGCGAAAGTGAACTACGACAGATGGTTGGTGATCGAATCTTTTACACCTGCTGTGAAAGAAATAGCTGCAGCGACATGTATCTGGCGCGATATTGCTCCGAGTGCAGAGAGGCTTGCCACGGATGGGCTCGCATTTCTCAGACAGAAAGCGGACGAATATCTTTAGAGGGTTTTTGAGGACAATCAGGAGGAATTGAGATGCAATTAAATAGGAATTTATGCCTGCTTTGCGCGATAATTTTCATTTTTACTTTCTCTTGTTTTGCAAGCTATGCAGAATTGCCAAAGGCAACGGAGAGTGAAACTGAGACGAAGAAGGTAGAAGAGAGCAGGTTACTCACAAATGTACGTCAACTTACTTATGAGGGTAAAAGGGCAGGTGAAGGTTATTTTTCTGAGGATGGAAACTCGCTTATTTTTCAAAGTGAACGTGAAACAGACAACCCCTTCTACCAAATTTATATATTAGACCTGCTGACCGGTGAGTCACATCGTGTTTCTCCTGGCATAGGGAAAACAACCTGTGCATTCTTCCGTCCAGGAACTGAAGAAGTACTATTCGCTTCTACACATCACGACACGTTTGCACAAGCTAAACAGATCGAGGAGTTTGAACTTCGCGCATCAGGAAAAGAACGACGTTACAGCTGGGATTATGATGTAACCATGGACATCTTTTCTACTAATCGGGATGGAAGCAACCTCAAACAATTAACAGATGCAGAAGGATATGATGCAGAAGGATCCTATTCACCTGATGGTAAATACATCGTTTTCTGTTCTTTACGAGATGCCTATCCGAAGATAGATCTAACGTCGAAACAACTAAAACAGTATGAGATTGATCCTTCCTATTTCGGTGAAATTTATATTATGGATGCAGACGGGTCAAATCAGAAACGTCTCACTGATTCACCTGGATATGATGGTGGTCCCTTTTTTACACCTGATGGAGAACACATCGTGTGGCGGCACTTTTCAGAAGATGGAAAAACTGCAGACATTTACACGATGCGTATAGACGGATCGGGGATAACACGGCTGACCGACTTCAAGAGTATGTCGTGGGCCCCATTCTTTCATCCAAGTGGAGCTTATGTCATTTTTGCTTCAAATAAACTCGGTTTTTCAAACTTTGAACTCTTTATCGTTGATTCAATGGGTAGACACGAACCTATTCAAGTTACTGCAACAGATGGATTTGATGGTCTTCCTGTCTTTTCACCTGATGGAGGTCGTTTGTGTTGGACATCTAATCGTAACAATCAGAAGCAATCACAACTCTATCTGGCAAGTTGGAATCATGAAGCTGCTTTAGAAGCAATCTCTCTATCTCCCAGAAGTAGCATCACCAGGATTTCTGAATCGATAGGGCAACAGATAGATACAGATCTGGATGTTGTTGATTTCGTTGATGAGACCAAAACTACCATTCAGCGCCATGTTGAGTTTCTTGCGGACGATGCCTTAGAAGGGAGAATGACAGGTTCTGAAGGTTCAAAACGCGCTGCGGCGTACATCGTTGAAGAATTTACTAAACTCGGTTTGCAGCCTGCTGGGGAAGAGGGTGACTTTTTCCAAACTTTCGCATTCAATGCTGGCAGTCAGCTCATTCCTGATAAGAATCATTTCGACCTAACCCGTAAGACAAACGGGGCAGAGGTGCAGCTTAAATTCATGGTAGAAGATGATTTTTTACCCTTCTCATTTTCGAGCAGTGGTGATGTAGAGGGTGAAGTTGTTTTCGTTGGCTACGGTCTACACGCGCCTAATGATACGAATTTAGGTTATGATTCTTACAACGGCATGGATGTTAAGGATAAGATCGTTGTTGCGCTTCGCTATGTCCCGGAAGCCGTCAAAGGTGAACGACGACAGCAATTAATTCAACATGCAGGTATCCGTTATAAAGCCGTGCAAGCAAAGGAAAAAGGGGCAAAAGCGTTTTTGACTGTGGCGGGACCGAATTCTCAGAACGCTGGTAAGGTTATACCGTTGAGTTTTCACAGTGGTAGCACTGATGCTGGTATCATCGCATGTTCTATTTCCGATACAATTGCCAATATACTATTCTCACAAGCGGGGAAAAACCTTAAGGATGTTCAAACCGGTCTTGACGATGAAAATCCACATTTTGTTGGACATTTTCCAATCCCCAATGTCAAAATTAAGATATCAGCAGGCGTGAAAAAGATTAAGAAGACAGATAATAACGTTCTTGCGAAACTTCCACCATCGGACCCAACTCATGTGAGTGAATATATCATCGTCGGTGGTCATTATGATCATATAGGATTCGGTGAAGTAGGTTCGCTGGCAAAAGGTGAAGAGAAAAATATGATCCATAATGGTGCTGATGATAATGCTTCTGGTACTGCAGTCGTTCTAAAACTTGCCGAGATGTTCAGTGCTGACCATAAAAACCATCCGGAGAAGTTCAAACGTGGCATCATCTTTGCTCTATGGTCCGGTGAGGAACTCGGTCTTATCGGTTCAACGTATTATGTTAATGATCCAACACTCCCTTTAGAAGATGTTGCAGCATACATTAACTTTGATATGGTTGGCCGGCTTCGTGACAATAAGCTCGTTCTTCAAGGAATAGGTTCTTCACCTATCTGGACAAAGATTATAGAAAAAAGGAACATGCTGGTTGGTCTTAATCTTTCACTAAAATCAGATCCGTATATGCCGACTGACGTGACAGCTTTCTATCCAAAAAATGTCCCTGTTCTCAGTTTCTTCACTGGATTACACAACGACTATAACCGTCCTTCAGATGACCCTGAAACGCTGAATTATGCTGGTCTGGAACGTATATCAAGTTTGGCTTACGGGATGGTATCTGACCTTATTAGTGCCGATAGCCGTCCAGAATATCTGAAGGTTGAACGTAACGCACCTGAGCAGGGAAGTCGCTCTTCAATGCGTGCCTATTTGGGGACAATTCCAGATTATACAACCGAAGATGCTGGTGTAAAACTATCTGGTGTTGTGGGGGGTGGTCCAGCAGAAAAAGCCGGATTAAAAGGTGGAGATGTTATCATAGAATTTGGCACTAAAAAGATTGAGAATATCTATGACCTAACTGATGCACTTAGTGCAGCCAAGGTTGGGGAGCCTGTTGATGTGGTTGTGATACGGGATGGGAAACAAGTAAAGTTGAAAGTGACCCCTGAAGCAAGGTAAAAAAAGAACTGTGAGATTAAAAAAAGCACCATCAGCTGATGGTGCTTTTTGCTTATGCGTTCAAGACACATCTATTGACTACTAAGGGGTTGCAAGGTGCCATCTTCGCCTACTGTGAGAACAGCAATCTGTTCATAGATCGCCTCTCCGTTTGGGTCAAAAGAAAATGAACCTAAGACTGTATCAAATTGACTGGTTTGTGCCAAAGCATCTCGAATAGCTGCTGCCTCGGTTGAACCTGCTTCTCCAATTGCATTTGCCAGTATATTCAGGCTTGCGTACGCTTGGGCAGCCCAAGGACTTGGGATAGATCCATGTTTATCCATATAACTTTGGACAAAAGCTTGATTTTTTGGACTGTCATCAAGTTCTGACCACCCTGCAAAAGCGACTGCATTTCCAGCTGCAGCACCTAATTCATCTACTTCTACTTTTGTCAAATCAGGAACAATCAGCCTTGATGAGACACCTAATGCGTCAGCTTGCTCAATAATTTGAACCATCTGAGTTGACAGAGCAGCGACAAAGACTACATCAGGAGCCATGCTATTAATGTTCGTCAATTGTGTCATAAAGTCGGTATCGGTTGTTGCGAACGCTTCCGTAGCCAATATATCAACATTTGCTGTTCCTAACGCGGTTGTCAGTTCATCTTTTACGCTTGTAGAGTAGGTATCAGTATTATCATAGATAATTGCTGCACTTTGATATTGTAGTGCTGCGTGCGTTTGCATCACTCCCTTTGGTATCAGGATATTTGTGGCTAAACCTGCTCGGAATGCATAATCACCGACCTCACCACTTAGGCCTGCAGCAGAAGAAATTGGACTGAAAGCAACGACACCTGCTGCTTGGGCAATGGGGAAAGCTTCTTTAAGATGGGTTGAAATGCCAACGCCGATAATGGCAGGGACACCTTGATTCACCAAAAACTGAACAGCGTCCTTAGCCCCTTCTACTGTACTCTTATTGTCCATTACGAAAAACTTAAAGTTGACACCATGCAATCTCTGTTCTTCTCGTGCTAATTCAAGCCCGCGATACATCGGGTCCCCGTATGGTTCTGCGTTATCTCCAGTTCTTGCAAGAGCAATACCGATAGTTACATCTATGATATCAACGGGTTCGGTTTCACCAGGAGGTATAACACTCGTCATCTTTTCACAACCTGAAAGTCCTACAATTAAAAATGCTATTGCCATTAAGGCAAAAAGTGAAACATTTCTTATTCTCATTAATCAATCTCCTATTTTGTAATTACAAAATCATAATTTATTTGAACCTTTAACTAAAGGGCTAGTATTAGAATATTCTATATAGATTATCACATAATTATGTGTCAGTGTCAAATTAAAAACAAGATGTAACTATTTCACTTGACAAAGTGTTTAATTATATGTTAGAATTAGAATTGTTAATTTGTGAATCATGGTGGGATGGCTGAGTGGACGAAGGCGGCGGTCTTGAAAACCGTTGTGGCGCAAGTCACCGTGGGTTCGAATCCTACTCCCACCGCCACACAATATGGAGAGGTGCAGGAGTGGTTGAACTGGACTGCCTGCTAAGCAGTTATGGCGAAAGTCATCGTGGGTTCGAATCCCACCCTCTCCGCCATCATTTTTTATATGATTTTTGAATGTAAAAAATAGCACTTTCAGTTCAGCGTGCTAAAACGTAAGTTTAATAAATTGACGCATAAGGTTCGGTTAGGAAACAGAACCTACCGTCCTGTGGAAATCTGATTTATCAAACTTACGTTAAATTGTATATGGTGCGCCTGTAGCTCAGTGGATTAGAGCATCTGACTACGGATCAGAAGGCCGGGGGTTCGAATCCTCTCAGGCGCTTTAAAATTTTGTGAATAATCAAAATTCAGGTTTGAAAAACAGTGTCAACCACTTTACCATCCAACCAGATTGTTTATGATGATGTCTTTTGGATGGAACGGGCACTTGTATTAGCACAACAAGCTGCAGAGAAAGGTGAGGTACCTGTTGGTGCTGTCGTTATAAAGGAAGGAAACCTTGTTGCCGCTGCACATAATCTTCGTGAACAGTCGGGAAATCCCGTTGCACACGCTGAAATGCTTGCGATTCAGTCAGCAGCGAAGAAACTCGGCAATTGGCGATTGACAGAAACAACCTTATATGTTACGCTGGAGCCGTGTCCAATGTGTGCTGGTGCGATTATTCTTGCGCGTATTCCAAGAGTTGTTTTTGGTGCGACAGACCCAAAAAGTGGTGCTGCTGGGTCACTTTACAACATTGTTCAAGATGAGAGGCTCAATCATAAAGTAGAGTTGTTAAGCGGTGTCTGTGCCGAAGAAAGTAGTGTACTTTTGCGAACTTTTTTTGAGAATAGGCGTTAAAGGATATAAGGAGAGATGCAGGAGTGGTTGAACTGGACAGTCTCGAAAACTGTTGTGGCGCAAGTCACCGTGGGTTCGAATCCCACTCTCTCCGTTTCTATTGTTGAGCGTAGGTATAAATCGCAATGCGGAGATCACTCTTACAGAAAAACTCTCGGTATTGGATATTGCTTTATTAGGTTCTGTAGTGTATAGTATAATTTTGGGGCAGTAGCTCAGTTGGGAGAGCGTATCCCTCGCACGGATGAGGTCACGGGTTCAAATCCCGTCTGCTCCATACTGTGGAACTTTTCGGAGAGATGCAGGAGCTGGCTGAACTGGCATGACTGGAAATCATGTGTGCTGTTATGCAGTACCGTGGGTTCGAATCCCACTCTCTCCGCCATTTTGTTATGAACAACATCGGTTTAACGTGATATAGATGTATATTGTGCAAAACCGACGATTTCCATAGTATAAATAGTTTTACGACTTGGCTATGCTAAGTGGGGAGGTAGCGGTGCCCTATATCTGCAATCCGCTATAGCAGAACTGAATTCCGAGTAGGCGGCCTGTCTTTGTGGGGTCTGTCCTAAGCACGTGGCGTTGATAGTTGGGTCTTGAGCAACGAGAGTTTATTAAACCCCGTCAGATCCGGAAGGAAGCAGCGGTAGATAAGTTTTCTCGTGTGACGCAAGGTAGCCTGACTTGAGCCAACGACTTAAGCAACGCCCGGAGAGTCTTGTCAACACTGGGTGCATAGCCATTTTCTCAGAAAAAAACCGATTTGTGAACATAATGTAATACACGCCTGTCTAAGGTTTTAAACATGTCTTATGAAGTTTTCGCTCAGAAATGGCGACCTCAATTCTTTCGCGATGTTGTTGGACAGGTTCATGTAACGACAACGATACAGAACCAAATCAAATCCAATCGACTGGGGCATGCTTACCTTTTTCGGGGCCCCCGGGGTACTGGAAAGACTACAGTCGCACGACTGTTTGCCAAAGCAGTTAACTGTTTAAAACCCACACAAGAAACCGAATTTGATCAGTCAATCACAGGTGAACCCTGCAATACATGCGACGCGTGTAATCAGATTACCCAAGGCAGCTCGTTTGATGTGATTGAGATGGATGCTGCATCCAATCGGGGGATTGACACAATCCGTGACCTCCGTGAAAACGTCAAGCTCTCACCTGCTGCCTATACATATAAAGTCTACATAATTGATGAAGTCCACATGCTCACACAGGAGGGGTTCAATGCGCTGCTTAAGACACTTGAAGAACCCCCTTCCCATGTGATTTTCATCATGGCGACTACAGAACATTCCAAAATACCGAAGACTATTGTATCGCGTTGCCAAGATTTTGATTTTCGTAACCTCTCCTCAGAACAAATTATTGCCCGACTACAACTTATTGCCTCGGATGAGGGGATTTCAGCGGACAATGAGGTTCTATCCCTTATTGCACGTCAATCTGAGGGATGTCTTCGTGATGCAGAAAACCTACTTGAGCGACTCGTTTCATCTAATGCCAAAGAGCTGACAATAGAAAACGTTGAGGAGACATTAGGATTAGGGTCAAGTTTCCTGCTCAACGAGCTTTCAGAGTCCATTATCAAACAAAACCTTACTTCAGGTCTGCAGACATTAAACAAGCTATCCAGGCAAGGAATGGATTTGGTATTGTGTCTAAATCAACTTATCACCTATTTCCGCGACCTGCGTCTACTCGCTATTGACAACCAACTCGGGGAACTCATTCAAGCACCATCCTCTGAACTCCCAACACTAAAAGACAAGGCACAAGAAATTTCTGTTGAGCGGCTATCACGGATCATAAGAATACTCATGCATGCTAACAGAGATATCAAAGAATACGGTTACGTTCAATTACAACTTGAGAGCGCGTTGGTACAAATAAATGCTATTAAAGAGGGTATTAAACTTGACGAGATTGTTAATAAACTCATTGAAATTGAGCAGAAGATAGGAAGCATTGAAACAACATCACACACAGCGTCCCAATCGCGACAGCTAGATACTGATACTATCAAAGGTATTAGTCAGAGTGTCGTAGAACGCGGTATGCCTGATTCATTAACTAAGCAGATTCAGGATTCACCTATTACGCAGTCTGAAGAGATACCTGCACATGGCGGGAGTGTTGATTCTCCACCTAAAAAGCCTATTCCTGAAACTGAACAGAAACCTATTCCTGAAACTGAACTGGAGACCATTAATATTGTTGAAAGTAGTCCTGATAAACTATCTGATATTTGGAACGAGGTAAAATCAAAACTACCCGCATTGTTAAACCATGGGGTGCTCCAAAATGCTGTACCAAGTTTTGATAGAGAAAACCATGTAACAATCTCTTGTCCTTTAGGAAATTCTACCATTGCTGATGAGGATGCCAGGAAAACGATCGCAGAAAAATTTTCTGAAGTCATCGGTAGACAGGTTAGCATTGAACTTGTAAAAGCGGAAATAGTTCCAAAAGCGACAGAGACCTTAGAACCATCTGATATAGAAGTTAAGACTACACCTTCTATGCGGAAACGTCAAGCAGAGAAAGATGAACAGATTAGACCTATTCTGGAAATGTTTGATGCAAGAATATTAGAAACAAAATAAGGAGATATTCCAGTTCTCACACGGGAATTGGATCTATTTATAATTATGAAAATGAATGACTTGATGAAGCAAGCACAACAGATGCAGAAACGTATGCTCGAAATCAGAGAAGAACTTGCAAACCAGACTGTTGAGGCAACCGTCGGGGGTGGCATGGTAACAGCAGTTGTCAATGGGCAACAAGAGCTTGTTTCACTTCGCATTACACCGGAAGTTGTGGACCCTGACGATACAGAGATGCTTGAGGACCTTGTTGTCTCAGTGGTGAATCAAGCGTTACAACAATCTCAAGAATTGATGTCTGACGAGATGAGTAAACTCACCGGCAATTTCAAGATTCCTGGACTTCCATAACGACGGTTCCGTAGTGACAGACTGAAAACCTGATGCTCAAGGTGATTTCTGTCACTTCAACAGGCAAAAACATGCAAGGGTATCCTCAACCTCTGGAGCGGTTGATCATGCAGCTCCAAAAACTTCCTACGGTTGGTCCAAAGACTGCTCAACGTTTAGCTTTTTTTATGCTGACCCTTCCGGATTTTGAGACTAATCAGATAGCCGAAGCTATCCTGGAAGTTAAAAAACACTTGTCAGATTGCAGTATCTGTGGTACTATCACAGATATAGATCCGTGCCATATCTGCTCAAACCCAAGACGTGATCAACAGATAATTTGTGTCGTTGAACAATCAGATGACCTTTGGGCAATTGAACGGACAGAGACACACAAAGGTCTATATCATGTCCTGGGGGGTGTTCTGTCACCATTGGATGGTGTGGGTCCGGATTCGTTGAGAATGGCTGAACTGTTCAAACGCGTTCACAACAATAACGTGAAAGAAGTGATACTTGCCACCAACTGGGACACTGAGGGTCAGGCAACGGCACTCTTCCTAACACAGCAATTAGAAAAATATCCTGTATCTGTAACAAGAATTGCTTACGGTATCCCCGTTGGTGGAGATTTAGAGTATATTGATGAAGTCACACTTGCAAAGGCTCTTGAAGGCAGGCGCGCTATGTAATCATAATGTGGTCATATTGTTGGTATACTTAACAATAAATACATCAGGTGGTTAATCTATGAAACTCTCACAATTAGCTTCTTTTTTTTTCATATTAAGCTGCTGTATGTTATCTTTGCTTGTAGCCGCACAAAAAGATGTTGTTGACAAGAATCAATTGACTACATTTGACAGCAATAATGCATTTGAAATCTTGAAAAAACAGTGTGAATTCGGACCCCGCCCCCCTGGATCAGAAGAACATAAAAAAACAAAAGATTACCTTTTCAAAGAACTGAAGAAATATACGGATACTGTTTCACTACAACCTTTCACAGCCGCAGTAGATTCTTTCGGTATTCCAAAGCAACGAAAGACACTGCACATGAACAACATCATTGCAGAATTTGGCAGTAGTCATAGTGAAACACTGCTTTTAGCAGCGCATTGGGACACTCGTCCGATTGCTGATAAAGAGCCGGATAAAGCTGTGCAACTTAATCCGATACTTGGTGCCAACGATGGTGCTTCGGGTGTAGCAGTCTTACTTGAAATCGCTCGTATCCTCAAATTGAAACCACCCCCGCGAAGAATTGTAATCGTTCTGTTTGACGGGGAAGATTACGGAAAGTCAACAGACCAGATGTTCTTCGGGTCACGTTACTTTGCAAAGAACATGGGCAAATGGAAGCCTGATTACGGAATCCTTTTGGATATGATTGGAGATAAGGACTTAGAGATTCCCATTGAACAGTACTCTTGGGTTGCAAACCGTGAATATACAGACTCAATCTGGAAGCGTGCAATAGAATTAGGATTAGCACCATTTCAATATAGAATAGGTCCTGCGATTATGGATGACCATGTGCCATTGATTGAAGTAGGTATACCGATGGTCAATATCATTGACTTTGACTATCCGTATTGGCATACACTTGAGGATACAGTGGACAAATGTAGTCCGAAAAGTTTAGAAATTGTGGGAAAACTGGTTGTCAATATCATTTATGAAGGGCTTTAGAGAGGAAAGAAATGAGAAGTTTTGGCACCCAAGGGAGCGTGTCACCTGAGACTAATTATATTGTGTCACGTACGGCGGAGATCACCGATTTCATCAATCGCATCAAAGAAGGCAAGTATGTTGTTCTTTTCGCCCCTCGCCAAACCGGCAAGACCACTTTTTTCCGGTTCGCACTTGACGCACTCACAGCAAAAGAGCCAACCTATTTTCCGATCCAGTTGGATTTCCAAATGCTGCGGAATGCCGAACCTGCCACTTTTTATGAACGACTTTTTTACATAATTCAGAGACAAATCAAGTATGTATTCCGTAAACGCGGAGGCGCGCCTTCTGAGGCATTGACCCAATTTTTGGAGAACACTACCCTGACCGATCATTTATCGATGGAAGTGTTCTTTGAGAACCTTGAAAGTTTTCTGGACAGCGATGATCATAGAGATGTACCCCCTTTCAAAAGGGTTGTGCTTCTCATAGATGAATTTGATGGTATTCCACAAACTGTGGTAAGCGATTTCTTGTATACACTCCGTCAGATTTATCTCTCTGATGAGATGCACTGTCCTCATAGTGTCGGTATCGTCGGTGTTAAGAGCATCGCGCAGCTTGATTATGATAGGTCTGTTTCCCCGTTCAATATACAAGATGAGTTCAAATTGCCGAACTTCACGTTTGAACAGGTACAAGAACTCCTTCAACAGTACACTGACGAAGTCGGTCAAGTCTTCGCGTCAGAGGTCATAGAATCCATTCATAAACAGACCGCCGGACAACCGTTCCTCGTCAATCGGTTTGCACAGATACTTACAGTGGAGTTGGACATTTCAAAAACCGAACCGATTACCATTGAGCATTTCTCAAAAGCACACTCGCAACTTATTAGGGAACGGAACACCAACCTGACACATCTGGTAACAAACATCCGGAGAGACAAGCGGTTTGAAACCCTCCTCATGCGAATCGCCTCTTACGACAAAGGCATCCCCTTTATTCTATACAATGACCACATCAGTGAACTCGCGACTTATGGGATCATTGCCGAGGGCACGGATGGCATGTGTGAGATTGTTAATCCTATTTATCAGCAGTGTATCATCCAAGTATTCCAACCGTTAATTAACGGACTGGAGAACGAGTACTTCCCTGAAAATACCCATCCAGACCTTTCGGATTATCTCACCCATGATAAACATATTGCGATGACACGCCTGCTTGATAACTTCAAGGATTTTATTGCGCGCGCGGGGTACAAGATCCTTCAGGTGCCAGAAACCCCGCAAGAGTTTATTGGACAATATCTCCTCTCTGCCTATCTCGACCAATTTGTACGGACTATAGGCGGGGCAATGTTCCTTGAGGTGCCCACCGGACGAGGCAGGATGGATCTGCTTATCACTTTTAAACAGCGAAAGTACATCATTGAGACCAAGATTTGGGAAGGGCAGCACCGTTATAACGCAGGCAAGCAGCAGCTCGCCGCATATCTTAAGTTAGAGGGCAGTCTGGAAGGATATTATGTCGTCTTTGATCATCGGAAAGAACCAGATCCGCGGGTAGAAACAGAAGCGATTGACGGTGTGTCGATCCGGAGTTATGTGATTCCTGTGATCCAGGAACAACCCTCTGCTGTTTAGGCAGTGATTTGTAGGTCGGGTAGAGCGCAGCGAAACCCGACAGGTTGGCTCTGAATCCCTGATATTGTACGAAATTAAAACTGTTTAGGCAGATATAATATATCAGAAATTACCCAAGCAATAAACATGGTACTCATATTGAGTAAAACCTACATCGGATTTCTCCTTTCAATTAGATTGTAATTATATCACAATCTTGTCTAAGATAGTGGTCTAAATTTCCGCTGGCAGTACACATCCTGATAAACCTTAATTATACATGCTTTTGAATTTAATTTGCTTTTTACCGAAATATATGTGATAATCAATAGTCACTTATAGACATTTATACGTTTAAATTAGTTATTTAATACTAATTACCCTACTGCAACCTAATTTGTTACATACGCAGTACAATTGCTTAGATGTTACTCGCTATGAGTTCATGGAGTAAAACCAAATTAAATTGAAAGGAAAACTTATGAAAAAAGCATGTTTCTTGATCCTCGGTAGACGAGATTTTCTAACCTCACCAGGACAGCGTGTCCAAGTCCTTCTAAAATCTATCATAACTTTAGCCATCTTATCATTACTGATTTTTGGATCACAGACCGCGTTCGCGCAATATGTTCCATACAAAATCCTTGGAGGGCACACAGAGCCTGTTACTGATGTAGTTTTCAGTCCGGATGGCAGTAGACTGGCGAGTGCAAGCTCGGACGATACCGTTCGCTTATGGGATGGTGTCTCTGGTGATCATATAGCAACGCTTGAAGGACACACGGCTCTTGTTAGGAGTGTAGTTTTCAGTCCGGATGGCAGTAGACTGGCGAGTGGGAGTAATGACAATACCATTCGCTTGTGGGATGGTGTCTCTGGTGATCATATAGCAACGCTTGAAGGACACACGCATATTGTCCGTAGTGTAGTTTTCAGTCCTGATGGGAGTAGACTGGCGAGTGCGAGTAGGGACAAAACCATTCGCTTATGGGATGGGGTCACTGGTAATCCTATAGCAACGCTTGGAGGACACACGAGTTTTGTCAATGATGTCGTTTTTAGTTCTGATGGGAGTAGACTGGCAAGTGCGAGTGGGGACAATACCGTTCGCTTATGGGATGGTGTCTCTGGTAGGCATATCGCAACGTATAGAGGACACTGGGGTGATGTCAATAGTGTAGTTTTCAGTCCTGATGGGAGTAGACTGGCGAGTGCGAGTAGGGACAAAACCATTCGCTTATGGGATGGGGTCACTGGTAATCCTATAGCAACGCTTGGAGGACACACGGGTTATGTCTACGATATAGTTTTCAGTCCGGATGGGAGTAGACTGACGAGTGCAAGTTCTGACAATACCGTTCGCTTATGGGATGGTGTCTCTGGTGAACTTATAGCAACACTTGAAGAACACACGGGTCCTGTCTGGAGTGTAGCGTTCAGTCCAGATGGGAGAAGACTGGCGAGTGGGAGTAATGACAAGACCATTCGCTTATGGTGGTTAAAGCCCACGCCCATGGTTCATTTTACACCTTCCACTATGGTGCCCCCTGTTGTTGGCGCACAAATGACTGTCAATCTCGCTATCGTCGGTGGCGAACATGTTGCTGGTTATCAGGCATCCGTGTCGTTTGATTCCACCGCACTCCGTTATGTAGCGAGTACCACTGGGAGTTATCTACCTGCCAACGCTTTTTTCGCACCGCCTAAAATTGAAGGGAATAAGGTTACGTTGGTATCAACATCTGGCACTGAAGAACACGATGGAGATGGAATTCTCGCAACGCTCACCTTTGAAGTAGTCGTTGTCAAACACTCTGCACTCTCGCTGTCTGATGTCATTCTTTCCAGCAATAGCGGAGAAATATTTTATCCTGCTATTGAAAATGCACGGGTGCTTGGTGCTGTGGGAGATGTCAGTGGCGATGGTGTTGTGAATGTTGCGGATCTGGTACTCGTCGCTGGACAGATAGGGAAAAGAGGTGAAAACAGCGCGGATGTAAACGGTGATAACGTGGTAAACATCGCTGACCTCGTGCTTGTTGCTGGCGCGTTAGGAGATGCAGCAGCTGCACCTGCAGTGTTTACGCAAAAGCAGATTGAGATTCTATCAACGATGGATGTGCAAGCATGGCTCACGGATGCACAGCAACTGAACTTGACAGATGCAATGTCACAACGAGGCATTCTTTACCTAAAGCAACTCTTGGCAGCATTGACACCGAAAGAGACTCAGTTGTTCGCAAACTACCCAAACCCATTCAACCCAGAGACATGGATACCTTATCAGCTTGCTAAGTCTGCGGATGTGAAAATCTCTATCTATGCTGCAGATGGTAAATTGATTAGGTTGTTAGACTTAGGGCATCAACCTATTGGGATCTATCAAGGCAAAAGTCGTGCGGCATATTGGGATGGGAAAAACAGACTCGGTGAACCTGTGGCAAGCGGAGTCTATTTCTATACACTCACCGCAGGCGATTTTACGGCAACGCGTAAAATGTTAATTATGAAGTAATTAAATCGAATACAAGTGCAGTCCTTTTGATAGGAATTAGATTAAAAGGGGTGTGTAAAGTCTTTGTCACTATAGACGTCAATTTAGTGAATAACGTTAGTGTGTTTGATACACCTTTCGCCCCTCTGGGGCTTGCTATGGGTTGGATCAATGTCGGCTATTACCTTTCGCCTCTCTGAGGCTTTGGATAATCACATATCAGCACCCGCTGAATGCCATACGCGCCTTTGGCGTTGATTTGGCTGAATGCCATACGCGCATTCATAGCGTTGATTTCGGTGCGGAAGGTGTATAGAATACATATCCCACGAAAACCTAAGCACCAGCGGTGCGACAGGTATTAGGATAAAATCGGTTTTATATATAACCTGACAAGAAGAGGGAATATCTTTAAATTGATGCTTATGGTTGTTGTAGAAAGATAGCACAATCAAGGATGAATGTGCTACAGGCATGGTCTTGGGAATCGCTAATTTGACACATAAGCCATTTATCTACTAAGATCGCAAGTAATACCGAATTGAGACTTGTGCCAAAACTTTACACACCCCTGAATACAAGTGCTGTCCATTGATAGGAAATAGATAAAAGATTGGCGTATTTTCTCTAAAAAGTGGTATAATATACTCGGTCTGGGAACTTGACGTTTTTATCAGAAACAGAAAGGCAAAATAATGGAACATCAAGCATAACTATACACCTGTCGCCCCGCTGGGGCTAAAGATTATTGGATATTTGCATTTCTATATACCTGTCGCCCCGCTGGGGCTGCTCTGTTCTATTAGTGAAGTTATATGAAGTTAAAATAATAATTTGGGTAATTCGTGGAGATACCCGATGCGGTTAGGAAACCGCACTATAGGCGTCAATTTAAGGATTTCTGATTTTGAATAATGTTCTTCAGTCCCGTAGGGACGATCTGTTTATAGAATACAGGTACCGAACCATCTTCAGTCCCGTAGGGACGATCTGTTTATAGATCACGATTGAACACGGCTTTTTAGTCCCGTAGGGACGATATGTTTATAGAAGAATGTGTAACCCTTGATCTTCAGTCCCGTAGGGACGATTTGTTTGTACTAACTGCAACATATAAACATATCGTCCCTACGGGACTAAAGAGGGTGGTTTCAACGTTTTTCTATAAACATTCCGTCCCTACGGGACTAAAGAGGCATAATCTCAATAACCATGCACCTTAGAGGTGTTCACAATAGCCTAGGCATTTTCTAAAATTGACACCTATGGTTCGGTTAGGAAACCGAACCTACCGGCCTGGGATTTATAGCGTAATTCTCCCTAAATTGACGCTTATGGTGCGGTTAGGAAACCGCACCTATCGGGTCTGGAAAAAATAAAATATTGCCCATATTTAATACTTTAACTTCATTTTGTTTGCGGATTAATATGCACAAACTAAAAGTTTGTGCTATAATTTTTATTGTTCGTTATTTTCCAAAACAGGTTTATCAAAGTGCCGCAGTTATATCAAAGTTCACTATAAACCGAATACAAGTGCGGTAACATGATTGGAAACAGATAAAAGATTGACGTATTTTCTTTAAAAAGTGGTATAATGTTATCGGTAAGGAATGGGACGCGTGGACACCCTAAAACCAACAGATGTAATTATTGCTGATTTTCCAGGAGTTACAGGCATTAAAAGATGACCGACAGTTGGTCCGGAAGTAGGACGCAAATCATGAATACATATCACAAAAAATACGATGTTATTGTTGTTGGTGCAGGTCATGCGGGGTGTGAAGCGGCACTCGCTGCTGCGCGTATGGGCTGCGAAACACTCGTCGTAACCATCAATCTGGATACGATTGCTAAGATGTCTTGCAACCCTGCCATTGGCGGTCTGGCGAAGGGGCACCTCGTTAAGGAAATTGATGCGCTGGGTGGTGAGATGGCAAAGAACATTGATAAAACCGGCATCCAATTTCGCCGCTTGAACACCAAAAAAGGTCCGGCGGTACGATCAAGTCGCGCACAGGCAGACAAAAAGGCATATCAAGATGAGATGAAACGCGTTCTGGAAAAACAGGAACACCTTGACATCAAACAGGTCCTGGTAGAAGAATTGTTAACCGAAAATGGACGTTGCATTGGGATAAAAAGCCAAACACAGACAGCTTACTATGGGGATACTGTAATCCTAACGACAGGCACTTTCTTGAGAGGGACAATCCATATCGGAGATGTATCTTACAGTGCTGGCAGGGCAGGCGAATCTGCTGCCGAGAAACTTTCTGAAAGTTTCCTACACCTCGGTTTTGAAATCGGTAGGCTAAAAACTGGCACGCCGCCACGAGTCAATGCACACTCTATTGATACCAGCCAGATGGAAATACAACCGGGTGATGATGATCCGCTTCCCTTCTCATTTTCTACTGAACAGATTACGCAGCCACAAGTCCCATGTTACCTCACCTACACCAACGAAAAAACACACGAAGTAATTAGAGAAAATCTTCACCGTTCCGCGATGTATAGTGGTCGCATCGTTGGCATCGGTCCTCGGTACTGCCCCTCAATAGAAGACAAGGTTACCCGTTTTGCAGAAAAAACAGAGCATCAGGTTTTCGTTGAACCTGAAGGATTGGATACAGATGAGATTTACCTAAACGGTATTTCCGCGAGTTTACCTGAAGATGTACAGGTAGATATGGTGCATAGCATAAAAGGATTAGAGGATGCTGAGATTATGCGCTTTGGATACGCGGTAGAATATGATTTTGCACCTGCTACGCAACTCCAACCGACACTTGAAACGAAAAATGTTCCTGGACTCTATTTTGCTGGACAGCTCAACGGCACAACCGGTTACGAGGAAGCTGCAGCGCAAGGATTAATGGCAGGCATCAATGCTGCCTTAAAAGTAAAAGCTAAGGAACCTCTTATCCTTGACAGATCCCAAGCATACATCGCAGTTCTAATTGATGATCTGGTTTCGTTAGATATTCGTGAACCGTATCGTATGTTTACATCTCGCGCTGAATATAGGTTAACATTGCGGGAAGATAATGCGGATCTCCGATTGACAGACATCGGAAGGGGTATTGGCTTGGTAAATGATGAAGCCTACAGAAGATTTAAAATGAAGGAAGACGCTATCACATCTGAGCTCAAACGTTTGGATGCAACCCGTTTAACACCGAACGCGGTTACAATTGAGAAGCTGCGTAGTATAGTGGAAACAGGTGCGCTAAAGCAGCCGACGTTATTAGCTGACTTACTCAAACGGCCAGAACTTAACTATGAGCACATTTCTCGCTTGGCACCAGCTACCGATCTGCTACATCCAGCAGTAACGGAACAAGTTGAAATACAGATAAAATATGACGGTTATATTCAACGACAACAGAGACAAATAGATCAGTTTAAAAAACTTGAAAACTTGCGAATTCCAGATACGTTTAACTATGTAGATGTGCGTGGTTTGAAAACGGAAGCCCGTGAGAAACTTGAGAAGATACGTCCAGCATCCATTGGACAGGCATCTCGTCTTCCCGGTGTTTCTCCTGCAGATGTTTCAATACTTATGGTGATGCTACATCAGCATGGTCGGTAGATTGTTATAGTGTTATGACATAAATTAGGATTTAGAAATAAGATATGGAGGAACATTTTTGTCAACTTCTTCAAGATGAATTCTCTAAACACGGATTCCCGTTGCAATTGAAACAGATTCATCAGTTAACCGTATTCCGAACAGAATTGCTGCGATGGAACACACATACAAACCTAACAGCAATTACTGAAGATTCTGAAATCATTTATAGACATTTTCTTGATTCTGTAAGCGTTCTGAATTATTGCAATATCCGGACCGGAGATTCTGTTGTTGATATTGGTACAGGAGCAGGATTGCCAGGAATTGTACTAAAAATATATATTCCAGATATCAAACTAACCCTTATTGAAGTATCTCATAAGAAAGTAGCATTTCTTAGATTTTTGATTTCTCAGTTAGGGTTTGATAGTTCTATTAAGGTCTGTGCAGACCGTGCTGAAATTTGTGTGCAAGATGATCAATTTGTGAATTCTTATGATTGGGTTTTGACGCGGTATATCACATCTCTTGATAAGTCTGTCAAATACTGTGTGCCGATGCTAAAGCCGACCGGTAGATGGATAGCATATAAATCCAAGGAGACAGAACGAGAAATTCATCAGAGTGAGAAGACATTAAAGGAGTTTAGGGCAGAAATTAGAAACGTGCATAAATCCAACATTGCGCACCTTAATCGTTCATATATCATAATAGGTCGTATTGATAGTGGAAATTAGCGTGAAAGTACTTCTATTTTACACCACTTACTGCATCTTCTCTACACGATAAATGTCAAAGATAGCATCCCGGTCAAGGAGATTTATGGAATGTTTGATTCTACTACATTTGCAGAAAACAAAGCGATTGTCCATATTAATGGAAAAATAATAGGCAATACAGTAACACAGTTCCGAGATGAGATAGAACAACAACTGCAGGACGGGAATAACAACCTGATAATAGATCTCACGGACGTCCCACTTCTTGACAGTACAGCACTTGGTGTCATTATAATTACATTGCAAGTATTACAAAGATCAGGTGGTAAATTAGTCTTATTAAATCCACAGAAAGCTGTGAGTAGCGTACTGGAGGTAACACGACTTACATCAATTTTAGAGGTTTACGAATCAGAAGAAGCTGCACGAAACGCATTTTGATAGTAGTAGGCACTCTCCGAGTGCCGTCTCTTTAATAGCAGTAGGCACTCTTTGAGTGCCGTTTCAGATAGTTGCTCCGAGTGCTGTATCTTCTGACCAAAAAGGTGGCAAAATATTTACACACCCAATGGAGTGTAAGGCATGTCAGCAAAATATAACAACGGCAAAAAACCTGTGAAACGTTCTTGGTTTAAGTTGAGATTGCGAGGACAACAGGTTGTCTTATTTCTACTTGTTTCACTGATACCGTTGTTAATTGTTGCCTTGACCATCAAGATATATGGCGAAAATGCCCTAAAAAGTAGTGTAGGGGACGGACTAATTCAGTTAGCACGAGAAAAACTGTACCGTATAGACCGCGCAATATCCGAGAGGATTGGAAGAATCAGAGCTGAATTACCAAATTTACGTTCCGCAGTCGCAGCCTCCAATACTGCAAACAGAGATCTAAATGTATATGCAGATGTAAATCAACGTTTAGAAGATAGTTTGCGCTTGTTAGAGTCTTATGCTCGTAGCGGAATTAGAAGATTTAGATATAGAACTGAGGTTATAATTACAAATAAAATGGGAGATGTCATAAGTTCCAACAGTCGGGAATTAGATTTCAATCCGAGACGGGATTCAACGGAAAGAATAAAGAATGTTAAATCTGAAATTTGGTGGAAAAACGCATATAATAATCATATTGGAAAATATTATATTGAAGATGTTAAATTTGACGTAGATCAAAACGTTTACTTTCTTCCTGTTTCTTTACCCATCTACAGTAGCAACCGTAGATCCGTTTCGAACAGAGACAACCGCAGAATACCTGAGAGGAATGATCAGTCAGTGATTGGTGTTCTAAGAACAATTCTAATATTACCAGAACTTTCAAGTATTGTAGAACCCCGTCCTGGCATGGAAAAAACCTATACCATTTTGACATCTGAATCAGGCAAGGTCATTGCATCATCACCAAACAGCGGATATCAGATAGATAGTAACATTGATATTGAACATGCCGCTGCAAGAGCAATCATAGAAGCAAAAAAGGCAAGAGTCGAAGATAGACATATAAAAAAGGAAATGGAAGCAGCAGATAATGCAAATCAAATTGACGGAAGGGGTGAACCAAGGCGGAGAAGAGAGATAGTATATCACGGTTATGAAGCTGATGGAGAAACAGACCGGAACAATGAATCGCGTGTCTATGGATGGGCAAGAACCCGCATCTTAAACAGGACACCTTGGAAAAGAGAACAGAATTTCAGTAACTGGATCGTTTTTGTATCATATCCAAGTTCCGAGGCATATATCGGTGTAGCCAGACTCAATCAGTATGTTCTGTTGGTAACATTGCTGTCATGTGTGATTGTCATACCTGTCGCTTATATTGCCGCAAAACGCATCTCACTGCCAGTGATGCAACTCGCTGATACTGCAAAACGCATCGGACAGGACGCAAATAAGGTAATTCAGGATGATACGGATCAAGTCCGTAAACAGATAGCAAATATGCAGTGGTTGCATGATGAAGAATCGGATAGCATCGCGATTGACAGCAAGAATGAAGTCGGTGTATTAGCTGAAGAATTCAACGATATGCACCGCAATCTGAAAATCGCTGTTGAAAAACTCATTAATGCCGAACAACAGATGACAACTATCGTTGATTGTCTTAGTGAAGGTCTGATTGTTGTTGATATGAACGATAAGATTTTATACTTCAACCCAGCAGCGAAGTACCTACTAAACTATAACGAGACAGTTGAATTCCCGGAACGGTTTACAGAGTTAATCAGAACTACAAACCTAACTGTATTAGCAAATGTATATGGAAAAGACTCACGCACTACCGTAGAAATCAACTTAGATCAGGAGGATGAAAATCGTGTCTTGCGTGTCGTTACAAGTCAGTTTGAATCAATTGATGTCAATACAAACGGGGAAGATGCGACGGCAGAAAACGGAAACCTCACCGGCATGATATATGTTTTTGCTGATATAACTCGAGAACATGAAATTGACAGAATGAAATCTGATTTCGTAGCCCTGGTTTCACACGAATTACGTACGCCATTGACATCAATCATCGGCTTTATTTCACTGGTCCTGGATGGCAAGGTTGGACAGATCAATGATATGCAAGAACAGAGTCTTACCAGAGCACATCGTCAGTCTCGCAGACTTGCAACGATGATTAACGATCTGCTTGATATTTCACGTATTGAAGCAGGCCGTATTGTGATGAAACTGGAATCCGTTGAGATGGTTGAAATCGCGCAACAACGGCTGGAAGAACTGAAACCGCAAGCCGATGAAAAAGAGATTCTGTTGGATTTGAACGCACCATCCGATTTACCCAAGCTTACAGGAGATACAGAACGTATCGGACAAATTCTAACAAACCTAATCGGAAATGCAATCAAATTTACACCTACTAACGGCAAAGTATCTGTCAGAATGTCGCGTAAGGCATGTCCGGTTGAATCGGATCACACGATAGACGAAGATGATGGTGTTCATGTTGAGGTGATTGACACGGGTCCTGGAATACCTGAACAAGAACGCGAGAACGTATTTGATAAGTTTCAACAACTGGGGAACGTCCAGACAAGAGAACAAGGTGGAACAGGATTAGGACTTTCAATTGCGCGCGGATTTGTAGAAGCACATAAAGGCACAATTTGGGTAGATACTGGTGAAAATGGCAATGGTTGCAACTTTCAATTCTGGATTCCGTTAATTTCATAGAGCCAGAGCATAAACGCAGGGAATGAAAATACGATGTTATTTTGAGAACTACCTAAACACATCGTCCGATATTGAAATAAGGATGGTAATATGTCAGAGACAGTATATGTATCAAAAGTCAATTCATCAACAGAAACGATTTTAGTCGTAGATGACGATACAGATATCCTGGCACTATTGGAAATGAGTCTAAGATCCGATGGTTTTAATGTAATAACCGCAAGTGATGGCATGGAAGGTCTGGAACGGGCGAAGACCGATCTTCCAGATCTGATTTTACTTGATGTAATGATGCCGTATATGGATGGATTACAGGTTATAGAAAAGTTAAAATCGGATAGTGACACAAGCTCTATTCCTGTAATGTGGATAACGGCAAAATCCCAAACCGAGGATAAGTTGAAAGGGCTTGAAACGGGTGGAGACGACTATATTACTAAACCCTTTGACCTAAGAGAAGTATCCGCAAGAATCAATGCTGTTTTAGGTAGAACGCGTCCTGTAAAATACATCAATCCATTGATCAGTGCTATGGGTGAAGGTTTTAGTGAAGAAGGTGTGGCTGAACTTGGTTCACATCTGCAAGCAGCAGCAGAGATACAAATGAAGCTGCTGCCCGATAAACCGCCGGTCTATCCAGGTTTCGAATTTGCTACAATGTTCCGAAGTTCAACATCGGTTTCAGGGGACTTATACGACTTTATTCCGTTAAGTGAAACACGAATTGGTATCGTATTAGGAGATGTAAAAGGTCATGGGATTCCAGCAGCGTTACTAATGGTAATGATCCAGACAGCTTCCCGTCTGCTGTGTAACGAAACGGACAGCCCCTCAACAGTACTAAAACGCATCAACACATTGCTGTTCCACAATACTGACTTGGAGCAATTTGCCACAATG
Source organism: Candidatus Poribacteria bacterium (assembly GCA_022824835.1). Taxonomy (GTDB): domain Bacteria; phylum Poribacteria; class WGA-4E; order WGA-4E; family WGA-3G; genus MSPOR6. The sequence continues at coordinate 15,981 of JAJDZB010000026.1, read as the reverse complement.
GTTTACGGTATATTAGACTTAGACACGGGTCTGTTCACTTATGCCAACGGTGGCCACTGTCCGCCAATTCACTTCATATCAGGAAAAGATAAGACAGGCACACTTAATCACAACCGGTCGAAGGTCGAGTTACTTGAAACAGGTGGGATGTTAATTGGTGCATTTGATATTGCAACTTTTTCATCGGATACAAGTCAACTTTCTCCTGGCGATGTGCTTATTCTCTACACCGATGGTGTGACCGAAACCGAAGGCGTAAAACCCAACGACTTTTATGGTGAAGACCGTTTAATTGAATGTCTCTCAAGGAATTTAGATCAATCGGCAGAAACCTTATGTGAAGTTCTTCAATCGGATCTACTGGATTTTAGCGGAACAACACAACTGAAAGATGATCGCGCTGTAGTTGTAATAAAACGAACAGTTGTCAACTAACGTATAATGGAAACAGAAGGTCGCTGAATGAAGAAATCAGAAATAAGCGAATAGTGTGACGAAACTTCTCAGTTAGGTTTCACAGAAAGTACGGATACATTGCATTCTCTAAGGAAGGAGCAAAACAGGTGGATGCGAAACAACAATGGAGAATCTCACTGACTCTCTCAAGTACAATGCAGTTGATTTATCTACTTGACACTGTCATCAGTGATATTCTGGAAAGGATGGAGTTTGATGAAGAGGCGCAAGTAAATGTGAACCTTGCTGTCATTGAAGTGGGTACAAACGCAATCAAACATGGTAATAAGGAAGACATTACAAAAACTGCAACTTTTGAATTTATCATTGACGAAGAGAAACTTACGATCGTGGTTACGGATGAAGGTGAAGGATTTGACCGTGAAGAGGTCGCAGATCCACTTGATCCTGAGAATCTATTAAAGAGCAGCGGCAGAGGGCTTTTGATAATGGAAGACTGTATGGATGAAGTGGCATACTCGAAGAATAGAACCGGAACCATCGTCAGAATGGTTAAAAAGAGGAATCATCCAACGTCATAAAACCACTAAACAAACAGAAATAGGCACATTCTTATAGGAAACGTACTGAAAATCAATAAATCAAAACGAATCCTTGTGTGTAACCGAAAACTATATGATTTGGGGAAGGAGTATTGATGCAAATTAATCTACGTCATAAAGGTAGTGTAACAATATTGGATATCGAGGGTAACCTTGTTGGACCAAATACTATTGCACTGAAAAACATCATTGATGACCACATTCGTTCAGCAAATGGTGAACCTGTATATATGATTCTAAATATGGAACGTGTGCAGATGATGGATAGTTCAGGATTGGGCGTCATCGTTGCAGCATACGCATCAATACAACGCAACAAAGGTAGAGTGGTCTTACTTAATATCGGAGGAAATATCAGAAGTCTAATTATAATGGCAAAACTTGTAACGATATTTGACCGATATGATACGGAAGCTGAAGCCATAGCAAGTTTTCTTTAGACAGGAAATCACAACATTCACGGCAGAACACAACAGAATGGAACAGATTATGGAAACGCTACGTACATCGGATATAGAAGAGGAGAGTATCGGCTTATGGCACAATTGTCCACAATGTCGCAATGTGTCTTTTCGGGGTGAATTAGAACGAAATGGATACATCTGCCCGAAATGTAAAGTACTTTTCCCTTTATCAGTTGAAAATCGTATAAGACTGCTTCTCGGTGAACTATCTTCCGATATTGATGATATGAATATCAATGAGAGTGAAGATACTGAATGTGATGTCCTAACAATTGTTGAAACCGTTGACGAATACCCTGTGAGTCTGTTTGTTCTAAACCCAGCCTCTACCCTTTTGAGAAAGCATCTTCAGATGTTTTCTAATGCCATAGAGAGTGCTATAACAAACTCAATCCCATTTCTCTCCGTTTTTACAGCAAGTCCAATTGAGACAGAAGTGTCCTTTGCTGATATAGTGCCATTGTTACTAAAGTTAGAGACGTTAGCGGAACAGACGATACCACACTTGACCGTGCTAACAGAAACAGAGAGAAGAAAATTGACAACACACCTTCCTGTAGGAGAAATCATTATTGCTGAGTGTACTTCCCAATCGGATAATACTGCACGATTTCATCCACAACCAGCATTGCATGCCCCTGAGGAACAACTCCTGCCTGAAAAAAGTCGAGATTCTAACATAAGTGTTCCTGATATCAGTGTTGATTGTTATGTACCCCGTCCTGAGATGCATGAAGTTTTAGTACGGTTTTTGAGATTTTTCGCCTTTACCACACAATAGATTGGGGCACCGTAAAAACACCTGCTACAGTTGTTATTATTGACAACTAAGGTATAATTGGGAAGAAACATCAATACAGAAAGGTGTATCCATGGATCGCAAAAAACTATCACATGAATTCAAGGAACGTTTTAAGAATACTCCGGACTTCATTGCATCTGCCCCCGGAAGAGTCAACCTAATAGGTGAACATACTGACTATAATGATGGTTTTGTTTTTCCTGTTGCAATTGACAGGTATATCCATATTGTTGGCAGTAAACGTAATGATAGAAAGGTGCACCTTCATGCTTTAGATGTTAATGAAACCTGCCAATTTAGTCTTGACACAGATGCAGATACCAATCTTCCTGTTTGGAGTAACTATCTTAGGGGTGTTGCTCACCTTCTACAAGACCTTGTTTTGAAGGATCTCGGTCTTAGGCAAAATGGTATGTCTGCGTTGATAACAGGAGATGTACCGATTGGAGCAGGTTTAAGTTCTTCCGCTGCACTTGAAGTTGCTTCAGTACTCTCTTTTTTAAGTGTATGTGGCTTAGCGGTAAATGATACAAATATCCAGTCAAAGTATGTTTTGGCAAATCATGCGATAGAATTGCTTGATATTCCCGCGACAAAGTTGGCAGCGTTATGTCAACGTGCAGAAAATGAATACGCGGGCGTAAACTGTGGCATTATGGACCCAACCATATCACTCTTAGGGAAATCTGATCATGCACTTTTTTTAGATTGTCGATCCTTAGCATACAAACATGTTCCGCTCTACCTTAAGGATATACTACTTGTAATTTGCAACACAAACGTCAAACGGGAGCTTGCTTCTTCAGAATATAATAAGAGACGGGCTGAGTGTGAAAAAGGTGTTGAGATACTTCAGAAATGGAAACCTGATATATCCTCGTTACGAGATGTAACGTTGAAAGACCTAAAAAAGTATGAAGCAGAACTTCCACACATTACACAAAAAAGGTGTAGGTATGTGGTTGAAGAAAACGTCCGTGTGGAAAATGCTGTATCTGCTCTCACAAAAGGGGATTTAAACACCTTCGGACATCTAATGAACGCTTCACACGAAGGATTACGGGATGATTATGAGGTGAGTTGTCATGAATTAGATACCCTAACAGAGATTGCTCAGAATACGGATGGTGTCATAGGTGCAAGAATGACAGGAGCAGGATTTGGTGGATGTACTGTAAACTTAGTTAAGAAAGCCTCAGTAGGTCAGTTCAGTGAACGAATTATGACAGAATATCTGAAACGTACTAAAATTGACCCAGATATCTACGTATGTAACATTGGAGATGGGGCACGAATTAGGTGGAACACATAGGACTAAATGAAATACAGCATAGGAATTGATCTCGGCGGAACTGACATAAAAGCTGGATTGTTAGCAGAAGATGGCACACTTTCTTGTCGCACGGTTATTTCCACACAGGTGAATGAAGGGGCAAGAGCAATAGCCAGAAGAATCGCTGGTGTTATTAAGCAGGTCATTTCGGTTGCAGATGAAACGGGCCCACCGATTGTATGCAGTGAGCAGATCATCGGTATCGGTTTAGGATCACCGGGTCTCATTATTGCGGAGAGTGGCATTGTCCACTTCTCACCGAATTTTCCAGGTTGGCGTGATATTCCATTGTTGGATTACGTCAATGAAGAACTAAAGGGAGTAGATCTTCCCCTTTATATTGACAATGATGTAAATGTTATGGTATTAGGAGAATTGCACCATGGTGCTGGTGTCGGCTTTGACAACATAGTTGGACTAACAGTCGGTACAGGGGTTGGGGGCGGTGTCGTTATAAACAGACAAGTTTATCACGGAAACTGGAATACAGCAGGTGAATTGGGACATACGATTGTTAAACCTGATGGACGCAAATGTGGATGTGGAAACCGAGGATGTCTTGAAGCGTACGCTGGTGCCAGACACATTGTTGAAAGGACACAAGAACAGATTGTCGCTGGCAGAAAAACTTGCATGAATCCTGAACAATTGACACCGAAAAAGATCGCGGACGCTGCTTCAGCAGGTGACGAACTTGCCCGTGAGATATTCTCAGAAACTGGAAGACTCATCGGTGTAGCATTAACTTCTATCGCACATATACTTAACCCGCAACTTGCAGTTATCGGTGGTGGTATTTCTGCTGCAGGGGAGGACTTGCTCTTTCGACACATTCGTAAAGAATTCAACAAACGTGTCATGGACATACCCGGTAAAATGCAAATTGTACCAGCAAAATTAGGCAATGATGCTGGACTTGTTGGTGCGGCAATGTTGGCATATAACTACAAAGGAACGGTTTAGAGGATGGACAATAAAAATGGATACAGCAAAAAAACAGAATATAATAGCATGAAGAATACACTCATAAGGAAACGGAGCAGTTACATAATTATCTTGTTAGTGCTGATGACATCAATTGTTGGATGTGGCAGTATACGGAATTTTACAAATGATCTAATCCGACCAGAGCGAATTGTTCCGGTATTTGATCCAGATGCAACAATTATGCCGCAGTCAGGTACCGTTATTTATGAGAAAAATGGAATCGTTGTTATGGTAGTTCCGCTCCATGACATAAAAAACGTTGATGCATTTGGGGTTCTTATCCACAACCGCACCGGTCATTGGATCAGTTTTGAAAAGGAAAAATTCTGGATGCAAGACCAAGCAGGTAATATTGTAAAACAACTCAGTAAGGCTCAGGAAGCATTTCATATAAAAAAGAACGACAAGCCGAAATTTCCTCCTGAGTTCGCTGCAGAAGTATTCCGTTGGGATAGAACAATTTCCATACAAGGTGATCACGCCGTTTTACCCTCTGAGGATCTGAAGAAAACAAATGTTATGCCAAAAAGAACGCTTCGTTTTCCAATATACTTTCCAAAACGGAGTCTAAAATCCAAAAATCTACGTATTGTTATTCCAGGTGTGACAAGTGAATTCAATGAGCAACAAACCACGTTCACTTTTAGATTTAGAGTACAGCGATAATAAAGTCCAGTTAGTGCTGTTTTGGTTTCTTGACGTTTGTTTTCTCGGGTATTCCTCATATTACGCTAAATGGACATTGAAAAAGTTAACGCATTGTGGATCCGCTCTCATACTTGTTTTTCTATTCGGTTTAGTGAGTTGCGTTGTACCAGAACCTAACGGTATAGATTCGTCTCGTCCTCCCATTGCCCCCAATCTGGACATTGTTCCCTCCAACCGCGAAAGATCAGCACCCCCAATTTTAGGTGTCCAATATACGAAGACAATAGGTAGAATAGGTCAAGGACCTGCAGAATTTCTGATGCCTATGGGTTTAGCTCTTGATGCATATCAACAGTTATACGTAGCGGATGCTGGAAATAACAGGGTACAAGTTGTAGACACTAATGGATTTTTCATTACTGAATACGGAAGTTATGGATGGCGCGAGGGTGAGTTTGATTTTCCAAATGATGTCGCCCTTAACTTAGACACGCTTTTTGTGGCAGATACAGGAAACGACAGAATTCAGTATTGCAATCTGGTGAATCGCATCTTTTATCCTCTCACAACAACTCTCAAGACGTATGAGTTTGATAGTCCAGAGGGGATAGATGTTGGTAAAAACGGAGATGTCTACGCAATTGATACTCACAATCACCGATGGCTTCAGTTTACCAGAAATCTAACACCTGTGTTTGCTATGGGGAGTTTCGGTAGCAGCCGTGAACAGTTCTGGAATCCGACTGACATTGTTGTCAATTCCCATAATACAGTTTTTGTTGTTGATTCTGGCAATAATAGCATCAAGAGTTATGATTTCAGTGGGAATCCTATTCACTTCTGGGGTGAAGGAGGCAACGCACTTGGACAATTCCGAAGCCCGAAACGCATTGCCCTGGACGGTTGGAATTACCTCTATATTACTGACAGTGGTAATCGTAGAATTCAGATTTTCACACCAGACGGAAAGGCAATTTTAGAGTTCTCTGATAAGTCATTGCTAAATCCCTGTGGAATCGCTGTTTCAACGAAAGGTAATGTCTATGTAAGTGATATGGACGCGGGTAATATAAAGGTATTCCGTGTCATATACAAAAAAGATGCAGAGAAAACAGAATGAGTTTCACAGAAATCGTTTGTAGTAGGGCAGTTCATTGCCCGTAAATGGATGGCAAGATTGACAAGAATCCAACTTTTCATACTCTCTTTTTTTTTGCTTTCTACGCAACTATTTTACTTGACCATTGCAGATGCTCAAGATAAAACGCAAGAGTCTATATCTTTACTGGCGATACCTTTACTGGACTTGCCGACCTTTTCTGTGATTGAGAAATCTGAGACAATTCAATTAAAAACAGAAAAAAATGAATGGACACTCAAATATACACCTGTGTTCCCGAATAGTGAAGAAATTACGATAACAACAGGGCAGCTACTCGTTAGGGACAAAGACTATCAAATTGAATATGCAACAGGATTGATTAAATTTGAGGAAGCCATCTTAAATCAGGAAATTTCTACAATCAGCATCACTTATCGCGCAATCCCATTCATTTTGCTAAAAACTTATAAACGCGAACTCTTTGGAACACCACTTGAACAAGTACCTGAGGAAACAAAGAGAAAAGACGGTCCAATTGATGGAACTGGTCAGAGACCGACTTTACCTACTACATCCACGACATCACCCCCTTCACAGTTAGAGTATTCAGGCAGCCGAACTTTTGGTATATCTGTTGGGAGTGGTCGCGCGTTATCTCAAAATCAGGAGTTTCGCATTAATGTGAGAGGTAACGTCTCCGACAACATTGAAGTGTTGGCAATGCTTTCTGACCAAGACTTGCCTATCCAACCTGAAGGTATGACAGAGGATATTCAGGATATCAATCAGAAGCTCATCCGTATCATGCATCCGCGGGTTGTGGGAACATTGGGAGATTTCGATGCATCACTCGGATCATCTGAGTTTATCTTTTTTCCTCGTGCATTAGAAGGTGTTAAGGTTGAAGGTGATTTTGAAAATGTGAAATTCCATTTCATACCGAGTGCCTTGCCAAAAGGACAATCCACAAGTAAGGTAATTCGGGGTGAGGAAGGTCGTAGTGAATATCGTCTTGATGTGAATAACCAGTTTGTTATAGTGAAAGCAGGAAGTGAGATCGTCTGGTTGAACGGTGAAAAAATGCGGCGCGGAGAAAACAATGATTACATCATTCGCGAGTATGGTGATCCAATTATTGAATTCAATAACAGACATCTGATTACAAGTCATGATATTATCCGTGTTGACTTTCAATATATTCCAGAAGATCGCACATATCAACAGAACCTATACGGTATCAATAATGTTTTTGTCTTCCCAGGAGAATGGCTATCAATCGGTGCTTCCTACGCAGTGGAAGCAGATATAGACGATCCTGACCAAGCTTTAGTCCTATTTGATGACGAGAGCCTGGAAGCATTGCGTCAAAATAGGTTGGACTCGGAAGGTGATGGAACATTACTTACACCACCACAGAAACATACTGTATGGGGACTTGAAAGCCGACTGAATATGGGGGAAAAGACATGGGTAAATGGTGAACTCGCTCTTAGTGCAATAGACAAAAACACATACTCTCATGTGGACAGAAAAGAGACAAGTCGAGCTTGGAAGTTGATCGGATATACGGGATGGGATATCCCCACAGGAATAGAAAAACTACGTCCAAAACTCATTGCCAACATGGATGTGCGTGCTTTGGATGCTGACTTTCTGCCTGTCGGTGCGTCCAGTGGTAACCGCAATCGTCATCGCTACAGTACGCAATATGCAACGGAAAGTTTTGAGGATGCAATCCTTTTGACTCCAAATTCTATGACAAGTTCATCGGATGAAAGGACAATTAATCTTGACATAAAGGTGTTGCCTTATCCGTGGTTACAATTCAGTGGAGGTGGTGGTAGGACCATTGAAACAGCAACGGACGCACAGACAACACTACGAAATAATGTCAACTGGGGAGCAAGTTTTTCACCGCGGATTCAGAGAAGCAACAACTTGTTTACATCAACTTCTACAAGAGAGAATATATTCAACCCTTCATCACAATATCAGATTAACGACATCCGTAGTCCAAGACTTGCCGACAATTCACCAGCGAAACAGGAACAAACACCGCTATTGGGAAAGTTGCCGAATCTTCGCTGGAATGAATATCGTAGCACCTCCGTTCTGACACTTAGCGATGACGAAACAGGTACTGAAGAAGATTATAAAAAATCAAGACAGGAGGGAAGCATCTCCTATTATCTCTCACCATTTGAATTTGTCGGAAGTTTTGACCGATTCAACGCAATCGACGACTTCACTGCTGCCCGTAACCGAAGACGCAATCGTTCTTCTGGACGAATCAATCTGGTCAACTTCAAATGGGTTTCTATACAGTCAAGCTATGAACTTGAACAAGGATTTGCGAAAGAACCTTTACTGACAGTGGATGAAAAGAGTTTGGGAATCTCTGATTGGATGCGGTTAACAACAGCACGAACATGGAAGGTTGGTCTCTTTTCCCAGCAGAGACAATGGATTAACGTGAAAACAAACTTATCTCGTCGTAGGGTGAAAGCGCATACAGACATCGGTTCAGACTCTACTACGCAGTTAGCAGATATGAACATTCAACTGACACCGTTCAGTCGTGCGATTGATGCAGAAGTAACGTATCAATTGGACAAAAAACTAACGACCCAACGTCGCGAGATATACACTGATCTCCACCCACTGACTGGACACAGGATCCAACCCGGTGAAGGATATTACGTCAGGTTGGATGATTTGCGTTATGTGGAAGATCCTGAGGAAGGAACGTTCATTAAGATATATCAGAATGTGGGAGATAAACCCACGACTGCAGTCGACGCGACATTCCAATTTAGGATACAACCCCGTCAGTTCTTTGCAAAACGCAGACGCAATCAACAGGCGGTTATATACAACGGGAATAGGACAAGACTCGGCAGTAGAGATCCTGGTGTATCGGCAACGCGTTCAGCCAAGCCTTCAACAAGCCAGCAGAAAGAAGAAGAGCGTACGCCGTCACCTTTTACTCGGTTTCTGAGTGCACTAAATGTGCATACACGACTGTGGATAACTGAGGAACAACAGGCGGAAGATGCCCTTTCTCTCTATCTGCTGAGGAGTCTACAAGAAACACAAACGCTTTTTGGCAGAATAAATCAACGACATCGTATAGAATTTTCTCCTTCACCACAGTTTAGTTTTGAAGTCAATCGACACAGTGGTCGTTCTCTCAACAAACGGATAAACACCCAGGAACGTCATCGGAATCACAGGACGTGGGAGGTGAGTTTTTCAGTTAATCCTACACTTAAGCTCTCTGTGGGAGCAAATTGGGAGCAACGTCGTGAAACAGAAAGATATAGCCAACTCAATTTCGCAGATGTGGGTACGGTTCCCAACCCAGAAGATAGCGACTTGCCGGCAACCCCTATCTCAAACCTACGCCAATTTGAGCAGACGACTGAGCTTAATTGTCAATATGAACTTAGCCGTGCAATCCGATGGCGTGGAATTGCAGGATACAACCGAACTCTTGACATTGAGCAACTTTCCGATGAGGATGATGCCAAGACACGCACCTTCTCCCTGACAAATAGTATCACATATAGTATTATCGGCAAGGGGCGCGTTGAAGTTAACCACAGACTCGGCTATGGTAGGAATGATGGCGGTGTACCGTTCGCGCAATACTATTTTTATGAGGGTATCAGTCATGAAGTTCGTGCTACTGCCGATTATAGACTCCGTAAGTTCACCGATCTGCTGTTTCGTCTGAATTATCGCTTGCTTTCTACAGAACAACGGAAACCTGAACACCGTCTGGAGATGACAGTCAGTGCGGAGCTATAAAACAACTATTCTTCAAGAGTGAAATGAAGCATTTCGTTATATTCTGTACCAACGTATATTGTGTCACCCGAAACAGCCAGAGATGTCACACTTTCTGGCGTGTCTGAAACAACCTGTTTCCAACTCCCGTTTTCTAACCTGTAAATTCCGGCATGCTCTGTAATACCATATAAGACACCATCATCAACAGCAAGATGTTCCATAATCAGATTAGTACCTTCTGAATCAGTGACGGTATGCCAATTCCTGCCATCATCTGTTCTAATGATTCCTGCGTCCGTTGCAATGTATGCTTTCATGCCATCTACCACAATATCTTTAAATGTGTTTACATGAAATGGTAGAGCAGGCGTTAGATCAGTCCAGTTATTCCCCTTATCATAAGATACGACAAGGTGTCCATCTCGTTTGCCAACGTAGACAGTGTCCCCTGAGACTTCAAGTATGAGGTCTTTCCTTATAGTATCTAAAGTCAATTCCACGGTTTCCTCCAGACCAGTGTCATACCATTCTTTTTCACCAGGCATCCATCGGAAGAGTTTGAAATTATACTCCATATAGAATGTGTCATTACCTATTGCAAATGGACCCCAAAAACCGCGCCAAAAGAGATCAAGAACTGCCTTCCTTGTATCAAGTCTGTTAAGTTGCAAGTTATAAATCTCCGTTAGCTGCTGAAAAAACTGTTCGGCACCAAAGGCGTTTTCTTTCATCTTTTTTTCTTCTTCTTGTACATAATCATTCTTAATATGATGTGCAGACTTAATAGCCTGATAGAAGGTAGCCATAATAGTGCCATCAATGATAGGTATATCCTGAACGGGCACCAACGTCTTATGTTTTTGAGATACGCGATATATCTTTGCTTTCTGCATACCTTGATTATCTCCTCCTTTAGCATAAATATCTCCATTAGATTCTACTATATGTGTAATAGTCGGTTGCTTCGTCATAAAGTCCGTATTTTGTGTTAAATCCATCTGAACATTGTGCCACGAATTGCCCATGTCGTCAGTTTGTGCTATCCCTCCAGCAGGTCTCTTAAAGTTGTTGACATACCGCGCATATAACGTAGGATGCATGTCTTTCTGTTTATCGTTTCCACTATGTACAATCAGGTCTGCTATTGGACTTCGCTCTCTTTCTTGAGGGATATTCACTTTATGCCATGTATTACCCTGATCCGTTGAACGATGCAGACCGTCCTGACCTTCAACATAAAAGAGGGACTCGTTGAGTGCTACAGCAGGTGAAAAATAGTCTTTTGAAAAAGCCGAAGACGGTGGCAACCATGTGTCTCCCCCATCAGTAGACCGAACCATACCTTGTCCAATCACTATAAGCGTTTCACCCGCAGCAAGAAGTGTAATTTTTGGCGGTCGTCCTTCTTGTGACCAGGCGTCTGTTGGTGTTATATCTGTCCAGGAGTCTCCAAGGTCAATAGATCTGTAGATCCTCCAAGCACCCTCCATTCCTCTGTCAACAAATCCCGGTCTTTCCATTGCCTCAAAACTAAACTCTGTAGCAACATATAATTTTTCTTCAGATGCTGCAAGTGAACGAATATTCACCAACACAGGATCTGGTAGATTCAGACGTTCCCAACTTTCACCATTCAAACGAAAGAGTCCGTATTCTGTTCCAGCAAACAAAATGTTTTGGAATTCTATTAATGTAATCAATCTCTCATTCAACCCATCATTCATTGCCTTCCATGTTTTTCCATCGTCTTCAGATCGAAATACCCCATCACCAAGAGCCACATAGAGTGCCTGCTCAGTACCAACTACGGTATTCGGTGGTCCATCATCGTCATTCCACTTGTATACTAAGTCCCATGTTCTGCCATTGCTCGTTGATGCAAAGAGATCCCTTGCTGTCAATATGTAAAGCGTATTCTTCCACTTTCCCATGGGCGATTCTGTCGCCCAAACAGCTGCAAATGAACTTACATCACACAAAAATTGCCATTCTGTACCATCGTGGGGAAATTTGTACAAATTTAGTTCTTCTCCAAGTGCGTAAATTTCACCTTCAGGAGTTGCAAGTAGGTTAAAAACTGGACTTCCATTGATAGGGGTTTCCGAAATCCATTGCTGTTTTCTTTTGGAGACATCAACACCATCGGCTTGTGCTGCAGCAAATGATACATCCACTTGTTGCTGTCCATTGATGTTATTGCTATTTAATGCATTTGCTTTTCCAACCTGATTTCGCGTATCTGCTGTCTCTTCTATATTTAGCACAAGCGACGCATCGATAAGTTCAATCCTCGTTTCAGCTTGCGCATCCAGACTATAGGGTTTCTGGAAATGTGCTAAGAACTGACTACCAATTCCAAGCATTAAAGCAATTATTACTGCACTTGAAGCGGCAACAATCCACGGGATAATTGGCTTGCTGCCAGATGGAGCAGGTTTAATATGAGATACTTCTCGCATGATGTTATCTGTTAGGTTAGACGAAATCTGAAAATGTTCAAGAGCTTCTCTAATCATTGTTTCCTCCTTTTGCAATCGTTGCAGTGCTCTCCGCAGACGACTCCGAATTGTATTTGCTGATACACCTAAAAATGCACCAATTTCTGAACTGGACATCTCACTGAAGAAATGAAGGGTGATGATTGTGCGTTCACTCTCTGGCAGTTTTGCCAGGAGCTTTTTTACAACTTCACGTTGTGTTTCTTCGGATATCCGTTGATTTTCTTCAACGACATATTGTGAATAAGTGGTTTCAGGATGCTGAGTACTTTTTGTCTCATCAAAAGGAATCGTCGGCAGACGCTTTTTACGTTGCCATGCAATACACCGACGTGAAGCACTCACATATAACCAACCTGCAAAACTCTGAGGTTTCTTCAATGATTCCAATTTTTGATAGGCTTTTAAAAATACATCCTGTGTTAGTTCTTCAGCGATGTGATAATCTTCTATTTTACTCCATACCAATGCATGGACAGCTCTACGATATTTATTCACAAGTTCTTCGAAAGCTGTATCATCACCATCAAGCGTGAGACGAATAAGCTCAGCATCGTTCTTTTTCATGAATTACCTCCGTGCGACATATACTGACGCGACTTATGGGTAAGACTGGTGCATAAATCTGCAAATGGAGCGCGTTTCTGTAAAGGAGGGAGGTGAAGGTGTATAGAATACGTTGATATTACCGGAGTAAACCTCAGAGGGGTGAACTGATCACTACTGATTATCATCCCATAAGATGATCACACCATCGCTGCTACGACTAACGATGGTATTGCCTGTGGAAGCGATAGATACGGACATTATTCCATCTTTGTGTCCGATTAATTCAGTTCCTGTACCCGTAGTAGTATCTATAAGAGTGATGAATCCGAAAGAATCTCCCACTGCAATAACATTCGGATTAGGAGTGAACGTCGCAATTGACCTGTACGGACCGAGTAACTTTAGTTTCTTTTTTAGTTCACCCGTTGCGGTGTCCCAGAGATAGACGTGTGAACCAGTAGCTGTTATGACCATTTTGCTGTCTGCACTCATGTTGATGCTTGTAACCACTCTTTCATGTCTTAGAATGTACTTTAACTCGCCTGTTGCAGCGTTCCACAGCCGTGCGTCCCTATCATCGCTTTCCAAAGCGATTGTCTTGCCATCGGAACTATAAATGAGACTGTCAATTGTCTCAAGATTTGTGTCAATAATGCGGTTTAGTTCCGTCGTATCAGCATTCCAAATATGTATCTTACCATCCCTGCTTGCGCTTACGATAGACTTGCCGTCGGAACTATATACTATCCTATTGACAGGAGTAGTATGTCCTTCATAGATATTCACTTTTTTTCCTGTCTCAGTGTTCCATATACTGACAGCATTGTTGGTACTCCCAATTGCAAATGTGTGTCCATTAGGATGTATGGCACAATCTAAGAGCCTTTTCAATTCCTTATCACTATGTACTTTCCGAGTTTTACCAGTCTCGGTGTCCCATATACTGACGACACCACCTTTGCTATATGCCAAGATTGTCTTGCCATTCCTTGTGATATCAAGTCTTCTGAAGTTTCCCAGATGTTCGTGATAAGTATGTTGTGTTTTGGCTGATGTGATATCCCAAATATGCAGATTACCGTCAAGACTGCCACTTGCCATCGTGCGTAAATCAGGACTAAAAGCGAGTGCAGTGATTTTTCTGGCATGTCCCGTTAGAACTTTGAAAAATGCACCTGTATCAACAACCCAAAGGTGAATAGTGCCATCAGCGCAACCAACTGCTATTATGCTATCATCAGGACTGAAAGCAATCTTATTCACTGCTGTCATCTCACCTTTCAGAAGGCGAATGAGTTTTCCTGTCTTCGGATCCCAAATACGTATGCTTCCGTCTTTGTATCCACTTGCCAATCTGTTGCCATTTGAGCTGAAAGCGACGTAGCTTACCGGCATGTTGTCTCCAACCAATTCGTGTATAGGGTCCGCTGAGAACGTGTCCCACACGATAGTTTTACTATTTACATCCCCCGTTGCAAGTATATCTCCTGCCGGAGCCAAATCAAGTGATGTGTATGATTCGCCGGGGGCTTGTTTTTTGTCGGGTATATTCTTAAGTCCGTATATCACTTTTGTTTTTCCTGTTTTCGCCTCCGATATAACTATCCCCCCAACGGGATTTAGGATAGCAATGATATCGCCACTCTCATTTAATCCAAGAGATGTTGGATCGACGCCATTGTCAACTAACATGATGTGTTGCATAGTGTTTGCATCCCAAATCAACACTGTACCGTCCGCATCTCCAGTAGCGACTGTGTTTCCATCCCCGCTTATTTCAATCGTGGTTACTGCATATTCATGATTATTCAGCAGCGCAATCTTTTGATAGGTAGTTGCATCATATATCCAGACCCCTTTTGAAGTTGCAACTGCGATCTGTGTACCTTCAGCGATATAGGCTAAGCCGTTGATAGTACCCTTGCCGAGACGGATGGGTTGTCTTGCTGGTAGTGCATCATTGACGATGCTGACTGTAGATACAAATAATAATAAAAGTAGTATGTATTTTCGCGTTTGCATGAGTACTTACCTTATATGAGGTGAATCCAAAAAAAAACCCAATTTCCTTAATAAAAAATATAACACGTTGAACATAAAAAGTCCAATGATCTGATGTTATAGTGGATAGTCCAGAATGAACTTGTGGGTATAAGTAATAGTCGGGAATCGGAGTTCCCTCCTACCAAAAGCAGTCCATCGGTAGGAGCGATCTCCGAATCGCGACCTTTACCCGAACAATTAGATTGGACTATCTACTAATGTTACACATATCGTCCCTACGGGACTAAAGAACGGGCGTTCAAACATGATCTATAAACATATCGTCCCTACGGGACTGAGGTTACTATAAGATTGAAATTATCTCCTTAAATTGACGCCTATGGTGTTTTCATGATTGCTACCCTACTTGTCATTCCATTATCCTTGTTATTTTTCAAGAGTGAAATGAAGCATTTTAAGGTATTGAAATTCCTTTTTTATTTTGTCTTGCTTATTCCGTTATGATTACATGCAAGGGTATGGGAATATAAAACATATCCATGTCCCTGCGTCTAAAAAATTGATTTAACGGTCAAGTCCCAGAAACTCATAGGGATCAATACCTTCGTCATAAGATCTAACCTCAATCCAATCAGGAATCGGTTCGTATCCCATTTGTTGTTCCATGGTTAACAATCCGGCTCCCCCCATTAAATCAGATATATAGCGTCTTACTTGACCATTTGAGTCTGTTGTCTCCTTCCACTCCGCATAGACAACATTGGGTTCTGAGGGATAAAACAG
>JAJDZB010000077.1:0-33580 GCA_022824835.1 Candidatus Poribacteria bacterium | reverse complement strand
TAGACGTTCTCGTAAGTGTCCAAATCGGAAGAATAGGTCGAACCGACTTGCTAACAAAGAACGCATCCCTGCTGGCACGCGGGCAAGATGGGAGTGGAAACTTCGGATACTTGATTGGCTATCCAAGTTGTATCCTATTACCCATGTGTGTGTAGAAGATATCAAAGCGCGGACTATTGAACGTGCTAAAAAGTGGAATCAATCCTTTAGTCCGTTAGAGGTGGGTAAGCAGTGGTTCTATACGGAGGTCAAAAAGCGATGGTCTCTGCTAACACTGCCGGGTTGGGAAACAAAAGCGATCAGAGACAGTCTCGGTCTCAAGAAATCAAAGCAGAAACTATCAGCAATCTTTGAGGCACATTGTGTGGATAGTTGGTGTTTAGCCTATCATATTGTTGGTGGTGATGCGAGTCCTGACAACAAGGATATATTCTGCATCTCACCGATACCGATTAGAAGGCGTGAGTTACACCGACAGAACCCGCAGCGTGGCGGAAAAAGGCCCAGATATGGTGGCACGATGTGTTTAGGTATTGTCAAGAATACCCTTGTAAAACATGTCAAACACGGATTGCTACGCGTGACAGGGTTCGACACAAGAGGCGGCATCAATCTTAGTGAAATATCAAGTGGTAAGCGGGTTGTTAGAGGAGCGAAATATGAGAGTTTTTGCATCCTCACAAAACTAAACTTTCAATATAGATAGGAACGGGCATTCCCCACCGAGCTAAAGCTGCGGTGTCCCCTGCCCGAATAATTTGATGGAGTTATTAATGCCATACATCTCAATCTGTTCTTCTGTCTTTTCTGCTGTACTTGACAATAGGAATGAGAAACCCAATATTAATGTTGATTTAGAGAGAGAATACCAATTAACCAAACAGCAAGTTAAGGATATAAACACCTGCACACAGAACCTAAAAGCAATCGGAGAAGCCTTACATGCTTATGAAAACTGTAATGGGTGTTTTCCAGAATGGCTATCCGAACTTTACCCGAAATACTTGACAGAAACTGATTTCTTGGTTTGTCCTTCAGATGAAGACAATGGTGTACCAATCCTACCTTACGACACTGATCCAAATCTTCCAGTGAGTTACACCTATGATTGCACGCCTGAATACTATGAACAGTGGCTAAAACGGGAACGACACGTCTACGATGGTGCAAATCCTATTGTTCAATGTGCAAATCACAAATATCCTAACTCAGATTCAAGTCTATATATAAACTTAAGCTTCTCCAATTCTATATATGTTTCAGATGGTGATTGGAAAAAACAACCAATTAGTGTCTTTGGCAGTCTTGAAGCAGCTATATCAGGACTTGAAAGAGCATTAGGGATTGTTCCTGAAGATCCAGCGTTCTTCTATCTCTATCCTCAACTTCAACGTCTCTATCTACAAGCAGACAAGGTTCAAGCGGCTGAAAGCCTAATTGATAGGTTCAAATCAGTTATGAAACCACAGGATGAGAACATCATGCGGTTCAGGGACTATTGGACGTATATAGAAATGCTTAAAATTAGTGGTAAGCATGAGAAGGCACTGAAACTTTTACTACACCTTGAAGATACCGAGAAAGAGAATCCGTTTAGAACAAGTATTTTCAGAGAAATTGCAATGATCCATGAAGAGATAGGTAATGCCGAACTTGCAGATGCGTACTATAACAAAGCAGATTCAAGACTGGCAATGATCGGAAAACCCGCACCTGATTTTTCAGTAACAGATGTTGATGGTAACACGATTACCCTCAAAGATTTCCGTGGTAAAGTTTTACTGCTCGATTTCTGGTCTACTACCTGCGGTCCGTGTATTGGAGAGATGCCTAACGTCAGAAAGGTCTACGATGAATTCAATGCTATGGGATTTGAAGTCATCGGAATTAGTCTTGACGAGGATGAAGAACGGTTGGATGACTTCCTTAGTACATGCAACCTTCCTTGGAAGCAGGTATTCACAGGTGAAGGGTGGGAAACACCTATCCGCAAATTATATAAAGTAAGAGGAATTCCATCTCCATGGCTTATTGACAAAGAGGGACATGTCATCTCTTCTAAAGCACGGGGAAATGAGTTAAGACGATTGGTTTCAGAAACCGTAGGAAAAAATACCTGAATAGGCAGAATAACAGTATACTATAATCGGGATTGTTCAAATATAGATTCCTGTCCTACATCTATACGAACAGGCACTAAGAACTCACGGATCGCATCCGTATCCACTGTAACGCCAAGTCCTGGCAGTTCCTTCACTCGGACGAATCCATCATCGTCAATTGGATATGGGTTCGAAACAAGACATTGTGATAATTGTGAACCCGCAGCGGGATACTCTAATAGCTCAAAAGCTGGGTTTGTCGCAAAGACGTGGAGTGCAGCAGACAGACTTAGATGACTCTTGAATGTATGGTTCACATACTGGATATCGTGTGTTTCCGCAAGTTCTCTCACTTGAAATGATGGCATGATACCACCAATTCTCCCTGTGTCAATCTGTATATACTGGATCCCACCATTTACGATCAAATCTTCTGCCATACGATATGTACTGCAACCTTCACCCGCCGCAATGGGTATACCCGGATGGTTTGAAGTCAGTTTATAATATTCTCTAATTGCATCGGGTGCAAGGGGTTCTTCCAACCAAACAAGAGAAAATTCTAAAAATGCTGCAGCACGTTGATAGGCTAATTCGAATGACGTGCCATACGCTACTCCCGCATCGACCATAAGCTGTGCATCTTCACCCATACCTTCACGTGCTGCTTTTACCAGCGCAATATCGTAATCCTCATCGAATTGCCCTATAGGGCCCCATCCAAATTTTGCAGCACGATAACCTTGCTTTTTCAAGTCTGTTGCTATGTTATACGTGTCTTCTGAGGTATCACCGAAGAGTACTGAAGCATAAGGTAATTTTGGATGGGGTATATCTGAGGTGTCTGTCATATCCGCAAGGATACTGTATATAGGTTTCTTTAAATGTTTACCCAGTATGTCCCATAGTGCAATTTCTGCACCACTATATGCATGTTGTATCTGTTGAATGTCCAACGCATTTCGTAGCACTTTATCACGCAATCTGATAATATCATCTGGACCATCAAGTGTCTCACCAATCAGTGATGTGTTGATGTTGATGATATTGCCATGCGACATGGGACAACAGTAAACCGCTATACTTACCAACGGTGATGCATCACATTCACCCCATCCTTCAACACCAGAATCGGTACGAATTCTGATTAAAAGCGTATCTTGTGTCCCATCTGCAGCAGTTGATATGTCCGGCATCCTCAGATAGAACGGATCAACAAAAATTATCTTCATGGCAATATTATTCAGATATAAATTAGTCAGCTGCTTCAATATCTTCAGATTCAATCTGTTCTGAAACTTGTTCTCGTTCTTTTACTGATACAGCGATTGCACGCATCACAGAAATAGCGAACCAACTAACTAATCCTACGGCAGCACCTGCACAAACGGCAATCGCTGCGCCTCTCGGAGAAGTAAACTCATCTAAAGTCTCTTGATCAACGGAACATTTAAGAGTGTTGATGTTCTTTATCGCAACACTACGCGAGTCACCATGTTCCACATATTCCACAGAGGGCGGCTCCTCCGTCTCAAGAGAAACATTAGCATTCCATTGACCTGTATCTACATCAACACTACGTTGTCCAGATTCACCCACCCAACTCGCTTTAATTCCTTTAACCCCTTCATCGTCTCGAATAGGTTCTACCCGAGTGCTCGAAAGTGCACGCGCAAGAAAATTGAGTGTGATATCCTTAGATTTTGTTAGTGCAATGCGAAGTTTCTTACTATCCATGTCTAACCTCCTAAAAATCATTAGCATCACGATTACTTTTGACAAAAACCACATAATTCATTAAAATATATGATAACGTAAAATTTATATTATATCACTACATTAAACGATGATATACTGTATTTGTTAACATAGCTTTAAATATACACACTACATCGAACTCTGGTAATGCTCTTGTGGATCAACACGAAAAAGTAAAAGGTATCTTCGTCACCGGTACTGATACAGAGATTGGAAAAACAGTAATTGCTGGTGGACTTGCTGCTAAACTCAAACAAACAGGTGCAAACGTTGGTGTTATGAAACCGATCAGTACAGGTGACATGACTGATGCCGAATATCTTAAACACACTGCACAGGTTGATGATCCATTAGATATGATTAATCCCGTAAGTCTATGTCACCCATTGGCACCATCAGTTTCTGCGAACATAGAAGGTAAACTGGTTGACATGTCACAAATCAGTAAAGCATATTCTATATTAAAACAAAAATACGATTACCTCATTGTTGAGGGGGTTGGGGGGATTGCAGTTCCAATTAATGATGACAAACTGGTTGTAGATCTTATAAAATATCTTGGATTACCCATAATAATTGTGGCTAATGCAGGATTAGGTACTATAAATCATACGATGTTAACCGTAGAATATGCCAGACAACATCAGATCACCATATTAGGCATTGTGTTGAATCTGTTCCAATCAGAGAAAGCAAGTTTAGCTGAATTGACCAACCCCATAGAGATTGAACGCGTTACACAGATACCAGTTCTGGGTGTGGTGCCTTTTGATGAACAGATAGACACACCTAATCCAGATGCTGACTATCTTGCTGACTTTATCAGCAAACATATAGAATTGGATTTTCTGAACTTTATGTAATTAAACGTGAGTTTGATAAATCAGATTTTCCCAGGCCGGTATGTTCTGTTTCCTAACCGGACCGGATCCTACGCAAAAACCTTTATGAACGCAAGTGGCACAAAGCTGGTTCGGTTAGGAAACCGAACCTACCGGACCTGGAAGGACGCTAAATTGATGCTTATGATGCGATTAGGAAATCGCACCTACCGGGGTGTGTAAGGGTGTAAATATTTTCAAATTTCACCATAATCAATACCTTTTATCCTGAAAATCCTATAATCCTGATAATCTTGGTTCAGACTTAACAGTAATATTATGAAAAATGCAATTATCTTAGCGGCAGGAGTGGGTCGCAAAGTTTGGCCCTATGGAGAATTTCGGCAGAAATGCACAATTCCTGTCGCAAATAAACCGATAATTCGACGTTTAGTTGAAAACCTCATTGAAGTTGGGTGTTCAAGAATCATTGTCGTTGTTGGACACTATGCACAACAGGTCCGTGGTGCAGTTGCAGATTTTCCCAATGTTGAATTCGTCACGCAGCACCCTCTTGAAGGAACAGCTCATGCCGTCTTGGCTGCATCGGACAAACTCAATAATGAAGATTTTCTTGTTGTTTACGGAGATATTGTAACCACACCTCAAAACTTTCGTAACATAGTAAAGGCGTTTAGTATCCAAAATGCACATGCCGCAGCATTAATTCAACCGTTAGTTGATGAGGATGCCTCCAATTGGATCTGTGTGAAAACCAGAGAAGATTGTGTGACTATGATTGAGGGACACCCACGAGGGGGTTCGCATCGTCTGTGCGGGATATACGCTTTTAAAGCTGATTCAATACGGTACCTCTTTAGAAATACCGGTATTGTAACACAAGTGCCAGTGGGAGGCATGCCGCCACCAGAATCTGAAGTTGCCCAATCCCTGCAACTCATGATCGATGATAATATTGGCGTGTTGGCAGTCGAAACTGTAGACTTTTTGGTCGATGTTGATAAACCCTGGCATGTGTTAGAAGCGAATGGTAGGTTAGTAGATTATCTCTCAAGGCAGATTGACGAAGATCAGATTGCTGATGGGGCTGAAGTCTCTGATGCAGCAGATATACATGGTAAACTGGTTTTAGGTGAAAACACTGAAATTGGCCCGCGGGTCACCGTAAATGGTAATCTAATTGCCGGGGCAAATAACAGGATAACCAACGGTGCAATTCTGAAAGGTAACACTTTCATCGGAGATCAGTGTCGTATCAGTGATTATTGTGAAATTAAAACCAGCACAATCGGTAACAGATGCATCGTAGGGCACGGGGCAGAAATGTCCGGTGTTCTCTTTGATAAAGTGTATCTGTATCACTATTGCGAAATGTCTGGAGTCTTTGGTTCAGCTACAGACATAGGAGCTGCAACAGTTTGTGGAACACTCAGGTTCGATGACCGTGATACACACATTCAGGTAAATGGACGATACGAAGTGCCTGCCTACGGTGCTAACGCCACTTACATGGGAGATTATTGTAGGACAGGTGTCAACGCAATAATTATGCCAGGTAGACGCATCGGATCATATAGTATCGTTGGACCAGGTGTGATTCTTTACGAAGATGTCCCAAGCAAAACCATCATTACTATAAAACAAGAACTCATAAAAAAACCTTGGGGCCCTGAAAAGTATGGGTGGTGATAACAAAAGGGAATAAGAGAGACGTGTTCAGTTTAGTTAACCTGCAAGTAACTCCTTCAGTAATGTGGTGAGTTCATCGTTACCTTCTGCAAGTTCAAAAGCACGTTTCTTTTTCTCTTCTAATGAATCTATATCATTGTCATTTGAACCAGGCTCCCAAAGAACTTCAAGGTCTTTAGGATTTAAACGGTCATACGTAACCTTCACAAGAGAGTACGGATAGTTTTCTGGAATCAGGACGATCCAATCAATAGTTTCACCACGTTCTGAATATTTCCTATCAACAGTTAGGTTGGAATCCTGGTATGGCACATTTTTCTTAACCCACTGTTTCCGATCAAACACGTCAACTTCAAAAGTGCCTACCTCAAGCCAATTTCGTCCTGCTCCATTAGGTTTCGTCGTAACTTCAATTCGTTTCATATCTATATATCCCGGTTGTAGTCCAGTTGTAGCCAGTTTTAGAATTGTGGAACGTTATCGTCAACTTTCAGTCCTGTTTGCATTGTATGTGAGAATTCTATCACAAAAAAGTGGATTTTTCAAGTCAATGCTTAACCTAAACTGATAAATTTGACATCTATTTCAGAATATGTTACACTGAAACAGTAAAGAAGTTTCTAAACTTAACATATTCAGTCAATTAAATTGCAATAGATTAACGTGAGTTTGATAAATCAGAACAAATAACTACGTAGGTTGGGTAGAGGCACGAAACCCAACATTTTGACCCATTATAGAGCAATACCTGTCGGGTTTCGTTCCTCTACCCGACCTACAACGCATATTGCATTTAATTATCAAACTCACGTTAGATTACATAGAAATTTAGGAAGTTTCATGATGCAAGTAGAAATGCGATACGGTTATGGCACAGTTGCTATAGACATTCCTGATAAGAACCTGGTAGGTGTTCTTGATATAACTGAAACTGTGCCAATAGCCAATCCAGAAGAAGCAATTTGCGATGCCATATCAAAACCAATTGCATCAGATGCATTAGCAGATATTGCAGCAAGTCGTGAAACAGCATGCATAGTTATCTCTGATATAACCCGTCCTGTTCCTAATAAAGTGATTCTTCCACCGATTTTGGAGACTCTTGAACAGGCAGGCATTTCACAAGAGAAAATAACGATTCTCATAGCAACAGGAATTCATCGTCCCAACGAAGGTAAAGAACTTGAGGAAATGGTTGGGCGTTCAATAATGAACACCTATCGTATCGTCAATCATTTCTCTCAAAAACCGGAAACACATACATTTCTCGGTGAGACCCATAAGGGAACACCCGTATACATTGATAAGACATACCTCAATGCCGACCTTAAAATAGTTACAGGTCTGATTGAACCACATTTAATGGCTGGATATTCTGGGGGGAGAAAAGCAATCTGTCCAGGACTTGCATCAATAGAAACCATGAAGGTGATGCACGGACCGGAATTGATGGAACACCCCAAATCCGCTGTAGGTATAATGGATGGGAATCCATTTCACAACGAAGCAACCGAAATTGCAAAAATGGCAGGTGTAGATTTCAATTTAAACGTCTCCATAGACAAGAACCGTCAAATTACAGGAATTTTTGCTGGAGATATCGTTGAATCGCACAGAGTCGGTACAAAATTTGTTGAACAAAACGCTAAAACTACAATTCCGCAACCCGTAGATGCAGTAGTCGTCTCCAGTGCAGGATATCCATTAGATACTACATTTTATCAAGCCATAAAAGGGTTACTGACCGCTTTTGAAATAGTAAAGCAAGGTGGTACTATTTTGCTTGTTGCAGCTTGCAGTGAAGGGATTGGCAGCAAACCTTTTACGGATCTACTGCTAAAAACCGATGACCTAACAGTTTTTGTTAAAGGACTATACAATCCAGCGAATTTTGTTATCGATCAATGGCAGTTGGAGGAATTAGCAAAAGTCGCGCGTAAAGCTGATATTATGTTCTATACTGACGGAATTCCATATCAACAACTCGCAAAACTTTTCGTTCACCCGTTACGGAACCCACAAGATGGAATTGAGGAAATATGCAAACGGTATGGAGACGAAGCAACTATAGCTGCCATACCAGAAGGTCCCTATGTTCTCGCTAAGATAGAAAACAACAAGTAGTAAACATACATAGGTCTAATCCGTCTTACATTTTACACATTTTATATTATCCAAGGGATAATTTGATTGAAGAGTCGTAATTAATGGATAACGCAATCGTAAAACTTAGAGGATATAAGGATGGTTTGCATCTAATTATCAATCCGAAAGTCTCTCTCAATGAAGTGGAAACAGCAATTCATGAACTATTAAGTGAGATGAATCAGTCTTTATCTGGAACTTCTATACAAATTGATATGATGACAACACCCTTAACATCTGATGATCTAAAAGAATTAGAAACACATCTAACAAAATCGTATGATCTTGTTGTGAGTGGTGTTAACGTTTTGGATGAAAAGGATGAATCTCCAATTCTTGCTGCCCCAACAACACACAGTATATCTCAAGAATTATCTTTAGACACACCAACGCATGTTGAAAATGCTCAGGTCGTCCGCCAGACGATTCGATCAGGACAAACAACATCGTGTCTGACGGGGAGTGTTATCTTATATGGAGATGTCAATCCTGGTGGCGAAGTAATTGCCTCTGGCGATATAGTCGTCCTCGGTGCTTTGCGTGGCAGTGCACATGCAGGCGCAAATGGGAGCCTCTCATCAGTCATTATCGCTATGGATTTGGTGCCTTTACAACTTCAAATTGGAACCTATGTAAATAGACCGCCACTCGGTCAGAAACCGAGGGGATACCCAGAGATTGCACGGGTCGGTGCCGAAGACATTATCATCGTAGAGGAATTCATCAAATTTTAAGACAAGGAAGGCTTAAATATGGGTAAGGTAATCGTAATTACTTCTGGAAAAGGGGGAGTCGGGAAAACTACATCAACTGCAAACCTCGGTACAGCATTAGCTATGATCGAAAAAACAGTCGCCATCGTTGATGCAGATGTTGGGTTACGAAACCTTGATGTCGTGATGGGGTTAGAGAGCCGAGTCGTTTATACTTCTATGGATGTCATAGAAAAACGGTGCGAACTTTCTAAAGCACTTGTAAAAGACAGACGTGTAGAAAACCTTATGCTACTCGCTGCATCTCAAAGAAACAGAAAAGACGATATCAGACCAGAACAGATGCAGGATATATGTGAGAAACTTAAAGAGGAATATGATTTTGTTCTTATAGACTCACCGGCTGGAATAGAACAGGGGTTTCACAACGCTGCTGCTGGGGCAGATGAAGCAATAATTGTTACAACGCCAGATCTTTCTGCAATTCGCGATGCTGACAGAATCATCGGACTGCTACAAAATGAAGGAATTGAACCGATAAATCTGGTAATAAACCGCTTGTCCGCCACACTTGTACGAAAAGGAAATATGATCAGTAAAAACGATGTCTTAGATATACTCAATATCGATCTACTCGGAGTAATTCCTGAAGATACAGGCGTCATCGCTTCAACAAATCGGGGTGTACCGCTCGTGCATACTGACAGATCCCCTGGAGCTGAAGCATACATGCGAATCGCACGGAGAATGACAGGGCAAAGAATACCGATCCCAGATATGCGAGAAGATAGCTTTCTGGATCAAATCGCAAACTGGTTCTCAAGAAATAAATAAGAGGAAAATATGGATTTTAGAAGCTTATTCACACGCAAATCAAAATCAAGTTCTATTGCTACACAACGTTTACAACTGATCCTCACTCAAGACCGATTTGAAGTGAGTGAAGATTCAATGAAAAAACTTCAGATAGAATTGACTGAAGTATTAGCAAAGTACTTTGAATTTACAATGAACTCAGTCAGCATGTCAATAAAACGAGAAGGCAACTCTTATGTATTGATGGCAGATTTTCCTTACAGTAAGACAGATAAAATTCGTTAATAGTCCTTTATGTTTTTGTCAATACTTGCGTAACGAGAAACATCCTAATTGAATTAAAGCAATAATTCAAAAATCGCTTCTGCAACACCATTCGCATCATTACTTGACGTAATGTAATCCGCGCAGTCTCTAATTGGTTGGACACCGTTTCTCATTGCAATACCGAATCCTGCTGTCTTAATCAGACTCTCATCGTTATAACTATCACCAAACGCGACTGTCTCTTTGATAGGTATATTCAACTGTTTTACAAGTGCTGTCAACGCGCTACCTTTTGAAACATCGGGATTCATGAATTCTATGTACTCAGGCTGAGTCTGTGTCACATAGAGTTTGCTTGAATATGTAGATTTGAACTGTGCTAAAAGGCTCTGAAGTTTCTCTGGTGGCTGTATAATCAGTAACTTTGTCGGCTCTTCACCAGATAACTTCTGCAAATCACCAACCGCTGTAGCCGATACACCTGTTCTAACTTCATACAACTCACTCCATTTATTTCTGTTTGCAACATAAAGTTCATCATTCAGACAAAAGTTAAGGTGCAAATCTTGCTCTTTACACTCTCTGATAATTGCAGCTGCGTATTCTGCAGGTACAGGTGTATGGTATAAAACGCTACCTGTAACAGCATGCTTCACCATGCCACCGTTATAGGAAATAATGGGGTTTTCCAATCCGATGAGATCGCTGATCGGTTTCATGGATTGGTGCATCCTCCCCGACACTAAGATCACAAGTATTTCGTTTGCAATAAGTTGATGCAACGCCTTCAGATTCTCACTTGAAACTTCGTGATTGCTATTCAACAACGTTCCATCTAAATCAAAGGCTGCCAAACGACACGGTATTTTCATGTATTAAACCCTATCTCAATGAAATGTAATTATAGTAAATTTTTGAATTAATTATACGGTCTGTACCAGTGCGGTTGGGAAACCGCACCTACCGGGGTCCGAAAATGTGTAATTATTTTCAAACTTCGCTGTAACATTTACCAGATTCCCATTTCTGTATCACGGTCAAATAGATGCATCTGTTCATCATCAAAGTCCAACCATACCTTCTCACCAATATCTACTTTGAAAGTTGGATGTGTTCTGACTCGCAATACTATCGGTTCCTGTGTTTCAGGATGTATTCCAAGACTGAGATCAAGGATGTTAACTGCTCCGAGTGGTTCAATTAAGTGAACATCTGATACAATTTTCCTACCAACAGCTTCTCTTGACACCCTTACATGCTCAGGTCTAACACCTAAGACATATCCATTTTTTTCTTTAATCGCGTTTAACTTCGACTTTTGCTCATGTGAGAGATCTAAAACCGCATCGGTATGATCAATCTGTAGTACTGTGTTTCCCTGATCTGATGTTAACTGTGCATCCAGTAGATTCATTGATGGCATCCCCATAAAACCCGCAACAAATAGGCTTTTCGGTCTGTTGTACACTTCATAAGGTGTTCCGACCTGTTGTAATACACCTTGATGCATAACAACGATTCTATCTGCAAGGGACATAGCTTCTACCTGATCATGTGTTACAAAGATCGTCGTTGCGCCTATTTCGTGATGAAGATGTTTGATTTCCGCCCGCGTATCAATACGAAGTTTTGCATCCAAATTCGCCATCGGTTCATCAAGGAGATACACCTTAGGTTGACGAACCATTGCCCGACCAAGTGCGACACGCTGCATTTCACCGCCACTGAGTACACCGGGTTTCCTATCTAATATCTCAGTAATCTGCAGTATCTGTGCCACTTTTCTGACCCGAACATCTATTTGAGGTTTAGCAACTTTTACGGCTTTCAGTGGAAAAGCGATGTTCTCATAGACAGTCAAATGCGGATAAAGCGCATAGAACTGAAACACAAACGCAATATCTCTGTCTGCAGGAGACATATCGTTTACGCGATGTTCATCTATAAGGATATCACCAATTTCTGGATGTTCTAAACCAGCGATAAGTCGTAATGTTGTTGTTTTTCCGCAACCTGATGGTCCAAGAAAAACAACAAACTCCTTATCCTGTATCTCTAAGTTAAAGTCCCTGACTGCAAAGACATTACCGAAACGTTTTACAATGTTCTTAAGTTGAATATGTGCCATAAGGTGATCTAAAGTGAATTACGGACTATGATCAGTATCTACTGGAGTCTCATCGTTTTCTAAGAAGCGATCAATTGTATTACGAGTTGCTGGACTTGTTCTGAAGTCTGCAATCCAGGGCTGTCGGAAATATGCCTGTTTCTCTCTTGGAAGACCATTAAGGACTACCGGTGGAATACGTAGACGATGCCAATGTGTAGCAAGATGAGAATAGGCATTAAGTACCGCAATACGTGGCGTCTCACGTTGCCACACTGGGCCCGCATGACATAAGTTCTCCGTAAAAAAGATTGCACTACCAGCAGGACACTCGTAGGTCATGAGGTATGGACTACGTTTCCCATCCTCTAATGACATGTGGTCAGGATGCATCGGAAAATTCGATTTGTGACTCCCGACAATAAAGTGTGTCGCCCCATCGTTCTTGGAAATATCTGTCATCTCAAAAACCACACGTACCATCCCTGCATGAATCTTACCATTGTTCACACGGTAACCGAAGATAGGGTCTGCTTGACGCGGACCACCACCGTGCAATCCACCGTGTTCTTGTCCTTTCTTACGCCAGACAGAAAATGTGCTTTCCATTCGGATGTCTGGACCGATAATCTCGTGCAATACCTCTATCACTTTTGGATGATCTATAAGGACACTACACGCGCCACCCGGTACTGCCCGGTGTTCTGGGGGAAGTGACTCTCGATCATGACGCATTCTATGTAATTGGTCTACAATTGCATCCACTTCATCTTTGCTGAGAATTGCAGGACGAACTAAAAAACCTGTTAGGTCAAACCTAAATTTTTCTTCATCAGTCATAATATTGTCTCCTTTGCAGTAAACCTAAAAGTGTCAATTCTTCACACATTACCTAAAAATCTATATACGTATTTTTTTGAATTCCGCAATCTGCGCCGTGATAGCAAGTTCTGTCGGAAGACGTTCTGCACTTGATGCCCCATAGAAACCGACGACACCCGCTGTATTATCCAGGACATACTTGGCATCTTCTGGTTCAGCAATAGGACCACCGTGGCAGATAACAAGGATTTCAGGGTTCACACCCTTAGCCGCGTCGTGAATAGCTTGCACCCGTTTTGCTGCATCTTCAAGAGTGAATGCAGTTTTGGCTCCGATAGAACCTTTTGTCGTCAAACCCATGTGTGCAACAAGTATATCTGCCCCAGCATCTGCCATCTGTTCCGCTTCAGTTTCATTGAAGGCATAAGGGGTCGTCAATAGATTCATCTCATGTGCTTTTCGTATCATCTCCACCTCTGGACCGTACCCCATATCGGTCTCTTCAAGGAGTTGTCTGAAAGTGCCATCAATCAGTCCAACCGTAGGAAAGTTCTGCACACCAGAAAACCCGATAGCATCAACCTGACTGAGAAAGATATCCATCAGACGGAAAGGATCGGTTCCACAGACACCCGCTAATACGGGTGTATTCTTCACTACTGGCAGCACTTCACTTGCCATCTCTACAACGATCTCATTAGCGTCTCCATAAGGCATCATGCCAGCGAGAGACCCTCTTCCTGCCATTCGGAATCTTCCCGAATTGTAGATGATAATAAGATCAATCCCACCTGCTTCTTCACATTTAGCAGAGATACCCGTTCCTGCACCTGCTCCAATGATGGGTTTGCCAGCATCAATGTTGGATCTTAAAGTATTTAAAATATCTTCGCGTTTGAATTTCATCTTATTTCCTTTTCTGACTTCTAATTACTTGAGAAATTAATTTTTGAATTATATCATATCCTCATCTGATTGTCATGTTTTTTATACAATTATAGCAGATAAGAATTGACATAGATTGAGTTAACATGGTATTCTAACTAAATAATGAAAAGGCAATTATGGTGAATTTTGAATCGAATCTTGGAAAAAAATAGAATGAAACACAAAAAACTGACACATTCTAAGCATGAAAGGAATTAGTCATGAAACCAATTTTTAGACCCCTGATCATAATCGTTACAGCACTATGTTTTGTTTCTTTTATCGGCTGCGGTGGAGATGATGAAGAGGAAATGAAAGACGATGTCGCTATAGACTTCGTTGACACTACGTGGCAGGTTGTTTCAATTAATGGTCTGATGTTTGAAGATCTTTTCAAACCAGCAGAACCAGTAGAATTTGAAACTGATTTTATGCTCGAGGGAAACAGTTGGACTTTTAGTTCTGATGGTTCATTCACAGGTACTTTGAAGTTCATACTCACAGAGAAATACCCTGAACCTGTTTCTTCAATGAAACAGGAAATCGATATCAATTCAGCAGGGGATTACACGGTAGAAGGAACAACCCTGAAAATTACAAAACATGATCTGACAATTGATGTAGATGTAACCCTTGAACCTAAAGAAGTATGGGAACAGCAAATTGTAGGAAAAACAGTAGAAGAATTAGAAGACGATTTGGCAGCAGAGACCAAATTAGGATTTAGTCCTACTGCTACAACTGCTTTATTTAGGGAGGGAACGGAATTCACGTGGAGGCATGAAGAAGATACCTTAACGTTATCCACTCTTACGCAAACAATCGTGTTACAACGCGCTGCTGAATAGAGAGTATACCTTATACAGATTAAAGCGACTCATAGCGAAAGGCGCGATTTTCTAATCGTACCTTTCTACAACATACATGACAAATTCCACCAGAGAGCGTTGGAGATGTTTTACCAAAAGGCTGCCTTCAACAAACCTGATTAGAAAGCATGGAGAATGTCTCAACCTAATTGAATAAATCAAGTGGAAATAATGTAGGTGGACAATTCCCAGGTGCAATTACTGGCATCTTATTGTCAAAGTGTAGGTAAAAATAGTTTGTATCTTCAAAAACGTGAACAGCCCTATTTATGGACCAAAGAGTTTCAAAGTCACGACCTCTTGACTGGGGAAAACGGTAAAGATAGCCGATAAACTTCTCTCGTTCGTTTCGGTGTGTAAAGTAAAGAGTATATTCCCGTGAAGATCCTTCTGGGTTAAAAACTGCAGGTGGCGAAGATCCTATTGGGTAAATGATTGGATCTGGGCAATTTGAATAAATCCAAGAAATAATGTTGTAGATTATTCTCTGAAGGTTTTCGTCATCAGATGTTTCTTGTGCTGTTTCAAAAACTGGGTATTTAAGTTCAGTTACAATTGAAACCTGATCGCTCTTAACAATTGCGTCGGGGTTCGCTGGATCTATTTCATATTTAAAGATGTCTTCTGGCTGGCTTAAATTCTTTATTACTCGACCTGAATATACGTGATATGTAACGAATCCGATTTTGTACATATTACAAGCAACGGTTGATCCCCGTTCCTCATAATCTCGTATTTTCTGATCTATTTCAACAAGAATAGTGTCCGTATACTGATTTATATATGTGATGTTACCAAAATGATCAGGCTCCAACTTAATCCTCACCCAACTGGAGTGAATGGTCTCAGCTGGTTCACAGTAATCGGGAGTCCCTATTTTTTTGCTTAGCTCCACCATCCTATATTCACGATCGGCAACTTGGAAATTCCGCAATAAATATATGCCGGGTTCTAAGTCAACACTCAATCCAATTTCAGGCAAGT
Organism: Candidatus Poribacteria bacterium; assembly: GCA_022824835.1. Lineage (GTDB taxonomy): Bacteria > Poribacteria > WGA-4E > WGA-4E > WGA-3G > MSPOR6. Next base: position 17,539 of record JAJDZB010000077.1, on the reverse strand, counting down.
TTTCATAGGGATCATCTGATATAATTGGTAGGTCACGAATCTCCTCACATCCAATAGATAAACAGCACGTAATAACTAATATACACAGAATTAAGTAGTGTTCACATTTCATAAAGAATTCCTTACTCTGAGATACTCCCCAAGTTTAAAAAGATTAGGAAAGTTAAAGCATTCAAACAATTAAAATTATACCCTAATTTCATAGAATGTCAAGTATTATTCAATGGAGTAGTGCATATAAAAAAATTGTGCTCTGAATCTAATTGTGCTATAATTCGGTAACTACAATTATTTACAAATGTCATTGAATAGCAAAACACAGAGTGAAACGAAGAAAAATACTGATTATCTGCATTGATGCTGGAAGCCACGATTACTTAGAAACAAGTGAAATGCCTTATGTTCGCAAGATGGCAGAGACAGGTTTCTATAAACAGGTAAATTCCGTAATACCATCTGTAACAAATGTCAACAATGTCAGTATAGTAACAGGAGCATTTCCAAAGACACACGGGATTACATCAAACTATTATCTTGATAGAGATACAGGAGAAGGAACATACATTGAGGATAACACTTTTCTATTAGCACCAACGATTTTTGAAATCTTTAAAAAGAAAAGCGCGGCTAACAAAACTGCACTCTTTGTTACGAAACAGAAGTTGCTAAGGATATTACAAGCAGGAACTGATATCGCAGTCGCTGCAGAAGCACCCTCAGATGAATACATCAAAGCTATCGGTCCTGTCGAGCCAATATATTCATGTGAGATAAACTACTGGTTGCTTCGTGCTGTTCAATATACACTCAAAAAGCACGATCCAGATTTAGTATATTGCTCAACAACCGACTGGGTTCAGCATAAGTATGCTCCCTATGAAGAATTGTCACAGATTCACATGTCCGAATTGGATAAGATAATCGGTGAAATCGTTGATGACAATCCAAATCGCGAGATTTACATCACTGCTGACCACGGTATGGAGGAGAAAACAGCTGCAATTGATCCAAGTCAAGTCCTAAAAAAGGGTAGAATCTCAGCCACCTCAATACCGATCATCAAAGACAGATATGAAGCACACCATAACAATTTGGGTGGTGCTGCTTATGTCTTTCTGGATAATCAGCGAGATTTAAAAACTGCAATACAAACCCTAAAAAATACACAAGGGATTGAGGAAGTATATTCAGCTCCAGACGCTGCTAAGCTGTTCTCACTGCATCCAGATAGAATCGGTGATATCTTCGTGTTAGCAGATAAAGAAACAGTTTTTGGTGTATTAGATGTTCCATATCAGAAAGTTTCCCTGAGATCCCACGGTTCTCGACATGAAAGTTATGTGCCGATTATTGGCTATAACAGTCCATTTTCGGTTTCCGATTTTAATTATAATCTTGATATTGGTAAACTAATTGTAGAAAGTCTACACGAATAAACAAAGGAGATTACTATGGCGAATGAACAAAACAACGGTTGGGTTTCACTCTTTGATGGTGAGACATTGAACGGATGGGGAGCAACCGGAAAAGACGAAGGTTGGACAGTTGATGACGGCAGTATACTCTGTACCGTTAAAGGTGGACAATACCTATATACTGAAGATCAATATGACAACTTTGTACTATCTCTTGAATATAAGAGTGAACCGAAAGTCAACAGTGGTGTATTCATCAGGTGGGAAGATTTACAAAGACCTGTACAGACCGGACTTGAGATACAAATTTTAGACACACACGGAAAAGACCCAGCAACCAAGCACTGTTGTGGATCACTCTACGATGCACTTGAACCGACCCGAAACGTCTGTAAACCCGCAGGTGAATGGAATGAGATGATAATCACCTGTGACGGTAGTACCGTTGCTGTTGAGATGAACGGTGAAGAAATTGTCCGCGCAGATTTAGACGAGTGGGACACACCTCACAAGAATCCTGATGGCAGCAGAAACAAATTCGGTATTGCACTCAAAGATTTTCCACGGAAAGGACATATCGGCCTTCAAGACCACGGTGGTAAGCTCTGGTTTCGTAATATAAAAATACGGACACTGTAAAGGATATGTTCGGATTCTTTCAACTTGAAAATGTAGCTTAATGGTAGCACATTCATCCTTGATTGTGCTACTTTCTGCAAGCTCCAATTATCCTTCATTACCCTTGTCCCCACAATATCCATCTCGCTATTGCTGTAGCACATTCATCCTTGATTGTGCTACATTCTGCAATTTTCACTATTCCTACTTACGCATCAAGGCTACGTATTGCGTTCTCAGCCATAGTTTTCAAATTCATACCGCCTGCTTCTTTCGCAAGTTGTAAAGCAGTGTTGGCGTCTTGCACCGCTGCAAATAACCGACCTAACTTCTTTTTCGCATGACCCCGATTTAAGTATGCTGGGGCAAAATCAGGTTTAAGCCGAATAACTTCGTCAAAATCCGCAATCGCAGCAGCGTATTGTTCTAAGCTATACTTCGCATACCCCCGATTGTAGTATGCTTCAGCAAAATCAGGTTTGAGTCGGATAACTTCGTCATAATCCGCAATCCCAGCAGCGTATTGTCCTAAATTCATCTTTATAGTTCCACGATAGAGGTATGTTTTAACATCATCAGGATTGAGGCGAATAGCTTCGTCATAGTCCGCAATCGCAGCCGTCTTTTGTCCTAAATCACTCTTTGCAACTCCTCGATTGTAGTAACCTTCGGCAAAATCAGGTTTAAGCCGAATAACTTTGTCAAAATATGGAACATCATACTTCATTGGATACTTCCTTTTGGTATTGTTGTGATTTTATATTATCACAAAATTGTAATTCTATCAAATTATTTGACTATAGCCAAAAAAGATTCTTGACACCCGAGAAGCACAATCAAGGATGAATGTGCTACAGCAATAATCAAGATGTATGTTGTACGGAGAATGGCAATGAATACAACACACATACCAAAAACTTTACACACCCTGTCTCCATTCCACCCTTCCACCTCTTCCCCTCTTCCATCCCTCCCCTCTTCCATCCTCCCATAGAAAATTCATGGCATAAATTCTTAAAATGTGTTATAATATTACATCATGTCAAAACAACTCCACTATATTCGTAATTTCTGCATCTTAGGTCATATTGATCACGGAAAAAGCACACTCAGTGATAGACTCTTAGAACATACGAACACGCTTGCAGAAAGAGAAATGCGCGATCAGGTCCTTGATCTAATGGATTTGGAACGTGAACGCGGTATTACAATAAAGGCAACAGCAGTAAAACTACATTATAAAACTGAAGATGATGCATGCTATGAACTGAATTTAATCGATACACCTGGACACGTTGATTTTACGTATGAGGTGTCGCGCAGTCTCGCCGCATGTGAAGGCGCGATATTGATCGTTGATGCTGCACAAGGTGTTGAAGCACAGACATTGGCAAACGCATATCTTGCAATCGAAAATGAACTTGAAATCATACCTATTATCAATAAAATAGACCTGCCTGCAGCACAACCCGATGAAGTAAAACGACAAATTGAAGAAATCGTCGGAATACCCGCAGATGAAGCACTGCTTGTGAGCGCAAAGGAAGCTATCGGCATACCTGCATTGTTAGAGGCAATTGTAAACCGTATTCCACCGCCACATGGAAAAACTGATGCACCATTAAAGGCACTTGTTGTAGATTCTGTTTACAACAATTATCGTGGCGTCATCATGTATACACGTGTGTTTGATGGAAGTATTCTACCAGGTGATAAAATACAGTTGATGCAATCCGGTCGTTCTTATGAAGTTGAGGAAGTCGGTATTTTTACACCTAAAATGCAACCCACAACAGAACTCAACACTGGGGCAGTTGGCTATCTTGTCGCAGGAATTCGTGAAATTGAACACGCAAAGATCGGCGATACACTCACACATCATTTACACCCAACATCACAGCCACTACCAGGATATCAGGTCATAAAACCACTCGTATTTAGCGGTTTATATCCTTCCGATACCAATCAGTTCCATACATTACGGGAAGCACTTGAAAAACTAAGGCTAAATGATTCATCCTTTACTTTTGAACCTGAAACCTCTGTTGCTCTCGGTTTCGGATTCAGATGCGGTTTCTTGGGTTTATTACACATGGAGATTATTCATGAACGGTTAGAGCGAGAATTTGAGCTATCACTCGTTAGAACAGCACCAAGTGTAATGTATCGTGTTTACCTTAAAACAGGTGAGCATGTATTAGTTGACAACCCCGCGCATCTCCCCGATGCAAATAAGATAGAACGAATCGAGGAACCTTATGTCAATATAGATATAATCGTTCCACGTGAATACATCGGAAATGCAATGGAACTTTGTCAGAAGCGACGGGGTATATATAAACGGATGAACCAATTAGATGTTTCACGTGTTCAACTGCTGTATGAACTTCCGTTAAGCGAAATGCTTACCGACTTTTATCCAAAACTCAAATCTCTAACACGTGGTTACGCTTCCTTAGAATATGACAATGCAGAATATAAAGAAGAGGATCTTGTTAAATTAGATATATTGCTCAACGGCAAACCTGTTGATGCACTCTCTACAATCTTGCCACGGGAAATCGCAGAAGCACGTGGAAAGAACCTAATCAGCAAACTAAGAGAACTCATCCCAAGACAGATGTTTGAGATACCCGTTCAAGCCGCAATAGGCAATAAAGTTGTTGCAAGAGAAACAGTGAGAGCATTAAGAAAAAATGTAACCGCAAAATGCTACGGCGGAGACATAACAAGGAAACGGAAATTAATAGAAAAACAGAAACAGGGAAAAAAGAGACTAAAACAAATTGGAAACGTTGATGTTCCACAGGAAGCTTTTAGCGCAATGCTCGCTACCGATACCTAAATCATAGGTAATTGTCACTATAGTGAGACATTTTGTCAGACTTAATAAATAAAAAGGAGAAATCCGTAAACTTACTGCGGTAAATTACATAATGACAACAGAGCCCCGACTATCTCTATGGCAAAAACTCAGAAACACGGTTATTTGGGAATACTTCCAAGTAATCGCTGTTGCACTCATACTCGTATTCGGATTCATAAGACCATTTGTCGTAGAGGCATTTAAAATTCCATCCGGTTCCATGGAGGATACACTACTCATAGGCGACCGTATACTCGTATGTAAATTTATCTACGGTTTCAAAATCCCAGGCACAAAAATAAAGGTCTTTGATTTTCACAAACCCACACGGGGAGATGTTTTTGTTTTCATTCCATTGCACGAAGAAGAAAAAAATTATATCAAAAGAATCGTCGCTGTAGAGGGGGATACGGTCCGGACGGACGGGAAAACCCTATATGTAAACGGAAAAGCGGTCAATGACAACTTATATACAAAACATGTTGAAAACCATTATGTAAGAAAAAGAAACTTTCCACCATTCCAAAGACCTGAAAAGTATATGCAAAATGATGAAGTCTATGAAGATTTTATTTTGACAGATACACAATTTAGAAAAGAGTTCCCTGAAGGAAAACCTTTCACAGTACCCAAAGACCATGTCTTCGCAATGGGAGACAATAGAAACCTAAGCCTTGACAGCAGATCATGGGGACCCGTCCCAATTGACAGGATAAAAGGACAAGCATTTATGGTATATTGGTCCTCTGCCACTAAAGATGCCAACGACTATGAGGAGGCAAAGATATGGGAGGTATGGAAGCACATCCGAAATATCAGATTTAATCGTATTAGTAAAATCATCCATTCATACAATGGACTCGAAAAATGACACAAGATAGACACCATCTCATAATAGGTACTGCCGGACATGTGGATCACGGAAAAACCGCTTTGGTCGGTGCACTAACAGGAATAGAAACAGACAGACTCAAAGAGGAACGCGAACGAGGACTGTCTATTGAATTAGGATTCGCATATTTTGATCTACCTGACAACTCACGGGCAGGGATTGTTGATGTACCCGGTCATGAGAAATTCATCCGTAATATGTTGTCAGGCGCGTACGGGATGGATATTGTCCTTTTTGTCGTTGATGCAAAAGAGGGAGTTCAAGAACAGACACTTGAACATTTAGCTATCTTGGACCTGTTAGGTATATCAAACGGTATCCTTGTGATGACGAAATCTGACCTCGCATCAAAAGATGAACTAACAGAAGCTACCGAAATGACCCAAGAGATGTTAGAAGGCACCACACTTGAAGGAATACCTGCAATCAGTGTTTCATCTATCACCGGTGCAGGAATTGATTCCCTCAAACAGATGATTGTTCAACAGGTCGATTTAGCAACAAAAGCACAAGAACAAAATGGAATTCCAAGATTATATATTGACCGCATCTTTACTGTTGAAGGTTTTGGTGCTGTTGTCACAGGAACACTCATCGGCGGATCAATCAATAGAGAACAGAGAATGATCATTCTGCCTCATGGTGATGTCGTTAGGGTACGCGGCATACAAGTACATAACGAACATGCAGATGTCGCACAAGCAGGACAAAGAACAGCACTGAATCTTTCCGGCACAACTGCCGACAAAATAGAACGAGGTGATGTGTTGTGTCCCATGGAATTTTCACAAGTAACGGATAATATTGATGTATCCTTGCAAGTACTCTCATCATTTCCACGAATGCTTGAACATTGGGGACGTTTTCGTCTATATCTGGGTACAAGAGAACTGTTCTGTAGACTGATTCTGTTAGTTGACGAAGCAATATTACCGGGTGAAAACGTCCAGGTGCAGCTGCGATTAGAACAACCTATATTGACTTTCAGAGGAGATCGGGTTATTCTGCGAGACTTCTCCGCACAATACACTGTCGGAGGTGGAGAAGTAATTAATCCTTTTGCACCAAAACACAAACGGTTTACACAGGAAACTATCGCAACATTAACACGATGGCAAGAAGCTGATGATACGCAAGTTGTAAACACCCTTCTGCAGAACAGTAGCACACTTTGTGTCGCAGAGTCCTTTCTGTATTACTATCTACCTTATTCGAAAGCAGAAGTAAAGACCATTCTTAACACATTAGAATCAGATGGAAAAATAGTGAGATGGGACACATCTAAAAGATTACCCTTAATCTCCGATGCATCACGGACAAAAGAGACCACGGATAGGATACTTGCCTCTCTGTCTAAATTTCATGCAGACCAACCCCTTCTTAACGGACAGAATGCATCCCAACTCTGTCGTGATCTGCAGATAGATGGATTGGCTTTTGAGAAAATCACCGAGAGCCTAATCAAAACTAAAGATATAGTAAAAGATGGGAATTTGCTCCGTTTGTCTTCACATGAGATACAGTTTTCTGAAGAGGAATCAAGTGCTAAGGAAATACTTGAAAAAATATACTATGATGCCGGTATAAATTCACCCAGTCTCAACGAATTAAGCACACTTCTACCAGACCTTACGCCACAACTGATAGAATCAACCTTTTATGCCCTGATGAACCTTGGACAGATTATTAAAACTTATGATAACTTATATATACATAAGGAAAAATCTGATGAACTAAAACGTAAACTCATTGAATTTCTACGAGAGAATGAAACTATCTCTGTAGGCGAGTTTCGGGAATTAGCTGGCACAACACGAAAATATGCAGTCCCATTCTTAGAATACTGTGACACCGAAAACGTTACTGTTCGTGATGGAAATGTCAGAAAATTGTCAGCAAAGCAAGAAAAGTGATAACAGGATTAAACACGGTAAACATCATACAAATTGCAACGTTACATCTTACAAAACGCACAGAAACAGGAATATATCCATTCAGGATAAATGGGGGAGGATAGGGTCCGGTGGCTCTACCGGTCTTCAAAACCGGATTGTCCATACAAGTGGATAGGTGGGTTCGACTCCCACCCTCTCCCGCCACATAGTACCTCTTTTATCTACCAATCACTCGGAAATCCGTATGAGTATATCATTACCAATCGTAACACAGCAGACCAATAATCACAGCCAACCGTATAGAAGGCACCCATCTTGGATAAAGGCACGGATTCCAAGTGGCGGCAATTACGTAGAATTAAAACAGCTCATGCGTGAGTTGCAACTGCATACAGTGTGTGAAGAAGCAAAATGTCCAAACATTGGTGAATGCTGGAATAACAGAACCGCTACATTTATGATCTTAGGAGATGTTTGCACCAGACGATGCATGTTCTGTGCAGTTACGAAGGGAAATCCGGACGGATCAGTAGACACCGATGAAGCACGTAGACTCGGCGAGGCAGTCGCATATCTAAAACTCAACCATGTTGTCATTACCTCTGTGAACAGAGATGACCTAAAAGACGGTGGCGCAAGAATATTTGCCGATTGTATAACTGAGGCAAGACTGCAGCGACCAACATGCACCATAGAAGTCTTAATTCCAGATCTTGAAGGAAATTGGGACGCCTTAAAAGTCATTATCAATGCCGCACCCGAAGTATTAAATCACAATACCGAGACAGTCAAACGGCTTTACCGCCGAACAAGACCTTATGCTGATTACCAACAGTCCTTATCACTGCTAAGAACTGCGAAAGAAATGAAATCAGACATGTTAACTAAATCTGGACTCATGGTCGGTTTAGGTGAAACGGTCATTGAACTTTTGGAGACAATGCAGGATATTCGGGATACAGATTGTGATATACTCACAATTGGTCAATATCTATCACCCTCTTCTCGTCACCTTCCTATCCAAAGATATTATACCCCAGAAGAATTCGACGAACTGAAAGAGACAGGATATGAGATGGGTTTCCGGCATGTAGAATCTGGACCGTTAGTGCGAAGTTCCTACCACGCATCAAAACAGATAAAAAACTACGATTAAGAGGCTAATGCTTTAGATTGTGCTTTTCTTTGTAGCACATTCATCCTTGATTGTGCTACTTACAACAACTTACCTACTCCTTGCAGAAATTATTCACATAATTCTTCCGTAATATGTTATACTAAAATAAGAGAATGTAACTATCACACATGAGTTTGAAGCAAATGAGGTATGTGCAGAAAAAACCGATGTAAAATATACTCTTAAAAGTAGTAGGCACACTCCGTGTGCCGTCGGCACCTAAGGATTCTCCCTGTTTGCCTTGGTCTGTCTAATACTTATGCACAACCCACGATCAAATAAGGAAAAACAATGGTAAAAGTCACAATAAACGGTGCATGTGGTAGAATGGGTCGACTCATCATCCAAGGTGTCACACAACAGGACGGTGTGACACTTGTTGGTGCAATAGCATTCCCACAACATCCTGAGATAGGAAACGATGCAGGTGTTGTAGCGGGGATAGGTGAGATCGGAGTCCCGATTTCAGCAAAACTATCAAACGTCATATCAGAATCAGATGTCATCATAGAATTTTCAAAACCTGAAGCAACATTACAACATCTCAGACAGGTAGTAGAAGCAGATAAAGCAATGGTTATCGCCACGACAGGATTTAGTAACGAGGAATTAGATGAAGTAAAAGAATTATCTTCAAAAATCCGTTGTGTTATGGCACCAAATATGAGTCTTGGTGTAAACGTCATGATACGCGCACTTGAATTAATCGCTAAATCACTCGGTGATGATTACGATATTGAAATTATAGAAGCACACCACAACCATAAAGCGGATTCACCCAGCGGAACAGCACTCAGATTAGCCGAAACTGTCGCCGATGCACTTGAACGGGATCTGGATGAAGTAGGTGTCTATGGACGACACGGAATCATAGGACCCCGACCCGAAAAACAGATCGGAATTCATGCAATTCGGGGTGGAGACATAGCAGGAGACCACACTGTCATGTTTGCAACGCAAGGTGAACAACTCAGTGTCGTTCATCGCGCACATAGTCCAGAAGCATTTGCAAAAGGTGCTATCCGTGCAGCAAAATGGGTAGTCAATGCATCCAGAGGATTACATGATGTTAGCGAAGTGCTTTTTGAGAACGCACAATAGAGACAATCTCATTATTCTTAATAGTAGCAGTCACACTCCGAGTTCCGTTCTTTGAGACTTCATAGTAGTAGGCACACTCCGTGTGCCGTTCTTTGAGACAATCTAAAAATGCTTCGATCAATATGCCCGCTTTTATTAGTTGCATTACTTGTTCCCTTCGGCTGTTCAGATGTCGCGAAAAAAACAAGAGGGGAATGGAAAACTGTACTGAAAGGTGACTGGAGCGCACATCTCAACGATGTTCATTTTATCTCAGAAACACACGGATGGGCAGTGGGAAATTCTACCGGGGTGACAGCCTCAGACAGCATTGACGATGATAAGCAAACTTATGCACAAGGATCTGAAAGTATCATTTTGCATACCGCTGATGGTGGTAAAAAATGGAAAAAACAGAACAGTGGAATATTTGGAAAACCGCTGAATAAGGTCTATTTTCAAGATAACTATAACGGATGGAGTGTTGGTGAAGAAGGCACCTTAATTCACACAGATGATGGCGGTAAAACTTGGAAGAAATTAGATACATCTACAAAAAACAATCTACACAGCTTACATTTTATAGATGACATCGGTTGGATAGTAGGCGATTGGGGAACAATCCTAAAGTCAATTGATTCGGGAAAGACATTCGAAAAAGTTGATGAGAATTTCTTTAATAAACAATCACTCAAAGACGTCTATTTTACCAACAAACAAACGGGTTGGGTTGTTTCATATAGCAACCCCAATGATAGTGAAAATACAGGCTATATCTACAATACAACAGATGGCGGAACGTCTTGGCAAGTACAATTTTCTACAACGTCTGCACTCTTCGGTCTTAAGTTTATTGACGAGAAAACTGGCTGGGTCGTCGGAGACCAACGTAGTATCTATTATACAACGAATGGCGGAAAAAACTGGGAGTCACTCACTCACGGAAGCAATGAAAGACACAAGCAGGAATATGGACAACCAGAATATCTTGGCAATGAACCCTTACACACATTCACTCTATACGATATTGATTTCGCTGATACAAAACATGGGTGGATTGTTGGTGACTTAGGTGTGATCTTACATACAACACATGGCATAGACAGGAAGGAGAAAATCGTCTGGAAACATCAACGGGGAGGTCCACGTTTTCATAACAGCGCAGATGGATTGTTGTTAGGAGTAGACTTCGTAACAAAAACAATCGGTTGGGCAGTCGGGGAAAACGGTACTATTCTGCATACACGAAATGGCGGAGTGACATGGAACGCACAATCAAATCCTACACACCTTTTCTACGATGTCTGTCTAACAACACAGAATCACGCCTATGTTGTCGGGGATAGAGGCGCGATCATGCATTCTGATGATGGAGGTGCAAACTGGAAAGCACAGGATAGTCGCACAGCGGAGTGTTTTAGTGCCACACATTTTGTGTCACACGAAGAAGGGTGGGCAGCGGCTGAAGCTGGCGTAATTCTACACACCATCCACGGCGGCGAAATCTGGCTACCCCAAGAATCCAACACAAAACAAGACTTACTCACGTTGTTCTTTATAGATAAAGAACACGGGTGGGCAGCTGGCAGCGCAGGAGAAATAGTCCATACGAATAATGGCGGAATAACGTGGACACCTCAAAAAAGTGGTGTTTCTGTTAATCTCTTTGATATACATTTTACGTCTAAAAGTCAAGGATGGGTGGTCGGTCTGTTTGGGACACTCCTATTTACCCTCGATAGCGGGGAAAATTGGTATGAATCTTCATTGAGTCAACAGTTATCCAAAAAGAGCAAAAGCACAAATATCTGGCTAAATGCAGTCCATTTTGTTTCTCCCAGAATCGGGTGGGTCGTCGGTGGAGATGGATATATATTCAATACTGTAGATGGTGGAAAGACCTGGTCCCAGCAGAAAAGTCATACCCAGCTGTTTTTATACGATGTGTTCTTTGCCGATAAGTATCAAGGTTGGATCGTAGGAAAGAACGGTCTTGTACTTCATACCAGTGATGGTGGGCAAAACTGGAGACCACAACGCACCGATACAACAGTAGATTTGACATCAATACAGATGACCAATGCTAATACAGGTCTGATATCTGGACAGTCCGGAACTGTATTAAAGTATGAAGTCGTTGAATTGCAGTGAATATATGCACACTTTTAGTTCGTGAGGCATAAACTACGATACTGTGCCGTAGCACAAACTTTTAGTTTGTGCATTAGTGTACGCAAACTAAAAGTTTGCGCTACAATATAAAATAAAGGAGAATACACTATTTTGATAACTTTAGCAGAACGTTTACAGAAACTTCTTCCCTATCTATTTGTAGATCTGCGACAGAAAATGGCAGCAGCAAAAGAGAAAGGCGTTGATGTGATTAGCCTCGGTATCGGTGACCCCGATTATCCAACACCTGACGCAATCGTTAGTGCATTGTGCAATGCAATACAAGACACTGAAGATCCCGATAGACATCGCTACGGGTGCGATAACCCCGTTGCAGAATTCCCCCAAGCAGTAAAAGAATTCTATCTGTCTCGGTTCGGCGTCACACTATCTGATGATCAAATTGTTACGACACTCGGCAGCAAAGATGCTATCGTAAAAATGGCGTTAGGTATACTAAATCCGGGTGATATTGGGATTGCAGCAAGCCCAGGTTATCCTACCTATAATATCGGTCATGTTTTTGCAAGTGCAACGACATATTATGCGCCACTACTAAGGGAGAACAATTTCTTTGTAGACTTTGATGCCATCCCAGATGATGTAAAAAGACTTGCAAAAGTTCTGTGGATAAACTACCCTAACAATCCAACTACTGCAGTCGCTGACCTTGATTTTTTTGAACGCGCAATTGCGTTCGGACATGAAAATAACATACTTATCGCACACGACAACGCATATAGTGAAAATACCTATGATGGTTATATTTCACCCAGCATCTTACAGGTAGATGGTGCAGCTGAAGTGGCAGTAGAGTTCTTCTCGCTAAGTAAAGCATTTAACATGACGGGTTGGAGATTAGGTTTCGTTGTTGGCAATGAAAATGTTGTCAATGCTGTCAAAAAAGTAAAGGATAATATTGACAACGGTTCACTTCGTGCATTACAATTTTCCGGGGCAAAAGCACTTTCACTTGCACATGAAATTACCCCCAAATTAAACAGCATTTATCAAGAACGAAGAGATATGGTCGTAGATGCATTAAGAAAAAGTGGATGGAATATTGAGAAACCGAAAGCAACCATGTATGTGTGGGCACCCGTACCGGAGAAATTCAATGGGTCAAGTCGTGACTTCGCAACTGCTCTGCTTGATGAAGTAGGGGTTGTCATTACACCCGGACTTGGATACGGACAATGGAGCGAAGGATACTTCAGAATATCCCTAACCTATCCCAACACTGTAATTGAAAAGGCAATCGAACGTATACAAGATTTCTCCGCATAGACCGCGGAACGTAATATCTGAATTTCACTTATGTTTGGTCTCTTCAGTTCCGACAAATCATGGCGAATACCAAACGCGTATTCGCCCAAGCGCATTTGGCGTTGATTGGGTAGGGACGATATGTTTATAGAAAAGTTTTATATATGAAGGTAGGATACTGTGAATCTGATAAAGAAAATTGTTTACATCATCACCATAAGTTTAAGTGTTAGTATTGCAGTACCTTTAGCAGCACTTGAACAGATGAGAACATATACTGTCGCTGACGGTCTTGTTGGACCTATAGTACCCGTTATTTATCAAGATAGTAGAGGCGTATTATGGTTTGGATCTGATAGAGGTGGCGTCTCTCGCTATGATGGCAGTAATTTTGAAACTTTCGCGCAAGATGAGAATGTACTGCGCGGTAGAACAATTGCAATTACGGAGGACAAATGGGGACATATCCTGATTCTAAGCAAACACCCTTCAGAAGGAATTGGAGTCATTAGCAAATATAATGGAGAAACATTTGAATTCTTTGATAATGGGAACTGTATGACCGTCGACAACCAAGGGGATATTTGGGTCGGAAGTAACAATTCTATCACACGGTATACATCAACAAGTAGTCAAGAACCTTTGCAGGAATATAAGATCGCAATCGGTGATACTACAGTGGCAAAGATAAATGTCATATTTCAGAGCAGAAATGGAACAATCTGGATCGCTGGAAATGATGCACAAGGTGTACTAATTATACAATTGAAAGGTGACTTGAATGTTTGGCAATCAACACAATTAAAACGAATAGAAAACTTACCTAATATACCGACTGACCGATCAATCCATGCAATCGCACAAGATGCTGATGATCACATCTGGTTCGGTGGACAGGCTTTACTCATGCGTTACAATGGAAACGTCTTTGAAGCAGTCTTTAATACTCCCGATAGAACAAGAACACAACCCGGAACATCAGAACAGATCAATTTCTTGGAAAAAGGTGATTTATCGGTTAAAAATGATACACATGGAAGGATATGGTTTAGTGATAATTCACAATTAAGTTGGTGGGACGGAAACAAACTCAATTCTTTGAGACACTTAAATGCCGATACAAACCAAAGTCGATACCTTAAGGCTGTTTTCGAAGTTGAGGATGCATGGAATAACCTTTGGTTTGCAAGTGAAACGGGGGCACACTTTTACGAGAATAGGTATTTTGAAGATAATGTAGAACTCTTCGAATTAGATACATCTATCAATGATGAAGCAGGTACACCACACAAAATCTACGGCGTTGATGATGGACTCGGAAGCGATAAAATCCAAACAATTTTTGAGGCGATGGATGGAAAAATATGGTTCGGGCATGACAACGGGGTGACTGTATATGAACCGCAACCCACTATAGTAAATCATACTTCACGCACTATTTTAGGAAGCAATAGTGTTAGAGGAATGTATACGGATCGCTCAGGAAATCTATGGCTTAACATACCAGGCGGCGTTGCACAGTTTATACCTGAACAGGAAAAACTCAATCAGTTTCCATTATCAACAGACTTAATATCGGAAAATAGCAGCAACGATTTAAGTAGATATTCAAGAAAGCGAACTGAGATAATCCAAATAATTGAAGTAGACAACGACATTTGGTTCATAGATAAACCTTTTCTTGACCAGTTTGGAAACACACTTTACACGCTTTATCGACATAAAAACGGTACTTTTGAGGGTATGTGGATACAAATTCGACCAACCTACGGTCCAGGTGGAGAACCGATTGTTAACAGTGAATTGACACCAAAAGTAATCTCAAATCGCACGTCATGGATCGCAATAGGTGGATTCTTGTGTAAACCTACAGATGCAGGATTGACCCTAATTGCGCCTGATGGTAGTACAAAAAGTCTCTATTTTGATAATTTCGCTATACTCAATCCGCCTACAACGGCAATAACTTCACTCCATCTGGATACACAAAACCGATTATGGTGCTATTACGATACAGGTGAAGTCCGACGTTTTACAAATCTTGGCAATACGAATAGGCAATTACATACGGAACTCATGCAAATTAGTTCCGTTATACCTATACTCACTATAAATGAAAACAAATTCGTCAAATGGTTCTATAACATCAGTAGTGGACAGCTGATGTACTGGGAGAACCTTGACAACGCAAGTACAATAAATGAACTTCCGGGTGTAGCAAGCGGAATCCCCCTTTACGCAATACATTCAACACCATCAAGTCAAGATAACCAACAGACCGATGTTAATGAGCAAGAAAATGATCAGATAGAGACTATAACGTTTGTATTTCAGGATGGAATCAAGACTTTTCACGGAATAGAATTAATTAATACTGTCTCTATTGAGCTTCAACATGTCAAAGGTGTACTGTTAACAGAAAGTGGGAACTTGTGGTTAGCAACTTCACAAGGTGCAGTGATGTATGATGGGGAAAATGCCACTACGTATACGGCAGAGGATGAATTCCTCGTTGACGATCTGAGAGATGTGCATGAAGACAATTGGGGAAATATATGGTTCGCCACCTGGGGCGGTGGAGTCGTCAGATACGATGGTGAATCCTTCCAATCCATTACAACAAAAGACGGTCTAATCCATAATAACGTCTCCGATATCCATGTGACGGATAACAAGGATATCTGGTTTGGCACTGAAGGAGGGGCAACACAATATCGCGCGAGCCTCGGTGCACTACCCTTCTGCCGTATAATCTCTGTTGATGCTGGTAAAACTTATGAAGAACAATTTGCAACAGAAACTGGAAAACGAACTTTCAGTCAGATAGATGAACTCTTACCTGCACGACAAAAAAATCTCACTATAAAGTTCCAAGGCATCAGTCCGCTGCGAGATGACGTCGAATATAAATTCAGATTGATAGGTATTAACAATAACGCATGGACGACAGTCTCTTCAGATATCAAACAGAACAATGAAACGACTTTCGGGGACACTGTCTTGCAAACTTATCAACCCCAGACAGAAGGGGAAACAAAAACACCTGATCAGATTCGTTATGAAGGACTAAAATCTGGAGAATATACGTTCTTGATAAAAGCATTTAGACAAGGATGGCCCTATACGCAACAACCCGCAGTCCTGAATTTTACCATCGATCAACCCCTCTGGAGTCGATGGCGTAACTATCTGCCAACCCTAATTCTTTTCGCCGCTGCTGGATCACTATTATATAGATTGATAGTTAATCGAAGACAAACAGCACAACTCAGAGTAGAAATGCGTGAAAAAGAAGAAGCTGAAATGGAACGCATCCGAGCAGAACTAAATGAAGCTCAGAATATACAGATGGGACTCCTCCCAACTGAATCACCACGCGCCGCAAGCTTTGATATCGCTGGAATGTCTTTACCCGCAACACAAGTCGGAGGTGATTTCTTCGATTATCTGACTGTGCAAAACGGACAAACCGCTATAGCAGTCGCCGACGCAGCTGGAAAAGGGATACGAGGTGCTATGAACGCTGTGTTGACCAATGGAATGCTGCATGAAGTCGCACGATTCAAGTCTGACGCAGATATTATACTCACAGACCTCAACGCGGGTTTAGCACCAAGAATGTATGGACCCAGCTTCATCGCGCTTAACTTAGCTATTCTCTATGAAGATGAAAAAAGAGTGGATTATGCAAACGGAGGACAACCCTATCCACTCATCAAAAGAGGAGATGTCATCATCGAAATTGAGAATAGCGATCTGCCACTCGGAAGTATGAAAAACGTACAATATGAATCCGTCACTTTCGACCTACAAAATGGAGATTTTCTCATATTCCATACCGATGGTCTCATCGAAGCACTCAATGAAGACCAAGAAATGTATGGATCAGAACGACTGAATGAAGTAACGGCAAATATACCTGTAAGTAACAGCTCTGAAAAGGTCATACAGCACATCGTCAATGACGTGCAAGAATTCGTTAAAGATGCAGAACAGTATGATGATCTGACAATTGTTGTCCTTAAACTCGTCTCTAAATCTGAGTAGGTCGGGTAGAGCGAAGCGAAACCCGACACGTAACCTCTCATTATACAGAAAAGTCGGGTTTCGCTTCGCTCTACCCGACCTACAATGTAAGAGTAGACTGGGATTTATAGT
>JAJDZB010000014.1:0-24907 GCA_022824835.1 Candidatus Poribacteria bacterium | reverse complement strand
AATAAGCAAGACAAAATAAAAAAGGAATTTCAATACCTTCATTGAAAAGCTTGATTCCGACACGCGCAAACAGCTCGCTTATTCTCAGTTGCTCCTCAAAAGTGACACCTAACCCCTCTTCCAGTTTCGCAAGCTTTTCTTCGTCCCATTGCCAAGGAATTGCCGTCCCACTATAACCCTCTGGTATTTCTGGATACGGTCCGAATCCAAAAGGCGAGACAGGAATATCTTCTGCCAGTGTTTCTTCAGGTGACTCCGCATCAATAGTACGTTGAACATTCCAACTATAAAACCAGCAAGCACCAGCAACCACAAATAAGAGAATAAGTCCGACAAGAATCAATCTATTTGTAAACAATTTATATAACACATTATCACCTCTTAACTTTCCCATTTTGAAGTTATTCTTCAAGAGTGAAATGAAGCATTTCGTTATATTCTGTACCAACGTATATTGTGTCACCCGAAACAGCCAGAGATGTCACATTTTCTGGAATCTTCGAAACAACCTGTTGCCAATTACCGTTTTCGATATGATAAATGCCTGTATCCTTTGTAACACCATATAAGACACCATCATCAACAGCAAGATGTTCCATAATCAGATTAGTACCTGCTGTATCAGTGATCGTATGCCAATTCCTGCCATCACTTGTTCTAATGATACCTGCATCCGTTGCGACATAAGCTGTGAAACCATCAACGATAATATCTTTAAAAGTTCTCACCGTAAATGGCAGCGTAGATGTCAGATCAGTCCAGTTATCTCCCCTATCAAACGACACGAAAAGATGTCCATCCCTTTTACCGGCATAGACAGTGTCGCCTGAGACTGCAAGTTTAAGATATTTCCTTGGAAAACCCAATTCAATTTCCGCAGTTTCTTCCAAACCTGTGTCATACCATGCTCTTTGACCAGGCATCCATCGGAAGAGTTTGAAGTTGTATTCCATATAGATTGTATCATTACTCACAGCAAACGTTCCCAAATACCCAAGCTCAGAAAGTTCACTCTTTAACATTCTGGCATTAGCTGCATCGGGTTGCTTTTCATCAAGTTCAGTCAACTGTTTGAAAAACTGTGCTGCACCATAAGACCTCTCTTTTATTTCCTTATCATGTTCCAAAGCATAATCCTTTGGGAATGTTTTATGCATCTGATGCACATAATGGAAATGCAATATTCCTTCATCAAATCTGGGAACATTTTGGATCGGGACAAGCGTTCTGCTTTCTTGGGATACGCGGTAGACCAATGCGCCTTCTATATTTAAGTGAGTTCCGCCTTTCGCGTAAATAACACCGTCAGACTCTATAATATGCGAAATACTCGGTGGCGTTTTTCTGCCACCTTCAGTGATAGGTTCTATTTCAAATTGAATTGATTGCCAAGATTTGCCATTGTTATTTGTCTTTACAATCTCTCCTGCATATCTTCTATGTTCACCTGGAAACCTGGCGTATAAGGTTGGATGCCTGTTTTGCCTTCTACTGTTTTCTCTAAACACAATTAGATCAACTATAGGACCAATTCTCTTTTCTTGAGGGATGTTTACCATATTCCAAGATTTTCCATCATCGGTGGAACGATGTAGTCCATTCGCAGCAGCGACGTAATAGACCTCATCGTTTTGGACTATAGCTGGAGAATAAGAGAGCTTTTGCATACCCGTTGGTGGCAACCACGTGTTTCCTGCATCCGTTGAACGAACCATACCTCGTTCCATGGCAATAAGTGTGTCACCGGCAGCAAGTAGCATGATTTCAGGCGGTACTGCTTTCTGGGACCAAGCGTTGTCTGGTGTTATATCTTTCCAAGTGTTGCCAAGGTCTGTGGATCTATATATCCACCAACCACGTGCTTTTCCTTCGTATACACTTCCAGAAGCACCTATTTCCTCGTAGTTATATGCTGTAGCAACATATAGCTTCTTCCCAGCTGTCGCTACTGATAAGATTCTTCCAACTGCAGGATCAGGTAGTTCTATGCGTTCCCAAAAATCATCTTTGAGACGTTGCAGTCCATTATCAGTTGCCGCAAAAAGGACGTTCTGAAATTCAATTAGTGAGTTCGGATTTCCCAACAATCCATCGTTCAATTCCTTCCACGTCTTACCTTTATCTTTAGACCGTAAAATTCCGGATCCAAAGGCGACATAAAAAGCGTCTTCAGTGAGTAAAATGAAATTTGTTCCGTATCGTTCTTTCCATGAGTAGATTAGATCCCAAGTTTTTCCATCATCCTTTGAAGCGAATAATTCGTTATCAGGTAAAATGTAGAGTGTATCTTCCCACTTTCCAATTGGAAAGGATGGTCCCCATGCAGTTGGCAATGTTTTAACGTCACAGATATATTGCCACCCTTTACCATCAGCAGGTAGTTTGTAAATGTGCATCTCGCTGCCCAGTGCGTAAAGTTCTCCTTCAGAGGTAGCATGTAAAGTTTCCACTTGACTACCCTTGATAGGTGTGGCAGGAACCCATTGCTGCTTGGTTGAGGAGTCATCTACTCCATCATGCTGTGATGCAGCCAATGAGACATTTCCCGGTCTCAATCCAAAAATTTCATTTTCACTTAATGCATGTACAGCACCAATCTGATTTCGTTCATCCTGCTCTAATTCAAGATTTAGCACAAGTGCTGAATCGACAAGTTCTACAGTCCTTTCAGTTTGCGCATCAACATTATAAGGTTGTTGAAAACGTGCAAAATACTGGCTACCAATACCAAGCATTATAGCAATTATCACTGCAGTTGATGCAGCAACTACCCATGGGATTTTCGGTTTGCTGCCAGAAGCCGCTGGTTTCAGACGCGAAACTTTCTGCATTATGTTCTCTGTCAAATTCGGGGTAAATTTGAAATGTTCAAGAGCTTCTCTAATCATCTGTTCCTCCTTTCGCAATCGTTTCAGTGCTCTACGCAGACGACTCCGAATTGTGTTCGCTGATACACCTAAAAATGCACCAATTTCTGAACTTGACATCTCGCTGAAGTAATGTAAGGTGATAACTGTGCGTTCACTCTCAGGCAGTTTAGCAAGGAGTTTTTTGACAACGTCACGTTGTTCTTCTTCAAATACCCGTTGGTTTTCATTAACGACAAACTGTGAATAGGTTGCGTCTTCATCCTGCTCGTTACTTGTTTCATCTAAAGGATCCAACGGTAAACGCTTTTTACGATGCCATGCAACACATCGCCGTGATGCAATTACGTATAACCAACTGGCAAAACTCTGGGGTTTCTTCAATGATCCTAATTCGTTATACGCTTTCAAAAAGATATCTTGTGTTATCTCTTCAGCGATGTGAAAATCCCCTATTTTTCGCCAAATTAATGCGTGAACTGCTCTTTGATACCTTTCCACAAGTTCTGCAAAGGCTGTGTCGTCACCATCAAGTGTGAGACGAATAAGTTCAATATCACTGTTTTTCATGTTTGCCTCCATACTACGTATAGTGACGCGAATTAGAGGTAAAACTGGTGCATAATTCTCAGAATGAAGCAGCTTACGAAAAAGAAGTATTGAGTCTCAATGGATAGAAAACGGGTTTTACCTAATTAAAATACGGAAGGATTTGTTGTCGTCTGACTGAATTGATACTACTCTACCACACGCATATCCCATAGACTGATCGTGCCATCAAAACCACCAATGACGAGAACTTTACCATCCGATATGAATGTCAACCCTATTGTTTGGTTTCGATTGCCTTGAAAGGATCCTAACAGCTCACCTGACTTCACATCAATTGAGTTCTTCTACATGACTGTGCTCAATATGGAGTTCACTACCAGCAGCGATGCTCCATATCCGAAGGGATCCGTCTGTGCTACTGCTCGCGATAGTTCGGAAGTCTGGACTGAAGGAGAGTGCTGTTATTTTACGCTTGTGTCCTATAAGCGTTTTGATGTGACGACCCGCGTCTGTTTCCCACAGATGAATAGTGCCATCAACACAACCCCCAGCGATGATGCTACCGTCAGGACTAAAAGCGATTTTGTTGACCGCTCTCATTTCTCCTTTCAGTACGAGGGACAGATTTCCGTTGTTTGTCTTCCAAATATGGATGTTCCCACTTCCACTGCCGCTTGCAACAGTGTTTCCGTCTGGACTAAAGAGAACACAATTCACTTCACCTCTGTTTACATGGAATTTTTGTTGTGTCTGTTTCGTTTTTACCTCAGTTATCACGACGTTTCCAAGGATATCACTACTTGCGAAAATAGATTTATTAGGGTGTATATCAACTGTCTTGTATAATCTTTGGTCCGGTGGACGCATTTCCAAAGTTCTCAGTACCTCCTGTTTTTTGATTATCATAGTTGTGATGGCACCACGGACATCTAAAGCGATGATAGTTTTTCCAGTCTGATCGATTGCAATAACTAAGGGAACAATATGCGAACCCCTTGCCTGCGCTACTATCCTATTGTGTGTCAGTGTTTTGGCATCCCAAGTATTAATTTCACCATCAACATCTAAACTTACGAGTGTGTTCCCATTGAAGGTTAGGTCAAGGTCAGTAACGTCATCTGAATGTTTAGTCGGCAAAGTGTTAGCTTTATAAGTTTGAGTGTCGTATATCCAGATCCCGTTTGATGTAGCAACGGCAAGTTGTTCACCGTCTGCAATAAAGACTATATCGTTGATTGTCCCTCTACCGATCTGAGTGAGTAACCTTTTAGGATGATTCTTTTGAGCATCGCTGTACGTTGATATGAGAAGGAGAATAGGGATTAAGAGTGCCAGGATTTGTAATACTGTTTTCATGGTTCAGAGTCTTGTAGAATATTTTAGGTATATTATACATTAAATCTCAATTATCTGAACCAAGATTTTTAGGATGGGTGTGGGGTGTATAAAGTTTTTGCACTCTGTTGTCTGAATCGCGGAGGACGCGGAGGACGCGGAAGGGGTTTCTTGTGTATTTCAAGTTTACTTTCACAAATTGGCGTTGATTTTAGCAAAATCCCATAGACGTCAATTTAGTACAGAGAAGGGTAATGGAGGCTGAATGGTGTATAAAGAAGCACAATCTAACAGAATGTGCTACGACAGTATCAAAATGGGTGGGGTAGGGGAAGGATAATGTGTACCCACCTTTCTTCAGTCCCTATACGCTTATCTATTCAAGAACATAGTGGAGCATACCACGCTGCATTGTGCCAACATACACAATATTCCCATCTACTGCAAGAGAAGTAACTTTTTCAGGCGTTTCTGATACAACCTGTTCCCAAGTGCCATTCACCAAGAGATAAACACCTGTTTTTTCAGTCATTCCAAACAGTCTGCTACCATCAACAGCCAAGTATTCCATGACGAGATCTGTTCCATCTGCATCAGTGATTGCATGCCACTGTGTTCCGTTATGTGACACAACTACGCCAGCATCCGTTGCTACATATATTTTGGAACCCTCTATATTAGAATGTACAAACTTTATATCATTGAATGCAATAACCGAAAGTGGTAATCTATCTGTGATATCTGTCCAATTATCTCCTCTATCATAAGATACAAGCAGATGTCCATCACGTTTACCAACGTATACAGTATCATCTGAAACAGCAAGTTTAAGATTATACATAACCCTAAACATTTCCAGGGCCCGTCCCTTTGGCACGCCAGCGGGAGTTAAAAAACCAGCGGGAGTTAAAAAACCAGCGGGTAAATACCTGCCATCAGGTGTCTTGATAGTAAGGCCAATCGTCTCTTCCACACCCGTATCATACAATTCTCTTTCACCTTGTTCCCATCGGAAAAGCTTGAAGTTGTATTCTAAGTAGAACGTATCTCCACTTACCGCAAATACGCCGTTTAAGCCTCTCTCTATGAGATTACGTTGAACCATAATAATTTGACCTTGAAAGCCTCCATGTCCCAAATCTGCTAATTCTCCTTGTGCCAAATCTACTAATTCCTTGAAAAACTGTGTTGCACCTTTGTAATCCTTTTGAAGTTCCTCAACCGTAGAAATTTTGTGCGATATTGAGTGGGAGTGTAAGTATGGAAAACCTTGAATATCAATCAGCGAGTTACCATCTTTAGATACCTTATACATCTTAACTTGCGCTTCAATGTCAGAGCCACTACCACCTTTTGCATAAAGTCCATCATCAGTTTCTACTATGCTAAGAATCACCGGTTGGTCTTCCCTGAAGGCGTCTGTCATTGGTACTTCCTTTTCAACAGAATTCCAAGATTTACCTCTGTCTGTAGTTTTGACAAGTGAACGCCAAGATTTAGCATAGAGCGCTGAAGGTGTTTCTTGTGCATTCTCAATTCCATCATATACGATTAAATTATCAATTATATTCCTTGAAACCGTCCTTTTAGCAGGAATTTTAACACTTTCCCATGATTTACCACCATCTTCAGATCTTTGAAATCCATCGCCGCCAATATAGATGGTACGGTCATTTAGTACCACAGCAGGTGAGGAGTAGGAATCCATTGTAGGTGAAGCATTGGGTTTCACTGGTGGCAGCCAAGATTCTCCTCCGTCAGTTGACATTACCATACCCTTTTCCATTAGCAGGATGTTCTCTCCAGCAGCAATAAGTGTCAGATCTGGGGGCCAGCCTTTAATGTGCCAAGCGTTTGTAGGTGTTATATCTTTCCACGTATCCCCCAAATCAGTTGAGCGCAAAATCCACCATGTTCGTTGCCGTCCCTCTGATGCTGCCTGGGGATCAATGTCACCTAATTGTGCCATAACATATAATCGGTTTTTTGCAGCAGCGACTGAAGCAATATAGACAGTTTCAGGAATTGGTAACGCTAACTTATGCCAGCTGCCAGCCTTACTTCGATAGAAATCTGTACTTGATATGACAAATACTGTATCTTGTAAAACTGTTATAGATCTGGGAACATCTGGTAATTCATCACTGATATTCTTCCATGTTTTTCCTTGATCCTCAGAACGGAAAGTACCTTCCTGAAAAACCGTATAGAAAGCCTGCTCTGTTAGTACCAACTCGCTTGGATACCAATCCTTTGCTTCTTCCCACGTATGAACCCTATCCCAGGTCTTACCATCATCATTTGAAGCATAGAGTTTATTTGTCAGCACAATATAGAGGGTATCGTTCCACATCGCCATAGGTGTGTCACCATCCCAAAAATCAACACCTAATGAGAACATATCAATAATGTGTTCCCATTTTTCTTCAATCCCTTGCAATTTATAAAGATGTCCACGCGTTGTGAAAGTAAAAAGTTCACCTCCTGGTGTTGCAAGAAATTCGCTTGGATAAACGTATGATGGTTTTTCATATTCAACCCATTCTTTCTTAGGTACTGAAAGGGTTTCACCATCTGTTTCCGCATCAGCCAACAACACTTCATCGGGATTCTGTCCGCTGTTGTCATTTTCACCAATGGCATTTGCCTTTCCAAACTGATTTTGTTCATTCGGTTGTGTGTCAAGATTTAGAACTATAGATGTATCCATAAGCTCGACCATCATCTCTGACTGCGCATCAAAACTATACGGTTTCTGAAAATATGCTAAGTACTGACTCCCTATTCCGAGCATTAGCATAATCAATACTATACTTGAAGCTGCAACTGCCCACGGGATGAGTGGTTTGCTGACAATGGGTGCAGCAGGTTTAAGCTGGGAGACCTCTTTTAAGATATTGTCGGTTAGGTTTGGTGAAATTTGAAAATGTTCAAGTGCTTCTCTAATCATGTGTTCCTCCTTCTGTAAACGGTTTCGCGCGCGTTGAAGTCGACTTTTAATCGTTCCCGCAGACACGCCTATAAACTTGCTAATCTCTTCAATTGTCATCTCACCGAGGTAGTGAAGTGTCATTACCGTGCGTTCACTCTCTTTGAGTTTTGCCAGTAGTTTTTTGACGACCTCACGTTGTGTATCAGCAGCAGTTCTTGCGCGTTCTTCTACCACATGTTGTGAGTATAGGTCTTTATCTTCCATCATAATCTCTTCGTCTTCCAACGGTTGCGTCTGTATCCGTTTTTTGCGATGCCATGTCGCACATAAATTCGCTGTTATTACATAGAGCCACCCAGAAAACAGATTCGGATCTTTTAACGCGTGCAGTTCTTGGAAGACTTTAAGGAAAGCATCCTGTGTAATCTCCTCAGCGATTTGGAAGTCTCCAATTTTCCGCCATGCAAGCGCGTGCACCTGTTTCTTGTAGCGATCCACAAGTTCTACAAATGCCGATTCATCGCCAGCGAGAATCTTTCTGATAAGTTCCGTATCTGTGTTATGCATAGCGTCACTCCAAAAACAGTTAGGATGAACTATCCTATCATAGCATAATGACGCAAGTTATGCACAAAACGGTTGCATAATTCTGCACATACCACAAACCAGAATTAATCTACAAGATTGTAATGCATCACCCCATTCTGGCGTGTGCCAACATATATGATATTTCCATCTACAGCGAGTGAGGTAACATTCTCGGGAATCTTTGAAACAACTCGTTGCCAAGTACCGTCTTCTAAGCGATAGATACCGGTGTCTTTGGTAACACCGTATAATACAGAACCATCAATAGCTAAATGTTCCATAACCAGGTTCGTATCTGCTGCATCCGTAACGGTATTCCAACTTCTCCCATTATCCGTTTTTATGATACCCGCATCGGTTGCGATGTATGCAGTAGATCCATCAATCGTAATCTCTTTGAATGACTTTACTGGAAATGGCAGTGCTGCGGTGATATCTGTCCACTTTTCCCCATTATCAAAGGAGACTACAAGATGTCCATCACGTTTACCAACGTAAACTGTCTCACCCGATACACCAAGTTTGAGACCTGTGTATGCTATTTTCAAAGTCAATTCAGTGGTTTCTTCAATTCCGACTGGGTGCCATCTTCTTTGTCCTTTTTTCCAACGGAAGAGTTTATAGTTGTGCTCCAAGAAGAAGGTATCACGACTGACCGCAAACGGACCCGTACGGAACGCTAATGTCATGTAGACTTCTGAATGTAGAGGATCCGATTCTGCCATCTGTCTAAAGAACTCAATAGCACCAGAAGCGGCCTCTTGTAGTTCTTGTGCATCTGGTTTTTCCGACGTCTGCAATGATTGCCTCTTTAAATCTATCAATTTGTAATGTAATGTCCTTAAGTCAATTCTGGGTACTTCTTTATGCGGCGTTAAAGTAACTCCATCTTCTGTAGAAATGCGATATATACCGATTTCACCATACCCAGATTCGGTTACACCTTTAGCATAGACTACACCACCGGATTTGACAACATGTGTAATGTCAGGTCGTTCTTCTCTATCAGGACTATCCATGCGTATTTCCTGTTTTACTTTATGCCAAATCTTACCTTGATCGTTGGAACTCAACACTTTTTTACCCGATTTTGCATAAAGAATCGGAGCGGAATTCATTACACTATTTTTGCGTCTAAAGGTAAGAAGATCATCAATCCTGCTGAACCCACTGATATCTACTTTGCTCCAGGTCTTTCCATCATCAGTAGAGCGATGTAAACCGTCATCATGACTGTTGATATAGAACGTACTGCCTTTTACAATAGCGGCGACATCTAAATCACCACTCATCGTAGGTGTAGTCCCCAGTGGCTGCACAGGTTGCCAAGTATCCCCCCTATCAGTAGAGCGAACCATACCTTTCTCCATTACTAAAACCGTATCACCTGTGGCAACAAGCTTAACATGTGGGGGGAAACCCTTTAGAGACCAAGCGTCTGTTGGGGTTATATCTGTCCAAGAGTTACCTCTATCTGTTGATCTAAATATCCACCAAGAACGCTGCATTCCTCGGAATTGCAAACGAGGATCAGATGCCTCATCACTTAATTCTGCTGCGACATATAACGTGTCATTCCCTACGGCTGCTGAACGTATCCCCTCAACATTTTCGGGAAAATCAATACGTATCCACGCATCAGCCTTTAGACGATAGAGACCAGTACTTGTTCCGATGAATATATCGTCCTGTGCTTCAACGATAGAATTGATGTAATTTAATGGTGTGTTATCTGGGAACCCGCTGTTTAGATCTTCCCACGTCTTTCCTTCGTCTTTGGACCTGACAATTCCATTCATGAAAGCGATATAGAAAGCTGACTCTGTTAATAACCATTCCCTTGGCCAATCGTAGTTTTCCCATGAATGACGCAATGTCCATGTCTTACCATCATCAGTCGAAACAAAAAGTTCGTCAGAAGGGACAAAGTAAAGTGTGTTCTTCCATTTTGCAATGGGTGAGTTACCACTATAGCCTGTTTTCAAGTTGATAATGTCAAAAAGATGTTGCCATCTGCTGCCATCCTCAGTCATTTTGAAGATACTTGGATTAGGTCCACCCATAACGTAGAGTTCACCATCAGAAGTTGAGAACATACTATGCACGCTACTGCCTTCTAATGGTTCTGTCTTAATCCATTGCTGTTTAGTTTCAGACGTGTTTTCTTCATTCACCTGCACAGAAAGTGAAGAACCTTCATCAAGTTTTTGTCCACTGTTTTCATTTTCTCTGGGTTCTTTTATATTACCTATCTGGTTTTTCAAATCTGGTTCTATCTCAAGATTCTGGACAAATGGCGCGTTAACAAGTTCAACCGACATTTCTGTCTGAGAATCTATACTATACGGTCTCTGAAATTGTGACAGGTATTGACTTCCTACCCCAATCATTATCATCATCAATACTGCCCCTGTTGCTGCAGCAATCCACGGGATAAACGGTTTGCTACCAGATGGTGTTGTGGGATTTATCCGTGAAATCTCCTGCATGATATCCTTCGTGAGAGTCGGTGTGATTTGGTAGTTCTCTAAAGCTTCTCGGATCATGTTTTCCTCCTTTTTTAAAAACTGTCTCGCGCGATAGAGTCTATTCTTTATCGCGCTAACCGAGACACCTAAAAACCTGCTAATCTCTTCATACGTCATTCCCCCGAGGTAGTATAGGGTTATGACCGTTCGGTCACCCTCCTGTAATTTAGCAAGCAGCTTCTTCACGACTTCGCGTCGTGCTTCTGCCGTTGTCCGTTCCCTTTCCTGAATGACATAGTGGGAGTATGCTTCTTTTTCCATCTCAGAACTGCTTGTATCATCCAACGACTGTGTCTGTAGACGTTTCTTGCGCAGCCAAGCTTTGCAATTGTTTGCTGTTGTTACATATAGCCAGCTCTTAAAAGAGTGTGGTTTCTTGAGTGATGACAGATTTTTGTATGCCTTCAGGAATGTATCCTGCGTAATTTCCTCTGCGATATGGAAATCTCCAATTTTCCGCCACGCAAGCGCATGGACAGACTTCTTATACTTTTCCATAAGTGTGGAGAAAGCAGAATCATCACCGTCAATCACACGTTGAATGAGTTCAGCATCAGGATTATTCATCGGAAACCTCTGTTTAGGGGATATTCATTAATTCATATCAACATATAGTGACGCGACTTGAGTCAAAAAAGTCTCATAATTTTGAGAATCGAGGTAGAAAATCTTCTTTACAAGAACATGATTTGAGGTATATAGAACGTGTGTATTAACTCCCGTAACATGATACACCTTTCGCCTTGATATTGCTATAGCACATTCTGTTAGATTGTGCCTCTTTATACAACATTCATCATTCATTATCCTTCTCCTTACTAAATTGGCACCTATGGTGCGGTTAGGAAACCGCACCTACCAGGGATGTAAAAGCAATTATAGATTTCACTATAAAACATATTTGCTTAACTCCTAAATCTGTGGTAACATAATAAAAAAGGTTGATTTGAGGTATTATAAAATGCATGAGAGTTATCGTGTTGCCATTGTCGGTGCAACAGGGGCAGTTGGTAACACTATGTTGGAATTATTAGAGGAGCGCACATTTCCTGTTGGTAGTCTAAAACTGTTGGCTTCGCATAGGTCCGCAGGTGAAATACTTACCTTCAAAGGTGCACATATTGAGATTGAGGAGTTGACACACGACTCTTTTGAGGACATAGATTTAGTCTTTTCATCTGCAGGAGCATCTGTCAGTCGTGAGTTTATTCCGACCGCTGTAGAAAAAGGTGCGTTGGTAATTGATAACACAAGCGCATTCCGAATGGACGATGACACCCCACTGGTTGTCCCCGAAGTAAATATGGATGACGCGCGAAAACATAACGGCCTTATCGCAAATCCAAACTGTTCAACAATTCAGATGATGGTCGCTTTGAAACCGATATATGATGCTGTCGGTATTAAGAGAATCGTCGTTTCAACATATCAGAGTGTGTCTGGTAAAAGTGGACAAGCAGTAAACGAGCTTGTTCTGCAAACAACTGAAGCATTAGAAGGAAAACCTATAACACTTGATCGCTTTCCCCATCAGATGGCGTTTAATGTTGCTTTTGATTGGACGTTCACTGATACTGGTGACAATGAAGAAGAACTGAAGATGATCAAAGAAACACATAAAATTCTCTCCGACGATTCTATAGGTGTTTCAGCCACTACCGTCCGTGTCCCTGTCTTCTTTGCCCATTCTGAATCTATAAACGTTGAAACTAAGAAGAAACTCACACAAGCTGAAGCACGAGAACTTCTTGCTGATGCGCCAGGTGTTCAGTTAGTCGATGATCCTGATAACTATGATTATCCTATGGCTATAGATGTTGCTGGAAAAGATGAGGTCTATGTGGGACGAATCCGAGAGGATTTATCAATCGCAAACGGGCTAAATCTATGGGTTGTTGCCGATAATTTACGTAAAGGTGCTGCATTAAATGCCATCCAGATAGCAGAACAACTCTTATTGTAATTATGACAACTAAGAAGATATAGTAGACTTTAGAAATAATTGGACATTTTGTTCGGTTCGGTTAGGAAACCGAACCTACCGGAGTGTGCTACAAAAGTACCTTATGAATTGTATGTTTTACTATAATTTCAATAAGAATACCTGCACAGATATGGACATCAGATGATACTTAATAGAGATAATATTGCACATTATCTTGAGGAACGGCAAGCAGAGATAGGCTTTTTTGATACTGATGCTAAGTTACAGGTTGAAGAGATTGGAGATGGAAACCTCAATTTTGTCTATAGGGTATCTGATGCATCTAAACCAGAGTTTTCACTTGTTCTGAAACAAGCACCACCCTACATTAAGATTTTGGGTCCAGATTATCCGCTTACATCTGAACGCCTCAGTTATGAAGCCCGTGCATTAGAGGTATATAACCGTCTTATCAGCGATGCTGTGCCAACGTTGTACTTTTTTGATCCTGATGCTGCTGTCATAGCGATGGAATATCTGTCAGAGTACCGACTCTTACGCGATGATCTTATCTTAGGTAAAATCAACCCGAATATTCCAAAACAAATTGGAAGGTTTATGGGAGTTGTACATAGTCAAACATATCAATGTAACATTGATGAAACATCAGAGAATCACTACCGAAATCAGTTCGCCAATACGGATATGCAAGCAATAACTGGCGATTATGTTTTTACTTTTCCGTTTATAGATCATCAAACAAACTTCTATACGGATGGTTTAGAAGACTCAGTTGAAATACTCAAAGCTGACACTGAATTCTTACAACAGGCAGAGATGCTAAAGAACATTTTTTTGAGGGTAAAACGTGGGTTAACACACGGAGACTTACATACAGGTAGTGTCATGGTGAATGACAATTCTGCTAAAGTGATTGATTCAGAATTTGCTTTCTATGGATCGGTCGGATTTGACATCGGTCTTTTTTGGGCAAATTACCTACTATCTTATTTTTTACACACTGAAAATTCTAAAATTCAGTCAGGTATTATATCAGCAGTCATTGCAGTATGGGAGAACTATATTGAAGCGTTTAGGATGGATACATCATTAAAGAGCCGAACTTTACATGTTATATTTCACGAAGCTGTTGGGTTCACGGGTATGGAGATGTTGAGACGGATTATCGGTGCTGCACATGTTAGTGATATTGAGCGTATTGATGATTTAGAGAGAAAATTGCGAATAGAAAAAGCGATCCTTGAATTTGGTAAAACAATCGTAAAGAGGCGAAATAGCATTACAAATGTGCATGAAATGGTGACGTTATTGTATACATAATCAGAGAGAACATACAGAAAAAACTATGAGAGATTACTACGAAATACTCGGTGTTGACAAGAAGTCTACACCTGATGAGATAAAAAAAGCGTATCGCAAATTAGCGGTAAAATACCATCCTGACAAGAATGCTGGCGATAAAGCTGCTGAGGAAAAATTCAAAGAAGCATCTAACGCCTATTCCGTGCTGTCCGATCCTGAAAAACGTAAAATATATGATACCCGAGGACATGCCGGTGTAGAAGGAATGGGATTTGAAGGGTTTACCAATGTGAATGACATTTTCGTGAATTTCAATGACATCTTTGGACGCACAGCTTATGGCGATTTTGGAGATGTATTCGGTGAAGTTTTTGGAGCACAAAGGCAGACAACGCGAACACTGCGAGGACGGGATCATCGCATCAATGTTACCATACCTTTTGCTGACGCGATTAACGGTACACAGAAAGAAGTTAGCATCCAGGGTAAGAACATAAAGTTCAAGATTCCCCCCGGAATTAAAGATGGAAAAACGCTGAGGGTACGTGGACAAGGCGAATCCATTGGGGCAGGTGAGTCAGGAGACCTGTTAGTCAAGATATCAATTCAACCCCATCCAACGTTGTCCCGTGATGGACTTGATCTCGTGACAGATGTACAAGTGCCCATGACAACTGCTGCGTTAGGTGGCACTGTCAGAGTACAGACATTGACAGAGAATGTTGAAGTCAAAATACCGTCCGGGGCACAACCGGGACAGCAACTACGACTTCGCGGTAAAGGCATAGCAGATGTAGGCGGACGAAAAGGTGACTTGCGGGTCCGGTTAATCGTGGAGATACCAAAATCATTGACCCGTAAGCAGAAGGATTTACTAAAGCAACTTGCAAAGACACTATAACAGAAGAACAAAGGAGAATTAATGCTCTCACTATCACAAAGAAGTCAAAACGTTACACCATCATCAACATTAGCCATCACAGCGAAAATCAACGCAATGATCGCTGACGGTGAAGATGTTGTCAAATTCGGCGCAGGAGAACCCGATTTTGATACACCCGACTATATCAAAGCTGCCGCAGTTGAGGCACTTGATAACGGTTTTACGAAATACACTCCGGTTCCCGGTATCCCTGAACTCAAAGAAGCTATCGTAGATAAATTCAAGAACGATAACGGACTGAGTTATACACCCTCTCAAGTTATCGTCTCTTGTGGGGCGAAGCATACACTTTATAACATCATGCAAGCGATCTGCGATCCGGGTGATGAGGTGATTTTCGCAGCACCGTATTGGGTGAGTTATCCGCAACAGATAAAATTAGCAGGTGCAGTCCCACGCGTCATTGAAACGACTGCTGATCAGAACTTCTGCATGCAACCTGAGCAAGTAGAATCTGCTATTAACGCAAAGACAAAAGCAATTCTCATCAATAGTCCAAGCAATCCCACAGGAACAACATATTCCGTTGAGGACCTCAAACAGATAGCAGCACTTGCAGTTGAAAATCAAGTTTATCTCATCTCCGATGAAATCTATGAAGCACTGCTCTATGATGGTGCAACACATCAGAGTCCAGCTGCATTCAATGAAGAAACAAAAGCATTGACCTTTGTCGTCAACGGTGTTTCCAAAGCTTACTCTATGACAGGATGGCGAATAGGATACACCGCAGGTCCGGAAGATGCAGTTTCAGCGATGTCTCGTATCCAATCACACAGCACATCAAATCCTACTTCAATCGCACAGAAGGCTGCAGTGGCTGCACTCAATGAACCCCAAGATGCAGTTGAAGAGATGCGTAAGGCTTTCGAGGAACGACGTAATGTTATCTGTCAACGTTTTGATGATATTGATGGTGTGTCCTACATTAAGCCACAAGGTGCGTTCTATATCTTCCCAGATTTTTCAGCACACTACGGCAGAACACTTGATGGTAAGAAGATTGAAGGCTCAATGGACATCACCGACTATCTCCTGAGTTCTGCTGGCGTTGGTGTTGTACCGGGTGATGGATTTGGCGCGGATAAGAATTTACGTCTCTCTTTTGCTACCTCTCTGGAGGAGATAAATCGTGGGCTGGATCGGATTAAGAAGGCGTTGCAATAGGGTTCTCTTCCTTGGAAGCGTATTTGGCCACCCAAAGTGACGCGTCCTTTTTGACAACTTCTTCCTAATGTGGTAACTTAACGTGAGATATATTTAAAAATTTTGAATAAATAAGCCGACCTTGAGACTTAAAACGTGCGATTTGGCGTGTACTGTAATATAACCTGTTAGGTTGTGCAGCCTAATTTCCTATTCACACGCGATGGGTGTACCTGCCTGCTGGCAAGGCGGGGAATGCCTAAAGACGAATGCGCCAAATCTTCGGATAGGTTGCGCTACAAAAAATCGCTTACACTGAGATTATGTTAATTTAGGTTATAATTGTTGAATGAATAAACAACATGAAAGGACTTTAAATGCTATTTTCAGAACACCTATTCCGAAAACGTTGGAATGGCGTAAAATAGAGTCTCTCTTGATAGCA
Organism: Candidatus Poribacteria bacterium; assembly: GCA_022824835.1. Lineage (GTDB taxonomy): Bacteria > Poribacteria > WGA-4E > WGA-4E > WGA-3G > MSPOR6. The sequence continues at coordinate 8,324 of JAJDZB010000014.1, read as the reverse complement.
TGTGGAGCAGAAACCATTGAAGGAAAAGGATCAAGGGTAAGGTTTGATTTGAATGATGTAACAGCAACGTTTCACCGTCCGCACAATCGAAAAGAAGCACGCCCCTACCAAGTGAAAGACGTGCGGCGTTTTCTTGAGGAGGCAGGAATAATTCCATGAAGTACAAGGGGTATAATGCACTTATTGAGTACAGCGAAGAAGATAATTGTCTTGTTGGGCATATTGCAGGAATCACCGATATCATCGGTTTTCACGCCGACACTGTTCTTGAACTTCAAAAGGCTTTTGAAGAAGCTGTAGAAGATTATCTGGAAACATGCCAAAGACTAAATAAGCCACCACAAAAACCATATTCCGGAAATTTAAAGTTGCGAATTCCCCCGGACATCCACGTGGCCATTGCAAGAGCCGCTGAAGCAAGTGGAAAAGATATTGACCAGTGGGCAACAGATACTTTCAGTCATGTTTTAGGGAAAAACCTGCAAACTGGCATAGGACAGCATCCAGATTTAAATAAAAGGTAGAAGTTAGCGGCTCGAAGGTGTCAGAACAAACGGCATACCAATAAGTTAGACACAAAACAGATTCTCATCTTTAAACGGATGCCTATACGTTCTGTAAAGTGTAGATGAATTATGATGTCATCGGTGTGCATCTTTTAATTTTCATTGGTTCACACATTTACGTTTATTAGCGCAATAAGACGAATGTAGTTCCTAATGTACCACTAAAGCATTGAGTTTAGCATAGGAAGCGAGAGATGCGGAACTTATACCATTTCTAAATGAAAATGTCTCTTTAATTGTAGCACATTCTGTTAGATTGTGCCGTTCCCCGCTTCATTTCTAAACAGCCGGTAATGAGAGAAAACTTAATTGAAATGGTATAACTTGCAACTTCTCTGTGATGCATGCAACTCTACTAAAGGGCAAGGCACACAAGCGGAGTTGATTTCTCGGTTGAAGGCACAAGGCGTTTTACACTAATCGCCTCGGACATTGTAGGAGGGATTTGTAATCCCGATTTTATGTGGTTTTTAAGAATATCAGCGTTTGTCCTCGCGCAATTCATTGCGCCTCTTACATCGATTGTCTGAATCGCAGATTTACACGGATTACACTGATTACGCGGATTTTAAGAGTATTATATCAGAAAATTTCACAGTTTAGAGGTTCAACGATTTTTATGAGAGACGGGATTGTTCAAATCAACGCAAGACCAATTAGGCATGCATTTCTTGTAGATCCAACAGATGTTGATTCACTACAACGTGTTATAGAAATCAATACGTTTTTGTGGGGAGGCAAGTTTAACGCGATAATCCCAACTTTTCAAAATTCACCCGAAAATTGGTATGATTGTGACAACATTAATCCTCAAGACATCGTTTCAGGATATTTGAATAATTTTGATCCAGACTGTGTAGTGCCAATGGGAAGGTGTTCAGATTGTACTCTAAATCTCGGTGGTAGAGAAGTAATTGATCACCCTTCAATGTTTTTTATTGCAGCTCAACTACAGGGAACGGCTGGTTATGGAATTAGTCTTTTTGAAACATTATCTCATTATTTAAACAATAATGAGTTTGAGTTTGAAATAATGGGCACACCACTTGAAATATGCATGCCTCACTTTTTTGATTCGTCATAAAAAGAACATTTATGAACAAAAAATAAACGACTTATGTAAGTTAACATATTGTTTTTATATCTTCACAGACATTAGATTTTTCTATAAACATATCGTCCCTAATGAAGATTAAGAAATAAATCGGGTAATTTCGTAGAGTTATCCGGTGCGGTTAGGAAACCGCACCTACCGGGTTTGGGGAATACGAGAATTACCCAATTAATAATTTAATCTTCATACGGGACTAAAGAGGGCGTTTATGACGATTTTCTATAAACATATCGTCCCTACGGGACTGAAGAAAGCGTCCAAACTAATCAGAAACGCCTATAACGTTCTTTTTATGGAAACAGTGTTTAACAATAAGTTATTTAGCACAACTCGTTATCTATATTATACCTGATGAACCCAGTCTACACAAGGGTTATTGGATGTTTTCAAAATATTTCAAGTCCAAAACTACTTAGTGCGTAAAATTAAGGAGATATTATTGTGTCACAACCTAATTTAGTTTTTGTCATAACGGATGACCAAGGATATGGAGATTTAGGATGCTACGGTAACCCTGTCATCAACACACCCAATTTAGATGCAATGGCAGATGAAAGTGTCCAGCTCAGAAACCTACATGTCGGTCCAACCTGCTCGCCAACACGTGCTGGCATCATGACAGGACGCTATTGCAATTCTACAGGTGTGTGGCATACCATCGGTGGTAGATCACTCCTCCGTAGTGATGAAGTCACGATGGCAGATATCTTCAGACGCAACGGTTACAAAACGGGTATGTTCGGTAAATGGCATCTTGGCGATAATTACCCGTTCCGTCCACACGACAGAGGTTTTGAAGAAGCACTCTATCACGGCGGAGGCGGTATCAGTCAAACCCCAGATTATTGGGGAAACGATTACTTTAACGACACATATTTTAGTAACGGTTCCGAACAACCCTTTGAGGGTTACTGCACAGATGTATGGTTTCAGGAAGGGATGAAGTTTATTGAACGCAATAGGAATCGTCCATTCTTCTGCTATATTCCGACCAATGCACCGCACGGTCCCTTCCGTGTTCCCGATGCCTACAGTGAAGTCTATAAGAGAAAAGGGGAACCTGAAGCCCGCGCCTGCTTCTACGGTATGATAACCAATATAGATGATAACATGGCACGGATGCGGCATCATCTCAAAGTGCTTGGACTTGAAGAAAACACTATCCTTATTTTCATGACAGATAACGGTTCAGCTGCGGGCAGCGATTTAGATGGACAACAGTTTGTTAAATCAGGTTACAATGCCGGGATGCGCGGCAAAAAAGGATCTCCCTATGAAGGAGGTCATCGTGTACCGCTCTTTATGCATTGGCCAAATGGTGGTTTTTCAGAGAAAAAAGAGGTAGATGAACTCACCGCAAACATTGATTTACTACCGACTCTGATAGACCTTTGTGATTTAGAAGTATCAGATGCTTCCAGATTCCACGGAAAAAGCATCACACCTTTATTACAAGACAAATTGGTTGAGTGGGAGGATCGTGTCGTCGTCACAGATTCGCAACGTGTTGAAAATCCTGTTAAGTGGAGACAGAGTGCAACGATGTCACAAAGATGGCGACTCATCAATGGGGAAGAACTTTATGATATCCAAGCAGACCCAGGACAACGAGAAGACATTGCTGATGATCATCCAGATGTCGTTTCTGAACTTCGTGAACATTATGAAGAATGGTGGACGTTAGTTTCCGAAAGGTTTGACGAAGAATGTCCGGTGGTAATCGGTACACAGCATGAACAACTCGCTTGTATTACAACCCATGATTGGCACGGCAGCGGAAATGCCTGGAACCAAGGATCTATCCGCAACGGCATGCCGTGTAATGGGTATTGGGCAATTGAAATACCGGAAGATGGTGAATACAGTTTTGAGTTACGTAGGTGGCCCCGAGAGGAAAACCGATCCATCACGGAAGGTATCCCTGGTGAGAAAATTGACCTCTATAACGGTGGAAAGGCATTAGATTTGAAAACCGCACAAATCCGTATTGCTGATCAGACCGCATCACAAGCGATAAAACCTGATGCAGTCGGTGTAACTTTTACGTTCAATCTGCAAGCGGGCCAGACACGACTCCACACAGAATTCTCAGATGAATCGGGTGAATTGTCACTCGGTGCCTACTATGTGTATATCAAGCGTGTAATATAAGGTGCATCTTTAGATATACTTTATAGGGTAGTAATTATACTATCCTAACGTGAGTTTGATAAATCAGAACAAATAAATACGTAGGTTGGGTAGAGGCACGAAACCCAACATCTTGACCCATTATAGAGCAATACATGTCGGGTTTCGTGCCTCTACCCGACCTACAACGCATATTGCATTTAATTATCAAACTCACATTATCCTATAAAGTATATTCATTTCCTCCAAACGCACAGAATTGTGCATGCCACTTTTCAGTTGACCTTTCTGGTGCAATTCGCTTCTCATTGTGACTGATTATATAGGGAATTTATGTGTAAATAGCTGGCACAGTAATTGCACTATCTACTTCAATATTGGATGATTTATGGTAAATTTTTGAATTAATTATACAGTCTGTACCAGTGCGGTTGGGAAACCGCACCTACCGGGGTCTGAAAGTGTGTAATTATTTTTAAACTTCACCATAATAGACGAAGAGGTGTTAACACATGAAAACAGTAAGGATTGTTAGCATTTTTATAAGTATCTTTCTAATTGGGTGTGCAACACATACGCAAATTGAAAAGCAGGCACACGAAGAATACACTCAGACTGAAAGACGGGGAATGCATGCATGGAAAGGACAACATATATCAGAAGTTGTCAAGAAATGGGGACAACCAGATAAGATTGCTGAACAGAACTCAGGTGGTAAAATCTATACATGGAAGCATATCGTAGGTATAACAACATTTCCAGATGATAAGTTACGTGGAAGATTGGATACACTAATACCTATCATCAACCTTTATACGCATGACGATGGTATAGTTTATCATTGGACATCTGATGTAGGATCAAGAGCCGTAAGACCTCGGTAAAGTACTTTAAGACGACAAAACGTTATTCTCCTATTCCATGATAGCAGAATAATCACTTATTGCATTGTTGCGGTTCTTAGGATAAGACGATCCTCTGTCCAATTATCACGATACCATGTGCATGCTTCGAATGTATCGTTAAGCGAATTCATGCGTTGTTTCAGCAATGCACGAAGTTCATTTAAAATACCTTGTGATGTTGGTATATCAATTAGATTGCGGTTCTGAAATGGATCGGCAATATTATCATATAGTTTTTCGCTTCCATCAGGACGGTGAACAGCGTAAGTATGTTGTTTCGTTCTGAGTGCACGCCATTCATAACCATCTTCCCACTGAGCAGTGCATCCCATCCCTTGCATGAATGCTGCCGCAGGTCCCTCAAAAGCTGGATCAAACGCTGCAGGACTCAGATCCGAACCCTCTACATCTTTAGGAATCGGTAGTTCCATCATTGAAAGCAGTGTTGGCATAATGTCAGGTGTATTTAGGCAGACATCAGTATTATGTCCTTTTGGGATTTGCTCTGACCATCTCATCAGAAATGGTATTCGTACTGCTTCTTCGTAGAAGATGTTCTTTGCTTTACGTCCTTGTGCACCAAACATTTCACCGTGATCAGATGTGAATACGAAGATTGTGTCCTCTCCCAACCCAAGCTCATCAATAGCAGCGAGTAATCTACCAACATTCCAATCCAAGTTAGTCGTCATAGCATAATAGACCCGCATCCATTCGGGAAGTTTAGCCCGTTGTTCATCGGACATCATTGCCCAGGCATCCCCATACGGGTCATTTTCCTCACGATAGTTTTGTGGTAATGGAAAATCAACCTCTCGGAACATCTCGTAGTATTCATCCGGAACGTTGTTCTGTGTCCACGGGTCATGTGGCGTACCGATTGATAGGAACAGCGCAAATGGATCGTCGGTGGTTGACGCTCGTTTAAGATAGTCTATGGCTAAATCTGTCTGTCCATCCGGTTCATAGCCGGGAATTGTTATCCTTTCTGGACTGTCTTGATGATAGTATGTGTCAAAATAGGTGTGATGAAAATTATACGCAGACCACTCTCCATCGAAACCGAGTCGATGGGGTCCCGGTGGAACATAAGAATTCTGGGAGTCATGGTGTCGTCCCAACTGATTTGCCCACAGATGCCATTTTCCGATATAACTCGTCTGATAACCGTTTCGATGAAGAACATGTCCGATACAGTCGTGGTTAGGGTTTATTCGGAGCTCATTGATTGCCATACCGGTGCTGCTTGCGTATTTACCAGTGAATAGGGATGCACGATACGGTGCACACATTGGACTACCTGAGACAGCGTTACAGAAGTTTGCGCCTTCTGTTGCAAGTCTATCAATATTCGGTGTGATCGCCCGTTCATCGCCAGCATAACCGCAAGATTGATAGCGAAGTTGATCGGCGAAGACATAGACGAGATTCGGTTTACCGCCTTTTGATGCCATGTTTTTAATGTGTCCTGTTCTTAAGAATTAGATTGTTCTCTTTGACGCCATTGTCCCTTTGTAACTTTCTCTATTAGGATGCGTGCTTCCTGACTTTCGCGAACCTGTTTCTCAATCTCAATAGGATTCCATTCCGCGAGTAATTGTGTTTCTAAATCTTGACAGATCGTTTGAAACTTTGGTTCACTTGCCAGATTATTGAATTCTTCCGGATCTTCAGATATGTCATAGAGTTCAGAGGGATCACCGAGGCTGTAATTGTATTTGTATTTTCCCTTCCGTAACATCGCCATGGGACGTTCAACACCGTGTGCCAGGTATTCTGAAAAAGCGAAATCTTTCCAAACGTGTGAAGTCTCTTGTATAAGCGGCATCAACGTATCTCCATCAAACTGTTCTCGTTTTTTTCCACCTGCAATGTCAACCAATGTTGCCGTCAAATCAACAAGTGAAACAACTTCATCAAATCGTTTACCAACGGACAACTTATCAGGAAACATAATCTGTAGGGGTATCCGAGATGATGCTTCATAAAAGTTTGATTTACGCCACATGCCGTGTTCACCATTCATCTCACCGTGATCACTTGTGTATATGACAACGGTATTCTCCAGTTGATTAGTCTCGTCAAGCGTCTGTAGTAACTTCCCAATCTTTTCATCAAGATAGGTAATCAATCCATAGTATCCAGCGCGTGCGCGCCGCACTAATTCATCAGGAAATTCAACACATCCAAACATACGTCGCATCCGTTTATAAACGGGATGTTGGTTTTCAAGATGTCCTTGTGGGATATTGGGTAGGTCTATTTGATCAAGTGGATAGATGTCCCAGAATCTTTGGGGTACTACAAGAGGGAAATGGGGTGCGATGAAAGAGACGTTTAATGTCCATGGTTGATCTTTCCGTTCAGGCTCGCGTAGATATTCTATTGCCTGTGCTTCAGCAAGATCATCAACTCTGATTTCTTCAGTAGTTCCGGGACCTGCTTGTGCGGGACCACCCCATGGTCGTGCTGCTGCGGGTGTACCTTTTTCCCAATTTGTTAGTCCGTGTTTTTTTTCTGCATGGAGGTCTCGTGCAAGTTGTTTTCGGAAACCGTGTAATTGATCCAATCCTCCAAAATGCTGTTTTCCTGAAAGCACAACGTCATAACCCGCATCGCGCAGCAAGTGTGCCCATGTGACCGCATCAGGTCGTAAGGGTGCAGCATTATCCCACGCGCCGATTTTGTGAATATACTTACCTGTCATAAACGACATTCGCGATGGCATGCAGAGTGGTGAATTGCAGTAAGCATTCGTAAAGGTAACACCATCCTTTGCGAGTCTGTCCATGTGTGGTGTTTGGACGAGTGGATGTCCGTACGGTTCGCTGAACATCGGTGCATGTTCATCAGACATGATGAGGAGGATATTAGGTTGGTTTTCGGGCATGATATACGACTGATCCAATATAGGTTTGATGGGCTTACCTGGAATCGAACCAGGGACCTCGCGCTTATCAGGCGCGCGCTCTAACCTTCTGAGCTATAAGCCCCTGTTGAAGGGGAGAAAGTATGTTATTTGAAAGTTAAATAGTTAGTCGTAAATGCCTCTTAAGAATAAGAGCATTTGAACAAGGAGATTGTGTGAGAATACCCTTGTTAGTGCTCCTTAGAAAGGAGGTGATCCAGCCGCAGGTTCCCCTACGGCTACCTTGTTACGACTTCGCCCCGGTCATCGGTCTCATTTTAAACAGCTCCTTCCCTAAGGTTAGGTCACCGTCTTTGAATGCTACCAACTCCCATGGCGTGACGGGCGGTGTGTACAAGGGCCGGGAACGGATTCACCGCGGCATGCTGATCCGCGATTACTAGCGATTCCAACTTCATGCAGTCGAGTTTCAGACTGCAATCCGAACATGGGGCCGGCTTTTTGGGATTTGCTCCACCTCGCGGTTTGGCTTCCCTCTGTACCGGCCATTGTAGCACGTGTGCAGCCCAGGGCATAAGGGCCATGCGGACTTGACGTCGTCCCCACCTTCCTCTGGCTCGTCACCAGCGGTCTCTTTAGAGTCCCCAGCATTACCTGATGGCAACTAAAGACAGGGGTTGCGCTCGTTGCGGGACTTAACCCAACATCTCACGACACGAGCTGACGACAGCCATGCAGCA
>JAJDZB010000115.1:0-11646 GCA_022824835.1 Candidatus Poribacteria bacterium | reverse complement strand
TCGATAAGCTCGATTACCACTACACTCAGGCATTCACAGCTATTCGTGAAACAATGAAGAAAAAACTTGCATTTTTTCATAAGTTAACACCCGCACACCATACAATCCCTCGGTGCAGCACTTCACGGAAATTCGGATTAGAATACGTCCCATTGTCATGTCCACTCTGAAGGCAGAAAACGCGAGACTTTCCATATTCACGCGACCAACCTAACACTTCCATACTGTCAGGATGATCAGTTGTGAGTAGGATAGTACTATCATCACCTGCGGACTTCATTGTATACGTTTCATCACCCATTTCCCAATCCGACAGTCCTGCTGTAATCGGATGCTTCTGGTCACTGACGTGCACATGAAATCTCTGTTTTGGAAAGTAGTCGAAATCAGCGCGATCAGCAATGCCACACATATCAGAGAAAACTTCCCACTCAGGAAAAGCAAGGATAGCGTGATGTAAAATAACAATACCTTGCCCACGTTCTGTCAAACCCAAAATCGCCTCTGCTTGTGCTTCGGTAGGATAAGGACGGTGGAAATTGTAAAATACAACAGTCTCATAGTCCTTCTGATTTGGATCATCAACAAAGATGTCAAGGCCTTCACGCAGAAAGTCAATTCCTTCCATGCTTTTAAAGACTGCATCAAAATCCTTCTCTCGAAACCCGTGTTCCCCAGTTACAACAGCGATCTTCATAAATGTAGTATCCTCCTAAACATGCTTCACGTTAATCCACAATTGACTGATAAACTAACACGCGAAATTGGGCGTGAAAAGGGTTGTCCCCGATCAATTGTGTCATGAATAGACCAATCAGGTCTTCAACAGGATCAATCCAAAATGTCGTACTTGCAAGACCGCCCCAACTGTAGGTTCCTATTGAACCGAGTGCATGGGTCTCCGCGACATCCGTAACAACAGCAAACCCTAACCCGAAACCGCAACCTGTTCTCCATAACGGTTGCCAATCTTCCTTAATATGATTTAACGTGATAAGTTCTACCGTTTTACGACCCAGCAAACGTTCACCATCCAACTCGCCGTCATTCAACATCATTTGGCAAAAACGCAAGTAATCAGCGGCAGTAGACTGTAAACCAGCACCGCCTGAATGATGAAAACTTCGTGGACCACTTGAAACGGGTGCATTTTCAAGCACTTGAATACCACCCGCTTCAGTCGGTTCATAGAGCGTTGCATACCTATCAGCCTTTTCATCTGGAACAGAAAAATCTGTATCTACCATACCTAAAGGTTCGAGAATCCGTTCTTTCAAGAACTCAGCAAACGGCATACCTGAAACCACTTCCACAAGATAACCGAGGACATCTGTTGACATACCGTAATTCCACGAATCACCAGGTTGATGCAAAAGCGGAATCTTGCCAAGCTCCTCTGCCATGTGTGAAAGGTCACCACCATAGAAGTCCGCCTCTCTATATCGGTCATTTATCGGGTGTACCCAATCCCCGCCATAGATTAGGCCGGAAGTATGCGTCAGTAAATGCTTGATAGTCATTTCTCTTTCAGCATCTATTATTGCATCACCGTGGTTTGCGTATACCTTCATATCTTTGAAAGCAGGAATGAACTCGGATACCGGTGCGTTGAGTTGGAAATGTCCCTCCTCATAAAGCATCATCACAGCAACACTGGTAATCGGTTTTGTCATAGAATAGATACGAAAGATCGTATCAAATTCTACAGGTTTTGCGGAAGCGACATCCTGCATACCTATTTTCTCAAAATGGACGATTTTACCTTCACGTGCAATCATTGTCAACGCACACGGGATTCTGCCAGCGTCTACCCACTGTTGCATTGCTGGTTTAATGCGCGCTAACCGTTCCGTTGACATCCCAACATCCTCGGGCATTGCACGTGGAACTCCGTAATTCATCGGTCTATTTCTCCTTATCTTCTAATGCTTGATAGGTCAGATTCCTAAATTCTCCGTGAAAAGGGTAACGGTTATTCAGGAGTTGCGTCATCAAGATAGCAACCAAATCTTTATCCGGATCAATCCAAAAAGTAGTCGCTGCAGCTCCACTCCAACTAAAGGCTCCCGTAGATCTTTTTGCTTCACCCTCATTCTTACGGGTAATGACATGGAACCCGAGACCAAAAGCACCATCTTTACCGTACTGATGGTGTGGATACCGCATCAATTCAACAGTCTCAGATTTCAGAATCCGGACACCGTCCAACTCACCCCCGTTGAGGAGCATCTGACAAAAACGCAGGTAATCCGCAGCCGTAGATACAAGACCTCCGCCACCAGATGGAAAAAAGCTTAAGTCGTCATTAGCAAGAGGTGCATTACGAGCAAGTTGAAGTTTCTCCTCTTTCGTCGGTCTATACAGTGCTGCAAAGCGACCCACATTTTCTTTTGGCACAGAAAACGCTGTATCACGCATACCGAGAGGTTCAAATAACCGCTTCTGTAAGAACGTTTCAAACGCCATTCCCGACACCACCTCAACAAGATAACCGAGGACGTCAGTAGAAACACCGTAAGTCCACTGTGTCCCAGGTTCATGAACGAGTGGAATATCACCGAGTTTTTCTGCCATCTTCGCTAAGGTTGACCCCTTACCAAAAACCTTTACTTCACCGTACAGTTTATCTACAGGTTTATTACCCCATCCATACGTCAGTCCAGAGGTATGTGTCAGGAGATGTTTAATCGTCATCTTTGTTTTTGCATCATGGGTCTCAGTCTGTTCACTGTTAAAGACCTTCATATCCTTGAATGCTGGAATGAATTTCTCAACAGGATCGTCCAATTTGATTTTCCCTTCATCAAATAGAATCATCACAGCGACACTCGTAATCGGTTTTGACATAGAGTAGATACGGAAGATAGTATCAGGTTCAACCGGTTTTTCATTCTCAACATCCCGCTTACCGATTGTTTCAAAATGCACAATTTGCCCTTTTCTTGCGATCACAGTAAGGAAGCCGGGTAGATTCCCTTTATCAACATATCCCTGGAGGACAGTTCGAATTTCACCCAACTTCTCAGCAGATACACCGACTTTACCAGGTTCAACTACGGGAAGTCCCAATGTTATGTCGTCTGATGCGATTGTTGTTGTAGCGACAGTTGAAAGTATGCACAAACAGATCAGCATCACTAAACTATATTTAGATATTCTCAAGTCCATATTTTTATTCCCTCCTTTCTATGGAACATGTTTCATATATCCCCATCGAGTCGTTAGTTTCCCACCAGGATTCACACTAAGAATCTGTGCCAACCCCACATCCTTCATCTCATTTATCTCTTTTTCTGTTCTGGCAACATTGGAGATACGTATTTCATCTATAGTACCCAATAGACCACCCACATTACCTATATTTGGAAGACCTATAGTTATTGGGTCATTGCTCTGAAATGTATTCGTATTATCTTTTTCAGATTCCAATACCCCATCAACGTATACTTTACCCACCTTGCCATCGAAAGTAAAAGCGAGATGATGCCATACATTATCAGTAATCTCGGTTGTTCCGTTCATATTAAATGCGCATCCACCATTGGCACCGATTTGCGCGTGTAAGACACTCGTGTTTATATTTACCCAAATCCCATAGTTACGATTTGTACATCCCGCCTCTTGTTTACATACTATTCCTTGCCACTTCCCTGTAGATGATGCGACCTTTACCCAGGCTTCAATACTGAGTGTTTCTAATTCCAGTTTCTTTGTAGAATCAACAACAATATATGCACTACCATCTCCTGGAAAATCTAATCCTTTCCCAAACTTTCCCCGTACACTGTTGAGATTGCCGATTATTTCTCCGTCATGTCCATTTCCAGAAGCATCTCTGACGACTGTCCCACCACCTTCTTCAAATAGCCAGACTGCCATTGTATTATCATCAATAACTGCATCTGCTAACAATACATTACAGAGTAGAAACACTGACACAATACCGAGTAGACATAACGATTTGCTGCAGCGTATAAAGTAATTACGTCGCACGATTTACCCTCCTAATTCAAATTCAATTCTTGTGATTACATTTTGACACAATATTTCTATGCTCCTTCTATCTACTGCATACTCACACTATCTTATCAAATAATGGTTTTTTTATCAATCATTAACGATTATAGAATTATAGTGATAGGATTTTGCTTGATATATGTTCGTGTTTTTGGTAAACTCATGATAAATACATGAATTGATTATCAACAAGGATAAAAAAACTATGAAACGCTATTGTCAAATTCTACTTTTAACTCTACTCATTTACAGTGCATTTTCTCTCTTTGCTGTAGCAGAGGATGCGAATACGACCACAAAAGAACCAAACCCTTCTACAAAAAGAATAGCAGTGCTAAACTTTGAAGATAATAGCAATTTTGATTCATCAACAGGATGCGGGTGTGTTCCCAACTTTATCGGGATAATATTTGGTACAAAGAAAAAATGGAATTTAGAAACAGGCTTTGCGACGATTTTGAACCGCAGACTCGCTGAAACTACCATCTACGAACCTGTCTCAAAGGATGAACTATTAGATGCCATGGCACAAATGACATTGTCTCCACAAACACTAAAAAAACTCAATAAAGAACAACGTGCAGAATTTGCCAAACTCGTGAAGGCTGACGTCATTGTTATGGGAAATATAAAGGATTTTGCTCCATCTACTCGCATGAAAGCAAATGCATCACGAACATTGAGAGAGGGGGGAAGAGAAGCAAATAACATGTCCGCAAGTTATAGAACCGGTTTCGCTGTAATGGGTTACATTTATAAAGCACTAGTAAAACTCAACGCAAAGTTTTACGATGCATCAGGAAATGAAATTGCCACAATTCCAATACAGGTCAAACATTATCACAGACTTGCTGGTACACAGGTCTCCGGTTTTAGGGCTTCTGTTACTGAATCTGGTTCAAACGTGGGTTTCGGACAGATGTCAGAACAACACGGCAAAAACATACGACCCATCGTAAAACCAACAGAATTAGACAAAATAAAAAGTATGACAGCACCTGAATTTAATAGAACTCTAATCGGAAAGGCAACAAACGAAGCATTGATTAAAGTGGTATTGGCACTACGAGATAACTACGGTCCAAACTTCATTACACCTTGGGAAGATAACAGTGAAAATGGGACTGAAAACACCGAAGAAAAGATGAAAGTTGACGACACTGCGATGCAACGTCCCATAAAAATCACTTATGTTGATAGCGAAAACGCTAATATGATTTACATAAATGCTGGTTCCGCAAGAAATTTAGCAATAGGTCAGCAGTTTGCTGTTTTCACACGCGGAGAACCCATTCGCGATATTGATACAGGTGAAATCCTTGATTATGCCCCGAAAAGAATCGCTACAGTTGCTGTCAATGAAATACGAAACGATAGACTATCGGTCGTTAAAGTTATTGAACAGGATGGAGAACTTAAAAGAGGAGATATGCTGAAAACCATTCCTAAAGAGGAAATTGCTAAAGAGGAATAAAAATGGGGGAATTGCGATGAAATGCCTTATTGACAAAAGAGTATACAGACACTACAGAATATTTAATAGCGCGATGGTCTATCTTGCCGCACTGCTAATCTGCTGCACGACCATCTTTTTCGGTTATGCCGATTCATCAGAAAAGAAAATCAAAATCGGTCTATCTATGGATTCACTACGCGTAGAACGGTGGAGGAAAGATAGAGATATTTTCATTGAAGAAGCAAAAAAGCTCGGTGCAGAAGTCATCGTCCAATCGGCTGATGGGGATGAACGCAGACAAAATCAACAAGCTGAGAACTTAATCACACAAGGCGTAGACGTCCTTGTCGTTATCCCAAAAGACAGTGTCGCTGCAGCACAGATCGTAAAATCTGCACACGAAGAAGGCATTAAAGTCATCGCTTATGACCGCTTGATAAAAGAGAGCAATCCAGACCTATACATCTCTTTTGACAATGAGCAGGTAGGCTATTTGCAAGCGGAATACTTACTCCGAAAAAAACCGAAAGGAAATTATTTCCTACTCGGTGGAGCACCAAGTGACAACAATGCACAACTTCTCAGAGAAGGACAACTTCGCGCCTTAAAACCTGCAATTGACAAAGGTGATATAAAATTAGTCGCAGAAGGTAATCACTGGGCTGTCAATTGGGATCCAAGTGATGCCCTGAAAAAGACAGAACAGGTACTCACACAAGTCAATAATCGGATTGATGCTGTCGTTGCATCCAACGATGGAACAGCAGGTGGTGTCATACAAGCGTTGGAAGGACAGAACTTAGCAGGCAAAGTACTCGTCTCTGGACAAGATGCCGAACTCGCCGCTTGTCAAAGAATAGTCACAGGCACACAAACCATGACTGTCTATAAACCTATCCGGTTAATTGCAAAAGAGGCGGCACATGCAGCTGTCGCACTTGCAAAAGGTGAAGAAATTGAAAAGGCAAAACAGAAGGTTAACAACGGCAAAGTAGATGTACCCTCTATTTTACTTACACCTATACAAGTCGATAAGGACAATCTTGATGAAGTGGTCATAAAAGATGGTTTTCACTCTCGTGATAAAGTCTATCAAACTAAAAAACCTTAGTAGATATATCCCAAAACAGCAAGAAGATAGGACATTGGACAATAGAGTCTAATGTCCTATCTTCTTTTTAAGGTGTAAAAAGTACCTTACTCGTATTCTTTCAGGAATCCTCTAAATTCCCTACGATGTGTTTCTTCATCAGCAAGGAGTCTTATGCAAAGGTCTTGCGTAACATAATCTTTTCCATCACATAGACGGATAATCTTGTTGTATTGCTCAATAGCGCAATCTTCTGCTTCAATAACGCCGTGGATAGCTGCTAAAACATCAGTAGTATCTTCTGGTGGTTGTAGTGAAACCTGTTCAGGTTTAAACGCAAGTGAACCCGGCACCCGACCACCGAGCTCCTTAATACGCTTAGCAAGGTCCTGTGCATGTCCAATTTCTGTTTGTATATCAGCAGCCAATGATTTCTTGATCTCTTCTGCCCGGATCCCATCTAAATCAACTGAAATTGCCAAATAATTTATAGTCGCTTCCACCTCTATCCAATACACACAAATCAGTTCTTCAATAAGTGTATCTCTTGTTGCTTGATCCATGATTTACTCCTATTCTTGTAAGTTATGTTTCAAATACTCTGTTTGAATCTATGCAGAATCATAAAATACTAAAAAACTTATGAATTCAAAGAAAATCCAGGTTTGGCATCACCCAAGGATAGCCATCTGGATGGGTTATAATATGAAACGATGTATTGTATGTTTCGGTTAACACATTTTTTGTTAAAACAGATTCTGGACTACCGCAAGCAATCATCTAATGTTATTAAGACTTGTGCAAAAACTTTACACACCCCGAAAGATAATATACTTGACTTAATGAAAGATCTATGATATACTGTAATATATATTCCTACTTGCCGGTGTAGCTCAGTGGTAGAGCGCACGACTCATAATCGTGTGGTCCGGAGTTCAACTCTCCGCACCGGCACTCTTCTTTAAAGGCATTGTCATGAAATCCCGTTTTGTCCAAGACATGTACCGTTTCATATCTAAACAGAACATGATAAAAGAGGGTGAAACGGTTCTCATTGCTGTTTCTAGCGGTGCTGACTCCCTTGCTTTGCTATATGGTTTGTACGAAATACGGGAACTTATAAAATGCCACCTTCACGTTGTTCATCTCAATCACAGTCTCAGAGATAATTCTTCCGAAGATGCTGACTTTGTTCACAAACACACAACACGTCTGGCACTACCTTTTACCGAACATACTGTTGACGTCTCACGTTTAGCAGAAGAATGGAAACTCTCTATCGAAACTGCAGGAAGAAAAGCACGATACGAATTCTTTGATAAAGTCTCTGCTGATGTAGGTGCAACAAAAGTTGCTTTGGGACATCACCAAGACGATATTACAGAAACAGTGCTAATGAATCTCATACGTGGTGGAGGTAGCGATGGTTTAAAAGGAATTGCTCCTATCAGAGATGATAAGTATATTCGCCCTCTCACAATTTTCACGCGTCAAGAGATTGAAGCATATCTCAAGTCAATAAACCTTATCCACCGAGAGGACCCAACGAATGCAGATATGCATCACCTCCGCAACCGCGTTCGTCATGAACTTCTACCACTCCTTGAACGAGACTATAACCCTAATATCAGAGTAGGATTAAGCCGAACAGCAGCTATTATCGGTTCAGAATCAGACTATCTTGATGACCTAACCCGAAAAGCATTTAATCATTGCCTTCTTAACGAATCCAACCCTTCATCCATAGCGTTAAGTAGAGAAACATTCCTACATTATCATATCGCTATACAGAGACGTATAATTAGATTATCGGTGTCAGAATTAAAAGGTACTATGCATGATTTCACTTTTCAACACAGCAATTCAATACTTGACATTATACTCGGGGACAAACCTAATGCAAAAATCACTTTGCCAAATGGAATTCAGTTTAGACGTGCGTATCAGGACATCTTTTTTGAGAAGGAAGCGATCAAAACTGAAAACTATCAATATCCACTTAATGTTCCCGGTAGAACCCCTGTTGCACAGTTAAATACCGAGATAATCACAAAAATATATGAGATACCAGATAATGAACCACCGACTATACCCAACGGTATTTCTGAAGCACTGTTAGATTTCAGCAAGATAAAACTACCGCTACAAATACGAAATAGACGGAAAGGTGACCGAATTCAACCTCACGGTATGCAAGGGACGAAAAAGATTAAGGACTATTTTATGGACCTAAAAGTTCCACACTGCGAAAGAGATCGTATACCAATTATCGTAAGTAATGATGCAATACTCTGGATTATCGGTTTTACCACCAGTGATAAGCATAAACTCCAATCTGAAACACGAAAATGTCTTCATTTGCAATATGGAAAAATTGATAACAGCTCCTAATAAAGCCTTAATAACGGAAGCACAAATTCGAACACGTATACGCGAGCTCGGCGAGCAGATATCTGAAGATTATGCTGACCAAGAGCTTGTGTTAGTCTGTGTACTCAGAGGCGCGACGCTCTTCTTTGCTGATCTGGCACGAGAAATCTCTTTACCACTGCGATTTGAATTCTTGCAAACTTCAAGCTATAACGATAGCACCCGACCCTCTAAAAAGATAGAATTCATACGAACCGGCAGTAATTATATTGAACACAGAGATGTTCTCATCATAGAAGACATTATTGATACTGGACGTACCTTGAGTTTTCTATTAGAACATCTTCACCCCCTAAATCCAAAATCTATAAGAATATGTACGCTTTTGAACAAACCTTCCCGTCGTGAAGTTCCTGTTAGTATTGACTACACAGGATTTGAAGTGCCAAATGTGTTTTTAGTCGGTTATGGACTTGATTACGCGCAGATGTATCGTAATCTACCCTATATCGCAGTAATTGAACCTTCCAGTGATGCTATTTAATCAATACTTGCTTTAAATCTGCATATATAGTAAATTAACATTAATTAAAATACATTCCGCTAATGGCGTTAGTGGATAATTTTAGAAGTAAGGTCTCACAATATGGAGACTCATCACTATCAAATTATGTTTCATGATATTTAGGAGAACAATAATGAAGAAAATAATCTGTTTATTTTCCATTCTGCTCATGTGTGTTTGCACAGTAAATTTCGTTTCAGCTGCGAACCTACAGAGCGATGAATTCAATGGAAGTGGACAAGATGTTTCATCCTTTTGGAATATCCAAAACGGTGATAAAAGCAATTGGGAATTAAAAGATGGTATGTTGGTCGTAGAAGCGGGTTTCAGTCAGAACGTCTGGCAAAATGATGACAGTACACGTTATTCACAGACCGTTGACCAAGATGAATTTGATATAGAAACCTCGCTGATAGCTGACTACGCCGATGGTTCTATCGTCACGGGTCTCATAGTCTATTCCGCTGGAACAAAGGATAGCCGAGATCGTGATGGAGAATGGGTGACTTTAAAGTTATGGGGACGTGGGGCTGCCCAAGGGAACAACGCCGTTCTACAATATCAACGCCGTGAAAACGACGCTGCTAATTTAGGATATGTCGGCACACAACCAGATTACAATCCACCGCAAGGTGTACTGCCTATGGAAATGCGACTTAAACGGGAAGGTAATGTGTATGAATCTTGGTTCAAACCCAATGCTGAAGGTGATTGGATCCCTGTCGGAAAAGTAACCAATGAACTACAAGAACCTCTTGAAGTCGGCATTTATGCAGGTGTCGCAGATGGTGGTCCTCCAGGACGATTGACGGTCAGTTTTGACTACTTCCGTGAAGCTTCCGCTCCAGCACCAGTCGACCCACAAGATAGGTTAACTGTTACTTGGGGTGAACTAAAGGATAGATAATTACGCATTTATATTCTACGGTAGTTGATGGTATTTCATGCCATCAACTACTTAGTAGGGTCTCTGCTCTTAGATTGTAGGAATTAATCTGGAATGCGGTATATTATAGGTCTACTGTTCGTGATAGCATGTACCACTGTTTGCTATAATGTCAGTTTCGCAGATTTAGATACAGAAGCAAAAAAAACACTCTCCACCATTGAATGGATCAGTATTCCAGAAGGTGAATTCCTGATGGGATCAACAAAAGCACAAGTAGATACCGCATACACAGACGCAAAATTACGTAGTTCGCTACTTGAAAGACACACCTTTGACGCTGAAACACCGCAACACACCGTTTATCTCGCAGCCTTCCAAATCTCACGATACGAAATCACGAATGCACAATACCGTGCTTTTATCAATGCAACCGGTCGTCCCCCACCACGTGGACATAATGGTGAAGACACTTGGAAAATGGAAGATTTCAACGGTGATAAACAACCTGTGGTCGGTGTAACGTGGTTTGATGCACAAGCTTTTGCCGAATGGATCGGTGGAAGTCTACCGACAGAAGCACAATGGGAACGCGCCGCACGAGGCACACAAGCTCGTATGTACCCGTGGGGTAATGCCCCGCCTAAAGCACGACGGCACGCAAATTTTGCTCGCAGATATAATAAAACCACACCTGTAGGACAGTTTTCAGAAGGTTACTCTCCTAACGGAATTGCCGACCTTGCAGGCAACGTCTGGGAATGGTGTCTTGATGAATATGACCCCGCTCTCTATAGTCAAGATAGCAACAAGAGAAGACGGAATCCGCTAAACCTACGTTTTCGAGATGTTCTACGAGCAAGGGTCATTCGGGGTGGTGCTTGGGACGTTGGCAGTGCCTTCCTCCGTTCAAGTTTACGTTTCAAGTATTATCCTCTGGATTCAACACACACAATTGGATTTCGTGTTGTGCGACCGAGCCCAGAAATCAAGAAATAGCAAGCTCAAATTACAGTCTATCTCCTAATTCCGACGAGCTCTATAGATAACACTAATCAAGTACCCCCCTATAGGTGTTCCGACGAGACACCCCCCCAATGCCCAATTAAACTGAAGTTTTTTCGTTTTCACCTTATACGCGTCATAGTAAAAAGCGACATATTGTGGTGATTTCCCAAGAACGCGTCCAGTCGGCATAAAAGGTTGGTAACGTTGCGAAAAGACAGGACCGACAAAAGACAAAAAACAGCCAGTTGAAAACC
>JAJDZB010000117.1:0-18987 GCA_022824835.1 Candidatus Poribacteria bacterium | reverse complement strand
AAATTTCTGATGTCTTACTTGAGATTCCAAACCAAACAAGTAACGCAGATGTTCACATATATATTGAACGATCAGATTATGAGAAAACTGATGAAGCGGATTATCCAATTAAATTCATTTCACTAATAGATTATCCACTTGGTGGAAAGGATGAATATTTGGCATGGGTTTCTTCTGTTTCCTCCACACTTGTCGATCCGCCTCAGGTGAAAACGATTTCTTCCTACGATAACTATTATGGGGAATCACCTCATAGATTATTTACAATAGAGTTCTCAAGTCAAGAAGATGCCGATACTTATGAAGCACTTGAGGAAATTCAGGCAATCGAAGACGAACTTGATGAACGAGCAGGTAGTTGGTCTTCTCATACTTTTGAGTTGCGCTCAGACTATATCAACGAATGACATTTAGGTTAGAATAGAGATTAAATCTCTTCATTTATTTTAATTTATTATTTACGAGGAGTTTTTATGTTACACACACCTCCAGAATCCGCTGTGATACTCTTTGATGGAAAAGACCTTAGTAATTGGACAGGTCGGGACGGTGGAGAAGCAAAATGGGAAGTACACGCTGACTACATGACAGTTGTTCCCCGTACAGGTGACATCTCAAGTAAAGAGACCTTCACGGATCATTTTCTACACGTCGAATTTATGTGTCCTAATATGCCTGAAGCAAGTGGACAAGGGAAAGGGAATAGCGGTGTATTTCTACAGGGAAGATATGAAATACAGGTCTTGGATTCTTACGGTATAGAAGTACCCGGCAAAGGAGATTGTGGTGCAATTTACAATCAATTTGCTCCCCTTGTCAATGCCTGCAATCCACCTCTTGAATGGCAAACGTATGATGTCATCTTCCGTGCGCCTCGGTTCAACGATGACGGAGATATGATTGAAAACGTGAGAGTGACGGCAATACAGAACGGATTGGTAATCCTTAATAACGTACAGTTACCTGGAACGACTGCTGGGGGTGCTGGTTCAGATTTAGCAAAACCTGGACCGCTTCGTCTGCAAGACCACGGTAATTTAGTTCAGTATCGAAATATTTGGGCAGTTCACTTACCGCTTGAAGGTTCAGATCAGTATTAAGAGTGTGTCAATTCTCAACATGTCATATTGTGTAGGTGAGGTATCAATAATCGCCTACAATAGACATCAATAGGGAAAAACTTTGTCAAAAAATGTAATAATCATAGCCGGTCCAAACGGTTCCGGAAAATCGACTTTTGTATCCGAATATCTCCGCGATTCAGAGATTTCTGTATATATCGGTGCCGATGCGATCGCGGAAAGACTGGTATCCAGACCGGAAGATATGGACAGCGTTAAAGTTCAAGCTGGCAGACTCTTTATACAAGAAATCCAGGAACTGATCCAAAATAGTACAAATTTTATTGTAGAGGTTACGCTTGCAGGTAAAGGATTTGCAAGAACTATCTCTCAATTAAAATGTGCTGGTTATACGGTTACCATTGTTTTTATATTTCTCAAATCGGCTGAGACAAGTGTTGCACGTGTACGGAATCGAGTACAGGGGGGCGGACACCATGTCCCAACGGAAGATGTCATTCGTCGGTTCTATAGGAGTAAGTACAACTTCTGGTATACTTACAAGGATTTGGTAGATGTGTGGCATCTGTTCTACAATTCTGGTGAACTTCCTCAGGAAATCGCTTCTGGTGAAGGGAACAAGTTAACGGTAATAGACGATGATTTGTTTGAACTGTTTATGCAAGACATTCGTAATGGAGGTGTATGATGCGTCAAGATGAATTAAGCCTTGAAACTTACAAACAAGCCCGTAAGTTTCAGCAAATTTGCAATCGGGCTGCGAAAAGGGCACAAGAGGAAAACCGCAAAAAAGGTATCCCGAATGTGTATGATATTAACGGACACCGTTACTACGAACTCCCGAACGGTGAACTGACGACAGAAGATCCGTATCCACTAACAAAAGAGGAGACATAATGGCAAATCAACCACTCCCTACAATTCCTCGCAGACGATTAGGTAGAACAGAACTAAGTATTCCTGTTGTTCCATTCGGTACACAAGGATTTGGGAATAACTTCGGTTTTGTATCAGATGAAGATGCTATAGATTTAATCAAACACTCGATCTCAATTGGGGTAAATCATTTTGATTGTGCACGTTGTTACGGAGATTCTTTACGAAAACTCGGTCTGGCGATGAAGGAGATTCCACGTGAAGATGTCATAATTACCGGAAGGCTCTGTTGTCATTCAGCAGCGGAATGGGGTGGTTATGGACAAGGGAGACCCGATTATTCTGCAGACCGTGCCATCGCTGATGTGGAGGATCAATTGAAGATACTCAACATCGACTATCTGGATGGGATGTTAATACATGATCCTGGTGAAATTGACGCAACGCTTGAAAAAGATGGTACACTTGCAGGTTTACTGAAGTGTAAGGATCGTGGACTTGTTAACTTCGTCGGTTATGGTATGCATCCGCATGATTTCCATTTAAAAGCTATCGCAACGGGTGATGTTGACCTGCTCCTATGTTTCAATGATTACAATCTTATCAGACAATCTGTTAAGGATACCATATTACCTGCAGCAGCAGAAGCAGACGTGGGGGTGATGAATGGGTGGTCTATCTTACGTGGTATCCTCACAGGGGTTGATCTGGATGCTGAAATTGAACGCGGAAGATGGAAAAAAGAGGGAGATGTCGCAGCATCATACCCAATCTGGCAGTGGTGTGTTGAAGAAGGCATTAGTATACTTCAACTTGCACTACAGTTCTGTCTTAAGGAGGAACGCATACACGGGAACAATATCGGAAGTCTTAACATTGAACAGTTAGAGATGAATGTACGGGCGGCGAGTGCGCCTTTACCCGATGAAGTCTGGGAAAAATACGAGCAAAAGTTCGGATCACAGGGGTGATTGCTCCAAAAATTTGTGGGTTGCTCGGGGTAGCGGA
The DNA here is from genome assembly GCA_022824835.1 of Candidatus Poribacteria bacterium. Lineage (GTDB taxonomy): Bacteria > Poribacteria > WGA-4E > WGA-4E > WGA-3G > MSPOR6. The sequence continues at coordinate 16,021 of JAJDZB010000117.1, read as the reverse complement.
TATCCTGATACTTCAGTCACGTCAACCCATTTTGCATCTATTGGACCATCAAGCACAACTTCACCCGATACATACTCACATTGGAAAACATCCACAACTATTCTAAAGTGTGTAAATGCATGTTTTACACGGGTGAGGAATTTCGGGTTTGAGACAGATACGTTAACAGTTTCATTGATGTTGCGGAAACAACCTTCCTCTGACGTCTCGTTTTCTGTTAAACGTCCGTTTGGAAATTCCCAGAGGCCGCCCAATAGACCATCAAGTGGACGCTGAATGAGCAATACCTTAGATTCCCTGTAGATTACTGCAGCTACCATCTGATGCTCCGGTATTGCTTTTGTTGTGCGTCTTTTCGGATATTCACTCTGACTACTCTTGTGGAACACTTCGCAATACGTTTTGACGGGACATACAAGACATGTTGGGGATTGTGGTCGGCAGATAGTAGCACCTAATTCCATCATCGCTTGATTAAAAAGTCCTGGTCGCTGTCTATCCAATAAGTCGTCTGCATGCTGTTGAAAAACTTTGGTTGATGAAGCATCGTTAACGGGTGCTTCGAGTTGGTAGAGTCTTGACAATACTCGCTTTATGTTACCATCAACTGCTGCGTAAGGTTGATCGAATGCGATGCTTAGAACTGCAGCAGCACTGTAATCCCCCACACCTGATAGTTTCCTGAAGGCATCATATTCTTTAGGGATTTCTCCATCAAACTCCGTGACAACAGTAATGGCAGCGTTGTGTAGATTTCTTGCCCGCGCGTAATACCCTAAGCCTTCCCACACCTTTAGCACATCTTGAAGCGGTGCCGCTGCAAGTTGTTGGACATTTGGGAACCGTTCTATAAATCTCTGATAGTAGTCAATAACTTTAATGACCTGCGTTTGCTGTAGCATGACCTCTGAAACCCAGATTAGGTAAGGATCCTGTACACCTCGCCAAGGCAGTTTGCGTTGATGTTCCTCAAACCATTTTAGTAGCGATTCTTGGAATTCGCTTTTTGATTCTGATAGAGATCTTTTGTTCATAATCAGCTATTTTGTAGGTCGGGTAGAGCGAAGCGAAACCCGACATGATAGACATAGACAATACGTGTCGCCAGTTAATATTTTTAATGGTGCTTCGCTCTACCCGACCTACAGAAGAAAACTACTCCTTCATTTAGAAGTTGACATAACACTATAGGTCTAATGCTATCCGAAACCCGACGTTATGTACTGCCCGTGTCGGTTCATAAGATGCGCGATTTGCACACCTTGCAGCAAACTCTCCTCGTGGCAGCCATGAAGCACCACGTATGACTTTTCGTCTTCCTTCAGCTGCTCCCAACGGGTTTATCGGTTCTGAATATTTATAGGTATCAATATGGAACCAATCGCTACACCAATCGTAGGCGTTTCCTGCCATATCATAACAACCGAAAGGACTTATGCCATCGGGGTAACTTCCAACAGGTGTTAACTTTTTTAACCGAGCTTCAGCCGTATTTGCCTTACTTGCATCCCATGCATTACCCCATGGATATTCTCTGCCGTCAGTGCCACGCGCTGCTTTCTCCCATTCAGCTTCCGTCGGCAAACGGTAGTTTTGACCCGTGAGATGGCTCAGCCATTCAGAGAAATTGGTTGCATCATACCAACTCACACCGACAACCGGACACTCTTCACCATTAAACCGTTCATCATTCCAAAATAGGGGATACCGATATTTGGTATCTTCAACAAACAGTGCGTACTGAGAATTGGTGACATGATATTTGCCGATTAGATATGTGTCCAGCGTAACACTTCTTTGCGGTTCTTCCGGATCAGTTTTTCGCAAACCTGTTGGATAAGTCCCCATTGTAAAGGGTCCTTCAGGTATAGGGATTAGCGTGTAATTGATGGGTTCTATATGCATGCTAAAGTGGATTCTTCAGTTAGGTAGAATGTGTATTTTACACCATTATAGCATGACTTTGGGATATTATCAATTGGGTTGTCAGTTGCCGCACCACTGGTGCTGATATGTGATTTTCCAAAGCCTCAGAGAGGCGAAAGGTATATAGTCCAGATTGATACAACCAATAGCAAGCCCCAGAGGGGCGAAAGGTGTATAATCCGCATTGCTTCATATCTTTACACACGTTCTCTATCTTTAGTGACAAAAAGTTTACACACCCCTCTTTGATTTTTAACTTTACTATAATACAGTAAAATGATAGAATATAAGTATACAGTTCTTAGGACTCACTCGTCCATAATATATTACAGAACATGCTAAACGCTTCATACATCCTCTCAATAGACCAAGGCACAACCGGTACGACTGTACTGCTTGTTGATTCAAGTGGCAACATTGTTTCTCAAGGCTATAAAGAATTCACACAACATTATCCGCAACCTGGATGGGTAGAACACAATCCTAATGAGATATGGAAAGCGACACGGGATGCTATAAAAGAGTCGTTAGATAAGACTGATACAGACATCAGCATCGCTGGCATCGGAATTACGAACCAACGTGAAACCACTGTTATCTGGGAACGTAAGACTGGGAAACCGATCTATCCTGCGATTGTTTGGCAGTGCCGCCGCACAGCAGAAATCTGCCATGAATTGAGAACCGATGTCGGTGTTACTGCACATATAAAAGCAAAAACCGGACTTGTAATTGATCCGTATTTTTCTGCTACGAAAATCGCATGGATTTTAGATAATGTCAATGGAGCACGAGATAAGGCTGAGAAAGGAGAACTTGCTTTTGGAACAATTGATACATGGCTCTTATGGAAATTGACAGATGGGGCAGAACATAAAACTGATTACACGAATGCATCACGAACGTTACTATTTGATATAGATACGCTCAAATGGGATGAATCGCTACTTCACATATTTAATGTACCGATGTCTATTTTACCAGAAGTATATCCATCTTCACGTCATTTTGGTGTAGTGAACGTTCCTATTTTGGAAGGAATTCCAATATGTGGGATTGCTGGCGATCAACAGTCTGCTCTATTTGGTCAGTTATGCACACAACCTGATATGGTCAAGAATACTTACGGGACAGGTTGTTTCCTTATGCTAAATACCGGTTCAGAAAGAATTGCGTCGAAGTCAGGTCTATTGACGACTCTTGCTTGTAGTTTAAATGCCGAACCTGTTTACGCATTGGAAGGGAGTGTATTTGTCGCTGGTGCAGCTGTACAGTGGCTTAGAGATGGATTAGGCATAATTGAGTCTGCTGAAGCAACAGAGAAACTTGCACAACAGGTTGAAGATACTGCAGGGGTGGTTGTTGTGCCAGCCTTTACAGGATTGGGTGCCCCCTATTGGAATGCAGATGTCAGAGGCGCGATTTTTGGATTAACACGCGGTACAAAACAGGAACATATCGTTCGCGCAACATTAGAATCAATAGCATTACAATCTGCCGATGTGATGACTGCAATGATGACTGATACGGGAACTTCGCTTGAACGTTTACGGGTGGATGGTGGAGCAGTTGCTAATGATTTTCTCATGCAGTTTCAAGCAGATATTTTGAATATAGAAGTTGAACGACCCGAAAGAATCGAAACCACGGGTCTCGGTGCCGCATACCTCGCAGGATTATCTTCAGGTGTATGGCGCGATGTCGCTGAACTCGAAAAGCACAGAAAAATAAACAACGTGTTTATGCCTCAGATGAATTCTAAACAACGAGAACTGAAACTTAAGGATTGGTGGAAGGCTGTCAGAAGACTGACCTGAGATGCAAATGGAGAAGAAGCGATGCGTCTGCAGTGGAAGTATACCCTGATAATCAACGTGATCGTTATCATTGTCCTCGTTGCTTTCTATTTTTTCAATAGTATTCATATCCGTAGAGAGATGAACGAGATTCACGCTTTAGGAGCGGAACAGGGAGCCTTTCTAAAGAGAATCGCCGAGAATACTATCCTCAATGCTGTCGTGGAAGAACTCACAACATCTCAAGCTTTCAATGTTGAGGATATAAATCAAACACTTCTAAACCTAAAACAACAATCTAAGGATTTGAAAGATGTTCTAAACGTTCAAGTCACTTTAGGTGATAATAGGGTACGTTCAAGCCTACTGAACAGTGAGGATAGACCGAGTATAGTCCTATCAGAAAGTGATATTGAACAAATTGAAACTGATGGCAGTAAAATAGATACAGTAGATAATCAGAACGCAACAACTATACTCATAAAGTATTCAGTCCCAGCGAAAAAACTCATACCATCACAACCAGAGTCAGAAACTGCATTGAAAGTAGAAGATATACCGCTTGATTTCTGGGAAATGTTGGTATCAAAGAAGGCGGTTTCAAAAGACCTTGCATCATTACCTGATACGCAGGTTGTTACTATTATTGAAGAAATTCGCCCTGAGATTACATATCAGAATACACTAAATAAGGGTAAATTTGATTTAGGACTATGGCGGTTGTTCATAGCGAATAAAATATATTTGTCGCCAGATTCAACTGTGGCAGTTGATAGTGGTAATAATCAATGGCGGATTACTGACACTGACAGCGGGCATGTGTATGACCTGTGGTTAGAGGGAAATGACTTTTGGATCAGAATGGCTTATGCAAATAGTGGGTATATCCGGGTACTATATGATGTGCCATTTATCGGAAACTCCATCCATGCCTCGCTTGTCAAGCATGCTGTTTTCTTTGCTATAGTCGGACTATTGCTTGTTGGGCTGATACATCTTATGACGAATCATCTGATTTTGAGACCGCTTGCGCGATTGACTGATATTATTCAGAACGCTGAAACTGGAAATTTCACATCATATCTCAGCAGAACTTATGCTACTGATGAGATTAGCCGAGCGACACGTAACTTAGTGCGTATGTTTATCCAGTTAAAAACATCCCATTCAAGGAAGATCGCAGCTTTAGGACAGTTCGCTGCAGGGGTTGCACATGAGATACGCAATCCGCTCAACTCAATCGGCATGACAGCACAACACTTGAAGAACATATTCTCACAACCTAATGTCAGTCCTGAAGACATTGAAGAGGCAAAAGTCTTTTTGGATATTGTTGACGAGAAAATCCAAGACTTAAAATTGACTTCGGAACAGTTCTTAACGCTCAATCGTCCGCAGAAACTGGATTTAGCTGCGAAGAATCTAAACGATCTTCTGGACTCTGTCTTGTCAGAATTTGTGCTGATAACAGACGAAGCAAAGGTACAGATCATCAGAAATTATGAACTTAATTTGCCGGACATACTGTTAGATGAGATGTTAATTCGTCAGACTCTCTTTAATTTTGTTCAGAATAGCATACAAGCGATGCCGAAGGGGGGTAGCATCTATCTTACAACCACTTTAGAGGAAATTCGTGGCGCATCTTTCGTCATGCTTGAGATTCGTGATACCGGTATCGGGATACCAGAAGAACATTTGGACCGGATTTATGACGCATACTTCACAACCAAAGAAGATGATGGCGGGGTTGGTCTTGGACTTGCTATTTCACACCAGATCATCACCGCACACCAAGGTAAGGTTGAGGTAAGGAGTAAAATTGGGATGGGTACTGCGTTTAGTATCACATTGCCAATTAAAAGAACACAACAAGTTTATAAACAAGAAGTAGAAGAGGATGAGAAATTATAGTCCAACATGAGTTTGATAAATGTAGCGCAAACTTTCCAGTTTGCGTCAGATATTGGAGATTCATTCATGCCATCAATAATGATAGTAGACGACGACCATGCACAGCTTACAATTCTACAGCGAATCCTACAACGTGAAGGATATGACGTTGATACGGAAGATAATAGTGCTTCAGCTATAGAGAAAATAAAGGACAGGATGTTTGATGTCGTCATCAGCGATATGTGGATGTCCTCAAGGTTTGAGGGACGCGACCTATTGCGTGAAATAAAGAAGATTGATCCCAGTTTACCCGTGTTGATAATAACCGCTTTCGCTGATCTAAATGACGCTGTAAACCTTGTCGCCCATGAAGGTGCGTTTTATTACCTTGAAAAACCGATTCAGTTGGATGTGCTTAAACGCGAAGTAAGTAGGGCGTTACAATCACGGGGTGCTATCTCAGATGGAGAAAAGAGTGCGGAGGACACTATCCCCGATATCCAGATTGATTACATCGTTGGCGAGAGTGATAAAATGCAACAGCTTTTTAAAAATATGTCACGGGTCATCCATCGAGGTGTGAAACAGGTTCTCATTACAGGTGAGACAGGTAGCGGTAAAAGTCTTGTTGCACATGCCTTGCATGAATATGGGAATCGTAAAGAACGTCCATTCGTCACAGTCAACTGTGGTGCGATTGCTGAAACACTCATTGAGAGTGAACTCTTTGGACACGAAAAAGGTGCATTCACTGACGCAGTTCAAGAAAAAAAAGGTATTTTTGAGATCGCGGATTCAGGCACGTTATTTCTTGATGAAGTCGGGGACATCTCTATCCAGATGCAAAGCACTCTTCTTCATGTGTTAGAGAAGCATGAGATACGTCGGATTGGTGGCACGCAAAATATTAAGGTAGATGTGTGTGTTATCGCTGCAACGAATAAGAATTTGGTAGAAGCTGTCAAAGATGGTACTTTTCGCTCGGATCTCTATTTCCGTTTAAACGTCATTCCGCTCCATTTGCCTCCCCTGCGCGAACGGGTAGCAGATATTCCGCTACTTGTAGACTACTTACTCCAGAAATTCAACAGTGAGTATGTAGATTCCCAACCCAAGCAGATCACCGAACGTGCGATGTCTGCGCTCTGTCGTTTTGAGTGGCTTGGCAATGTGCGTCAATTGGAGAACTATCTTCACCGTATCTTCGTCTTATCAGAAAGTGCTACAATTGATCTTGAGGATCTCCCACCAGAGATAACGGATACCTCTTTACCATCGACCGATTTTGAGATTGACATTCCCGAAAGCGGTGTTGCATTAGATGATATAATAAGAGAATATGTGCATGCAGCATTGACGAAAACGTTTGGAACGCAAACCAAAGCAGCAGAACTCTTAGGAATCTCACGCCGTCAGCTGCAACACAGAATGCAAACGTATGGGATGCAAAGTCAAGATTTCAAAGAGGATACGTAAAGGACAATAAGTGGAAGAATGGAAGATTGGAAGGTTGGAAGAGTGGAAGAGTGGAAAGATTGTCTTCTATTTTGTCTGAATCGCGCCAATTATACCAGAAACCCTCTTTAGTCCTGTAGGGACGATATGTTTATAGTTCAACGTTATTCACACCCTCTTCAGTCCCGTACCCTTCTCTGCACAGCAAAAAACTTGATACTGCTGTAGCACATTCATCCTTGATTGTGCTATCTTTCTACAAACACCATAAGCGTCAATTTAAGGATATTCCCTCTTCTTGACCGGTTATATATAAAACCGCTTCTATCCTCATACCCTTCGCACCGCTGGTGCTTAGGTTTTCGTGGGAAACGTTTTCTATATACCTTCCGCACCGAAATCAACGCTATGAATGCGCGTATAGCATTCAGCCAAATCAACGCCAAATGCGCGTTTGGCATTTGTCGGGTGCTGATATGTGATTGTCCGAAGCCTCAGAGAGGCGAAAGGTGTATAGTCCATATTGATCCAACCCATAGCAAGCCCCAGAGGGGCGAAAGGTGTATAAAACGCACTAACGTTTTTCACTAAATTGACGCATAAGGTGCGATCTCCTAACCTCGCCAAATTACCTAAAGTATTATTTTACCTTCATTAGGGACTGAAGAGGGTTTCTGGCATCGAAATTCCTTAACTTTACACCTATATCACAAACAAAGAACTACCCTACTGCAAACCTGCTGTTTGTAGTAGGGTAATTCATTGCCCGTTGGTTACCGAAATATCTTATCAATCTTCTATATATTTCAACAATTAACAACGGTTATATATAGGCTTAAGGCATTACATATTGACAATTTCTATGAATTACCTTATTATAATCATAGTAGATTTTAGGGTAAATTATAACGTGAGTTGATATATAACCTAAGTTGCTACCTATAATTTTTTGGACATAGAAACACCGTCTTTAATGAAAATAGGCTGATAATTAGCCAATATTTGTAGCGCAAACTTTTAGTAAATCAAAGGTATGAATGCGCGTTTGGCATTTGTCGGGTGCTGATATGTGATTATCCGAAGCCTCAGAGAGGCGAAAGGTGTATAGCCCGTATTGATCCAACCCATAGCAAGCCCCAGAGGGGCGAAAGGTGTATAAAACGCACTAACGTTTTTCACTAAATTGACGCATAAGATGGTTGTAGAAAGAAGCACAATCAAGGATGAATGTGCTACAGCACTATCAATATGTATGTGGTACAGAGAATAGCAATGAATGATGAATGTTGTAGAAAGAGGCACAATCTAACAGAATGTGCTACAGTCATGGTTTTGGGAATAGCTAAATTGACGCATAAGGTGCGATCTCCTAACATCACAAATGTCACTCGCGCTGGCGAGGCGGGGAATGCCTAAATGGCATTCATACCGTTGATTTCTTCCTAACCTCGCAAATGTGCCGGTAATTGTGGGTTGAACTATAACAACCGATATACAAATAGAGGAAACACCAGAATGAAACTTTTGAAGAAAATGAGATATATCTTCAGTATTCTGCTGGTAGTGTGCCTGTTCTTCAATGCCACACCTGTAGGGGAAGGATTCATCGTGGCATCTTTTGGACTGCATTTGGACGGACTCGAACTGCTCATTCTCAAGGTTCATGAGCCGCAGTGGAAGATTGGTTACCGTTACGGTGCAGAGTGTACTCCCGAAGACAGACAAAACGGCGAGGCATTGACAGAAGCTATTTCAGCCTCACTGCGGACCTGGCTCAAGCCGTTAAAAGAACTGAATCCAGAACGTCCGATTACCGACAGTTTTGTCTACGAACTACAGGCTGACTTCAACCCCAACCTACCTGAAGATCTGGAAGGGTTACGAGCGGTCGATCTGCGGGTGACTTTCAGGTGCACACAAGGAATCTCATCTGCACCGATAGGAAGAATCTATCCACCTCAGGTGGTCATGCAGCATGGTGCTGAGATCGTGCCATCACTGCTCTCTATCCTCACCCATGAGTTGGGGCACACCTTCGGCTTGGCTGATACCTATGCTCGTCCGGGGATCATGCGTAGTCGGGGTGGATTGCCGGAGACCGCAGGCACTCAACCAGCGTCAATGATGGCGGGAGGCTTCCGAGGCGATACACCTGCCATCAGCGAAGACGACAAGCGTGGCATCGTCTGGCTCTATAAGTACTTTTACGAAGATCTTGCCACAGATGACTGTTTTTTTGCCGATTATGTTTTTGAGGAAGAACCACGCGGCTGTGTTCCCAAATACCCATTGATTTTTGAGACGAAATACAGTCCTCCTCTTTATGCACTGCATCTCCTCAAAGAAGACCCGACCATTGACATCAATGCACAGGACGATACGGGCATGACCGCCCTGCACTATGCGGTTTTGAATGGATATAGCCATATTGTCAGCGCACTGCTGGCGCGCGACGGTATAGATTCCGACATCAAAGACAAAAACGGCAAAACACCCTTGCAAGTTGCGCGTGAACTCGGCTTTGATGCGTTAGTGCAGCTCCTGTCCCCCGAACCTGAAAAAGAACCTGAAAAAGAACCTGAACAAGAAGAAGTGTTGGATATTCGGTCTGTTTCTGCCAAAAATAACCTGACCACCATGTGGGGCGCAGTGAAAAAGAATCGATAGACCTAATACTTTGTCAACTATAACAACCGATATACAAATAGAGGATAACACTATAATGAAACTTTTTAAAAAAATGAGATATATCTTCACTATTCTGCTGGTAGGATGCCTACTCTTCAGCGTTGCCACAGCAGCACAAGGATTCATCACGCTGGATCATGTCTACCGTCAACGCTTCGATATTTTTCTGATAGATATGGTGCACGAACCTTTCTGGACGATCCGCTACAGCTTTGATCTGTGTCCACCAGTGGACAAGGAAACTCAAGAAAGACATGAACAGCTCATAACGAAATTTCTTCAGTCGTGGCTACAACCGTTGCGTGAATACACTGAGCGGCCGATCGTCAACGATTTTCGCTATAAACGCGATGCCGCTTGGGGCGGGGTTACTTTTGGTGTCACCCACATCTGTGAAATAAGAGAAGCCCCCAAAGCATTTTTCAGCCCGTTGAGAATCATAAACCCCTCGCTGGGTCCTGAACCTACCTGGCGGAATATGTCGGTCAATATGCACGAGATAGGGCATCTCTTCGGCTTGGCAGACACTTACGTAGGTGCGCGTCGTGGCCCAGTTGGCATCAGTACCGGTGGACTAAATAGCACGAGAGGGTCACAGCCAGCTTCTATTATGGGCGGCGGTTCTACAATGTTCTTGGTATCGGCAGATAGGGAGGAGGCTGTAAATAAAATAGACGCGCTCGTTCCCCCGCAAGGACTCGTGCCACTGAGTAAAGACGATGAAAATGGCATCATCTGGCTATACAAATTCACCTACGAAGGACTGCCAATGGATGACTGCTTTTTTCCTGACTACGAAGTAGAAGAAACACCGTTCGGCTGTGTACCGAAGCACCCTCTCATCTTTGAAATCAAGCATAAGCATTATTATGACGAGTTTGCAGAGATAATTACCCTTGAAATCCTTAGAGACGATGAAAACCTTGATGTCAACGCACAGGATGCCGACGGCATGACCGCCTTGCACCATGCAGTATTGCGGGGTTTTGAGGAGTTGATCGCGAAACTGCTTGAACACCCCGACATCAAGCCGTTTTTGTCAGACAAGCAGGGACGTACTGCCTTACGTATCGCACGGGATAGAGAACTTGATAAGATAATCGCTTTGTTGCTTTCTCATCCGTTGACGTTGTCTGTGAACGCTAAGGGCAAGCTATCGACGACATGGGGTAATATAAAACAGAGCTATTGATGGGACTTGAAATGCTTTATACAAACAGAGGAAACACGATAATGACCCATTGGAAAAAAATAAATCTTTTCTTTATAGGTGTGCTGGTAGTGTCCCCACTCTTCAGCATTGCCCCAGCAGCACAGGGGTTCAGTTCTATGGAACATGTCACCAAGAGACAATACAACATCCTGATGCAGGTAGTACATAAGGATCACTGGCTCATCGGCTACGCGTATGGCGATGACTGTGCCCCAGAGGAACAAGCAAACGCCGCTGAATTGCAAAAGACAATCACTACTGCTTTGCAGCTGTGGCTGCAACCGCTGCACGACATGAACACCGCACAACCGATCGTCAATGACTTCCGCTACCAGCTCAATGCTGATTGGCGCAAGGTGGATCTGAACGTCATCATGCATTGTGTTAAGGGATTATCCATTGCGCGGTTGTTTCGAGGTCAAGAACTGGCAACACCAGAAATCGAGATATTTGTGGAACGCACACTCAGCGGAGCTTTCAAAATAGCTCTCATGCATGAGTTAGGGCACGCCTTTGGCTTAGCCGACACCTATGTCGGTAGACCAATACAGCCTAACGTTAGCACAGGCGGACTTCGTACTACCGTGGGTACACAACCTGCTTCACTTATGTCTCACCCTAACCACCAAGATGATCCTCTTGGTGGTATTGGCAAAGATGACGAGAACGGCATCATCTGGTTATACAAACATATTCACGAGGATCTACCACTTGAAGACTGTTTTTTTTCGAACTACGAACTGGAAAAATCCCCCGATGGCTGCCGACCCAAGTATCCGATCATTTTTGAAATCAAGCAGGCAGGCGCAAAATATGCACTGCAAATTCTGCGTGAAGATCGCACCCTTGACATCAACGCCGTAGACGGGGACGGCTTGACTGCCTTACACCATGCGGTTATGAATGGATATGCGCATATTGTCAGCGAACTGCTGGCGCGCGACGGTATAGATACCGACATCAAAGACAAAAACGGCAAAACACCCTTGCAAGTTGCGCGTGAACTCGGCTTTGATGCGTTAGTGCAGCTCCTGTCACCCGAACCTGAAGAAGAACCTGAAAAAGAACCTGAGCAAGAAGAAGTAGTGGATATTCGGTCTGTTTCTGCTAAAAACAACTTGACAACCATGTGGGGCGCACTGAAAAAGAATCGATAGACTCTAATACTTTGTCAACTTAAACAACCGATATACAAACAGAGGAAAACACAACAATGACCTTTTGGGAAAAAATGAGATATATCTTCAATATTCTGCTGGTAGTGTCCCTACTCTCCAGCATTGCCCCAGCAGCACAAGGATTCATCACGCTGCATCACGACCTCGGTCAACGCCAGCATCGTATTCTGATAGATATGGTGCACGAACCGTTTTGGACGATCCACTACAGTTTTGATCTGTGCGAACCAGTGGACAAAGAGACTCAAGAAAAATTTGAACAGATCATCACGAAGTTTCTCCAGTCGTGGCTACAACCGTTGCGGGAATACTCTGAACGTCCGATCGTCAACGATTTTCGCTATAAACTCGATCCCGATTGGCGCGGGGCTACTTTTGGTGTTACCCACATCTGTGAGCTAAAAGAAGCTCCCAAAGCATTTTTCGGTCCGCTGGGGATCATAAATCCCTCGGTGGGTCTTGAGTTAACCTGGGGCGGGACGGCAGTAATGCTGCACGAGATAGGACATCTCTTCGGCTTGGCAGACACCTACGATGGTGCGCGTCTCGGTCCGGCTGGCATCAGTACCGGTGGGACAGATGATACGAGAGGGGCACAACCGGCTTCTTTTATGAGTGGCTTTACCCAATTGATAATAGTAGATAGAGATTTAGATAAGGACTGGAAAAATCTTGACATACTCGTCCCCTTGCAAGGTCTTGTGACATTGGGTCAAGACGATAAAAATGGCATCATCTGGCTCTATAAGTACACCTACGAAGGACTGCCAATGGATGACTGCTTTTTTCCTAACTATGAACTGGCGGAAACACCGTTCGGCTGTGAGCCCAAGTACCCCCTCATCTTTGAAATCAAGCAAGAAAATGAGCGGCTCGCCCTCCTTGTCCTCAACGATGACGAAAACCTTGATGTCAACACACAGGATGCCGACGGTATGACCGCATTGCACCATGCAGTATTGCGGGGGTTTGAGGAGTTGATCGCGAAACTGCTTGAACACCCCGACATCAAGCCGTTTTTGTCTGACAAACAGGGACGTACTGCACTGCGTCTTGCACAGGAGAGAGGACTTGATAAGATAATCACTTTGTTGCTTTCCCATCCGTTGACGTTGGCTGTTGATGCGAAAGGCAAGCTGACAACAACATGGGGAGAGCTTAAAAACGGAGATTGAGGGAACTTGAACCGATTAACGCTTTTTGAATTGTTATTACACAAACAGAGGAAACACCATAATGAAACTTATTTCTATGCGTCGTTTGAAAAAACCGAACGTACTCTTCAACCTTATATTAGTCGGCATCTTATACTTCAGCATTACTCCCACAGCGTTAGGATTTATCGCGTATGAGCAGCAGTTTGGACTGCGCTTCGACCTTCTGATGCAGCGGGTGCATAACGATCATTTGAACATCAGCTACGGGTATGGTGACGATTGCCCCGCAGAAGAGATGGGCAGCACACGAGAATTGGAGCAGGCGATTACAGATGCGCTGCAGCTGTGGTTAGAGCCGTTACGTGCTTTACAGACGACTGAACCGATCGTCAACGATTTCCGCTACACAGTTGATGCTGACATTAAAGATTCCGACCTGAGAGTTACCTTTCACTGTGCTAAGGGTATATCACGTGCCGAGCTCTACACCGTGCAACCACCTTCTATTTTCATGCACAAAGGCACTGAGGTTACCGAATCATTCATGCATGTTCTCGTGCACGAAATTGGCCATACCTTTGGCTTGGCAGACATTTTTGTGGGAAGGTATGAGGAAAAGCCGAGTACGACCACAGGTGGCTTAAAGGCCACGGTAGGCAAGCAACCGCCCTCGGCAATGTCCTTCCATTTGCATAGCTATCCCCCGCTGGGCAGTACTTACCTCAGCGAGGACGATAAGCGTGGCATCGTTTGGCTCTACAAACTGCACTACGAGGGTTTGCAGACCACTGACTGCTTTTTCGTTGACTACATGTTTGAAGAACACCCGCGGGGTTGTTACCCCAAGTATCCACTGATCTTTGAAACCAAATACGGCAACCCTCGGTTAGCACTGCGGCTGCTCGATGAAGACCCTACGATAGATGTCAATGCTCAGGATGAGGATGGCATGACCGCCTTGCACTACGCTACCCAGCACGGCTGGATAGAAGTTGTGCAAAGACTGCTGGCGCACCAAGACATCAACCCTTCGCTTAAGGACAAGCAAGAACGCACACCCCTTGACATAGCGCGTGCGGCTGGGAACACTACTATCATCAATATGTTTCCAACCATAGAACCACCGCATCGCAAAGAAGATGTCAACAGCGACGGTGAAGTCAACATTTTTGATCTGATCGCAGTGGCACAAAAGTTGGGACAAAAAGATGCAGGCAACGTCGATGTTAACGCTGATGGCACGGTTGATATCCGTGATTTGGTGTTGGTGGCGGAGGCATTCGGCACAGTAGCTGCAGCACCCACCTTGCAGGCAGAGACACATCTTACCGCCGCAACCGTGGCGGGATGGCTATCTGCCGCACAAAAGTTAACCTTAACCGCTAACTATGCACGTGGCTTACGCAACCTGCAAAATCTGCATAGCATACTTGTCCCGTCACAGACAGCACTGTTGGCTAACTATCCCAATCCGTTCAATCCAGAAACTTGGATACCTTACCAACTCGCGAATCCCGCAAATGTCACACTCTCTATTTACGCAGCAGACGGAAAGGTTGTCAGAACACTAAAACTTGGGAGTATGCCAGCAGGAACGTATCAAAGTCGTAGTCGCGCTGCCCATTGGGATGGTAAAAATGCACTCGGTGAACCTGTGGCAAGTGGTGTCTATTTCTATACGCTTAAAGCTGACGATTTTACATCCACGCGGAAGATGTTGATACGGAAGTAATGCTAAGTACATTAAGCGCATAGCGGAGAACGAAATACATAAACAACTGTCTGAATCTCGGTTTATCACAGAGAACGTAGAGAATATGGAAAAAGAGGTTTATGTTAAACCCAAACACCTACTTGTGAAATCCAATGTAGGAGACACAAGAACATTTTCCGCGTCATCTGTATTCTCCGCGCTTTCCGCGATTCAAACAACAGAAAACATATAAATTAAAGGAAAGATTTTTCTATGAAAGCAAAGTTATTTTTATCTGTTTTTTTGACACAATTATTAATTTCAACACTACTATTATCCAACAGCCTTGCCCAAGACTACACAACGTGGGATTTACCCGAAGGTGCAAAAGCGCGACTTGGCAAAGGGAACATAACTGGTGATATCGTGTATTCCCCAGATGGTACCCGTTTGGCAGTTGCGAGCAGGATCGGTATTTGGATCTACGACGCAGCGACTGGTCAAGAACTTGATCTGCTTACGGGGCATGCGGGTGAGGTATATAGTGTATCGTTCAGTCCGAATGGGAAAACACTTGCAAGTGGAAGTTGGGACACTACTGTCCATTTATGGAATGCATTGACAGGTGAACACAAGAAAACACTCACAGGACATACGAATGTGGTCTATAGTGTGGCGTTCAGTCCGGATGGACAGACGCTTGCGAGTGGAAGTTCGGACACCACTATCCGTTTATGGGATGTAGAGACAGGTGAACACAAGAAAACACTCACAGGACATACGAGTTCGGTCTATAGCGTAGTATTCAGTCCGGATGGACAGACGCTTGCGAGTGGAAGTTGGGACGACACTATCCGTTTATGGGATGTAGAGACAGGTGAACACAAGAAAACACTCACAGGACATACGAGTTCGGTCTATAGCGTAGCGTTCAGTCCGGATGGGCAGACGCTTGCGAGTGGAAGTTCGGACACCACTATCCGTTTATGGGATGTAGAGACAGGGGAACACAAGAAAAC
>JAJDZB010000083.1:0-37811 GCA_022824835.1 Candidatus Poribacteria bacterium | reverse complement strand
CTAAAAACGACACTACTAATTTCAGATTCATCACGCGGATCTGTAACTTCAATAAGATATGAAATTAGTTCTTCAGATTTCAAATTCCATAGTTTTGCTTCTGCAGGATCATAAGGCGAATTTAGAATGCCACTCCCTATGCTCACGAAAGTGCTTCCATTTGGATTGAAAACAATCTCCTTTACATACCCTTTATGTCCTGTCAAAAAGTTCTTTTCTAACTTTGTTTCTGTATCATATAGCCAAACACCGATTGTACTTGCAACTGCAATTTGTTGTCCATCAGGTGAATATGCAAAATCAAATGCATATCCCTTCCCAAACCGTGCAATGGCATCGTCTGGTAGATATTTATCTATGTAGTCTTGCGCTAAACATACAGAACACCAGTGTAAAGATAGGATGATTGCTACGAACACTTGTCCAATCAGTATTTTCAAAGTCTGTTCTCCTTAGATGTAAGATGGATTCATCAATAGATACTGGTAGAATTAGAGTTAGCTTCAAATTAGGTGCTATTTTTTTGGTGGGACGACACCAACCCAATGCCCATCTTTTCTGTTATCTTCTATAAATGGCACTTCTGACCACCATGAGTTTTCGCCTGTTCTGGGGTGCCCACGATCAAAATTGATCCCGATGTCAATTGGATCATCTGAATCGGGATAATTCAGCATATCCCAGGGAATTTCCATCTCAACGATCCAACCATCGTCAACAATCTTCGCAGCAACATTCCACATATCAGCGACCTCATCAATAAAAACACCAGGGGGTGGATGGCTGACATACTTGACTCCTAAAGGATTTGACATAAAGAATACTCTGTCCATGAATTGATGCGTGTGATGTGGATCAATTGTAAAGGAAATCCAATCATCAACAGACGGTCGGATCTGGTGCTGGTTTACATTGGCAAACAGTTCATCAGGATGTTCATCATATAGATACCAGGCAAGATAAATGGCTTTATCACTATAGACTAACATAACAACAGTCTGATCTTTTGCAGGTTTGTGGTTAGCGTTTCGGTCAGTAAAATCTTTAGCTTGTGGTGCATTTTTCCATGCCGCATCATTTAAATTCCCATCTATTTTCGGGGGTGTTTCAATCTTAACTGCAGGCAATTCTTTCGTTTGCGGATTACTCAATAACATGATAAGTTCACAACCTGATAGCAGCAATACGATTAGGATAAGAGTCGTCATAAATGGAATTTTCATTTTGTCCTCCAAAAAATGTTTAGCCAAAAAAATTTTAGAATTATATTGATGTATACACCATTATAACACATTTATGGATGCATTCTTGAAGAAATCTGGGACAAGAAACTATTTTGGAATAATAGACATTATGGATTAAGGGTTGAATCCAAGTCCCATAAGAGTGCTGTTCCATCTCTACTTCCACTCGCGAGGGTCTTACCATCCGGTGAATATGCGATACTATCAATTACATCTGTATGTCCACTATAGGTGCATAGCAATTCTCCTGTTTGCACGTCCCATAAGTACATTATACTATTCGTTCCACAAGCAATAACCTTACTATTTGGAGAAAATGTGACAGAATATACGCACTGTTTATGTGTGTTGAGAGTCTGTATGCGTTCACCGGTCTGACTGTTCCAGAGGTGGACCGTTCCATCATGTCCGCCGCTGGTAAGGACACTACCATTTGGTGAGTATGCCACTGCGTGGAGACTTGCAGTATGTCCAACAAGTGTTTTCGTTGGATTTCCAGATTGGACATCCCATAATCGGACTGTACTATCAAAACTGCTTGAAGCAAGAGTATCTCCATCTGGAGAGAAGATGACATCAGTAACTTTATCAGTATGTCCTTCCAGTGTCAACAGTACATCGCCTATTAGATACAGTTCACCTCTGCGAACCTCCCATAAGCAGATTGTGTTGTCATGACTGCCAGTGGCAAGCATGCTACTGTCCGGGGAAAACGCCACTGAAGTCATATTTTCTTTATGTCCAACAAAGGATCCAAGGAATCTTCCGTTTTGTGCATCCCATAATCGCGCTTTTGTTGTATCCTCAGCACTTGCAAGTATTTTACTGTCCGGTGAATATGTTAATGCGCGGACATTTTCCTGTGGACCTGTGATAGTAGTTTGGATTTCATCGGTTTCTGGGTTTCGAAAGTGAATTTCTGTCCCGTAGCAACTTGCGAGTGTAGTGCCATTTGGAGAATAGGCAACAGAAAAAGTCCGTTGAGAAAAATTACTTTGAGATCGTGCCTGTATTCCCTCTGTTTTTTGCTTAGAAGATAGATGAGGCGTATGATCCGTAATTGTTTTTGAGATTTTGCTGGTGTTTACGTCCCAAAACCGAATCGTGCCATCTTCACTTACACAAGCAATCGTTTCACCATCGGGAGAATACGCAACAGAAGATGGTGAAGAATCTACATCTTCCTCAAGTTCAAGCTTTTTCAGCAATCTTCCAGTGTCAATATCCCAAAGACAGATATCAGCACGGTCTATTCCAACAGCACGGTCTATTCCAACGGCATAAGTGCGTCCATCTGGGGCAAAAGCCACGGAACTGAATTGATACATCCAATCTTCTGTTTCGTCAGGTTTCAGTTCTTCGCCTGTGTTTGCATCCCTGAAATTAACTCTTCTATAGCTTTCTCTACTGATAAGCATGCTACCATCGGGACTGTACATGATGTATTCTACATGACCAGTCCCTTCAGTAAAGTGTTTAAGAAATTCACCTGTTTGTGCATTCCATATTCGAATACCTCCACCTTTACCGAATGCTTGACTACTGGCAATCACCTTTCCATCTGGCGAAAAAACCGCTGAAAAAACTTTCTCCGTATGCCCCTCAAGCTTTGCTATCTGTTGTTCCGTATGCAGGTCCCAGAGACCAATCGTTTTGTCGTCACTTGCAGTAGTAAGTCTTTCCCCGTCCGGACTGAACGCCACAGCGTTTATAACATCCTTATGTCCTACGAAACTTGATTTGTGCTCACCTGTAATGGTATTCCACAAACGTGCAGTCTTATCATCACTCGCGGTTGCAAACGTGCCCCCATCTGGACTGAATACTATTGAATTGACTGGACCTGTATGTCCTGTTATCAGTTCAAGGGGTTTGCATGTTTGCACATCGTAAATCCAGACTCCTATTGTGCTGGCAACGGCGAGTCGTGCGCCATCCGGAAAGTATTTTATTTCATTTATCCCCCCTTTTCCGATACGTTTTTTGGATCCTGGGGGAAGTCCCCACTGTGTGGAAAATTGCGCTTTTTGCATGTTTATGTGCTCCTAATCTCTATTTTGATGCATAATTCCTACTTCGTTAAATCCCATAAAATTACTGTGCTGTCTCGACAGGAACTCGCTAGCGTTTTGCCATCTGGAGAAAAGGCTATGGAATTAATGTCGTTTGTATGTCCTTTCAGGGTTTTCAGAAGCCTTCCAGTGGAAACATTCCACAAAAATATCTCAGCCCCAGTATCTACACTTGCCAGTGTGTAACCATCTGGTGAGAAGACAGCATAAACATCATAAGTTCCTTCTTCTTTAAAATGCGTGACTTCTTTATGATCTCCAGTTGTAACATCCCAAAACTTGATTTTCCCGGTGTCGTCTGCGGTTACAAGGGTTGTCCCATCAGGGGAAAAATCTATAGAAAAAACAGTATCTACTTTCATTTTTATAGTTTTCAGAAGTTTTCCCGTTGCAACATCCCAAAGACGAATTGTTTCTTCGCTTTCAATATTGGCTAAAATCTGTCCATTGGGTGAAAATAAAACTGTGCTAATGTATGATTCATCCTCTTGCTTTTTAAGAGTTTTTAAGTGTTCTCCTGTGTGGACATTCCACAATAGAATTTTACCGTTCCAACTTCCGCTGGCGAGTGTTTGTCCATTGGGACTAAAAGCTACCGAGGATACACCATCTATATGTCCTTTGAGAACACTTCTTTTTTTCCATTCACTAACATCCCATAGTACTACTGTTTTATCATTAGTTCCACAAGCGAGTATCTCCTCATTAGGAGAATATGCGATTGTCCTTATTTCCCCTTTTGCAGAAAGAGTTTTTGTGGAAATTGTTTTTATGAGTTTCTGCGTATCTAAATCCCAAATACGTACGCTATGGTCTAAACTCACTAATGTCCTCCCATCAGGAGAATATGCTACCTTACCTACATTATCAGAATATCCGGTGATTGTCTTTTCAAGTTCACCGGTATTCACATCCCAGAAATATATCTCATCACAGGTTCTGACGGCAAGTGTCTGTCCATTTGGTGAAAATTGAAAGCCAGTAACCCATTCTGCATGTCCAGGCATTTTGAGATCATGTAATAAATCTCCTGTGTCAGCATCAAATAGTAGGACTGTTGCTTTTCCATAATCCTCACTACATGCAAATATTCTACTATCCGGAGAATACTGCACAGCATCAAGTTCTCTATCCTGTTTAATTGTTTTCAGCTGCTCACCGGTATGGGGATTCCACAATCGGACATTTTCATCGGAATTCACATTCACAAGTGTTCTCCCATCTTTTGAAAAGTCAATATCAATTGAAGAAGCGTTTTCTGTCCGAGTTGTGAGTATACGCAAAAATTCACCAGTCCGTGCATCCCATAGACAGACATTGTTGTCCTCTCCTTGGCTGAGAAGGATCTCTCCATCTGGAGAATACTTCAGGAAATCGACAACATTTGCGTGTGCTGCGAAGGTTAACTGTAGTTCAGCAGTGGTAACATCCCAAAAACGGATTACCTCATCATCACCGCCGCTTGCGAGTGTGCTACCCTCTGGATTGAATGCTAACGTCGTGACTGAAGCTGTGTGTCCTATGAGAGTTGTTTTTAATTCACCAGTGACACCATCCCATAAATAGATTACGCCAACATCCCTACCGTCGCTTGCCAGCGTTTTACCATCAGGACTAAAAACAAAACGATCTATCCCCTCTGTAAGTACCGCTATAGATTCACCAGTGACACCATCCCATAAACGAATAACATCATCACCATAGTACCCTTGACTTAAACTGGCAAGTGTTCTACCATCAGGACTGAAAACAACGTTCCCGACATAATAAGTATGTCCAGTTAAATGACCAGTATGTCCAGTTAACAGATTGATTTCCTCACCGGTTGCTACATCGATCAGCCAAACACCGATTGTACTTGCTAAAGCAAGACGGGTGCCATCTGGCGAATAAGCAAAATCAAATACATAACCTTTCCCGAACCGTGTTATTGCATCTTTCGGTAGATAGTTTTCAATATAATTCGCAAGATTGTGCGATCGAACGGATTCTAACGACATAATATCTCCTTGTTGAGGTTCAACACCAAACTCCTTCTGTAGGAGCGAACGGACCTCTCTTAATCTCGTCTTGACTGTGCCTATAGCTAAGTTGAGTTTATGTGCAATGTCTTTGACACTCCATGATTCAAGGTAGTACAGGACCGCGATGGAACGTACCCGATGTGGAAGGTGATGCACTGCTTCCCTGGCATCTGCGCGTAATTGTGTTTCCTGATAACGTGTCGGAGCATTTTTGTCAATATGTTCGGCTAAATCCGCATCGCTCTGTGGGATTTCAGCTCGTGAACGGCGATGAGAAGAATAATACCTATTACAAGCGTTATATGCAATGCGTCGCAGCCACGCACCAAAACTGCCTATTTTCCGAAGACCTCCTATATTTTCCCACACTGCCATCCAAATATCGGTGTGAATTTCTTCCGCATCCCGATGTTGTCTTGATTTTGAGACAACGATACGCCAAATCCGTGGTGTCCAACGGGACATAAGTTCCGCAAATGCCGCTTCATCACGGGATTGAACAAGCTGAATAAGTTCTATATCTGAAAGATCGTTTAGATTTTTCATATTCATGAAATCTACAAAAAAATCAATTAGGTTTTAATATAAAGAGAAAGGCATATAAGGTGGGGGTTTAAAAAATGAAAAATTATCTGTCTGAATCACTTATTAGCATTTACCAATTTCGTTAGATCCCACAAAAGTACCGTACCGTCAGAACTAACACTCACAAGCGTTTCACCATCTGGTGAGAATACAACAGCGTTGACGCGTTGTGTATGTCCGATAAAGGTATGAAGCCGTTTTCCAGTCTTTGCATTCCAGATGTGAACAGCGTTGTCTTCTACACTACCACTTGCAAGCAAATTACTATCCGGTGAGGACGCCAGAGACGTTACCTGGCCCGCTCCTTCTATTGGCGGCAGCAGTAGGTCGCCAGTATGTGTATTCCACAAACGGATAGTGCCATCCTCACTACCGCTTACAAGTCCACTACCGTAAAAAGCATATACCACAGCGGTGACATCCGCTTCATGTCCTGTGAGCGTTTTCAAGTGGCTGCGCGTATTTATGTT
The DNA here is from genome assembly GCA_022824835.1 of Candidatus Poribacteria bacterium. Lineage (GTDB taxonomy): Bacteria > Poribacteria > WGA-4E > WGA-4E > WGA-3G > MSPOR6. The sequence goes on along the minus strand of JAJDZB010000083.1, from coordinate 31,416 downwards.
CCAAAGTTGAATTGTCTTGTCTTGACTACTACTGGCAAGTGTTTCTCCATCAGGCGAAAATACCACTGAAGTGACCGGCTCCGTATGCTCAGTAAATGTTGCCAAGCGTTCACCAATCAGATACAGTTCATCCTTTCGAATTTCCCATAAGCAGACGTGGTTGTCGCTGCCGCCAGCGGCAAGTATATTGTCATCTGGTGAAAAAGCTACAGAAGAAACCTTTTCTTTATTTCCGTAAGGACTCTGATCTTTATGTGCTGCGAATCTTCCGAGGAACCTACCAGTTTTCGCATCCCACAAACGTGCTTTCTTAGATGTGCCACCGGTAGCAAATATATTCGCGTCAGGTGAATATTTTATTGTATAGACGCTGCGACGAGGTTCTTTGATCGTCTTTAAATGTTCACCAGTCTGTGGATTCCACCATTGGATTTTGGACTCACCCCCACAACTAAGAATGCTACCATCGGGAGAAAAAGCTGCGGAAAAGATTTGTGAATCCGTGTGGCCAGCGATAGTATTTCTAAGCTTTCCAGTTGCAACATCCCAAAACAGTATTGTGCCATCGTCAATACCGATCGCTACCGTCTTACCATCAGGGGAATATGCCACAGAATTAATCGGTTTTCCACGTGCCGTGCTTTTAAGACGTTCTGCTGTGCTAACGTCCCAAATACTGACAGAATCCCAAACACCTCCGGTAACCACACTGCGTCCATCGGGTGAGAACGCTATAGAATCATAACTTTCGTCACACCTTTCAGCACTATTCAGTAATTCACCACTCTCTACATCCCAAAACTGCAGCGGTGGCGAATTTCCACCTACGACTGCCAAAATTTTGCAGTCTGCAGAAAACACTGCTTCGCCGAGATCTGTCTCAATGAGAACTGATCTTAAGAATTCACCGGTTTGCCCATCCCAAAACTCAATATATTTCTCAAAACTATCATCCTGTCTGTAAGTGAGAAACATCGTACCATCAGGGGTATAGGCTATTGCAAACATATCATCGGCACCACATTCTGTGATAGCTTGAAGTGAATTGCCTGTTTGTACATCCCAGAGCCGCATTTTCCAATCCTCACTCGTACTTGCAAGCATCTTACTGTCAGGACTAAACGCTAACAAATTGACCTCTTTTTCATGACCGATACAAGTAGATATAAGATTGTATGTTTTGGTATCCCATAATCGGATTGTGTTGTCCTCACTACCCGTGGCTAACGTTTTACCGTCTGGACTGAAGGCTATAGACTTAACCCGAGCTGTATGTCCCGTGAGAAGATCAAGTGCTTCTCCTGTTTCTACGTCATAAATCCAGGTGCCGATGGAAGTCGCAACAGCCAGACATTTGCCATCGGGAAAGTAATTTAGTTGATGTATTCTGCCTTTTCCAAACCGTAATTTTGCCTCAGCAGGTAACCCTAAACGTGTATGATCCTGAGAGAAGGCAGTCGTAGACATAAAAGTAAAAAGAAGTAACGTAGAAATTACTGGTAAAGCGGGTAATAAGAGGCTTAATATCTTCATGTGAATATGAACTCCTTTGAAGATTGTAGCAGGTAGCGTCTGCTGTCTCTGTCATGAAATGCCATTTATTGTGGCACATCCCACAGTAGTATAGTGCTGTCCCATCCGGAAGTTGCAAGGGTACGCCCGTCTGGTGAATAAGCCATATACGAGACGTATTGAACATGCCCAACGGGGAAAGCTCGAATAACTTCATAAGTCTCTGCATCGCAAAACGATAATTTTCCGTCCGCATCAAAGCCAACAAGTGTGCGTCCATCTGGTGAACATGCCCGAAGGCTTGTTTCTACTCTTGATGTGAGGGTCTTTAATGGTTCATTACTATCCATACGCCAAAGCTGTATATTTTCTTTACTTCCCTTGCCTACAAAATCTATGCTTACAAACTTTTCCCAGTTCGGTGAAAGCATAACAGTATGTCCAGGAATGGTTTTAACGGCTTCACCGGTATTTAAGTTCCAAAAACGAATTTTCGTATCACTCGTACTTACAAGCATTTTGTCATCAGCTGAGAACGTCAATGTTCTGACATAACCCTCGTTCCATTCAAGTATTTTTATGGTTTTACCGGTAGACACCTCCCATAAGTAGATAGTGCCATTGGAATCTCCACAAGCCAGCGTCTGTCCATCTGGACTGAAGGCTGCCGATTCAGCCCAACCCCTGCCACCTGTGAAAGATCGACCGTGTTCACCTGTTTTAGTATTCAAAAGCCACACCATGTCGTTTGCATCTGTGTCACCGCCACATGCGAGTGTTACACCATCCGGGGCACAAGCAATACAAGAGATTTTTTTCGGATGCGGATAGAACGTATTCATCAGCTTACCCGTGTGAGGATCCCACAACCGAAGCCTGTGATCAGAACTCACAACAGCAAGCATATTCCCATCATGTGAAAATTTCATATCCATAAACATTTGTGCGTACCCGGTGAGAGATCTCAGTGGAGTGGTGTTAGCAGCATCTCGAAACCGGATTGTACCATCACTGCCTGCATGTACCAGCGTGTTTCCATCCGGGGAAAACATAATATGACGGGTCGTATCTGGCGGACTTGTGATGGTTTTGCGGTGTTCACCGGAAGCCACATCCCAAAAATGTATTGCATCGTTTTCCAAACTATCGTCTTCCCAGTAACTGCTGATGAGTGTCTGTCCATCCGGACTGAACAAAACTGTCTTTACGCCTTCGTTATATATTGCAGATGTTAAGGTTGTTTTAAGGTGACCCGTGTGGGTTTCCCATAATCGAATTGTCCCATCATCGCCGCCACTTGCTAAAGTTTTACCATTAGGAGAATATGCTATGTCACGAATTTCTCCCGTGTGCCCAGAAAATGAATGCAGGAATTCTCCAGTGTGTGCATCCCACAAACGGATTGTTTCATCCCAACCGTGACTGGCAAGTGTTTTACCATCAGGAGCATATATTACAGTAGAGACACCACCTGCGTGACCAGCAAATGTGAGGCGGAGTTCTCCAGTAGACACATCCCATAAACGGATTGTTTCATCTGCACCTCCGCTTACGAGGGTTTTCCCATCGGGACTAAACGCCACCGAGTAAACTTCGTCTTGATGCCCTGTGAATGTTAATTTATGTTGTCCGGTGTGAGGATCCCATACTCTAATTGAGTTGTCCTTACTACCACTTGCAAGCAGCTTATTGTCCGGAGTGAAAGCCACAGATGAAACTCCATCAGTGTGTCCTATGAGCAAATTAAGCTCTTCTCCTGTATCCGCGTCATAAATCCAAATACCCATAGTGCCTGATGCCGCAAGCAGTTTGCCATCTGGGGAATACGTTAAATCGTATACGAAACCTTTCCCAAGACGCGCTTTTGCTCCATCGGGTAATTTCCACTTTGTAGAATCTTGCTGAAGATTGTTCTGCATTTCTTTATTTCCTTTTTGTAAACTGTTGTTACTGCTGTTCCCAGGCGAAGTATCGTTACCAACTCTATTCTGTTCGTCTAATATAGATTTTATTTCAGTTATAATTGGCACTTCAACAATTTCTATAGTTGTCTCCGATTGTGCATCAAGACTATAAGACGAATGATAACGATTCAAGAATTGATTACTCATTCCTAAAAGAAAAACAATCAAAACAATAGAAGAACCTAATGCGCCTAACGGCAATAGGGGTTTGCTACCAGAAGGGGATGTCTGTTCAATGTTTCTGGTTTTACGTAAGATATTCTGTGTCAGATTCGGAGACAGTGAAACACTACTAAGCGTTTCGCGTAAAATAGTATCCTCATTCCGCAAACGTTTTCGTGCGCGGCTCAACCGGCTTTTAACCGTGTTCGGTGACACACCTAAGAACTTACTGATCCCCTCACACGTCATTTCTCCGAGATAGTGGAGTATCACGACTGTCCGCTCAATCTCTGGTAATTTTTCCAGAAGTTTTTGCACAATTTGTTGGCGTTGTTCAGACGCAGCGTCTTCGCGCTGTTCTGAAACATACAGAGAATATGCTGTTTCATCTAATGTTTGTTGACTCATGGTTTCCAAGGATTGTATAGATCGTTTGTTCTTTCGTTTCCATGCAATGCACTGTCTTTTTGTGATGACATAGAGCCAACCAGCAAAAAGGTTTGAGTCTTTTAACGTAGGTAGTTTTTTGTAGACTTGAAGAAACACATCTTGCGTGATTTCTTCTGCAAAATGAAAATCACCTATTTCCCGCCAGGCAACCGCATGCACACTTTTTTGGTGCTTTTGGACTAAATCACCAAAAGCAGATTCATCACCTGCTAATATATGCTGAATTAATTGAACGTCGTCTTTTTCCATCAATTCCCCGTGATCATTTTAAGGATACAATAATAGATGACGCGATTATGCAGTGGAAAGGTTGCATGAATGCCATAATTTAATCTGTGTTTTCCAAATTAGAAAAGTTAATTTTAGAACAGATAACCTCATACTTCGCTTTGTCACACAGAAAATAAAAGTCCCAAAAGATTTGATCTTCATTTGGTTCAGGAGCTTCATCGGTTAGTGCCTGACCGATACCCCATGTAGGACCATCACGCGGACCATCTTCATATTCGTTTATTATTTCAAAGGACTTGACATCAATAAACTCAACTCTAACAAGCTTGTCGTGTTCCTTACCATAAGGATACGGGTTGACTGTCAGAATAATCGTCTTATCAGCATACCTTATTCCTGTGGACTCACCTTTGTCATTAAAACCTTTGTAATTTTCAAACTTAATTTCAATACTCTCTACATAACCATCATGAAAACGGTTAAATTGTTCTAATGCTAAATCTGCTTCATCAGCATTTATTGTTTCGATTTTATGATCCATTCTTTTCCTCCTTGTTGTGATTATTATTATCGTGAGTTTGATAAATGTAGCGCAAACTTTTCAGTTTGCGAAGATGTGCCACAAACTGAAAGTTTGTGCTACAATTCACGCCTCTCGGATACGAAATGGTGTGAGTGAACGCAACCGAAATGATTTATCAAACTCATGTTATTATTTATATATGTAATGGACATTAGGGATCTATCTCCCAGAGAAGCACAGAACCGTTAGCACTGCCGCTAACAAGGGTTTTTCCATCAGGACTAAAAGCGATACTATTGACCCAAGCTGTATGATCCATCAGTGTTTTCTTGTGTTCGTAGGTGTGTGCATCCCATAAATAGATCGTGGCAGAAGCACATCCACTTGCGAGGGTTTTACCATCCGGACTGAACGCTAAACTATATACCCAATCGGTCCCTGGTTCTAAGGTGAAGGTCTTCTCTGTTTTTCCTGTATCTATATTCCATAAATGGATTATCCCGAAACCGTCTCCACTTGCGAGAATTCTTCCATCCGGACTAAACACGACACTTTCAACGCAGTATTTATGTCCGATAGGTGCTATCCTACTTTTTCCAGTAGCAAAATCCCAGAGACGAATAGTTCCCCCCTCACATCCGCTTGCGAGGATTTTTCCATCCGGACTGAACGCGATACTATTGACCTGTTTTTTATGTCCTACAAGTGTTCTTTTATGTTCACCTGTGTACGCATCCCAGAGGCGGATGGTAGTGTCCGCACTCCCACTGGCAAGTGTATTTCCACCTAAACTGAGTGCTATAGTACTAACCCAATCTGTATGTCCAGTCAATGTATTTTTATGTTCGCCAGTGTGTGCATCCCAGAGGTGGATACCATCGTCAGTCCCACAAAACAGAGTTTTTCCATCAGAGCTAAACACGATACTGTTAGCTGACTCTATATGCTCATTTTCAGGTACGTTAAGCGTTGTTATAGGTTGCATTGTTTCCGTATTCCATAGACGAATAATTCCCAGGCTGCAGCCGCTTGCGATAATGTCACCAGTTGGATTGACTGCTACACTGCGGACACTTTCCGAATGTCCAGTGAATATCTTTTTCGATTTACCTGTGTGAGTATCCCAGAAACGGATAGTACCATCACCCCTGCCACTTGCAAGGGTTTTTCCATCCGGACTAAATGCTAAACCTCGGACATCTGGTATGTTTTCATTAGTGATTATTTTTCTGTGTACACCTGTGTAGACATCCCATAGACAGATTGTTTCATCTTCAAAAGACGCAGTAGCAAGCATTTTTCCATCAGGACTAAACGCTAAGTGGCATACATACTCCTTATGCTCAGAAAAGATTTTCTTGAGTTCGCCTGTGTTTATGTCATGAAGGTAAACAGTGCCACTGTCACTGCCAATTGCAACTGTGTTCCCATCAGGACTGAACGCTGCACCCATAGCAGCACAATCAGGGTGCATAGCGTATGTTTTCTTGTTTTCTCCTGTGCTCGAATTCCACAGACTGATTTTGCCTTCCTTACTCACAACCACAATAGTATCACTGTCTGGTGTGAATGATAACTTAGGACTCCTATCTGCATCATTCATGAGTGTATACTTCGCCTCTCCGGTGTTGGCATCCCATAAACGGACAGTGCCTTTCCGATTACTACTCGCAAGTATTTTGCCATCCGGACTGAATGCTAAGCTTGTGATATACTCTGTATTACGTCCAATGAGTGTTTTTTGCGTCCCTGCGATTCTATCATATAGGATAATATTACCATCAGCATTTCCACTCGCTAAGATGCGTCCATCTGGACTGAAGACAAGGTGGAAGACTTGACTCGTATCTGCTGTGATTAGACTTGCTTCTTGATGTACTGTTAAATCGTAAAGCCAAATACCGATACCACTCGCAACAGCGAGAAACTTTCCGTCAGGAGAATATTGTATACCATCTATATGCCCTTTACTGAACCGCGCTTTAGCATCTTCAGGTAAGTTCCATTGCATAGCATCATGTGCAAAGTTATTTTCCACAGTTTTTGTCCCTTCTGTTAGACTGTTGTTACTGTTTTTGCTTTGATTCGCACCACCAACCCGGTTTTGTAATTCTGGTTTTGATTGGATATCAAGAACAACTGGCGCGTCAACGATTTCAATAGCATGTTCTGATGTCGCATCAAGACTATATGGCTTCTGAAAATTAGCGGTGAATTGCTTGCTTGCTCCCATTAACAAAATAACCAAAATAGCAGAGGCACCTAAGGCTGCAAAAGGCAGCAACGGTTTGCCTCCTGATGGAGATGTTTGTTTGATTGTGTCAATGCTCCGCATGATATTTTCAGTTAAATCTGGACGCAATGGGACACTGCCGAGGGTTTCTCTAATGATGTGTTCTTCGTTTTGTAAACGTTTTCTCGCACGTTTAAGTCGACTTTTAACCGTATTTGACGACACGCCTAAAAATTTGCTAATTGCTTCACAGCTCATTTCTCCGAGATAGTAAAGCACCATCACTGTGCGTTCACTTTCCGGCAGTTTTTCCATAAGTTTTTGCACAATTTTACGGCGATTTTCGACTGCTGCGTCTTCACGCTGTTCACAGGCATAGTCTGCATAAGCGGCTCTTTCGAGAGTTTCTACACTGATGGTTTCAAGCGATTGTGTATGTAGTTTCTTTTTTCGAAACCATGCTTTGCAAAGCCGGTCTGCGATTACATACAACCACCCAGCAAACTGATTTGGGTTTTTCAATGCAGCAAGTTTTTTGTATGCTTGCAGAAAAGTGTCTTGTGTAATTTCTTCAGCGATATGGAAATCCCCTATTTTTCGCCATGCGAGTGCATGCACGCTTTTTTGGTATTTATTAACTAACTCGCTGAAAGCAGCTTCGTCCCCTGATAACACACTGCGAATAAGTTCAACGTCATCTCTTTCCATCAGAGACCTCCTTATCAATTAGGTTTCCTGTCTTTTATATTTGGTGACGCGTTTTTTTAGGGTATAGGTTGCGAAATTGTCATAATTGAAACAATTTTAAGCTTTTTTTCAGAAAATCCGTTATATTTTTTAAGTGAACCCCTACAATTCTTTTCATGAACCGCAATCGTTTATATATAACGTTAGTTTGATTAATCATTTCGGATGTGTTCACTCTCGCCATTTTCGTATCCGAGAGGCACGAATTGTAGCACAAACTTTCAGTTTGTGGCACATCTGGCGCAAACTGGAAAGTTTACGCTACATTATCAAACTCACGTTAATACAGATCACGTTAATTGGATATAAGGCGTGAGATCCCAAAGCAGGACAGTACCATCATGACTCGCACTGGCTAAAAGCTTGTTGTCTGGAGAAAGAACAAGTGCCGTCGCATCTGAGCTATGTCCCCTAAAGGTGACAAGATGTTTGCCACTCTCCACTTCAAACAGACAGATAGGATAACTCATTGAAACCTTGTTCCATGATGTTATAAATGCAATATACTGTCCACATGTCGTAAATACAGGTTGGTCAATATATTCATATTCTTTGGGCAGTGACAACCGCCTTTCAATTTCGTGCTTTTTCGATTCATATAGGCACGTATCATCCTCACAGAATTCTCGGTGGGTGATATCCCAATATGGAACAACTTCATCGCCGAAGCAAACAAGGTGCTGTCCACAATCGCAAAACCGGAATCCCGTAACCTTACAACTTGGTAACAATTCTATCTCTTGTCCAAGTTCCATGTCCCACAGTTTGACATTTCTTGCCTTTGATTCACTTACGAACAATTTTCCATCATGACTAAATTCCAATTCATAAATAAAGTCACCATCATCTTCGTCATCATCAACCCTGTTATCACTTGGCTCAAGAGGATGTGTTAGCTTAAAAATTCTCTCTCTACTTTTCACATCCCAGACATGTATATTCCCATCTCCGTCAGCATAAGCGAATAACGTGCCTGTCGGTGAAAGTACGGGAGACGCGCTCCAATATTCACGTCCCGTTGTTTCAATAAGTGGCATCTCGTCATTATCAGTTTCCCAGAGTGTAACAGTGTCATTTTGGATACTTGTCGCATAGAGTTTGCCATCATCGGTTTTATGGACAAACTGATTTTTGCCAGCTGATACATCTCTTATTGCAGGACGTGAACGTTTAGTCGCTATATCCCATAACACAACACCTTCCTGATGATGCTGAACAGCTAACGTCTTTCCATCCTCCGAGAATACTGCTGAGGTTGGAAATGAAATTGGTGAATGGGTAAATTGACGTTTGGTAGGCTTGTCAGAAGTCCACACATTAATAGATTCATGTCGGCATTCATAAGCAAGTTGGGAACCGTTTGAAAATACGACAGTGTTGCCCCAATCACCAGTGTAGGAAAAATCTATGGTATTGCCCCAAACTTGATCGGTGTATAATTCTTCTCCGCTTTCAAGATTACGAACTGATATAGTTGCAGGTCCCGTTTTATCATAAGTGTCTATTGCCGCATAGAGAATTCCCTCAGGTGAATAGGAGGGTGTAATACCATACACATCACCATAGTCGGTATAACACTGCACCTGTTCCCAAGTATTAACATCCCAAACATACACAGTACCATCTTCGCCGCCAGTGGCGAGAAACTTCCCGCACGGTGAAAAACAGAGGGTAGTTACACAGCGGGTGTGTGCTGAGAGACATACAACCTTTTCTCTGCTTTCCATACTCCATACGATTATTGATTCTGCCTCATCAGTGGTACTCAATTTGAACGTAGATGCTATCAGTTGAGTGTCAGGGGAAAAACAGATAGGGCGGTTGATACCAGCTCTTTCAGGGTCTGGTGTAAATCTTGCAAACGGTTTACCGGTTTCCGCATGCCATACTGCAACGTCTGGCGAAGTATAATAAGCAGCAGCAAGAAACAAGTTATCGTGAGAAAAGGTCATACTATGTATAAATTCCTCTGATTTCATCTGTGTCAAGCACGTGCCATTTTGGACATCCAAAATCAAAATATTTCCACCTGATTTGTTGGCGGCTATCCATTTTCCGTTCGGTGAAAAGGCAACAGCTTCAATAATCCCTTGTTCTACCTCCCAAAATGCGACAGGTGACAACGTAGCAAGCTCATATAGCCACATTCCTATGCATGTTCCAATGAAAAGATACTTCCCATCCGGTGAGAATGTCATTTTCGGTTCGCTACCGCGTCCTAATCGCGCAAGCGCGCCTTCAGGGAGCATCCAAGTTGTTACATCTCCTTCAAATGAACCTACTGGTACAGGAATTGAGGTTTTTTTGTCTTCCATACTATTGTCTCCTCGTTTTTGATCAAGGAGATTTTGAAGTCTGGGTTCTTCCTGTTTTAAACGATTCCGAGCACGGTTGAGCCGACTTTTTACCGTATTCAAAGAAACCCCCAATAATTTACTAATTGCTTGACAAGACATCTCTCCGAGATAGTGGAGGATTATCGTTTTCCGTTGAGTCTCTGGCAACTTTTCCAATAGAATCTCAACGATTTCACGACGACGTTCTGCGGATGCTAATTCCCGTTGCTCTGCGAGATAGTAGGCATAAGCGGCTTTTTCCAATATATCCTCACTTGTTAAATCCAACGATTGCATCACCACTCTTTTCTTTCGCAACCAGGCAATACAACGTCGATTCGCAATGACATGCAGCCATCCAGCAAATAGATTCGGGTCTTCTAATGTGGACAGTTTATCGTACGCTTGTAAAAAGGTGTCTTGTGTGATTTCCTCTGCGATATGAAAATCACCGATTTTTCGCCATGTGAGGGCATGCACGCTTTTCTGATATTTTTTTACCAACGTGCTGAAAGCAGCTTCATCACCCGCTAAAGTATTCTGAATTAATTCAACATCATTCTCATACATCGGTATACTCCTGAAAACTTGTTCCAATTATACATGACGCGATCTCTATCACTGAAGGTTGCATTGAGAACATAATTTGAATAATAATGTGTACCCCGCCTCTCTTCAGTCCCGTAGGGACGATATGTTTATATCAGGATGAACTACTACACATATCGTCCCTACGGGACTAAAGAGGGGTTGAATAACGTTTAGCTATAAACATATCGTCCCTACGGGACTGAAGAGGGTTTCTTCCATTGAAATTTCCTTAACTTTACACCTATAAGTAGTGCAAAGCAACACACGACCTACAAGATTGAAATTGACAAAATAGTAGGTGGCAGCTTCAGCTATTATCAGCATTACATTGATGTCAAAGATTCACCCGTAGTGGGATGGAAAAGATGCGCTTTGTCAGTATCAAAACTCACGGTCAATGATGTGTTATGTTGGGGTAAATCTGAAAGATTGGTCTGTGCTACAAAACTGTTCTTCTCTGTCCGGAGATATAGAAGCACATGATTTCCGAGGGGTTCCACAAGCTCTACATGCGTTAATATCTGATGAATCCCGTCTTCACTGACATGAATATCCTCTGGACGAATGCCAAACGTCAATGAATCTCCTGAATGATCCCTGATAATAGATTGAAGAGATGAGGGGAGTTCAAGGGAGAAATCCTCAAACCTTAATTGCGAAATAGTGTTGTTCTTTTCAACTTGTGTCTCAATAAAGTTCATAGGAGGTGTTCCGATGAAGCCACCAACAAATTGATTGGCAGGTTTGTGATAAAGGGTTGCTGGTTCAGCAATCTGCTGTATCTTACCTTCATTGAGAACGACTATCTGATCTCCCATCGTCATCGCTTCAACCTGATCGTGCGTGACATACACAATAGTCGCATTAAGTCTGTCATGTAAACGACTGATCTCCATCCGCATTTGTACACGCAGCTTTGCATCAAGATTACTTAACGGTTCATCAAAAAGAAACACCTTCGGTTGTCTAACAATTGCTCTTCCAACGGCTACCCTTTGACGTTCACCACCTGACAGATGTTTGGGTTTACGATTTAATAGATGCGAAATGCTGAGTATCTCTGCTGCTGATCTAACACGACTGTCAATTTCAGCTTTTGCGTATTTGCGCAGTTTCAGTCCAAAAGCCATATTCTTAAACACTGTCATGTGAGGATACAACGCATAGTTTTGGAAGACCATCGCGATATCGCGTTCCTTCGGTGGAACATCATTGACACGTTCATCATCAATATAGATGTCTCCCTCCGTTACCGCCTCCAGTCCAGCAATCATGCGTAAGAGGGTAGATTTACCACAACCAGAAGGTCCGACAAGCACCGTGAAAGATTTGTCAGGAATCTCAAAGTCTGCAGTGTCAACTGCGAGCACATCGCCATCGTATATTTTAGTGATGTTACTTAATTTGACCTGTGCCATCAAATGCCTCGCTTACGAAGCTGAAGAAATAGGAGGATAAACACTACAGTCATTACCACAGCCGCAACGATTAAAAATATCCAACCCTGCGGATAATGCATAAAGAAATTCTTTTGTTTTCGCATTTTGATTCTTTCAAAGATTTCTCCACCTGCCATCAAGGGCTTGGATTTTCCAACTCTATCCCCATAGCCGTCTTTGGAATAACTTAATGTATACCGACCCGCTGGGAGACCTGTACGTCTGTATTCACCCTTGTCATTCGTCTGCACAGTGTATGCCACACCATCAGTACCGACAATTGTAACTGTAACACCTGGAATTGGTTTCTGTTCCTGTGTAGCTTCAATTGTGGCTTCAATTACGGCACCTCTGATAGTTCCACCGAAGTTTAAATCTTCTTGTGCAACTGCGCGGTCAACGAATAGACATAGTAGCGTCAGAACAATTATAGGTGTACAAAAGCGATACATATTGCTGCTCCTGGAATACCCAAATATTTATTTTATCTTCATACGGGACTAAAGAACGGTGTTCAACCATGATCTATAAACATATCGTCCCTACGGGACTGAGGTCATTATCAGATTGGATTTATCTTTTTAAATTGATGCATAAGGTGCGAAATCCTTATAGGTTGTTGACACTATATCAACCCGAAGGAGCTGGAAAAAAGATCAGAATATATGACAGTACGATTACAGTTAGTATGTCGGTATATAATGTTAAGACATTTTCATGTTTTCGCATCTTGATTCTGTCATAGATCTCTCCACCTGCCGCTACGAGCTTAGTTTTCCCAACCCTATCACTATAACCGGCTTTGGAATAACTTATGGTATATCGCCCCGCTGCAAGTCCTTTTATCTCGTACTCGCCTTTCTTGTTCGTCAGAGTAGTATATTCCTTCCCAGCTGGACCAACTGCTGTTACCTTTACACCAAAGATAGGGTTCTGTTCAGGTGTGATGTCAATTACTTTACCCTTGATGGTTGCCTCGTTAGTAACCCCTTCCTTATCTTCTGCAGTGAGGTTGCCGGTAAATGTACAAATACACAGTATCATCATTGTAAGTGAAATCATGCGTATCATCTTTTTCTCCTAAAGCAACTAATTTTCATCTGTTGCTGATTCAGTTGGGTTTTTAGCGAGATTCTCCTTCACATAAGTCTCAACAGCAGCTTCAAGATCAAATCCGCCAACCTTTGCTTTACGGACAATACCCTCTCCATCAATAATGACAGCAGTCGGTATAAACTTAACTCCGAATAGATTCCTTACTGTCCTGTCCTGATCCCAATACTGTTTCCAAGCCAGTTCTTCTTTGGTAATATACGCTTTAAGAGGATCTATAGACCTATCAAGGCTAATACCGATTATCGCAAATTTCTGATCCTTGAATTTGGCATAAGTCTTTTTAACTTTCGGCATCTCTTTAATGCAGGGACCACACCACGTAGCCCAAAAATCAATAAGCACAACCTGTCCTTTAAAATCTTGTATGGAAAGTTCTTTACCATCCAACCCCTTCACTGTAAACTCGGGAACAGGTTTACCAACCAGATCTTCAAGTTTTACTTCTTCAGTCTTAGAGGCATTTTCCTCAGGGATAGCTGGTTTCATCTTAATCATCTTGGTAGCAGGAATTGTCTTCGCAGCGGATTTGGGATCGGTAGGATTCAACAGATTCTCCTTTACTAAAGCATCTACAGCCTTTTCCAGTTTTGCACCCCGTAGATCCGTTGTCCGGATTACACCCTTACCATCTATCAGAAACATAGATGGTATAGCAGTTACACGGTATTGATTACTGATTGTTCCTGCATTATCCAAATAATGTCTCCAAGGTAATTCATTCGCTTTAAGAAAATTATCAAGTGCTGTACTTGACCTGTCAAGACTGATGCCAATAATCTGAAACTTCTTGTCTTTATATTTCTCGTAAGTTTTCTGAACATTTGGCAATTCAACAATACAAGGTCCGCACCATGTCGCCCAAAAATCAATAAGCACAACTTGCCCTTTGAATTTCTCTAAAGAGAGCTCTTTTCCCTTAAAATCTCTCACCTTGAAAAGCGGTGCTGGTTTGCCCACCAAATCTGCTTTAGAGTTACCGAGTGATGGTTGGGGCTGATTAGGTAATAGACCTTTCCGTTCAGAACGGTCCTGTTCAAGGATCTTTTGAGCAAGTTTTGCTTGTGAACGACTACCATATTTCTTATGTTCTATCAACTTCTTAAATGCAGCATCTGCCTTATCGTGTTTGCTGAGTTTATCGTAAGCTAAACCCAATTCTAATAGACCCGGCGCAACATACCTTGCATCTGGAAGTTCCTTGTAGAGTGCCTCAAATACAGTGATACCTTCCTTGACACGATCTAAGCGGACCAATGCATTACCGAGATAATAGTACACTTCGTCAACGCGTTTGTATTTCGGAAATAGTTTTACAAAATCTGTCGCCTTCTGAACCAATACCTCTAATTCTTCCGACTTATTCTCCGTTGCCAGCTCTTTACCTAAGGCTTTTATCTCTTGATACTTAAAACCTATCTGGGCAGGCGTTAATATAGGCACTGGCTGGGTTTCTGCTGAGTCATCTGCAGTGAGACCTATACTGAAGACAAACAGAAGTGTGGCCGCAAGAATCACAATGTTCATAACTTTGGATTGGGTATGGGTATCTCGTTTAAGATGTATCATTTTTCCTCCTATCAACTATTTAGCACCATGGACTTAGCGATAACTGTTTTCAACTACAAACTGAGCAATCGCTGCTTCAAGCGCATTTCCCTTAAGATTAACAGCTTGTATAATGCCTTTTCCATCAATAAGAAAGGTCGTAGGGATATGCGTTAAATTATACATTTGCGAAATTTGACCCCCGTTGTCAAAATACTGGGGCCACGTTATATTCTCTTCAGAAATAAAAGTCTTAAGGGGTTCAAGTCCTCTATCTACACTTATACCGATGATAATAAAACCTTGATTCTTGAATTTGGCGTATGTCTGTTTAAGGTGTGGCATCTGCTCTATACACGGCGGACACCACGTCGCCCAGAAATCAAGAAGAATGATCTTACCTCTATATTTCTCTAGTGAGAGTGCTTGTCCATTCAGATCCGCAACCTTAAAATCTAAAGCAGGTTTACCGATGAACTTATCCAGAGGATTCTGAGTCTCAGCAGAAAGTTCTGATAATGCTCCTTTTCTGGCTGTTCTATCTGTAGCAAGCAGTTGCTGCGCAGCTTCAACATTCTTACTACCACTGAATCTACGATCACTAATCAACTTATTATAAGTCTGATCCGCCTGGTCATGTTTACCGACATTATCATACGCTAACCCTAACATCAATAAACTCTCGCTGATATAAGATGAATAGGGATAATCACGATTTAGATTATTTAATACCTCAATAGCCTCTGCAGCGCGATCAAATTGAAGTAGAGTCTGTCCCAGAATAAAGTATACCTCGTCCACCTTGCTATATTTCGGATAGGCATGGATAAAACCTTGAGATTTCTCAATCAATATCTCCGCATCTGTCTTATCACTTGATGTAGAGAGGCTGTCGGAGAGTTCTTTGATATCATCGTATATGTCAACAGCACGTTCTCTTGCCGTACCCCCGCTCCCAGCAGACTGATATGTCGTTGGCACACAGGAGACAAGTAGTAATGTACATGCCAGAACCGTTAGTAAATGATACCAATTATTTCTAACGCGAGTCCGATTCAGTAAAGACATATTTCATCTCCAAAAATAAATTCAGACAGCGAAAAATCTGTCTATTAGATTGCATTTCTATACGAATATGCAAGTAACAGCTTGAACTCTTCTACCTGCACTTGTTGCAAAAATTGTGCAACATCAGACGAAAGGTCTTCCGCTGCAGCCGCACACCAATCGATAAATAGGTACGGATCCCAATGTTCATGTGATTCAATCTTAGCACCTATATCTGAGAGTGCTGCAGATGGATCTGCTGTTTCTTTGAATATGGAAAGTGCGCAATCGCGAAGTTCTGCGTAAATCGGATGAGTACCGACTCTACCAAACCAATACTTTGCGTTGCTATAATCAGGCTCCCGTCTATGCATTATCCCGTGCCAATAACTACCTGTATTATTTGATAATCCCTGTGATATATCATGTGAATCGTTCAGGGCATCATTCCAAAGTAATAGACCACTCTTAATCGCACCAGCATAAGTCTCATCTTTCACCGTCTCTCCTTTTAATAACTCTTCAGACGATGCTGAGACAATCCCTTCTGACAGTTCACTGTTCCAAACATCTTCAGGGACGAGTGGAGGCAGTGGATTGCCTGATTCTAACGTTTCCGTCACTGCAGTGTATGTTATTTCCATAAAAAACTCCTTTGAATCTAAATGGGTTGTTGATTTTTAGTTTAATCAGTATATCCTAATTTAATTATCAACGATGTGGCGTGCTGTAACTTTATATAAGCAAACAGTGCCTTTATAATATCAGAATCTGTTGTTAACTGCAACCTTTTTTGTAATTGGGGATGTGTAAAGTTTTTGCACACCATAGCATGATCTAATCTTTGCTTATACATCAAAATTGTGGTAAACTATTAGGTGAACACGAATCTTAAAGAAAGCACAATAAATATGAGCAATAACTTCGTAAAAACACTGGTAGTTTTCATCCTCTACATTCTAATTCTGTCTACAATCTTAATCATCGTTATTCACCGTTATTCAAATTCCGGTTCAATTCCCGACACGATGGAAATGGTTGACTTTTCGGGGATTCTCATATCACTATTAGGGGCAGCAGTTTTCATTCTGACCAGTGTGGTCCTAACTTTTTTCTTGGCAAGAGGATGGACTAAAGAACAACCGGAACATGCAAAACAAATCTTTCGATTCGCGCTTATTATTAACTTAACGCTAATCATTATATTGGGCGGGTTAGCAGGTGGGGTCATCATTTTACGCACATTATGGACAATTGGCTTCTTTTAGTTTGCATTTGTATGAAAAATGTGATATAATAGATAATTAAGTTATTATTAGCATTGTTCAATCTACTGTCAAAAGTGCAACAGATTGCGTATAGTATATATACATATAAGTACAGACCAACTACAACTTGGGGGTGTCAGAAATACACTACAGAGGCAAACGTACTCAGAAAGCACGTGTAAAGAAGAGTCGCTCGAACTATCAGATTAGAGCCAAAGAGATATTGGTAATTGATCATGAGAACAATTCACTTGGTGTGATGTCTCCGCGCGAAGCAATGGAACGCGCTGACGAAGTTGGATTGGACTTAGTTGAAGTTTCTCCTAACGCCAAACCTCCCGTCTGCAAAATAATGGATTACGGGAAATATCAGTACGAAAAAAATAAACGGGAACGAGAGGCACGGAAGAAACAGACTAAAGTCGTACTTAAGGAAATGCAGTTTCGACCTGATACTGCCGAACACGACTATCAGTTTAAAAAAAGACACATTGAAAATTTCTTGAATAAAGGGTGGAAAGTAAAAGCAACTGTCCGATTCAGACGTGGGCGCGAAATGCTACATACAAACTTAGGACGTGATATGCTAAACCGGCTTGCACAGGATATCGCTGAAATCGCTGAAGTTGAACAACCACCTAAGATGGAAACAAGAGTCATGTCAATGCTCTTAACTCCAAAAGCTTCATAATCAATGCACAATGTGTAGTGTCTAAGTTTATCACAGAAGGATATTATAATGCCTAAAATTAAAACACATAAAGGCGCAGCAAAACGCTTTAAACTTACTGCTAAAGGGAAAATTAGACGCAGAAGAGCTTATGCTGGACATCTCTTCATATCAAAGTCAGCAAAACGAAAACGCCGTCTCAGACAGCCTGCTTTAGTTGACCCAAGTAACGCAAAACGTTTGAAACGCCTACTAAGTTAGGAGTTCAGAATGCCACGAGTAAAAACAGGAAACGTCCGAAGAAAAAGACGAAAACGGATCTTGAAACATTCCAAGGGATACAGAGGTGGACGAAACAACCTTCGACGCACTGCTATGGAAGCAGTAGAAAAAGGGTGGAACCACGCTTATGCACATAGACGGGCACGCAAACGAGACTTTAGAAAACTCTGGATTATGCGTATTAACGCCGCCGCAAGACTACACGGACTTACATACAGCCGATTCATGCACGCACTAAAAACAGCAGGCATAGAGCTAGATAGGAAAGTCCTTGCTGATATCGCTGTTAACGATCCAGACGGTTTTGCACAACTCGTCGCACAAGTAAAAGGATAGTCATTACAGATAGGTTATCCCATAATATCCCGGCAATGATGAGACAAAGTAAGCAATTGAGATTTCTCAATTAGAGAGACTACACCATAGGCTGGAAGTGTAGTTTTGAGAACATAGCCGAATTTCATCTCGGAGCCGGAAAACAACCAATGAAGCGGACAGTTTTAATGAAGCGGACAGTTTTCACGTAACGCATTGAAACTGTCAAGCGGGGTGGTACCGCGGAAGTAGATACCTGTCGCTTTCGTCCCCAAAAACACTTCAAGCATACTATTGAAGTGATGGGACAGAGTGATAGGTGTTTTTATTTTAAGGGATATATGAAAGCCGATTTAGAAACCATTCAAACTGAAGTGCTTGAACAATTAAAAGAAGTTGCTTCACCTGATGATCTGGAAACACTCAGGATAACATATTTCGGACGCAACGGAAAGTTAACAAACATAATGAAGGGAATGGGAAAACTCTCCAAAGAGGAACGTCCTATCGTCGGAAAATTTGCAAATGATGTGCGTGCTACACTTACGGACGCATTTGAGAAAACAAAAAAAGAACTGGAGATCCGGAAGCAGAAGCAACAACTGACGGGTGAAACTATTGACATTACACTACCGGGGAGAAAACCAGCCTACGGCAAAGCACATCCTGTCATACAAACATTAGAGCGGATTGAAACCATCTTCACACAGATGGGTTTCCAAACTGTAACAGGACCGGAAGTAGAAACTGAACACTATAATTTTGACGCACTCAACACACCGTCAGACCATCCCGCACGCGATTTGCACGACACATTCTATCTTACAGATGGTAAACTCCTGCGGACACATAATTCTCCAGTTCAAATTCGGGTAATGGAAAGTCAGAAACCACCACTCCGAATTATCGTTCCCGGTAAAGCATACAGAGTGGATTATGATATCTCACACACACCGATGTTCCATCAGGTTGAAGGACTACTGGTTGACAAACACGTAACTTTCAGTGAATTAAAGGGTGTGTTAGTATCTTTTGCACGCCAGATGTTCGGGGATCAGACACAGATGCGATTCCGTCCACACTTCTTCCCATTTACTGAACCGAGTGCTGAAGCTGATATAACATGTACAGTGTGCCAAGGAAAGGGATGTCGCACCTGCGGGTACACCGGCTGGGTTGAGATATTAGGAGCAGGAGCCGTAGACCCAGAGGTATTCAAAGCCGTAAACTATAACCCCGAAGAAATAACTGGATTCGCATTCGGCATGGGTGTTGAACGCATAGCAAATCTTCAGTTCCGCATCCCAGATATTCGTACTTTCTATGAAAATGACCTGCGATTTCTAAAGCAGTTTTAAAAGGACTTCGTTATGAATGTATCCCTCAATTGGTTGAAAACCTATATCGATTTTGACTTCGCACCAAAAGAACTTGCCGATAGATTGACAATGTTAGGAATTGAAGTTGAATCTATCAAACAACTTGGGGCAGGTTTAGAAGGTGTAGTTGTAGGAAAGGTAGAATCCATATCTCCACATCCAAATGCAGATAAACTGATACTTTGTCAAGTGGATATTGGCGATGAGAATAATCTTCAGATCGTCTGTGGGGCACCAAATGTCTATCAAGGGATGTTTGCACCTGTAGCGACCATCGGAACGGAATTACCTACTGGCATCACAATCAAACGCGCCAAATTACGTGGTGAAGAATCACACGGAATGCTATGTTCAGAAAAAGAGTTAGCTCTCTCTGATGACGCATCAGGACTGATGGAGTTGTCCTCAAATCTATCTGTCGGCATACCACTGACAGAAGCTTTAGGTTTAAACGATGTGATACTTGAATTGGAGATTACACCCAACCGATCAGACTGTCTGAGTATGCTGGGAGTGGCAAGGGAAATTCGTGCTGAAACAGGAAACACAATCAAGTATCCAGAAGTTGCTCTAATAGAAAGTGAGACAGATATAAGAGAAATCACATCCGTAACGATAGCCGATCCAGACCTCTGTCCACGCTACGCCGCACGTGTCATACAGAACGTTAAAGTAGCAGAATCACCAACTTGGGTAAAACAACGATTGGAATCTGTTGGGATAGGAGCAATTAACAACATCGTGGACATAACGAACTTCGTCTTGATGGAGTATGGACAACCGTTACACGCTTTTGATTACCATAAACTCGGTGAAAATCGTATCGTTGTTCGTCGTGCAATGGAAAATGAAACCATCACAACACTGGATGAAGTGGAACGTAAACTTAATCCGAACATGTTAGTTATTGCTGATGCTGAAAAACCGGTTGCACTCGCAGGAGTTATGGGGGGATTCGAGTCAGAGATCACTGAAACAACAAAGGATGTGTTACTGGAAAGCGCAAATTTCCATCCAGCAAGTATCCGATCAACTTCAAAGGAACACGGTTTACATACTGAGGCATCATACAGATTTGAACGCGGGGTAGACCCTGAAGTTGTCATCTCAGCTCTTGATCGTGCTGCACAACTCATCGTAGAAATCGCGGGTGGTACAATCTGTAAAGGCGTTGTTGATGTTTACCCTGGCAGAAAAGACCCTTTGAAAATACGGCTGCGAAAAGACCGTGTTAATTTCATCTTAGGGACATCAATTAAAGTAGAGGAGATAGAACAGACACTATCCCGATTAGGGTTTAAGGTTGAAAACATTCAGACCGAAGTGGATATCTTTGACATCACTGTTCCCTCATGCCGTTTAGATATAACACGGGAAATTGACCTGATTGAGGAAATCGCTCGTGTTCACGGGTATGATAATATCCCTACGACTTTACCAAAAGGGGATATACCGATTCCACCCCCAAATAAACTTGAGAAAGTGCGAAAATGTATCAGGAACTTCCTGCTCAGCTCTGGTATGATGGAAGCGGTCAACTATAGTTTCATTCATCCTAACTGTTTTGAGAAGATACGACTCAATGACGACCATCCACTCTGTGAAGTAACACAACTACAGAACCCATTAAGTCCTGAAATGTCAATCTTGCGGACGACCCTTATACCGAGTCTCCTTAATAACGCTCAACACAACCACAATCATCAGATAAACAGTATCGCTCTGTTTGAGTTGTCATCAGTTTTCATAAATGGAAAGGAACCGGACCGCGTTGCTGGGATCCTTGCTGGAGAAATTGGCGGCGGTGTATACGGAAATCCATATCGTCCTCCCGATTTCTTTGACATAAAAGGCATCGCGGAAGGTATACTTGAAGTCTGCGGAATTCAGGGATACGAATTAAAACAGACAGAAGAACCGACATATCATCCTGGACGCAACGGTGAAATAGTATTAGGTGAAACCAAAATCGGTATCATCGGTGAGGTACACCCCGGTGTGCTTGAGAATTATGAACTTCCATTTAAAGCGTATCTGTTCGAATTTGACTTGGAAAAAATAACCGATGCAGCAGTCTTCTCAAAACGTTTTGAACCGATACCTATATATCCAAGCATTCAGCGAGACCTCGCAATCGTCGTAGATCAAGACCTCAAATCTGATATGCCAATGGACATTATCAACACCACCGGTGGAAAGTGGGTTGAATCTGTCCGTCTATTTGATGTATATGAAGGTAATCAGGTCCCAGGTGGGAAGAAGAGCCTCGCCTATACAATTACATATCATTCAGCAACCGAAACGCTAACCGATAAAGCAGTTAACGATCGCCATGACAAGATCGTTCAACGACTCAATAAAGAACTTGGTGCGGAACTAAGAATGTAATTGTTCTGAACACAAACACCCTTATTATGCAAGCACACCGCATAAAGAAACTATTCTCTGCAGTCGCACGGCACTACGATTTTCTTAATTCCTTATTGAGCCTACGTTTAGATGGTTCGTGGCGAAGGGAGACTGTAAAGGTTAGCGATGTCAATGCAGCAAGCAGTGTCCTTGATGTTTGTACAGGAACGGGAGAACTCGCCTTAACTTATGCCGACAAAATCGGGGCAGGCGGCTCTGTCATCGGCTCCGATTTCTGCTTTGAGATGTTGGAAGTTGCTCAGAAAAAGGTTCATAAAAAGAAACATCAACACGCGTTCATACCGGTTGAAGCGGATACACTTGCACTTCCATTTCCTGACAATACCTTCGACATCGTTTCTGTCGGTTTCGGTATACGCAATGTTTCTGATCTTGTGTTGGGTATCAAAGAGATGAAACGCGTCGCTGTACCGGGTGGGAGGATTGCAATCTTAGAGTTTACACAACCGGTAAATCCGGTATTTCGTGGTCTTTACTATTTCTATTTTACAAAGATACTACCCTTCATAGGAAACCGCATCTCGCGAAATAAGGACGATGCCTACGGTTATCTCCCACGATCAGTCATGCAGTTTCCGAGTTGCGATGAATTGAAGACGATAATGGAACAGTGTGGTCTAACAGACGTGCAGTACTATCGTAAAACTTTTGGGATTGTAGCAATTCATGTTGGGATAAAGGCATGAACTGATATGATCGCAGAATAATTCATCTTGTTAGTCGTTCCACATGTGCAACAACTGATTCTGAGAGACCCTCCAAACTATACCCACCTTCCAATGCTGAGACAACATTCCCAGATGCAATTTCATCTGCCGTGTCCAAAACCAAATCCGTTAACTCAGCAAAGCCATCAGCAGTAAGGTTTGTATGAGAAAGTAGGTCAAGATAGTGTGCATCAAAGCCAGCAGAAATAAGAATAAACTCAGGTGAGAAATCCTCCAAAGCAGGAATAAGTATCTCATTAAAAGCAAGAATGTAGTCATCATCATCACTCCAAGCAGGGACAGGTACATTGCATGTTGTTCCCCGTGCTCTACCACTACCTTTCTCGTATTGTGAACCCGTGCCAGGATACAATGGAGATTGGTGGATAGAAAAGAAAAATACAGACTCGTCTTCGTAGAAAATATCCTGTGTACCGTTCCCGTGATGCACATCCCAGTCAACGATTGCAACCTTCCCTACCCCATGTTCTCGTTGAAGATACCGAGCCGTAATTGCGATGTTATTAAACAAGCAGAATCCCATACTCTGTCCCAGTGTTGCATGGTGTCCGGGAGGACGCACCATAGCAAACGCGTTTTTCACCTGTCCTGTTGCCACCGCTTTTGCTGCGCTTAGCACACCCCCTGTTGATAGCAGTGCAATATCAAAAGACTCGGACGTAACAATAGTATCAAACGCTGTGGGTATTTCAAGCTCACAGTGTTGTTGAATGTAATCGCTATAACCGGATTTATGTGCGTAGCCAATTTGTTGAATAGTAGCAGGAAACGGGTCAATGTGGAATAGTTTATCCCACACATCGCTCTGTTTCAGTTTGGCATGACATGCGATGAGTCGATTAGGACGTTCAGGATGTTTCGGGCCTGTGTCGTGATTCAGGTAGTCTGGGTGGTAGATAAATGCAGTTTTGTGTAGCATAAATGGCCTTGAGTTCAGTTTCTTCAATCAAGTTGAAACGCGAAGGAATATCCTTATATAAAAAAGTTGGATTATAGAATGTCATTATACCAGAAACTGGCTAATTATCATATCAAATTTATCAATGAGGGGTGTAAAGTATTTGTCACTACAAGTGGCAATTATGGGATTTCCTATGCTCTTAATAGTAGTAGGCACTCTCCGAGTGCCGTCTCTTTAATAGTAGTAGGCACTCTCCGAATGCCGTCACATCTGAAGATAAACATTGAAACGAAACACGATCTTTGGTATCCTCTAACCAAATGAAAACACCAATTGGACAAGTATTCACCCCAACAGAGTGGGCAGAATGGCTCATCAATAAGTGGCACATCTTTGATGCGTGGATGGATGGCGCGGAAATTTGCGATCCAACAGCCGGACAAGGGGCATTCATAATTGCTTTACTAAACATAGCACGAAATCAACAAATTCCACTTACGCCTAAACACCTATCACGATTAACGTTGATAGAGATTGACCCTTCTCTAATTGATAATTTCAAAAGTTTCGTCAAACAAGATTTCGATATAGACTTCCCACCGGATCAACTCTTCTGTAAAGACATTATCACACATAACCACGACAAAAAATACGATATACTAATTGGTAATCCACCGTGGGTGAATTTCTCGGATTTGCCAACCGCCTATAAAACAGAGCTAAAGCCTTATTTCATTCAGGAAGGACTTGTTCAAGACACACAGAAACTTCTATTAGGATCCTCACGGACTGATATAGCAGCATTAGTCATTAAGGTGGTCTTAGGTAAATTACTAAAGGAAAAAGGTCAAGGTTACTTCTATCTTCCTACTTCCCTCTTCTTTGGAGATGGTGCACATAGCGGGTTTAGAGACTACCAAGCAAATAAGCGAGGGTTCTCTATAGATACAGTCTATGAATTCACGAATACGAATGTATTTGAAGGCATACAAAAGTCTTACTGTTGTGGCAAAATTCAAATTGATTCACAACAAACATTTCCAATACCCTATTTTCGGGAAATGGGTGAGAATTGGGATGAACATATAGCATCTCCACTCAAATATCCAAATGATCCTTGGCGGATTGTAAAGAACACTGAGGAACTCAATTCAACTGATATGTTTGACATTCATCTGTCACCTGATCAAAAACCCCGTCAAGGTGTGAATACGTGCGGTGCAAATAAAGTCTTCATTTTTGATGACAAACCTTCACATTTACCAGGTGAATATCTATATCCTCTCACAACAAAGGAAATATGGCGACAGCTTACAGGCACACCCCATAAATGGATACTCCTTCCATATCATCAGGAGACCGGTAAACCTCTTGACTGGTATAGTATCAGGAAACACCACGCTTTATTAGACTATCTACAAGACCACAAAGAGGTTTTACAAGCAAGGAAGGGCACACTGCTCAAAGCATCCATGAATAGAATAGGGTGGTGGGTATTACTGGGAGTCGGACCTTATGCATTCGCGCCCTATAAGGTCATCTGGGAGGCGTACGGTAGAAAGCATTTCAATCCGATAGTGGTAAGCGATATAGACGGCCAGGTGTGGCAGGCAAATCAAGCAATGCACGCTTATATCCCGTGTTGGGACGAAAATGAAGCACATCAAGTCAGAACCGCACTTGAGAATCCTGAAATATCAAAACTATTGCGTCAACTCAATGGATCAGGAAAGTGTAATTGGGCACAGCCTGGAAAGATAAAAAAAATCCTGAATATGAAAAATGCGCTTTAGTCCCTAATGAAGATTAAGTTATTAAACGGGCCCCGGTAGGTTCGGTTTCCTAACCGAACCTACCGACCTGGGAAAATCAGGTTTTTATCTATTAATCTTAATACGTCCCCATGTTGTTGCTAATTTACCCTCAGGCTCCACATCAAATGCATCTTCCCAACCGTTTAGTAATTGCTCAACTCGGCAGCTTCAAGCGCACGATTGAGCAATACTATCTCATCAAGACCGCCGTGAAAAGTCTCAGACCCAAATTTCAACTGTAATACCCCAGCTGCAGCGACATTACCACTCCATTCTGGTGTCCAGTTATTCTTACCGGAATCAAGTGCCCCTTGTTCACTTTCCGGTACACCATCAACATACATTTCAACGATTTTACCATCGTAAGTTCCAGCAACATGATACCATTTTTTCTGTTCTAACTCAGTTTTACCGTAGAATCCGGGTGTAATCCCAGCACTTGTCCAAACTCTAAACGAAAAACCATCCGGAACAGGTTCACCCGCTGACTGGTCTTCAAGAAGAAAAGCACCATTTTTCCGGATACCGGTATCCGAATCAGCATCAACTCTGAACCACGCAGCTACAGTCAATCCTTCACTGATGCTTTTTACACTATCAGAATCTTGAACATCAATGCTGCCACCGCCACTGGCAACTACTGCTTGACCGAACTTACCAGCCTCAAATTTGAAACTTCCATTCTCTTTAGCATCATTACCATTGCCAGATGCGTCATCAAAATCCCCATCAAGCAACCAAACACCTACGATTGCTTCATCGTTTTGCTCAAGTGCATAAGAAACTGCACAGACACAAAAGAGAATCAATATACTAAGATTCAGTAATTTCATATCAAATCTCCTTGTTTATTTATCTTCAAATAGAATTCAGTAAAATACAGGCAATTCGTAAATTTACACATACACTCTGAAATAACTTATGGATAGTCTACCAATGATTCTAATTTTTGTCAATAGGTAAAAAACTGGACAAACGTTCAGAAATATGGTAATCTGAATAACAAGATATTTCACGGAAAATAAGGTATTTATCATGGAACAGCAGCAACTCATGAACGATCTCATGGATTTGTTGGGCAAAAAGAATGTGTTGACTGATGCAACAGCACTCTCCGTTTACGAATGTGACGCAGCACCTTCATTTAAGGCACTACCTGATGTTGTTGTGTTTGCTGATTCAACACAGCAAGTATCTGATATTGTGAAAATAGCAAACAGACACAATACTCCCTTCATCGCACGAGGCGGCGGCACAGGTCTCAGCGGTGGTATGCTCTCTGTTCAAGGGGGTATTATCATCGCACTCAATCGGATGGATCGCATCTTAGAGGTAGACATTGAAAACGAATACGCAGTCGTTGAACCCGGTGTCGTCAATCTACTTCTCTCACAAGCAGTGCAAAAGTACGGTTATCACTACGCACCCGACCCATCAAGTCAGAAAGCATGTACAATAGGTGGGAATATCGCTGAAAACTCAGGGGGACCCCATACCCTAAAGTATGGCGTTACATCTGATCATATACTTGGAATGGAAGTCGTCATGCCAGACGGTGAAATCATTACGTTCGGTGGTGAAGTTGAAGATGTTCCTGGATATGATCTACGTGGACTCATGATCGGTTCTGAAGGTACATTCGGGATTGTAACGAAAGCGACTGTTAAACTCACACGCAACCCGCAAGCGTATCAGACAGCACTTGCAGTATTTGACAATATGGACGATGCATCAAATGCTGTCTCAACTATTATTGGGAACGGAATCATTCCTGCTGCCCTCGAAATGATGGATACGCTTGTCATAAAAGCATTAGAGGAGGCATTCCAATTCGGTTTTCCACTTGATGCTGAAGCCATCTTGATTGTTGAACTTGATGGTATTAAAGCAGGAATGCAGAATCAGACCGACAGGATCATAGAAATATTTGAACAACATCATGCACGTGAAGTGAATTACGCAAAGGACGATGAAGAGAGACAGGAACTTTGGAAAGCACGTAAAAGCGCATTCGGCTCATTCGGAAGGCTGGCACCAAACTACATCACACAAGATGGCGTCGTACCACGCACAACTTTACCAAAGGTGTTACGCAGAATTTCTGAGATTTCTGAAAAGTATCAGATTGCAATTGCGAATGTGTTCCATGCAGGTGATGGTAATATTCATCCAATCGTACTCTTTGACGAACGCGACGCTGATCAATGTGAAAGAGTTGAACATGTCAACAAAGAGATACTCACAGTGTGTGCTGAAGTCGGTGGAACAATAACAGGTGAACACGGAATCGGTGTTGAAAAGATGGACTACATGCCATTGATCTTTAGTAGAGCAGACATACAAATAATGAAAGATGTTAAGGACATCTTCAATCCGACTGGACTTTGTAATCCCGGCAAAATCTTCCCAACCGCTGCATCTTATGAAAAACTGGGGTTACAACCTAAAACGAGTCATGAAAATATTGAAACTAATATCTAATTTTAAAAAGAAAATATTTTGAACTATAATTAACACATAAACGTTTCGTTGACAAACACTAAGAACTGACATGTCTACTTTCAAATTAAGGTTACAAACATGGCTGAGTTAAATAACGTGAGTTTGATAAATGTAGCACAAACTGTAAGTTCGTGCTCCAATTCACACATCTCGGATACGAAAATGAAGTGAGTGAACACATCCAAAACGATTAATCAGACTGAGATTACCATTATTGAGGAGAATACCATGACCGCTTTCGCTGTGCAAACCCACCTGACACCTGAGGAGTACCTTGTGTGGGAACGTAAAGCACCGTTCAAAAATGAATATCTCAACGGGCAGATACTCGCGATGTCCGGGGCAAGTCGCGCACATAATCTTATCACAGGTAATACATTTAATGGACTTTACAACCAGTTGCTGGACCGAGATTGCGAAGTCTACACCGGAGAAATGCGCGTAAAGGCAAACCCGTTAACATCTTACTTTTATCCTGATGTTGCCGTCGTTTGCGATGAACCCCATTTTGAAGATAATGCGTTTGATACACTCCTCAACCCAACTGTTGTCATAGAGGTACTTTCACCATCAACTGAAGCTTATGACAAAGGAAAGAAATTTGAGTCTTATAAGCAGATCGAGTCCCTGCAAGAATACATCCTTGTTTCACAAGACAAAGTAAACGTTGAACACCATTTTCGGATAGGAACACAGTGGATGTCTATCGTATTTCAGAATCTCGCGGATATATTGCCGCTGGATTCAATTCGCTGCGAACTGCCATTAAGTCATATCTATAGACGCGTCCAATGGACAGATACACCCTGATCCTATTGCAAATACACTTTCTATAATTGCTTACCAGCTTTTGGAGAACAAACCTTCGGTGAAGACGAACCTACGAAAACTTGAGGAAATCAACGATTTACATAAGCTTTTTAACTTCTAATCTTTTTTCGAACTCACGTTCAACAATATAAAACTTGCCATTTTCATAGGGATATGATACTTTATTGGTTCAAGAAGGAGTAGACAATCTGTGGCATCAATTAATGATATTGCTAACGAATTCATCAGAGAAGAAATTGAAGAATACATTGAGCAACCTGACGAAATTGAACGATTTATTCTTATGTTCTCACAGGCAACTCCCAATATGCAGGATATCGCTGCTGCACTAATTGATGGAGACCACCACACCGTAGATGAATTGACTGAAGAAGCACTTGCAGATGGCACAGAAGCACTGGAAATAATGGACGACGGTCTTATTTTAGGTATGGGGATAGTCGGTATAAAGTTCCGTGAAAACTTCATCTTTGTGCCAGAAGTACTCGCATGTGCAAGGGCAATGAAAGCAGGTATGGCACATATAGAACCTATCCTCTCTGAATCCGGTATTGAACCTATCGGTACGGTCATAATGGGAACAGTAAAAGGGGACTTACACGATATCGGAAAAAATCTGTGTATCATGATGTTACGTGGTGCAGGATTTGTCGTCCACGATTTAGGTGTGGATACCTCTGAAGATGAATTCATTGATGCCGTAGAAGAATACGAAGCACCCATCTTGGGCATGTCCGCACTGCTAACAACCACAATGCCAAATATGGGAAAAACTATTGACGCATTCATTGATGAAGACCTACGGGAAGAGGTAAAGATTATGGTCGGAGGCGCGCCTGTCACACAGACATTCGCAGACGATATGGGTGCTGATGGATACGGTAAAGACGCTTTGGAATGTGTCGCTCTCGCAAAACAGTTTCTTGAGAGCGTTGATGAAGAATGGTACTAAATTAACAAATGGCTTAAGACAACAAATAAATATTAGATGAAAAAAATAGACAAGAAAGAATACGAAAAACGCCTCAATAAAATAACAGAAATATTTGAAGAACTCGTCGTCCATGCAGACGAACAGGCAACGTATCGATGTCCTTACAAGAACAGATTTGACCACTGTACCGCTAAATTCGGTTGTAGAAATCAACGCAAAATAGATGAAGGTACAGGTCTCCTTTGTGTCGGAGACGACAAATTGGACTATCGGAACGCGTGGGAAACTGATGAATCAGATACACAATTATCTACACAAAACACCACAAACGGCACTATTTCGTGTGATGGCAATGTCTATCATCTATCTCCAGGTAAAACCGTTTTTGACTACGCGGATGAATTAGATGTTCAAGTGCCGACCTCATGTTTTCGCACAGGCCAGTGCCACGAGTGTATCGTTGAAATCCTACAAGGCATGGAAAACCTGAGACCACCAAACGAAGCTGAAGCCTTCCTTCAGGACAACTATCGTCTGGCATGTCAATCCTTAGTTGTAGCTATAAACGAACACATAGAATTTGTACCCCTCCGACGAACCCCGCGAATCCTCACGCACACTAATACAGAACACATCAGTACTGATAAAGAAACACCGATTACACCAGATCCAACAGTCACCCATCGTGACGGTATCGTCTATTACAACAATGAACCGATAGACCGGTTCCGTGGACATATCTACGGTTTGGCTATAGACCTCGGTACAACCACCGTTGTTGTAAATCTGGTTGATTTAGAAAATGGACAGACAGTCTCTGAAAGTGCTTTTGAAAATCCACAACGTTTCGGTGGGAGTGACATCATGCACCGAATTTCTTATGATGGAAAATATGAAGGAGAACTAAGGAAATCTCTTATTGCCGCACTAAATAGTCAGATCATGGATATGTGCGATAGGTATGACTTCGTGCGTCAAGAAATATATGAAATAGTTGTCGCAGGTAACACAACGATGCGCGACATCTTCTACAGACAAGATGTACAATCCATCGGTCAGAAACCGTATAAATCTCTCGTTGAGCATGAATATCTGGACGGTGTTAGACCTACAACATCTCTCATAGAAAAATCTCGTCGACTCGGTATCCGTTCTAATCCGAAGGCAATGGTTTACAGTCTACCGCTGATTGCCAGCCATGTCGGAGCAGACGTGGCTGCAGATTTAGTCACTATAGACATGCAATCCACAGATGAGATTGTCATGTTAGTGGATGTCGGAACGAATACCGAAGTTGTTGTAGGGAATGCCGATAGAATGGTCGCTGCTTCATGTCCCGCTGGTCCCGCGTTTGAAGGTCGCGGAATTGAATACGGTATGCCGGCATATCCCGGTGCAATTGAATCAGTAAAATGGGACAACGGCAAGATCACATACCAAACAATTGAAAACGAAAAACCACAAGG
>JAJDZB010000079.1:0-14686 GCA_022824835.1 Candidatus Poribacteria bacterium | reverse complement strand
CCGATCAGACTTTCACAGTGGGTTTGGACTTGGGGAGTATCCTTTAGTTGAAATCCACCACAGACAACAACCGTTTCAAAACCATGTTACAGGCTGCCACGCCCAGAAAATCTGATATATTACGGTAGTCAATAGTTTAACCTGTGGAGTGAACGCTTGGCATGCGCTTCGCACAAGCCCCGATGCTTTAGCATGGGGTTACTGACTTAGTTCTCCGAGTCATGAGAGTCTGTGCTTTTTGAAGTCCATCATATAAACGATCTATGTCTTCATGCGTGTTATATAAGTAAAAACTTGCACGGGCAGTTGCGATAACGTCTAACTTTTTCATCAAGGGTTGTGCACAGTGATGTCCTGCACGGATAGCAACGTTATGCGTATCCAAAATGCCAGCAACGTCATGCGGATGGATACCCTCTATATCAAAGGAGATCACACCTGCTTTTTGATGCGGTGCCGGTCCATATATGGTTATGCCTTCAATCTCTTGTAAACGTTCATGCGCGTATTTGGTAAGTTCCTGTTCATGCACATGCATTGATGCTAATCCTGCTTGCGTAATGTAATCTACGGCAGCACCGAGTCCGATTGCTTCAGCGATGCTTGGCGTACCTGCTTCAAACTTCGCGGGAACGTCTGCGTAAGTTGATATATCACGTTCAACAGAGCGTATCATTGAACCACCCCCGAGAAATGGGGGCATCTCTTCAAGCAGATCCATCTTACCGTATAACACACCGACACCTGTTGGTCCGCACATCTTATGCCCAGAAAATGCGAGAAAATCGCAATCCAACTGTTGTACATCAACATGAAAATGTGGTACAGATTGTGCTGCATCCACGATGACCTTTGCTCCGGCAGCGTGTGCAGCATCAACAACAGACTGAATCGGGTTAATTGTCCCAAGCACATTTGAGACATGCGTTATCGCAACCAGTTTCGTTTTTTCAGTGAGGACATCTTGGAGTTGTGTGAAATCCAGCAACCCTTGATCAGTGATTTCTAAATATCGTAGGGATGCTCCTGTGCGTTGCGCAAGCATCTGCCATGGGACAAGGTTGCTATGATGTTCAAGGTCTGTGAGAATAATCTCATCCCCTTGCTGGATATTGACACTTCCCCAACTGTATGCGACAAGGTTGATTGCCTCCGTGGTATTCCGTGTGAAGATAACCTCGCCTGTCCGTGGTGCGTTGATTAACTGTGCGACTTTCTGTCGTGCTTTTTCGTATTGGTCTGTCGCCTCCTCTGAAATCCGATAGACGCCGCGGTGAATATTGGAGCGGTAAGTGTCATAATATGCGTCCATTGCCTCAACGACAGGACGCGGTGTTTGTGTTGACGCAGCACTGTCGAGAAATGCTAACGGTGGTGTTTCCGCGAAGATTGGAAAATCTTCGCGAATGGCTTGGACATCAAGTGGACGAAAGTCGGATGTGTGCATTGTTTTTTCCTTATTTGTCTGAACCAGGATTTACAAGATTTTAGGATTAGTTATTATCCAAAACTTCATACAGTAATTATCGGGTGATTGCCTTTGCGAATCACTGGAGGATCAATTTTATGTGAAGCGAACTTTAGACATGCCACAATATCATCCGAATTCAGTTCTGGCATTTCCTCAAGAATCTCTTTAAAAGAGAGTCCGCTTGCAAGTAGGTCTAAAACATCTGTTACCCGAATCCGCATACCTCGGATGCAAGGCCTGCCACCACACTGTTCTGGATTGGAAGTGATTCTCGGTCTCAAGGTGAAATAGTTCCCTGCTTTTATCCAATCATTCCTTTCAGAATAAGCATTGGCTGATACATAAAAACTCATGTTTGTAGACTTTTCTAATTTATCTTGGACATTCTCATATATCTCAAAATCACGTTCAGTGTCGGAGGCGGTTACTTGGACAGACAGCACATCGTCCTTTGAACCATTTTCATCATATTCCAGATAATCATACTTTTTCAGAATTCGCTTGAGCGTCTGGACAATTTTGGGATTTTCTGATAGTTTCATACGACGTTCCTTAAACGCAATCCAACAAGATTTTGAGAATTTTATGGAAGTAATTCTTATTCATTCGCCTTGCCAAAATTGTAAGTGGGACACTACTTTTCCTTAACAGGCATTTTACTATTTTTCAACTAATTCTACCTTCAGTTGGATCCTAAGTTCTTTGGCAATTTTCTCAAGGTATCCCTTTTTCATATTTGTGCTAATATCTTTCCATATAAAATACTTACCACATTCACTTGGAACGCCTTCTTTCTGATGGTCTGGAAAATTATCTGTTGATACAATAGTTGGAACAACATGCATTACCTTATCACATCCTAACTTATTAATTACTTCAAGATAGGTTGTTGCTGCAATATAGTGATCAATCACTTCTCCATTGGGCATAGTAACGCGTAGACGGTCCGCTGATTTTGGCGATGGTGGGGAACCCAAGGTCTCATTTGGCGGTGCTGAGCGTTTCCTGTATTTGGTATCGGGAGGTGAGTCTATAGGTTTCGACTCAGTTTGCCTTTCTACGCTTTTCAGGAAAGTTCTCACCTGTTCCTGTGTAGGTCTATCTCCACACAAACTTTCAGTTTTATCTGCTACGATTTCTTGTAAAAGTGCGGAAGAATCATCTTCGTCCTGGAACAATTTTCTCCATGCCTCTGGTAAACGTGCTTCAATCTCGCGCTGCTTAGAAACGCTCTGATAGTCATTTTTAATTGCTGTAACAGCGTCACCTTTCCGAATTGACTCATAGTTCAGATATCTGTTAAGCCGTTCGATACTTTCCTCACTGTGGCTTTCAAGCAGATCTAATTCGTATACCTTACGTTCCCTAAATTTTCCTTCACCGGTTGGGTGAAAAAATCGCCATTTCTGACCATCTGTGAGAATTGCTATTGGTACTCCTTCGCGAAAAGCGTATCCAAATAACTGTTCCTCTGCTCCATCAAGATTCCCGACTTGTTTAACCTCAATGAAAACCCGCGGTTTATCTGGTGGGTGACATAACGCAAAGTCCACTCTCTGTCCTCCGACTCCGTATTCTGGAATGAAGACCTTAGGTGTGAATATTGGCCATTCCAACGCGTGAAGCAACCTACGCACAATACCATCAGCGACTGCAGCTTCATGTGAAAACGCTCCTTTTTTTAACTGATTGCTTATATCGTCAATATGTTCTTTAAGTGTCATTCTAATACTTTATACCTCCTAATTCTATCCTAATTTCCTCCATAAATTCTATACTGCATCCGTAAGATTCTACAGTTATATCTTTAGAATGTTCAGTGCAGCTCTTTTAAGGGACCTTGCTGTAAATTTTACAGCATATTCAAGTCCTGCTTGATCATAACCTCTGCATAACGATTCAATTTGCAGTTTCGCCAAGTCGTTAAATTCTGGGTTTTCTGGGTAAAAAGGTTCTGGCTTTAGTGATGGTAGGTTATGCTTTTGTTCAAGCAGTCTATTACCTTTACCATATCGCTCAAATCTGTTTTTAAAATCTTGGAGGTTTTCATCAAATTCGTGATAAACGACAGCCCGTGGCTCATAAATTAACTGACCGAGTTCTCTAAGTCTAATACCCAAATCTAAGTCTTCGCCGCCGGCTTGGTCAAAATCTCTTGAAAAACCGTTTAATTGATGAAAGGCAGGAGCGTAAACTAAAGCGTTCGCCGTGATAATCGCTTGCGGAACTCTTTCCCCGCGAGTCCCCAATTCCTTCTCAAAGGGAGGATTAAGTATATCCATTTCAGTCATGTATCGGTTGATTCTTCCTTGACCTTTGCCAGCAACAGCACCACAGATTGCAACTATTGAATTATTTCCATTTTGCTGTGCCCTTTTGAAATGTGTTATAAGGTCTCCTACATGCTCACATCCGCAGTCGGTAAAATAGTACCAATCAAATTCACTATTCGGTTGCCCGCATCCCATATTTCGTGCATACGCAGGTCTTTGATTACCCCTATAATTGATGATCTTTATTGGATACGTTTTTAACCATTTGGGGATATGATTATCAGCATTATCATTTGCAACAGTGATAGCACCTGGACGAGGATTCAGTGCCAGTAAACTATCTAATGTCGTTTTCAGTCCTTCCCAGTCCTTATACACTGGAATTACAGCTTGAATTTTTCTGGATTCAATTGTGGATGATCTGAAAGACCCTTCATCCGATTTAGGTTGTAAAGGTAAAGAATAGTATGTTGTCCCCATAATATGACCTCTCAAAAAAAGTTCCAGGTTTCTATATCACTGGATTAGTCCCAAAGCGATTTTGTCCTTTTGTGCCTTTAATAAAACCTAACTCAATTAGTGCCCATAATTGACCAATAATTGGGATGAAAGAAAATATAATCCAGAATGCAGATTTGTTTCGGTCATGCCAACGTTTTGCAGATACAGACAACTCTACCCAAGCCAGTACTAATAAGGTAATAATATACGGTGAAACTTTAAGTGAATCGGGATCAAGCACGTCAGGGTCAAGAATATAAAGAATAACAATGAAGACAGATATTAGGAACTGCATTAACCACCATGTTCCTCTACCGATTCGTCCTTTCCATGAAAAGCAAATTTGCGCGAAATTCAATAAAATTCTCCTGTTTTTTGTCAGTTAGCGTTTGAGCCAGCATGTTCCTGAAGAATCTCAACGATCTTAGGAGCAATTGCTCGTAGTTTTTCTTCTAATACGTCATCGTCAATAGAAAGGAATATACCTTTGTCTACATCTAACGGAAAAGCCTTGTCCTGTTTTATACCGTTTAAGGCATATCGGACACGTACAAATGGACTATATCTACGACCTTCCCGATAAGGTTCTTCCACACTCAAAAACTCAATTGAGTCGGTAGCGGGGACGCGTCCTTCCAAGTCTGTGGTCTTGAATGTAAGCTCAAGTTTATTGACATTATCAACTATATGTTTCATGAAAGTGGTTTGCTTCCTATTAATCAACATTCCTATCTTAAATTAAGTGTCATCTGCGTATCCGTAAAATGCCGTTCCATTTTCCGCATGGGTTCCAGCCACTGTTTCGGTAAACGGATAAGACTCCGCAGAGAACTCGGATTTTCAAAATAGGCATCGTCTATCTGCCAGAACTGCAGTTTTGGAAAAGTCTCGTTGTTATGATAGAACGTCCCCATATCCGCTGCTTCTTGACGCATACCTGAAGTGACAGGTTCAATTGTTATAAAGACACCGATTGCATTATGTTTATCCATTGTTCGGCAAAATGACTTGACTTGATCAATAGTAGGTTTACCGCTTTTGACTTCTGCAAATATCCTTGTGTTTGTTGTTTCTCCTTCCTCTGGGTCCCATAGTGTAATATGCCCTACTTCTGCTTCGCCATCTCTACCACCATCGCCGACAGATTTTGTCGGTTGAAGACCGAGTCGTGTAACTGCCCAGTTAGAAAAGTCGTGATATTTCTTTTCGTCACGGACAAGCATGCGTACTTCTTGCATGTTTGTGGGGTAGCCGTGGATTTCGTAGTCTTTTGATGGTTCCAAACCGTGCCTGTCATGGAGTCGGCGGCGCATCGGGTCAAGCGAGAGGATTGTGAGGTCAATACCTATCCAGAACCGATTAAGCGTGTGTGCTGCGTCTATTGTTGTACCGCACCCTGCAAACGGGTCCATCACGAGCTCGCCTTCGTTGCTTGAGGCTTGGATCATACGTTCGTAGAGGGCGCGCGGTTTTTGTGTCGGATAGCCGAGGCGTTCTTTTCCTGCTGCCTTTGGAATTGTCCACCAATTTTCGGGAATTTTACCTTCCTTAGATTTTCTTTCACGCCATTCTGCAAGAGATTCACCATCTGATGTCCATTTTTGCCCACCATGAGGGGCACCCCCTTTGTAAGGTACTCTCACATCATCTTTGTTAAATGTCCATTTTTTACCTTTTGAATAGAAAAGGATTGTATCTGTGCAGCGCACAAACTGCCTTATATGTGGTGTGCTTGCTGTTGTATAGCACCAAACAATCTCATTCCGAAAATACTCATTTTTCTTTCGGTTATTCTGATCCCAGATAGCGTCCATCACGCCTTTAAGGTAGTGACTTGCTGTTGGGTCACAGTGTAGGTAAATACTTTCCTTGTCTGTGAGGATTCGGTGCATCTCTGCCAGCCGCGGTCCCATAAATGCCAGATATGCACGCATTGCCCCTTTGTTCCCTGACACAGCATTTTGCAGCACAAGGTCATACCCTTTTAGACAAGAGTCCAATGCCTTGTAAGTGTCGCTGGTGCGGGCGCGTCTTTCTATGTCGGCACGGGAATCTTGTGCGGGGTCGTCCCATGTCCATGTGTCCGTAAACGCTTTGGATTGTGCAAGCGAGTCGGTGAGGAACGCGTTGTAATCACGTCCGCTGTTGAAAGGCGGATCGGTGCATATTAGATCTACGCGTTGGTCGTCCATTTCTCGCATGACTTCAAGGTTATCGCCAAAGTATAGTTTGTTCATTGATTTTTGGTTGGTGGTTGTTGCTTGTTGAGTTCAAGGAAATCAAGAATAAAACAACCTTCATCCTTATATTCTTTTTTTCCAACATTATAGTATTCTGTATGAATTTTTGCCTTTGAACTTCTATTTTTATAAAATTCGTCGTTAAAAATATTTACAAAACGGTCCGTATGAGAAATCGTATGAGTTACAATTTGTCCTGGGATTAATAGAGGAATCCCATCTGTCAAGGATTTAATCTGATTTAGAGGGTCACCCATTGCAGGTTCAAAAGATAAATCACCTTTAAATTTAACCTCATAAGCGGTTCTTGTTCCTACATTCATAATACAAAGATTTAATTTACAGAAAGAATTGCGAAAATTAGGATCTACTGCTTCCAAATAGTCTTCTTCAAAATCCAAGAAAACTACGACCTCTGGTCTATTTGTTTCATCTATTGACCTCTTTGTTTCTTTAAGTAATCTTTGTGTTAGCCACACGTATATTACAGTAGCGATTGCGAGTACTATTGTAGAGATTGCGCCTACTATTGCAGCAACTTCCATTTTTTATCACCTCATTTATGGAATATCTTTCACACATCTAAATCCAGCAAATATAAACTCTTTGCTCGGATTATAATTATGCCTTTTTCCAACTGTGACACCATTATCAAAATGCATTCTATTTGAATAGCTAAACCATCCATATCTTGAATATATACTTGCACCTTTTGTAAAATAATTTCCTTCACTATCTATTCCATCAGAGATATATTCTGTAACATTACCACCCATGTCTAATATGCCATATGGATTACCAGTACCTGCATCGAATGTATGAGATGTGTCCAAATCAGATTTTGAAGGGGAGACCCATGAAATATGGCTACTTTTCTGATTGCCAAGATTAAAGTTCCCTAACTTAATCCATGAATTAGGCTTAACTGCATGATTTCCATCGACCCATATAAATGGCTTTTTATCAAGCCCGCCTCGTGCAGCCTTCTCCCATTCAGCCTCTGTCGGCAGCCGCTTGCCGACATGCTGGGCATATGCCATTGCATCCTCTATGGATATAAAAATGATTGGATGATGATCTTTTGCGCCTTCATATCCTATTGGCATCGGGTATCCAGTTTCTTCACAGAATTTTATATACTCAGATCTTTTCACTTCTTTCTTATCAATCAAGAACGCATCCGTATATACAAGTTTCCATTGTTCTGGAATTGTTTTTATGGATATTTCAGTTATCTGAGTTCTCCATTCATTTACATATGTATTTATCTCGATTACATCCCTCTCAACATCGCCCATCCAGAATTCACCAGATGGAATTTCTATCATATTACCATAATCATGATTAACTTTCGTTGATTGATCTTCTGAAATAACTTGTTCTATAATATCTGGTTTATCAAGGCACCCTATCCCAAAAACTAATATGATATATATCATATATGGAATTTTCAATTTCTTAAACATTTTTATTCACCGTGATTTAATGCCTCCGCGCATGGAATTCAAAACTGTCCCTGAAGTAAGTTTATTCATTCATAGATTGTCACCTTAATTTCAACTTCAAGCTTAGAAGCGATGTTCTCAAGAACTGCTCTCATTGTACAAATTTAACGACTCTGCACAGTGAGTTTGTTTGGTTTTGCAAACTTCACCCAATCTATAGGTTACAAAGTTTCGATTGATTATTTATCATTTGAGTTCTCATTTCTCATTTCTTGACGAGCATCAGCTTCACCTTTCATCTTTCCGAATAGGAACCCTCCTATCAAATTCAAGAGCGAAAACGACCCTATGATTATTGTATGTATCAATTCTGGTGTCAAAAGTGAGTTTTTATTTTCTTGACCATGCCATAAAAATGCAAGAACAAAAATGGCTACCAGTACTATAAAATGGAATAATGATACTCCTATCAAAAAAATTAAACTTTCCCATTCCCTAAGAGTTGATCTTGATCGCTTATTATTTTCACCCAACTTAACCAATAGAGATGTACCATTAATAATGAAGGAAGTGCCAACAAATAAAAATCCACACCCCACAATCTCATTGGAATAATTCGTATCACTACCATTAAAAAAAACAATAATTCCGCATATAATGCAGACAACCCCAAAACCTATTAGGATTGCCAATCCCCATTTCCTAAGAGTTAATTTTGATTGATTATTATTTCCAGATGACATGTTAGTTAGACTCCAATAGATCGTAGGTTAACCTTAATGTATGCGCGCCGACAAAGCGCGCATACCGTTATATGTTTTTGAAATGAAAACTACCTACTCGGGAAACCAATATTCACAGGAGACGGTCCGTGGTCTTCACATGCCTGATCAGTTGGGACATCGGTTTCGGCATCGTTTTCTTTTACAATACCTTCTTCAAGCAGATATGCTTCCACTTCATCGCCACTGACATCGGCGAGCATTATATCATCAATTT
Organism: Candidatus Poribacteria bacterium; assembly: GCA_022824835.1. Taxonomy (GTDB): domain Bacteria; phylum Poribacteria; class WGA-4E; order WGA-4E; family WGA-3G; genus MSPOR6. The sequence continues at coordinate 5,757 of JAJDZB010000079.1, read as the reverse complement.
GGACGCACGGTTGGTATGGCTGCCGTGTCTTCTGCACCATTTCACGATAGTTGTTTTCGTTGTTGATAATGTCTCTGTCTTCATATTCCAAATTATACTTATCAAAAATGGCTCGGACACCGTTGCTCCAGCCACAGACAGGTTTCATGTATGCGATAATTTTGGGTTGATCCATTGTATTAACTCCTTTTATTATGACGACGTTTAATGACGTACGTCTTTTGATGATTAACGGCACACGGAGTGTGCCTACTACTTTGCAAGTTTACTTGAGACAAATTCCTGCATTTCTTGTCGGACAGCATCCATTGGAATGCGTTCCATGACAGGTTCAAAAAATCCATCAACTATTAACTTTTCTGCTAAGTCGTAGGGTATTCCACGACTCATCAAATAGAAGACTTGCTCTTCGTCAATCTGACCTGCAGTTGCCCCGTGTGTGCATCGTACTTCATGTGCTTCAATTTCTAATCCGGGTAAGGTATCCGCATGGGCGCGTTCACTGAGCAACAGATTGTCATTTTTCTGATACGCATCGGTATAGTTGGCATCAGGATACACATAGATATTACCACCCCATGCTGTTTGCGATCTATCCTTCAGGACATTTCTATAGAGCAGATCGCTTGTGGTATGGGGTGAAAGATGTTCTTGAGCTGTGCTGACATCTAAATGCTGTCGTGCATCAGTGAAAGCTAAACCTAACAATTGGGCATGTGCGCCATTCCCTTCTAACACAACTGCCTGATTTAGTTTACTTAATCTTGCGCCGAAGGTTGCAGTGACCCAACAGAGCTGCGCATCTTTGCTAATAACGGCTCGCTGTGAAGCGAAATTCCATACTTGACGATTCCAGTGTTGTACCTGTACGTAGGTCACGTTTGCATTTTGTCCAGCGAAAATCTCTACTGCTCCACAGTGAAAACCACCTATATCTTGATGAGCAGATGCATTGTCCTCTATGATAACAATTTGACTATCCTCTTCAGCAATGAGGAGGACATGCGACAGATCCGCGTGTTGATCTTTTGAGAGTTTGATAAAAACCCGTAGCGGTTCCTCTATCCTGACACCTTTCGGAACATGGAGAACATAACCGCCTTGCCAAAACGCACCGTGGAGTGCGTCAAATGTGTTATGGGTAGCGATATTTCCACTTTTTAGGGTTGTCTCTAATGTGACCGCCTTTGTCATAAAGTAGTCACGGATGAGATCACCGCGTTCCTTCAGTGCTGTGTGAAGGTCAGCGAAATAGACACTCTTTTTTTGTAATTCTTGGGACAAGAAGGTGTGTTGAGGATTCCCATCAACTTGGACTAACACCCCCGCACCATCTTCTACCTCAGCCGATGTACTACCGTTCGCTTCGACAGCGGGATGATAATTCTCAACAGCGAAGCCGCGTAAATGGCGTCGAGTTCGCCGCCAGTAATCCTGTGTACGCATATCAACGGTACGCCGCCAGGTATCATCTTCGGCGGTATGTGGCATCGGCAACGATTCGTAAAGCGAGTATGCCTCAAACCGTTTGTCGCGCATCCACTGCGGTTCATCCCGCGCTATCTTCTCAACAAAATCTTTTGAAAAATCACTTGTTTGCAATTTTTTTCCTCAGTAAGTAAGGCTGAGGCACAAAGACCTCGCCCTACACATCAGGTTAATTGGGTATTATCCGATTGAACCTTCCATCTGAAGTTGGATGAGTCGATTCATCTCAACAGCATATTCCATCGGTAGTTCTTTGACAAGTGGCTCAATAAACCCGTTGACAATCATAGTGGATGCTTCTTCTTCGGATAATCCACGGCTCATCAGGTAGAAGAGCTGCTCTTCACCGATTTTGCTAACGCGTGCTTCGTGTTCAATGTTGGTATCGTTTTCGTTGATTTCAATGACCGGATAGGTATCTGAACGCGATTCCTTATCAAGTAGAAGTGCATCACAAACGACGTGAGATTTGCATCCCTTGGCGCCTTTTGCGACATCCACCCAACCTCGATAACTGGATCGTCCGCCATCTTTACTGATGGACTTTGACGTAATCTGTGAGGTGGTGTGTGGTGCGCAATGGTAGACTTTAGCACCTGCATCCTGATGTTGTCCCTTGCTTGCGAACGCAATAGAGAGGATTTCTCCGCGTGCACCGGGCTCCATCATATAGACGCTCGGATACTTCATCGTCAACTTACTGCCGAGATTGCCATCAACCCATTCCATCTGTGCGTCTTGGTAAGCTACCGCACGTTTGGTGACGAGATTGTATACATTCCCCGCCCAGTTCTGGATTGTTGTGTAACGTACCCGCGAACCTTTCATACAGACGATTTCAACGACAGCACTGTGTAAGGATTCGCTGCTAAACGTTGGTGCAGTGCACCCTTCAACATAATGCACCTGCGAACCTTCGTCAGCGATGATGAGTGTGCGTTCAAACTGTCCCATATTTTCGCTGTTGATACGGAAATATGCTTGCAACGGATACTCAACCTTTACACCGGGAGGTACATAAATAAAACTTCCACCACTCCAGACAGCACTGTTCAGTGCGGCGAATTGGTTATCCGCAGAAGGAATGATTGTTCCGAAGTATTTCTTCACAAGGTCAGGATATTCTTTGATAGCCGTATCCGTATCAACGAAAATGACACCAATCTTATCCAATTCCTCAACGAGGTTGTGATAGACGACTTCAGAATCGTATTGTGCACCGACACCCGCAAGGAACTTTCGTTCCGCTTCCGGTATGCCGAGTCGGTCAAAGGTATTCTTGATATCTTCAGGTACATCGTCCCAACTCCGTTCACTTCGGTCAGATGCTTTGACATAATAGTAAATATCGTCAAAATCGAGTTGCGTAAGATCGCCACCCCATTTTGTCATCGGTTTCTGTTTAAAGATTTCGTAAGCCTTGAGTCTATACTCGCGCATCCAATCCGGTTCCTCTTTGATGTCGCACATCTGATTGATGACTTCTTCGTCTAATCCTTTTCGGGATTTGAACGTGGGTTTAACGTCATCGTGGAATCCGTATTGATAATCTTTACTAATTCCAATTTCGTCAAGTTGTTGCGTTTCTGGGGTTGCCATTTTATATTCCTCCTTCGGAATATTTTATAGTTGTAATTTTCACGGGTTAACAATTCGTTGTTGCTTTAACGTTTCTATTTCCTAAAGGATATACTTTGCACACTTTTCTTATGTCCACCAAGTTCCAGCCAAAAAATATGTTGAGAATAATAACACATACTGCTCCAAGAATTAAGAAAAATGTACGTTTTATTGATTATCACCTAACGAATTCTCTACAGTTTTTTCTGAAGTATTTAAATCATTAATTGTTGGTTTTAGGTCCCATAGAAGTATTGTCTCATCAAAATTTATACTTGTAAGGATATTTCCATTCCCACTAAACCCAAGATTCACCACTTTTAATGTATGTGCAATCAGTGTTTTTTTGAGTTGTCCTGTCCGCAAATCCCATAAGCGTATGTTCATGCCATAACCAGAGCTACTGTGCGTATATAGAAATCCAGTGGCTAATGGTAATCCGTTAGGGTAAAAGAACACTCGCCACTTAGTGCCATCATATCCAGTAAGTGCATGTATTTGTTCTCCTGTGTTAAGGTCCCACAATCTGGCAGTAGCATCTTTACTTGTGCTTGCTAAGGTTGTCCCATCCGGACTGAAGGATATAGAAGATACAGCATCTGCATGTCCCTTGAGTGTTTGTCCCACCCTGAGTGTTTGTCTTGACTCCCCAGTTTCAATATTCCACAGACGAATTGAACCGTTTTTATGTCCACTTGCAAGCACATTCCCATCAGCGTTAAACATCACAACGGTAACTGCTACAGACTGCGCAGCAGGATCGTTACCAAGACGTTTCTCAATGAAAGTTTGTCCCTGTTTACCTGTCTTCACATTCCATATACGTATTGTTCCATCTAATCCTCCACTTGCGAGTGTTTTCCCATCTGGACTGAATGAAACATCTTCAACCATTCTTGTATGTCCTTTTAGAGTTCGTTTGTGCCTACCAGTAGCAACATCCCATAACAGAATAGTTGTATCACCCTCCGAACTCCAACTCGCAATCATGCTACTATCAGGACTGAAAATAACAGTCTTGACACGTGCCTTATGTCCTCTAAGGGTTCGCTTGTGTTTACCAGAGGCGATATCCCATAGACGAATTTTCATATCTTCGGTTTGTGTTTGCCAACTTGCTAATGTTTGGCTATCAGGACTGATTATAGCACGTGTATTATACCGAGATTCTTTAGAGTTATAGTCCATTCCTGAAAGTGACAGTTCCTGTTTTGTGTCTGCATCCCATAAGTAAACAGACCCGGAAGAATCTCCAAAAACGAACTTTTTTCCATCCGGACTAAACGGTTTGAAATCGTGTTCATACGTTCTATAATAATCTGTACTTTGACTGGAAATTGTCTTCTTGTGTCTACCTGTATCAACGTCCCATAAACGGATTATTCCTCCAAATATACCTGTCGCAAGTGTATTCCCATCTGGAGAAAAGCATACTTCCAAGACATGACCGGGATATTCAGATAAACTTTTTCTCTCACCTGCATCGACATCCCATATACGAATTCTCCCATAATTAGCTAAACCTACAACTGTCCGATTGTCAGGACTAAAAAGCATGCTTTCTATGTTTTTAAAATAGTCTTTTTCTTGTTTATCTGTATCCTGACTGGGAAAAGTTTGGATGAGGGTTCCGGTAGTTGTATCCCATAAGCGAATCGTATTGTTGAATCCTATAGTTGCAAGAATGTTGTCATCCGAACTAAAAAATACTCTTTCTACTTTTTCTGGTTTATCAAGTTGATCGGTAATTAGACCTTTTTCTGCAAGTATCTTTTTTCGTTCTCCTGTAGATATATCCCAATAATAGATGGTCATATCTTTGCTAACACTTATGAGCGTGTTTCCATCTGGACTGAATGAAACACGGGTAACTTCATCTGGATGTCCTTCCAAGGTTTGCTTGTGTTTACCAGTGTCAACATCCCATAAATAGATTGTCTTGTCTTCACTACCACTCGCGAGGGTTTGACCATCTGGACTGAACGTTATACTTGTGATAAAATCCGAATGCTCTTTGAGAATGTGTTTGGTCTCACCTGTAACTATATCATATAGATATATCTCATTATGTCTTGCATGGGCAAATGTCTTGCTATCAAAGTTAAACAACAATTTGTGATAAATAGAGGAATTGTATAATCCTGTTTTCTTAGGTTTACGCGCTTTAACATCCCATAGTGTTATGTCACCAAGTCTTTCTGCACTGGCGAGGGTCAGTCCATCAGGACTGAAAACTAATCCCGCTACTCCCTTATTATTCCGTGCGAGTAATGCTGTTTCCTGATAGGTTTCGGTATCATACAACCAAATACCGACTGATGTCGCGACTGCAAACACGGTACCATCAGGAGAATACTGCATAGCATTGATCCATCCTTTACCCAGCCGCGCAATGGCATCCTCTGGCAACTCCCATTGGGTGTAGTCTTGGGCAAAACTGGGAGGTATATATATTATTGAAAATACAATGATCAGAAACATCACTTTTTTCATGTGAAGATCACCTGTTGAATTATTCATAATGTAACAGGACGGTTTTGTGTCAGTAAGTCCAATTATTTATACCAGTTTGAATTATTTTTATCCCATTCATCCGTAGGTCGGGTAGAGGAACGAAACCCGACATGTATTGATTATAGCTATCCTGTC
>JAJDZB010000016.1:0-150619 GCA_022824835.1 Candidatus Poribacteria bacterium | reverse complement strand
CCGATCAGACTTTCACAGTGGGTTTGGACTTGGGGAGTATCCTTTAGTTGAAATCCACCACAGACAACAACCGTTTCAAAACCATGTTACAGGCTGCCACGCCCAGAAAATCTGATATATTACGGTAGTCAATAGTTTAACTTGTGGAGTGGACGGTTGGCATCCGCTTCGCACAAGTCCCGATGCTTTAGCATGGGGTTACTGACCTTTGGGACGAGGGTTATGCACCCAATGCCCACTCGGGTCACTTCCTCTCGCTATAATTGCCCGTTGATTCCAGTTGTTTGCAGCTTTCACTTCGGGTGGCACGAAACGCATGGTTAGACCACAACGTCGTCTGTCTGAAGTATTCGGTTCTGAACCGTGTAAGAGTAGATCGGAATGGAGGGAAAGCTGTCCTGCTTTCATCTCAAAAGGAACTGGTGCATCTCCATACTGGTCAGGTTCAATAACAGTCTGATTCAATACATTTTTTTCCTCGGAAGAGCTTCGTTCAAAAGCGATCTGTCCATGAAGATGTGATTTAGGTATTACTGTCATTGCGCCATTTTCTACAGAAGCGTCATCAATGGCAAGCCAGACAGTAACTGTTTTACTCGGTGAAAGGGGCCAATACGACGCATCTTGATGCCAACTGACCTGTTTGTCTTCACCGGGTAATTTACAAAAGTAGTGGGTACCCCAACAGATAAGGTTCTCACCGAGTAAATCCTGAACATAGTCCAGAATCCTTTGGTCAGTTGTTAGGTCATGTATACCTGCACTACGGGTATGCCAACCGTTAATTGAATAACTATTCCCACCTTCTGCTAAGACTTTCTCCATAAGTCGGTTGAAATACTCACGATGTTGTGCAATCTCATCGTCAGATAATGCATCTAAAGGTGATAAGAATCCGTTTTCATTAAAGTGTTGAATCTGTGCTTGAGAGAGTGTATCAGGATTTTCGTTCTCTACAGGAAAGAATTTCAGTGTGCGATTCAGATCGGGATGTGCATCGGTTATTGCCATTTGAATATCCTTATTCCTTTTTAGGTTTTGGTATTGATATTCCGTGTTTTTCCTTTATGATTACGGTCTGGTTTGATTTTATATTGTAGAATGTATCTATATGTCCACTTTGCCAGTGCAGTTCCAGTTTTTTCACTTCACTGTTTTTACCGAGTCCAAAATGTAATCTTAGGTCGTTCTGTGAGAGATAACTTGATCCACTATGTACTTCTTTCTGCAGTGAGAGTGTGCCTGTTTTCAACGTTACTCTCGTGCCGATACCTGAAGTATTACTCTTTGTTCCGACAGTATGTATTGTAATCCAATTGTTGTTATTACCACCATCGTTCCGGAGTAACTTAGCAGGTTGATTGGAATGGTTGAGAAAAATGTCAATATCTCCATCGTTGTCGTAATCACCGAAGGTTGCCCCCCTACCGACATTCTCTGTAATATCTGATAACTCGACATCCGCAGAAACATCAGTGTATAGATATTTGTTATTTAACTTACTGTTTTGCAAGATTAGGTCTTTCTGTGGATATGTAGCATCCGTAAACTCCTCGATGTTATCCTGCAGATGTCCATTAGATATATAGATGTCTTGTAAACCGTCATTGTTGTAATCAAAAAAATCGACAGCCCATTTGAAATCCGTTAGTGTTACTGTACCTATTCCTGATGAATAGGAAACATCATTAAAAAACATTGCAGCTTCATTCTGATAGAGTAACACCGGTTGAGAAGGTGCATTACTCACCAGTAGGTCAAGGTAACCATCATTGTTATAGTCTCCGAATGCACTTCCCATACCACTGCCAGGTATGCCTTTGTCGTCATAACCTGTTCCAGTAATATCAGTAATGTCTGAAAAAGTTCCATCACCATTATTCTGATAGAGAATATCGGGCTCCATATCATGAGCAACGTGCAGATCAGGGTCTCCATCGTTATCATAGTCTCCCACAGCAACAGCGAGACCGAGTCCACGATGAGATATACCTGCTGTTTCGGTAACATCCGTGAAAGTATTGTCCCCGTTGTTCCGGTATAGGATGTCCGCTTCGCTTTTAAAGCGTGTACTATCCATTTGGTCTACAGGACTGCAATATATGCGTGCTCCACGAGACATCCACCCTTTATTTCCATCTGTTGAAAATTCCATGTAGTTTACGACGTATAAATCAACATCCCCATCGGAATCATAATCCAGGAATGCACAACCCGTTCCCCATCGTTTATCTCCGACATTTGCTGTTTCGGTTATATCAGTGAATGTGCCATCACCATTGTTGTAGAAGAGTCGGTTGGTTCCATAGTTTGTTACAAATATTTCTGGATATCCATCATTATCTATATCAGCAGATGCACACCCGACACCGTATCCAGTATCTCCCACACCAGCTTTTCCTGTCACATCAGAAAACGTTCCGTTACCGTTGTTATGATATAGAAGGTTCTTAGGTAAATTGGTGTGATTTCTTTTCAGATCCTTTTTCTGTGTTGGTAGTGGAATTGTGGTAGCATTGACTATATACAGGTCAATGAATCCATCAAGGTTGTAGTCGAGAAAGAGTGCACCTGAGCCGAGTGTCTCTAAAAGGAACTTTTCCCCGCTTCTACCATCAACATGCTGAAAAACTATACCAGTTTCAGCTGTTACATCTACAAATTTTACTTGAGGGAATGCGTTAGTATAGCAGAGAACTGATGTTAAAAGTATCAGATAGATATATCTCATTTCATTGATTTTTCTAACATTGCTGTCTGTTTCTTACGAGCTTGTTTTTCCTTATCATTTAATCCAAGCTTTGCATAGATAGTAGCGAGTGTGTCCCAATAATTAGCATTATCCGGTTCTAAGTTAGTTGCTGTTCTGGCATGTGTTAGTGCTTTATCAAGATTTCGCTGTAAATCCGTATAGCAGACTGCTAAATTGTTATGTGCAATTGCAAGAGATTGATTCAATGATATGGCTTTCTTGTAGGCATCTTTTGCCAGTATCAGGTTTTTCTGTCTATGAAACGCAAGACCCAGGTTGTAATGTGTTGATGCCAAGGTCATTGTATGCGTTGGCGGTGAAATGGCAATTGCGTGTTGATAGTATTCAATCGCCTTGTCAAATCGTAGACGTGTCAAGTAAACTATTCCGATATTGTTGTAACCTTTTACATCCTCTGGATGAACTTTGATCCACTTCTGTGCTTTTTCAAGCAGTGGGTCTGTCTGCCGGAGTATTTTGAAGTACTTCATTGTATGTGCAGCTTTTTCCTTATGTCCGCGCCTGATCTGTATCTGTGCAAGTTGGAAATGTGCTTCTGTGTTATCAGGATGTAGTGTAATAACCCGTTTAATATGCCTTATTGCTTGATCGTATAGACCTTGTTGCGTATATACCTTGCCTAACCCCAATATACCTGATATGTTGTTAGGTTGCATCCGGTAAACGTTAACATAAGTTTTTTCAGCATCCTTAAGATGTCCAAGTTTTAGATATGCTTCAGCAAGTCCGTTGTAGGCATCTGTCAGGTTCTCATTAGTAGAAACAGCAGTTTTAAATGCTGCAGCTGCCTTTGAAAATTCGCCTTGTTTCAGATATACTAATCCTATATTATAGTATGGTTCAGCTGCATTCTGATCAAGTTGAGATGCTTTCTTAAAAACATCAAGTGCCGATAAATACTGCTTCTGTTCTGAATACGTAATACCGAGTGCATTATATATCTGAGTGGACCTATCGTTATAGGTAATTGCTTTATTATATTCAGAAACCGCTTCTGGATATGCCTCTATTGCGTGATAAGCGGTTGCCTTTAGGTAGTGTGCTTCTGAGAGCCGTTCGGGGTTGACATCTGCCTTCTGAGAAAGAATGAAAGCATCAAATGCTTTGATAGCTTTTTGATACTTTCCTTCTGTTAAGAGAGTGTTACCACGTAAATAATATTCATAGGTATTCGCTGCATGAGCAAAGTATCCTATTGAAAAACTTATGCAGAGAACCGAGAGATATTTTAGCATATCAGTTAGATTCCTCCTGATGAACTATTGGTTGTCATCAAGATCAGATAAACTAATGTGGCGTTCAATGCTTTCGGTTAGTCTTAATGGCACCCCATGTGGTAGTTAATTTCTCGGCAGGTTGTACAGGAGCGAAATCACCAGCTCTAATGATGTTTATTTCATCGGTTGATATTGCACGGTTGAACAGATATACCTCATCAATGACACCGGTGAAGAATTCTTGTCCGGGGTGTCTTGCGCCGACCATGATTGAACCGGTAATCTCATTAACTGGAGGTGGTTTTGAACCTCCACCGACTTTTTTACCATCATAGTAGAAGCTGACATCTTTGTCTGTATCGTGTACCACAGATAGGTGTACCCAATCTTCAGGTTGGTCTTCATTTGATTCACCCCTCTGTCCCCAACCTGGTGCTTCAGTAAACATATAGGTCTTGTTATTATTTCTAAAGATAACTGCCCATTTAAGGGGTCCAGCAGAGACCATGTAATTCCACTCGCGTATCTGCGTATTACCACGTTTGACCCAAAATGCTACAGAAAACTGTTCCCGTAGCTGAAGTGTGTCATTTATCGGTACCATTGCATACTGTCCTTTTGTCCCATCAAATTCAAGTGCTTTACTCCCGAATTGTCCATCAACCCATGTAGGATTTGCTGTCAGTTCAGCATCATGTCCGTAGGATGACTGATCTTTTGTCGTATTTCCTGAACCTTCATCAAATGACAGGTATAGTACAAGCGATTTGTCTTCCAAATCTGCATGTAGGGGTGATAGAACAGTGAAAAACGCTATTACTGTTACCAATGCAGTTGATATATTTAGTATCTTGAGCACAATCTTATCCTCCTAAAATGATTTTGTTATCTATAGTTTTAGCGTGTTTGATCTAATGTGAAAGTCAAATGTATATAAGAGAGTTGCGTTAACAAGCTCCACATTTCTTACAGACAGCGGTGTCACATGCGCTTGTCATAAACCCTTTCTCGTGTTTGTTAAATTCAAGTTGAAGGAATTGTGGTTTAACATTAAGGTCAAGGTGGTCCCAAGGATTAATTTCATTGAATTCGCGTTGTCGTAGTGCATAGAAATCTGGGGTTAAACCGTGCGAACGAAATGCGTTATTCCAAGTAATCCCGTGTGATAAATCTAATATTACTCTCCCGAGTCTTCGGTCACCGCGTGCCATCACAGCTTCCTGATGTGCCATCCGTGCGCTTGCGGAGGATACTTTTATACTGCCGAGCCTGTTTATTTCGCGTTTTAGATAGTCAAGTTTCTTTGCGATGGTTTTGGGGGGTTCCATTGGAACCCATTGGAACGGGGTATGAGGTTTTGGTACCATGGGTGAAATTGTAAAACTGATACGACCAATTTTCCCTGTTCTTTTCGCATGTGGCAGTAAGATTGTGCGCATCTCCTTTGCCATTTCTGCAATGGCAGTCACATCTGAGGGTGTTTCATAAGGGACTCCAATAAGAAAGTATAGCCGGAGATTCAAGATATTCCGTTTTAGTGCTTCTTCAAATACATAATATAGTCTTTCACGGGGTATTGCTTTGTTGACAACTTTCTGCAGGTTTTCTGTTGCGACTTCAGGGGCAATGGTTATTGTTCCTTGCTCACTGTCCGCAAGTGCATCAAGCAGGGGTGCTTCAACAGTTTCAGCCCGTAAGGAAGCACAAGAGATACGAAATCCTCTATCAACTAAACCTGATGCGATCTGATTGATCTGAGGATGATCAGAAATTGATGCTCCAACTAAACCGATTCTATCCGTAATTCCTCTTGCCTTTTCTGCTAAGGCGAGTGTATTTTCAACTGAACGGTGTCTGGGCCAGCGTCGGGCATAGTCTGCTACGCAGAATCGGCATTGTCTGCCACAACCTCTGACGATCTCAATCAGATGAGCGTTTGAGAATTCTGTATTCGGTGTATGAATATGTGTGCAGGTTGGCACACTGTCAAGTTGAGGTACAGCAGATGCGGTGATGTTTGCTGGTATACCCTGTTTGGGTAGGACCTGTTTGACTTTTCCATCTTCTTGGTACGTTACGTCATAGAAACTTGGGACATAAAAACCGATTTTTGCACCTATTTCGCGTAGAAATTCCTGTTTTGAGGATTTTGACAACCTCCATTCTTGGAAATCATCCATCAGTTGATGGATTGTATGCTCAGCTTCACCAACGACGAAAATATCAATGAAATCTGCAAGGGGTTCAGGATTATAGGAGATGTTAATCCCACCCGCGATGACAAGGGGGTCCCATTCGGTGCGGTCCTCAGCAAGTGGCGGGATGTTTCCTAACGTTAAAGCGCGCGGAACATTTATATAATCAGATTCAAATGAGATTGAGAATCCAATTATATCAAACGCATTAAGAGGTTTTTGCGTTTCCATCGAGAAGAGCGGAGTATTCTTCTTTATGAGTTCTGCAACATACTCTGTTTCTGGGATGAAGACGCGTTCACAAGATGTGTCTTTTCGCTTGTTCAACGTAGCATGGATGACCTGAATTCCTAAACTTGACATACCCAGTTGATACGTACTTGGATATACCAATGCGAATTTGTTTGACTTTCGGTATTGTGATTGTGATGATGCACTCGTGCAGACTCCAGCATGTTCTTCACTATTTAGGAGTTGTTGTACGTGAGAGCGTAAGTTCAATGTAATTCCTCTATGATATGCCTATAGACATAAAAGATTGCTTTATTTACGGTTTTTATCCCTTCTTTGTTGAACCCTTAGGAAAGCCGGAATATCCCACTGTTTTTCACGACTTTCCTCCTCTTGGTCACTTGATTCCTCTTGGTTGTTGTCAGCTTCTTTCTGATTAGTCTGTTTTGAAGCGTTTGTTCTGCGATTCGGTGTATTGGGTGCTTGTGAAGTAGACCTTTCTTCTCTTGTTCTTTCTTGTGGTTGTCTATCCCAAGCGGGTCGCTGTGATCGTTGAGCCGTATTCTGTTCTGTGCCTCTTATTCGGCTTCCCTGTAAAATTGGACCACCTTGTTGACTTTGTGGATTATACCCCCCTCCTCTATTTTGCAGAATACCAGAATCTGCGGGTGCATCAAAACCTGTAGCAATGACCGTGACAAGCACTTCATCATTCATTTCCAATTCATCTTTATTCACTAAGCCGAATATAGGTTGTGCATCCGGCGATGCTTCCTGAATAACTTGCATAGTTTCATCCAATTCGTGCATTGTGAAGTTTGATGGTGAAGTTATGTTTACAATCATACCGACAGCACCTGCGATACTGGTTTCTTCAAGTAAGGGAGATGAGATAGCTTGAAGTGCGGCAAGTTGTGCTCGGTTGTCCCCCGAAGCTTTTCCCATACCCATTAAGGCGGTGCCGGCATCCCGCATGACAGTTTCGACATCTGCAAAGTCTACGTTAATTTCACCTGTTTCACGAATAATATCGGAGATACTTTGTACACCGTGCAAAAGTATTCTATCACCCTCTTTGAAGGCTTCATGTATTGGAAGTTTTCTATCAAATTCATCTATAAGTCGTTGATTAGGAACAACTATGACAGAATCAGCACTGTTTCTCAGTTCCTGCAATCCGATTTCAGCCTTTTCAGCGCGTTGTCTGCCTTCAAAATTGAAGGGTCTTGTAACAACGGCGATTGTTAAGGCACCAGTTTCTTTTGCGAGACTTGCTATAATAGGTGCTGCCCCAGTGCCTGTTCCTCCACCCATGCCTGCTGCCACAAAGACCATGTTTGCAGAATCAACGATATCTTGCAGACATTCTCTATCTTCATCGGCAGCTTTTCTTCCAATTTCTGGGTTCGCGCCGGCACCTAAACCCTTCGTGGTGTTCATCCCGATTTGGACTGGTGTTGCGCCATGACAAGATTTCAGTGCCTGTGAGTCAGTGTTGACAGCATAAAACTCAATTCCCATGAGTGCTGCATCTATCATTCGCCTGACAGCATTTCCCCCGGCACCACCAACCCCGATTACCTTTATTTTTGCGCTCGTATTTTCAAATTGTTCTTGTTCGAATTCAAGCATATTAGTTTTAGTCACCTTTGGAAAACACATACTAACAGTCATTACTGCAGGGATTATATGGATAATACTCTATAGGGAAGTAGCGACACCAACGGTAACCTAAATCCTCCTTTTCATAAGCACCTCATTAGGAAGCACCAAATTCAGTATATTTAGATAATTACTTGTAAACTGTCTACCGTTTACCGACGCATATTTACTACGTTTTTAAAATATATCATGACTTGAGTTCAACGTACTATTGTATACTACAGAAGTGTCTTACTGATAGTTCTAAAGTCTTTTCACTTTATTTTATGTAATTATACAGATTAATCGTTATTTAATCAATAGTAATAAAAGATGTCGTAACTGGAATAGGATGTATTTTTATTACATTGTCCATGTTGTTGCAGCTGATTCAGATAATATTTGCACTTAATCGGCAGAAATCAATATCCGAACCATTCTTTTATTTTACGAAAGACACCTCCAAATGCTCCCGACCCTCGACTCATCGCTTGTGCCTGTTTCTGTTCTCTCCTCAATGCTTCACCATACAATGCTAAACCGATACTTGATGAATACATTGGATAGTTTACGCGGTCCGTTAACCCTTTAAGGGGTTTTGGGTATCCGATCTGTACACGGAGTTGTAACACCTGTTCAGCGAGTTCTGCCAAACCTTCCATTAAGGCTGTTCCACCTGTCAGAACGAGGCCGCCCGGTAGTTGCACATTACCCAATTCACATTGAATTTCTTCTAATATCTGTACCATACGATACTCTATAATTTGTGCTAAATCGTATCGGTTGATAAACTTAGGCGGCGCGGCGCCGGTAGTAATGGGTATCGGATGTGTTTCGTCATCACGCACCCATTCTGTCCAAGCACATCCTCTGTTTAGTTTTAATTCTTCTGCCATGGGAAGTGTTACTTTTAAGTATTGTGCGATGTCATTTGTAACATGTTGTCCGCCAACTGGAAAGACTACAACGTGTTCTATTGCATCCTCTTTATAGACTATGATCTCGGTTGTTTGGTCACCGATATCAGCGAGTGCAATACCAACTTCCCGTTCATCTCTCTGTAGTACTGCTTTTGCTGATGCGACTGGTGTAACAACTAATGTATCCACGCTTGTTATGTCGGCTTGTTCAACACTGTTCAACAGACTCTGTATTGCACTTGTACTACTTGTGATGATATATGCGTTTGCCTCTAATCGGGATCCGGACATATTTATGGGTTCTTTTATCCGATTATTCATATCGATTACAAAGTTCTGTTCGATCACATGTATTATATCTTGACCGTCTGGTATTGCTGCGATTGTGCGTGCAGACTGTACCGCTCTTTCTACATCCTCTCGTGTGATTTGGGCGGTGTTCTTAACTGTGATAACACCGGGTGATGACTGTCCATGAATATGGTCACCTGAGATTCCGAGACAGACAGACTCAACGTTAACACCAGCCATAAGTTCAGCCTCTGAAATTGCCTCCCGAATTGCTTCAGATGTTAGATTAATATCCACCACAACTCCTCTACGTAGTCCTTTTGATTCAGCCTCACCTACACCGATGATTTCCATCTGTCCATCTAATCCCGGTAAGGTGTGACAGATCACAACCGAGATTTTACTTGAACCGATGTCCAACCCAGTGATAATCGTTCCTTTTGCCATCTATTTGTTGGCTCCTCCCATATATAGTATGTCTTTATACCGTGCATCTAAGTATGTGTATTTTGATAGTGAGGGTCTCTGTCTCGGATCAGCATCCTGGTGTCTTTTTTGAGCTTCTACGGGTAATAGTCCCTGATTCTGTAGCGTAGACAATGCATGTTGATTGATAAATAAGCTTAAATTATGGAATCCAACTTCTACCATGTCTGCGGCGATCCACACCTGAATTGGCAGATTTCTTAACTGAATCAGGATTTTTTTTGCATCCCGTGCATCAATACACATTAGGTCTTTAGCAATTTCCGGTTTGCGTAATCTAACATGCTTTAGGACTTGAATACCGAGTTGTGTCGTTGTGGATTTAACCTGTTTACCGATTTCAGGTATGTGTTCACCTTCATCAGTTATTTTTGTCAATTTGTCATAATGTTCCGGTTTTATGGATTCTAATACATAACCCTCTTGGTCAATCAAGTAGAAGTGTTCTTTTTTCTTCTGCTTTTTGTTGCTTTTCGGTGAATAATCCGTCTTTGGATCATCAACCAGTAGTAAATTTAAGTATGCCAATACTTTACGTTCTGTTACTTGAATTGTAAGTTGCCGTTTAACTAAATTCTTTGTAACGTGGACTTCCTTTATGTAGCTCAGATTATCCTTTAGGTATCTTGCAGTCTCAGCCTCTGAATCAGTGACTATATTATCTAAATTCTCACCTAATACATCATATATCTGTCCTTCAGTATAATGCATATTCCCGAAAAGTGCAAATGAAACTCGCTCAAAATTAAAAAAACTGAGAATGATCTTACCGATAAAAAGCGCGGTTACGACAACAATACCGAGAATTATAGTTCTTCGTGCTCGATATCTTGGCGTGCGAATTTTACGAGGGTTGAAGATTCGATGAGAAGGTCCATCTTTTTTTTGATGGTTTTTTCTTGACTTAAACATCTTGTTTGCTCGTATTAGACTTTCGCATTTTTATAAAATCATGACCAACATTATAGATATCCCCAGCTCCAAGCGTAATTACTAAATCATTTGGTTTGGTAATTTTCATTAATTTACGTAGGACCAAATCCATATCAGCTTCATATATGACATTTGTATGTCCATGGTCTGCTATCGCTTTTGCTAATTTTTCACCTGTAACATTTTCAATTGGTTCTTCCCCGGCACCATAGATTGATGTAACGATCAGTATGTCGGCATGATCAAATGAATGGCAGAATTCATGTGCAAGGTCTCGAACTCTGGCATAGCGATGGGGTTGAAAAACGGCAACAATCCTTCGCTTGTATCCTTCTCTTGCCCCTTGCAGTGCCGCCATTAGTTTGGCAGGATTATGTGCATAGTCATCAACGACCACAATGTTATCCACTTTTCCTAATACCTCAAATCGCCTGTGAACACCTTCAAATGATCCAAGTTCATGCTGGATTTTCTCAAATGGAATCTCCAGTTCAAGTCCAACTGATATTGCTGCAAGAGAATTAGATATGTTATGCCTACCGGGCAATTTCAGATTGACATATCCTAATTTTTCACCCAGTTTGCGTACAGTAAATCGTGATGAAGCACCCTTTATCTGGATTTCATCTGCCATGAGATCTGCCTGGGTTTCTAAACCGTATGTTACGTATTTCTTTTCTACTTTTGGAATGAGTTTTCTAATGTTTTTCTGATCCAGACATAACACAGAAGATCCGTAGAAAGGCACTCTGTTAATGAAGGATAGAAATGCATCTCCAATTTTTTCAATGTCGTCGTAATAATCCAGATGATCAGCATCAACAGAGGTAACTACAGCAATAGTAGGATATATCATATCAAATGACCCATAAGCCTCATCAGCTTCGATTACCATCACATCGCCATGTCCGCTTCTGGCATTACTTCCATTAACTAATTTGCCTCCAACGACGACAGTAGGGTCCAACGATGATAAGACCGCAGCAGTCAATGCGGTAGTAGTCGTTTTGCCGTGTGTTCCACTAACTGCAATACTTCTCCGCATCCTTGTAATTTCATTGAGCATTTCTGCTCCTCGAATAATCGGGATATTCGCTTGCATAGCTGCTTGTAATTCAGCATTATCAGATGGGATTGCGGGTGACATGACGACGACATCCGCACCATTGACTTGAGATGAAGCATGACTGTACCATATTTTGGCACCACATGACTTTAGGTGTTCAGTTGCTGCCGATTTCTTAATGTCTGAACCTGAAACATTAAAATCAAGTCCGATCAATACCTCTGCGATACCACTTAACCCAGCTCCGCCTATTCCTATAAGATGTATGTTCTGTGTTTTGCCAAACACTGCAATACTCCATTAAAACTTACTTGGACTATAAACATATCGTCCCTACGGGACTAAAGAATGCAATAATCGTTTTTCTATAAACATATCGTCCCTACGGGACTGAAGAACTCATAGATTGATGTTAATGACTTTTAAAACATCTTCTTTTATATAATAAAGTTACACCTATAGTTTGGGACAACTTGTAAATAAAAGTTAATGCAATTCATGTTATATCATCAGCTGCTAACCGAAGGATTGACTCGGCAATTGTATCACTCGCGAAGGGTTTGCCTAAGTTGCTGCTGTTAACCTTCATTTCTTTATACAGAGTGTCATCAGATAAAATACGAGATAGTTGTTTCACGAGTTTTTCTGGTGTTATGTTTTCCTGTCTAATGACAACAGCTGCACGGACATCTGCTACTGTCTTAGCATTCTGAACTTGGTCATTTCCTACTGCTGCGGGTAAAGGAATGAAAATCGCAGGTATGCCACATGCGGTTACTTCGGATACTGTCATACCACCCGCACGACAGATCATTAAGTCTGCGATACTATAGATTTCCTCTATCGGATCAAAAAAGGATTGAACAAGACAAGGGATTGCATGTTTTTGATATGATTCTCTTACTTTATCAATATCTTTTTTCCCTGTTTGATGAACGATCTGAATACTGATAGAACCTCCGTCTGACTTATATTGGGACCCGTTTGTGTTTTCCTGAGAATTATCACATTTGATTAACTGAGCGATTAGAGGACAAGCATCAATCATAACTTTATTAACAGCCTGTGCCCCTTGACTACCTCCCAGGACAAAGACTGTCTTTTTTGTTTCAGAAAGTCCATACTTTTCATAAGTTTCTTTCCTACGAGGAAAATTGGTTATGTTAGGTCTTATCGGGTTTCCTGTCACCTGCACAATGTGATTTGGGAATCCTTTTGTTTCCTGTGGTAGTGCAAGAAATGCAGCTTTAGCACGACGTGCAAGGATGCGATTTGTCAGACCGGGTGTTGCATTCTGTTCTTGTATGGCAATTGGAATGCCGAGAAGTGATGCAGCATAGAGAACCGGTCCTGATACATACCCTCCCGTACCGACTACGACATCTGGTTGTAACTCTCTTAGATACTTAAATGATTTCAGCAGTCCCTGAAAAACTCTGAAGATAACAGGAAACCATTTCCAAGTCACCCTTCGAGGAAATCCTGCAACAGATATAGGTAAAAAGCGAAATCCTTGCTGTGGAACGACAGATGCTTCTATACGATCTCTACCACCAATAAAGACAATATCTGTATGTTTATCAATCCTGTGGAGTGCCTGTGCTATACCGATAGCAGGATATATGTGACCGCCAGTTCCACCGCCAGCGAGAACGATCCGGATCCTATTTTTTTCCTCCGTGTTTTCTTTTGATGTAGTTTCATTTTGAGATTGATGGTTTTTTCTATTTTCCACTTCTTTATATGCTGAATTTATGTTTTAAGTGTTTTAGGTGATGAACGCAACGTGCCACGCGAGATGTTTAGTAAAATGCCGACACTCACAAGGCTTATTACAAGTGATGAACCCCCGTAGCTGATAAATGGAAGTGTGATTCCTTTAGTCGGTAATAAGCCTGTAACAACCCCGATGTTGATAAACGCTTGTAATCCGATTATAATTGTCAGACCGGTAGCAAATAAAGCACCGAATCGGTTTTCAGTTCTTCTGGCAATGGATATACCGCGCCAGACGAAAATCATGAATATAAGTATGATAGTAGTAGCGCCGATGAAACCGGTTTCTTCACCGAGAATAGAAAAGATGAAATCTGTGTGATGGTATGGTAAGTAGTTATTTATTTTTGCTGCACTGTTATCGAGACGGACTCCTGAAAGTCCTCCCCATCTGAGTGCGTCAAGTGAACGTCCCAACTGATAACTGACTGCATCTGCTGATTGCAATGTTTCCCAGTACTCTGTAATACGTTTCATTCTATAGTCATCACTGATAATGTATCCGGTGAACAGTGCTGCGCCGCCTCCAATCAGAAGTAGGGTGTGAAAAATCCTTATACCACCGACGAAGAGTAGACATCCAGCAGTAGCAGCTAATAATGCTGCTGATCCAAAATCAGGTTGCATCACAACCAAACCAAACATGAAACCGATGATAAGGACATTAGGCATAACACCGTTGAACAATTTTTTTATACGTTCAGGTTTGTGTGCTAAAAAGTGTGCAGTATGTATAATCAATGCGATTTTGGCGAACTCTACAGGTTGAAATCGTATCGGGCCGACAGCAATCCATCTTGTGAATTGACTCCCATCTGTAGCACTCACGCTCATACCTATAGGTGTGAAAACGAGTATTAATAAACCAAATCCCAGAAACAACAACTTTGTACTATGTCTCTCATATAACTTGTATGGAATGTATGAAGCAATACCCATACCAATTAATCCAATTAAGCAGGCAATTGCTTGAATTTGGAGATATCGATAGTTGTTTCCATACAGTGTTGCAGATAGTACGTGTCCAGCACTATAGACCATTATGATACCAATACCAACTAAGCAGAGGGTTACAACAAGTAGACCCGTATCAACTCTTCCTGAACTGGTGCTGACAGATCGTTCTCTCTCTGTTCTAATTATGTTTGGATTTGTGTAATTTAGTGTGTTTTGATTCTGCATGAGTTACCTGATTCTGTTTAATGGTAGAATTCGGGCGAATCGTTAGTGCTGTTGTTCTTTTATGCCTTGAGTGAATTTACTTTACAGACAAATGCTTCGCCACGTTCTTTATAGTTTTGATACATATCAAAACTTGCGTTTGCAGGTGATAACAAAACGATATCACCTGGTGAAGCATGTGCATAAGCATGGTCTACAGCTTGATCCATAGTTGAGGCGTGTGACATTTCAATGCATCCAGTAAATACATGCTGTAGATTCTGTGTATATTCGCCGAGTAGTATTAACCTTTTTACCTTCTTCTCTATAGGTTCAATGAGAGAACTATAGTCATTACCTTTATCGTAACCTCCAATGATCAGAATGACTCTCTTCTCCACTTGCTTCTTGCTTGCTGTACTATCTATAGATTCAAGTGCTGCGTATGTTGCTAAGACGTTTGTTGCTTTGGAATCGTTTATGTAATCTACACCGTTGATAGTAGAGACCTTTTCGAAAGCATGGGCAAGAGCTTCATGTTTGCGATCAAGGCTGAATAAACCTTGTCGTATTCTTTCAGGTGAAACATCCAGTATTGAACCAACAACTACAGCTGCAAGCACATTCCTAACATTATGTGATCCAGCCAATGGTAATTCATTTGTATTACATATTTTGTGCTCTTGGTTTCCATTCCTGACAAAGACATAATTGTCTTTCTTTTCTGTTTTCAGTCCTGCTATTACATCAGTGTTGAATTTTCTCATCAGTTTATTTAGGTCTTCATGTTTATCAAGAAAGAGTGCTTTCCTTGCTGCAGTTTTATGTGCGAATGTCATTACTGTGCTATCGGCAGCATTAAGGACTATCCAATCTGAATCTGTCTGGTTCTGACATATTTTGCGTTTCGCTTCGATGTATGAATCCATCGTTCCATGTCTATCAAGATGGTCACGTTCAATGTTCAGCACTACACTAACTTGTGGATGAAAATAGTGCGTACTCTCTAATTGGAAACTGCTTGCTTCAACTACTGCGATATCTGACTGCTTTAATGTTGAGACGTTACTTGCTAATGGTATTCCGATATTCCCTACAGCGAGGACGTTTCTATAGACTTTACTTGCATCTAATATTGCAGCCGTTAAAAGAGTTGTTGTTGACTTTCCTTTTGTGCCAGTAATTGCTACGATGGGTGCTTGACACAATCCCGATGAAACCTCCAATTCACCTACTATTGGAATGTTCTTTCTTGCTGCTTCTCCTAATATTGGTATATCCAACGGTACTCCTGGGGATACGACTATCAATTCTGCATTATGTATACAAGATTTGTGGTGACCTCCGAGACAGAATTGTAATGACATACCCTCTAATTGTGAAATATCATTTGACAATACTTTTGAATCGCGTGTATCTGTGAGAAGGACTTTTGCCCCAAGTTCATAGAGTAATCTTGAAATTGCGATACCGCTTCGATTTGCTCCAAAAACGGTGATGTCTTTACCTACAAAGTTGTTTAATTCAGAATGCTTCAAACATCACCTCAACTGAAGTAAGATGTTAGATGATGACGCCTGTCAGATGCGTGCAGGATTTCGAACTTATCCTAATCTCAATGTACTTAATGCGATCAACATCAATATCAGAGTAACGATCCAGAATCGGATGACGACTTTAGATTCCTTCCAACCAGATAAGAGAAAATGATAGTGCAATGGTGACATTTTGATCACCCGTTTCCCAGTTGTTCTATAGGATATCACCTGTATGATAACAGATAAGGCTTCTGCTACGAATATTCCTCCCACAATTATGAGAAGAAATTCATGCTTGATCAACAGTGCAGATGTACCCAGTGTTGCCCCGAGTGGGAGTGATCCGGTATCACCCATAAACAATTGAGCGGGGTGTCCGTTGTACCATAAAAAACCGAGACCTGCCCCAGCTAAGGTTGCACAGAAGATGGTAGTAACTTCACCCCCCACAGGTAGATGGAATAGACTGAGATACTCAGCAATTTCTATATGGCTTACAAGATAACCTAATGCAGCAATTGTTCCTGCAACAAATAGCGTACAGCCGATCGCTAAACCATCCATTCCATCTGTGAGATTGACAGCATTGGATGTGCCAACTATGATGAAAGCTGCAAATGGAATATATAACAACCCTAAACTGGGATGAAAAGTTTTCAGAAATGGCAGATTTAGTGCCGTACGAGTTGCTTCATCATTTCCTTCAGTGGGTCCCCATACATACAGAAAAACAGCAATTGCCAGCGCACCGATCGTTTGTAATAATATCTTCTGCCACCCCCGGAGTCCGAGAGACTGTTTTTTGCTAATTTTGCGAAAATCATCCAAAAACCCAATCATGCCAAACCAGATTGTCGTAAAGATCATGAGGTAGATGAAGGGTTGATCCAGTCTTGCCCAGAAAAGGATGGATACAAGTATCGCCACAATGATCAATATGCCCCCCATCGTAGGTGTACCAGCTTTGCTTAGATTTTCATTATGTTGTTGTGCTTTTTCTACTTCCTCCTGAATATGTTCCCCGATATGCAATTGTTTTAGTTTTCTTATCATGAAGGGGCCTAACACCAGGGATGTTGCAAACGCAGTTGCTGTTGCATACACAGCACGGAAAGTTATCGCACTAAATACACTAAATGGTTCAAAAATGTCAACAAGGTTTTCAAAAAAGAGATGATAAAACATTATCTGTTTGTTTAATAACCTATCAGAACTACATTATTCCATTGAAAGCTGTTTGTGACTCAACAGAAGCCTTCAAATAGAACGGTCTATTTTGTCGGTATTTTATGACTATCATTTTGGAACAGTGATTAGGTAGATTCATTAACTTGTGAATTGTCCTTCAATTTTGTGAACCTTGCGCCTGCTTGGTTCAATAGGTTCGTTGAATGGGAATAAATCAACCTATTTTTTTCTTTATGTGTTTCTAATGCCAGTTCAACTAAGCCTGATACTAATTCAGGAAATGAAACACCAACTGGCTCCCATAGATAAAAACTGAAAGATCCTGGGATAGTGTTTATTTCATTTACATACACCTGATCATCATGACTCACCAAGAAATCGACTCTTGCGACTCCAGAACAATCCAACACTTGAAACGTCAAGGTTGCCAGGTTCTGAATATGTAACGTCATTGCATCTGAAATTGGTGCAGGTATTTTTCGTTCTGCCCCAGCCATGCCTGAAGTTATATCTGCATCAGATTCTGTTTCTCCGTCTTGGTGTATATACTTATCATCAAAACTGAGGAAATCTGTACTTGGTATCGGTTGTTCACAGACAGATGGTATAGGTGTATGTGTTCCCATCACTGCACAATTTATCTCATATCCCCCTACTAACCCCTGTTCTACGAGTATACGTCTACAATACCTACATGCCAGTTCAATTGCATCCTGTAGTTCTGTCTGATCATTTGCAAGACTAACACCTATGCTTGATCCGCTGATCGCTGGTTTAACAAATACCGGATATGCTATCTTGTCTTCAATTACATTAAGGATGTCATCACTTGATTTTTCCCATTCACTTTTTGTAAATGGTACATAAGGAAGTATTGGGAGTTCATTTGCGCTCAGGACAGCTTTCATCATAGTCTTATCCATACCGATACCTGAACCGACTACGTTCGCTCCCACATAGGGTATATCAATCATTTCAAGCAAACCTTGAAGTGTACCATCTTCACCGTGAACGCCGTGGATAGCTGGAAAAACAACATCAATTTCAAGTTGTTTTTTTTTGCTAAAGAGGCTACTCCGTTGTGGTAAGACATTAAATTTTGTGTTTGTGCTAAATTCCACACTCACTGTATCGTAATCCGAAACGTTAGGTAAGTTTCCATCTGTGAACGTGTTTAGTTTGTTTAGTTTCTCCCCAGTTAACCACACACCATCTTTCGTGATATATATTGGTATGACATTATATGTTTCTGTTAAAGCAGTGTTTACCTGATGTGCTGTTACGATGGAGACTTCATGCTCAGGTGATCGTCCACCGAAGATGAGTGCAACGTTCATGTTATATAATCCTTCTGTTTCAAGTTTGCATATTCGTTTAGTTATAATTGTCCGGTAGATCATTCTCAAAAAGAACAACATCACCAGCTTTCAAGTTTTTAGTTAACTGAAGTTGGACTTCGGCAAGGTTTTTCACCTTATGGATTTGTTGTTCAGGATAGTTCTCATGCCTAAGACCATTTAATATTGGTTCTGTTGTTTCATCACCAACAAGGATAACAAGATCACATACCTTTGCAGCATGCGATCCCAACTTTTTATTTTCATCATATTCCCTCTCGCCCAGTTCCACCATTCCTGGTGTAACCAGTACTTTTTTCCCACCATTGTCATTAACAAAATCTGTCAACACTTCAAGCGCAGCTTTTGCCCCTTCGGGATTGGAATTGAAACTGTCATCAATTATGATGACACCTGTGTCTGACGGTTTTAACTCTAACCGATGTGGCACAGGCTCTAAGTCTCTTATTGCTGCTTGGATATCATCTAAAGACATCCCACAATGTAAAGAGACAGCAATAGCAGCCAATATATTTGATACATTGTGTTGTCCGAGCAGACGGGTCGTAATTTCTATTGTGCCAATATCAACGGCAGATACGGTAAATGACAATCCTTTTTGACTATGTTTTATATCAGAAGCTCTTATGTCAATTGTGTCATCATCATTTTCCTTTGCCTTCACACTGTATGGAATGACACTGTACCGCTTCACAGTGACACTTACTGTCTTGTCAGCTAACGCTGCGCATATCTCATTATCGTTATTTATCACGGCAAGACCGTCTGAAGGTAATGCTTCTATTAACTCATACTTTGCTATGGCAGTATTTTCTATACTCTTAAATCGTTCTAAGTGTTGGGGGCCCACTGCGGTGAGAATGCCAATTTCAGGTGGTGCAAGTCGACACAACGTTTTAATGTCGCCTCGTTTGTATGCTCCCATCTCAACAATAAAAAACTCGTGTTCTGATGTTAGTTCTCCTCTGATGACCTTACATATTCCCATCGGTGTATTATAGCTGTTGGGTGTCATCAGGGTGTTGTGTTTTTTTGATAGTATCTGGTTTAGAATGTATTTTGTACTGGTTTTTCCATAGCTGCCTGTAATGCCGATAATCTTTGGTTTTAAAGTTCTAATACGTTTTTTTGCATCCCGTAAGTATGCATTATTAATTGTTAGTTCTAAAGGTAGAATCAGGTTGCTACAGATGCTGAGAACAGGAACTGTAAGTTCACAAAAAAGGAAAGCACCTAATCGCCAGTGGAAATTAGAAAAAGTTAAGACGATTAGAACAGCAAAGATTGCTTGTAATGCTAATGTTATGCCGAACAGTCTTTTTGCTCGCGCAGTATACACAAGTGGTTTTTTTGCTTCTTCCTTTTTACGCCATAGCATCTTATAGATTTGCAAAGCAATCCAGCATACACAAAGCGTTGCAAATAGCCATCTTGGTTGATTAACGGCAAAAACTGATATAACTGACAATGTTATGACAACTACTAATATTTCATAGATTTCAAAACACCTTCTTGGGTGCAATACAACCCATCTCATATAACGGATCGGTTTATACCCATCAAGTTGCAGAATATGCAAACCCTCCGTTGTTCTCAACACAACTCTGATATAGGATATGAGAATTAATAGATAAAAAAGAATATCATCAAGCATTTTTAGATTGTCCATACTAATAAAATAGCAATGAATGTAGTGCTTCAAAAACTGATCAGCGAACTACTTCATTGCATATAAAAAGAAATGAACCAACACGAACGGCAGATAACAGTTTCTGATGTTCAGTCTGATACTTTCTCTGACAAGACTTGTCATGAACGCCAACTGTTCATGCTAAGAAATTACCTACAATTTTACAGAACTGTGGGAACTGGTCAAGATATGAGAAATGTCCAGCATCCTTAAGGATGACTAATTCAGAATTCGTTATTTCTTTTGACATGATTTCACCTGAAGAAATAGGTGTGTCATTATCATTCTCACCCCAAATTAATAATGTAGCAGCTTGAATTTTTGGTAATAGTGGACGCAGATCTTGATTCACAGACTTCACTAACGTTGCTCGCATGGGTCCTGCTTCTCGGTAGTCCTTTGAGCCGATCTGCTTGGATAATGCGTCAGCAAACTTGTTTCCAACAGAACCAAAATGCCGAATCAGTCTACCACATTTTGCAATACCGATGCGGATGTAGTACATTAACTCTCTTGGTGGTATGATACCTGCGCTGTCAACCAATATTAGTTTATCTACTAAATGAGGTTGACGTGCAGCCATTACTATTGAAATCCTACCGCCGTATGAATGACCAATTAAATGTGCTTTTTTTATTTTCAGTTTTTCAAAAAAACCGGATAGAAATGTTGCATAATCTGATGCATCCCAAGCTAAGGAGGGTTTCTCACTTAAACCGAATCCGGGGAGATCAAGAGCGAATACTTTATAGTATCTTGACATCCAATCAATGACAGGTTTAAAACTATTTGCTTCTCCACCCCACCCATGCAGCAGTATAACAACCTCACCTGTACCGTTAACCTGATATGCGACTTTTAAATTGTTTATTTCAACAAACATTTCAAATTGAAAAAAATATCTTAGATGAATATAACAAGGATAGCGTTGCTAAGGAACAGTTTCGCTGATATTGTTCAATTATGATTTCTAACTTATTCATGTGAATCAATTGCTAATTGTTGCAGGACTTTTGATGCAATTATTCTATCATCGAATGGATGTCTCTTCCCGTTTATTTCTTGATAATCCTCATGTCCTTTTCCTGCAATAACGACAACATCACCAGAATTAGCATCCATAATTGCATGTTGAATGGCATCTTTTCGATCTGGAACACAGACATAATCTGTATCTTTTGGTAAACCGGAGACAATATCAGATATAATCACATTTGGGTCCTCAGTGCGCGGATTATCTGAAGTGATGACACTGAAATCAGCAATCTGAGTAGAGATTTTACCCATTTTTGGTCGTTTGCTTTTATCTCGATCGCCACCGCACCCGAATACGGAGATAAGTCGACCTTCTGAAATATCTCGTGCAGCCGTTAGAACATTTTCTAACCCATCTGGTGTGTGTGCATAGTCAACAATCACTGCGAAATTTTTGCTATAGGTGCTATTTGAGCTTACATTCTCAAAACGTCCAGGAACCACTGTAGAAAAAAGTCCATTCCGTATAGCTTCAATACTACAGTTATATTTTAATCCCACTCCAATTGCGGCGAGTGCATTATAAGTATTATATGTTCCCAATAACTGTATAGTAGCTCTAATTTTCCTCAATTCTTGGTGTTTTTCTTTATTGAAGGCACCCTTATTGTATGCAGTGAAGGATAGATGTTTCAAAGTAGTTTCTACATTTTTTGCAACCAGATCTGCTTCATCTGTTAGTCCATAGGTGAGGACATTGTTATCAGGCAAGTATTCTGCAATCTTTGGCGTAACAGGAGAATCTAAGTTCAGTATAGCCAAACCTTGAGGACTTAACTGCTTAAAAAGCATTAATTTTGCAGAGAAGTAATTCTCCATATTCTCATGGTAGTCCATGTGGTCCTGTGTTAGGTTTGTAAAGACGGCAGTGTCAAAAGTCAACCCATATAATCTATGTTGTGCCAGTCCTTGAGAAGATGTCTCCATGATAACATTTTCAATGCCAGAGTCAACCAACTCTTTAAAAATTGCCTGTAATTCATAAGGGTCAGGTGTTGTCAGTATTGCTGGTATCTCTACACTTTTAACATTGCCGTTAACGGTATTCTGCAGATCAAAAGAATGTCCAATAGTACCTAAAACAGCGGTTTTTAATCTTTGTTCTTTTAGAATACCGTAAGTTAAATGTGCAGTTGAAGTTTTTCCATTTGTTCCCGTGATACCTATCAAGTTCAACCTTTTCGCTGGATTTCCATGCCAATTTGCTGCACAGACTGCTTGTGCTATTCTTCCATTTGATGTAACAACAACAGAGATATTTTCAGATAAATCAGGGATAAACTTTTCTGAGATAATTGCTGTTGCACCGTTTTGAATAGCACCTGCAATGTAGTTGTGTCCATCAACATTCAAACCTTGATAACACACGAATGCATATCCTGGTTTAACTTTTCGGTGGTCACTGACAACACCTTGAATAGTTGGGTTTCTGTCTCCTGTGATATGGGTTATATTGATACCATCCAGAAGTTTCTGGAGTTTCATAGACCAACTCCAGTCTTTACGATTACATTTTCAGAATTAGTATCAGTTTCCTTTATTAGTGAACGGGTTTGATCATTTGATCGGTCTTTTGTTTTCGTAGAGTATGTTGTATCTTTTGATGTCCGGTTTGTTTTTGCATCAACAATATTTTTTTGCGATACTGTTTGGCGTTTTTGTCTATTATCAAAAAAGCCGGTCTGTTTTGTATGTTTTAGTGTTTGTTCAGCTATACGTTTGAAAACCGGACCAGCGATTGTTCCACTAAATCTTGCTCCTTTGGGTTCATCCAATGTAACGATGATAGCAATTTTTGGATCATCGGCAGGCAGGAACCCCATAAAGGACATCACCTCTTTACCTGCAGCATACCCTTTACCTTTTTCAGCTTTCTGTGCAGTACCTGTCTTACCAGCGACTTTAATACCTTCTATTTTTGCTCTTGTGCCGCTTCCTTGCTCAACGACTCCAATAAGTATCTCAGTCATCTGTCTGGCAGTGAAGGGTTGCAAAACTCTTCTGAGTACGATAGGACCATTCTTTTTGACGAGGTTTCCGTGTGCGTCGCGTATCTCTTTCGTTATGTAGGGTTTATGTAGTGTACCACCATTCGCAATAGCTGCTAAGGCATTTACCATTTGAAGAGGCGTCACTGAGATTCCTTGACCAAAGGGAACAGAACCGAGTGAATTTACATCCCAATGTCGTAAAGCATAGAGGCTTCCACTTTTTTCATAGGGAAGATCAACACCTGTTTTTGCCCCGAAGCCAAAATCATCTACATACGTCTGTAATAAACTGGGGCCTAACTGCTGCACAATCTTAATCATACCGATGTTACTTGATTTTTGGATTACACTGGTAAGTGATAACCATCCTTTTGATGATACATCTTTAATCACTCTGCGGTTTGTGAGACGATATCTACCGTTTTCGCAAAATACAGTAGATTCAGGAGTCATAATCCCTTCATTCAGTACAGCAGAGGTTGCGATAATTTTAAAGATGGAACCAGGTTCAAACAGATACCAGATACCCAGGTTACGTTTCGCTTCTTCATTTGCGTTTGTCTGGTCGTTAACATCATAAGTGGGATAACTTGCCATCGCCAGAATCTCAGAAGTATCTACAGCTAGGACAATAGCAGTACCTTTCGGAGCATTCCAGTCTTTACATCCTTGTGCTATCTCTTTTTCTGCTATATCCTGAATAACTTGATCGAGCGTAAGAACAACATTACACCCATTGTTACCAAGTTTCTGTGTACTCAGAGACATAGAGGTTAACTGTCGGTTTCTGTCTTGTATGGGTCTATGCACTCTCTGAAGGTAGTTGTCATATTGATATTCAATACCTTCACCCTCATTCAGATCATTTAAATATCCTATGACTTGAGATGCCAGCGTATCATTTGGGTAGACTCTTTTCGGTTCAATTTCTACCCTTATTCCTCTATGTTTTCTGGTAATTTCCTTAATTTCATCTAATTTTTCATATTTAATATCTTTCTTTAGCCAGACGAATTCTACATATTCTCCATTTCGTTTTTTCTTTAAGTGTTTTAATAACTCTTGCCTTGGTGTATCCAGTATTGGTGCTAATTCTGCCGCAACTGTATGAGCGTTTGACTTCCTATTGAAGGTTTTTGGGTCAGCAAAGACTGCAATTGTGTCTAGACTGATGCTTAAGACAGAACCGTGCGTATCCAAAATCTTACCTCGTTTAACGACACGGTTTTCATTGGAACGCCAGTCTTTCCGCATGGCAAAGGTATCGTCTGCATTAGGAATCTGAATTGTAAATAGTTTCCCAATCAATACAAGAAAACCTAATTGCATAACGACTAATGTAAAGACGAGTCGTCGAATTGAGAGAAAGTTATTTTTTTTCATAAACTACCTATCTTTAAGCTCAATCCAGTTATCAGATGATTCAACAAATCCTAATTCTTTACTTATTTTACGTATTCTTGCTACTTCAGTCAAGTTACTTTCTTCTAACAATAAAGCTTGTATTTCGTTTTGTATTCTCTCCTGTTTGTCCTCAAACTGGGGTTTTCGCTGTATATATACATTTTTGGGATAAGATGAGAACCATATACTCGCGCCAAAAACACACAGAGATAAACCAAAAATCACATATACCACTAACATTGTCCTGTCAGGTTTCCAAGGTTTAGTTTCTGAGAATTGTGCTGAGAATGACTTTGATGTTTGCATGTTTATTATAATTTATACGATAGAAGAGGTTGAATAGATACAATGTTAAATTTATTAAATTTATTTTAAACTCTCACTGCCACTCGCATTTTTGCGCTTCGGGAGCGAGGATTTATATCAATTTCGTTGGCACTTGTCAATATAGGGCGTCTTGTGATTACTTTTAGTTTCTGTTGATGGTTACAGACACATATCGGTGCCTTCGGTGAACAGATGCAGGTTTTTGCATAAAACTGAAATTTTTGCTTGACAATTCTGTCTTCAAGAGAATGAAAGCTAATCATACAAAGACATCCATCTTTTTTTAATACTGAGACAGCTGCATCTATCCCCCGTTTTAGATTCTTTAGTTCATCATTTACTGCTATGCGTAATGCTTGGAAAACTCGTGTTGCAGGATGGATTCTCCTTTGTTGAAAATCACTTTTTCTGTTTTTAGACTTTCCGGGTATAGCAGATTCCACGATTTTTGTGAGTTGTTGTGTCGTTGTAATCGGTTCTGCTGAACGGGATTCAACGATGCGTTTAGCGATCAATTTGGCATAACGTTCTTCCCCGTATTCACTAAATATTTTCAGGAGGGATTTAGCGGTGCTTTCGTTAACGATGTCTGAAGCTGGTATAGGCATTTGCTGATCCATCCTCATATCCAACGGTCCATTATGTTGAAAACTAAATCCCCGTTCCGGTGTGTCAAGTTGAAATGTAGAAACACCGAGGTCAAATAGGACACCATCAACTTTGCTAACGCCTTGTAATTCTAACAGTTCCTGTAGATCTGAAAAATTCCCATGAATCAGTTTGAACCTGTTTTTGAAGACTTTCAATTGTTTCTCACACTTCGAAAGTGCCAAATCATCTTGGTCAATTCCGATTAGTTTTCCTGCTGGTGTTGACTTCTGCAAAATGGATAAACTGTGTCCTCCTAAACCGATAGTTGCATCAACGTAGAGTCCTCCTGATTTTGGATTAAGGTATGTAAGAACTTCTTCCGGTAAAACTGGGATATGCGTTACTGACATAAAACTGCCTCTACGTTTTTATTGTATTTAGCAAAATTCGTGCCAATATATGGGGCAAATATTTGGGTTCAGATTTACAAATAACTTATTGTAGAAATGTGATTAAGGAATATTGTACAATTATCTCAGTATTTAGAGTACATTATACATATAAACCCTTTTTATACAAGGATTCTTTAGTTCAGATAGTTTGGAATTTGAAACTACATCATGGGATTTTGAGTGGCAAGATATGATTATTTTGTTGTAATATATTAAGAATTTTAGTATGATTAACATATAGGTTACTTAACCTGATTTTAGGATGTGTGTTCTTATGTGTCAAATTTAAGACACACCGTTTTGAAAGAAGATTACATATTTCGAATTCTCTGTAGAAAGAATCACCTTGTATCCAAATGAAATTAGCAGTGATGGGAGGCACCTTTAATCCAATTCATTATGCACATCTAATAAGTGCAGAGCAAGTGAGAGAGGGTTTAGGTTTCGAAAAAATACTGTTTGTTCCAGCCGCTCGGCCACCCCATAAGATACAACCTGATATTGCTGCTGCGAAACATAGATACGAGATGGTAAAGTTGGCGATTGAGAATAATCCGTTTTTTGAGGCGTCACGTATTGAATTAGACCGTGCTGGTCCCTCATATACAATTCAGACAATCAAGACCTTGCGTGCGGAATATGGTGAGAACACCGAACTGGCCTGGATTATTGGAGCTGATTCGTTGATTGAATATAAGATTTGGAAGGATTTTGACGCTGTCCTTGAGCAATGTACTTTGATTGCTACAACACGTCCAAATTACGATTTAAATACTGTCCCAACCGAGATCCGTGACCGAGTGGTAGACTTTCGGGTTACAGGTGTAGATATTTCAGCGACCGAGATCCGTCAACGTATCCAAGACAATGTTTCTATACGGTATCTCGTTCCTGAACCTGTTGCCGTTTATATTGACGAACATAAACTCTATCGTGAAACTGAATAATATCAGAATGAGTAGGTGAGAAATGAATCTGAAGTGTAGCCAATGTGGAACAAATTACGAATTTGTGTACAACAAAGATGAACCATTACCCCCTAACTTTCCTTTTTGTAGCAAGAGATGTAAGTCATTAGATTTAGGAAAGTGGTTAAATGAAGAGTACCGTATAAGTAGTCCAGTGCCTCAAGACTATGAAACATCACAGATTGAACCAGAAGCAACATCGGAGTTCAGTGATGAAAATATCCTACAGATACTGCGTGTAGCACAAAATCTGAATGGGGATACTGATTCAGAATTAGTTAACATGTTGTGGTCTCTCAGGAAAAAGTTAGGTTAGAAAAAGATATATCAGATGACAGAAAACAATAGTTTAATAGGAGACAATGGTTCCGAATTATCGTTGCCTATAATTACAAAACTAAGGAATCATCCAAAATCGTTACAAATTCAGACGTATCTTACAGATAGATTTGATAGAGAACGTTACGAACACATCTATTCTGTACAGGAGACAGCTGTCAGATTGGCTATATGTCACAATGCTGATGTATGGAAAACGCACTTAGCTGCGCTTTTGCATGATGTTGTCAAATGGATGTGTGATGATGAATTGTATCAGAATGTATCCCGCTACAACATACAACTTGATCCTATTGAGGAGAAAATGCCTGCTTTGTTGCATGCTATAGTTGGCGTTAAATATGCGATTGATCTGTTTGAAGTTACAGATTTGGAAGTTCTTGAGGCAATCCGGTGTCATACAACTGGGAACGCGTCTATGGGATTAATCGCGAAATTGATTTATGTTGCGGATTTTTCCGAACCGACTCGGGAATATAACGAAGCGGAACGAGTCAGAGAGGTAGCTGTCAACAACTTGGATCAAGCGGTCCACGATGTAGCATATTATAAGATTGGGTTTCTACTCAAGAAAGGATGGATTATACATCCAAATACGATACATACATACAACGATTCCTTAGTAAAATGATGTGAGATTTAAGTTAGATTTTAATATTTAATCTTATGTAGTTGGAGTCTTATCGCATGAGGACAAATAACACTTTAGAAATCGTAAAAGCTGCAGCGACTGCGGCAGTGAACCATCGCGCCCAGAATCCTGTAATACTCGACCTTCGTGAATTAGACTGTTTTACAGATTTCTTTGCTATTTTTAGTGGCATATCAGATATTCAAGTTGAAGGTATATCTGATGCGGTTTTAGAAGAACTTGAGGAGAATTGGGATCAACGCCCTTGGCAAAAAGAGGGTGCCAAAAGATCGGATTGGATTCTCTTGGATTATGTAGATTTCGTCGTTCACATCTTCTTAGATGAGAAACGGGCTTTTTACAACTTAGAACGTCTATGGTCAGAAGCACCGCAAATTGACTTGCCCGAGACTGAAGTGGTGAAGATTATAGATCAACAAGAGGAATATGATGAGAACGAATTGGTCTTAGGTCTTGTTACTTCAGATGGTGGGAATGCTACTTAGCACCAACAGATTCTGATTGACAAAGGAGAATTTTTTCTTTAGTCTACACTTGCAAGGATGACGGTGATGTTATCAGTTCCCCCATAAGAGAGAGCTTTCTTGATGAGTTGTTCGCTTGCTACTTTGAGGCAACCTGCTTTAATTAAAATAGTTTGCATTTCAGTATCATCTATGATCAGATCATGTAATCCATCGGTACAGGCAAGTATAATGTCCCCTCTTGTCAATGGGCAGACGTCTGTTGTAAGAATGATGTTTTCAGATAATCCAACAGCTTGGGTAATAATGTTTCTTTTCGGATGTACGCGACCTTCTTCAGGTGTAATTTCACCCTTCTCTATTAAGTTTTGTACTAATGAATCGTCTGTTGTGATCTGTGTCAGTATATTATTATGGAGTACATATAATCTGCTGTCCCCAACATGTACATAAGCTAAGTAGCTTGGCGTGACAAATCCTGCGGTTAATGTAGTACCCATCCTTTTGTATTGTTGAGAATCTTGCCCCATTTTGAAGACCCGTTGGTTCGCTTCTATAGCAAGTTTTTCCAAAATATTGAGTCTATTGATGGGGCCCAAATCACTTGCTGGTAATGGTGTTTCGGCGACCCATTCTTCAAATACTTGCAAAGCGACACGACTTGCTATATCGCCGTGAGCATGTCCACTCATACCGTCTGCAACTGCAAAAATGAAGTTATCATTATCAAAGAAATACGCATCTTCATTTCTTTTTCTGAGAATGCCGATGTCAGTTCTTGCAACGTAGTTCATCGTCAATTTCTCCATCTACTAAGGTGCTGTATCTATTTAACGGAAATTAATTATAACTGTTTCAAAATGTCAATTCATTGAAGACGATGAATCGTGAGAAAAAAGTAGCAGATATTACTAATATCTAACCAAAAAAAGGACTAACTGCATGTCACAATCCACACCACTTACTGGTTTACATTCTGAGTCACTTGTGATTGACTCCCATAACGATGCGATTGTCGCGCACATTCGGCGTGGTAATTTAAGTCTTGCCGATGAGCAGGTAAAGAATCCTAATCAGCACAATGGCACTATTCTCTATCTACGGGGTCGTATATCTACTGCAAAAGATGAAATAGGAATTCAACTGAACATACCGAAAATGCGCGAAGGAGGTATTGATGTTGCTTTTTTTGCAGTAGATGTTACCCGGGCATGGAAAAATCATCTTTCATACGCATTAGATGCATTTGGGTGGTTTGATACTGAAGTAGATGCCAATTCATCCGATATGCATATTGTTCTTAATGCAGCCGATATTCAGGCCGCAAAAGCAGAGGGAAAAATTGGTGCTGTACTTGCCATCGAAAATAGTGAAGGTGTAGAAAGAAGTCTTAATATACTGCGTTCACTTTATCAGTTGGGTGTTCGCTCAATCGGGTTAACACATAATCCAAATACTTGGGTATCAACAGGTAATGATGAAGGAGAAACAGGAGGTGGACTGACAAAATTCGGTGTTCAACTGGTATCTGAAATGAATAGACTTGGCATGTTAGTTGACGTATCACATATTAGTGAGCGGGGGTTTTGGGATGTGCTTGATGTAACAGATGCCCCTGTTATCGCCTCTCATAGCAATTGTAAGACGTTATGCAACCATCCACGGAATCTCTCCAATGAACAATTGAAAGCGTTAGCTGCAAATGGTGGCGTTGTAGGTATTACTTTTGTAACGGGTTTCCTCACCGAGGATGGTTGGAGGAAACCGCCACCATTTGAACAACTCCTAAACCATATTGAGTATGCTATTGATGTTGCAGGGATTGACCATGTTGGTATAGGTTCAGACTTTGATGGCGGCGGTGAACTTTTGAAGGATGCCACAGAATATCCGAAAATTACCGAAGGTTTATCTGATCGTGGTTATTCTGAAGCTGATATCAAGAAGGTAATTGGTGAGAATCACTTACGTGTTTTTGAAGCAGCATGTGGTTAAAAAAGTTATAATTATGTTATGTGTCATTTTTCTTATCCAAGGATCCGGCAGATCGTTGTCCACACTTCATCAACGGTGATCTTTTTCATACAGATATTGTCTTTACATTTGTCTGTAAACTGCTTACACGGATTACAAGGTACATCATAGCGGATGATCGTATGCTTTTCACCGAGTGGTTGGAATCTAATATGATTCCCAGGACCAAATAGTGCGACTGTGGGTGTGCCAACAGCAGATGCAATATGCATTGGTCCCGTGTCATTTGTCAGGAATAGGTTGCACTTCTCAATGCATGCTGTTAACTCTCTTATGCTAAGTGTACCAGCAAATTGATATACTTGTTCTTGCATGAGATCACACACATTGGCAACAAGTTCTATCTCATTCGGTCCTCCGAACACAATTACTTGTGCGTTGTAATTTTGTACCAATTTGTCACCAATTGATGCGAACCGTTCTGGCATCCATTCGCGTAATTTCCATCCAGCACCTGGGAATAATCCTACCTTCAATCGTTGTTTTTTAATTCCTACTTTTTCGAAAGCATCTCTCGTTCCAGTTCTCTCTGCATTAGATAGATACATCTCTAATTGTCTGTTTTCTGCAGGAATACCGGCAGCATGTAATACATCGAAATAACGTTCTGTCGCGTGTTTCTCTTCCGCATCAGGTACACGTATTGTACACAGTCTCCCTTTCCCGACACGTTCAGAGGCACCACTCATATACATCAGCAGTTCAGTTCGAAACTTTCTTTGAAAATCTAATGTTAAGGTGAATTGTCTTTGTCGTAAAATGCGTAGAATTCGGATCATCTCACCTGTATCTTTATCTTTTGCTAACCTATTGAACTGAATGATCTCATTAAGGTGTGGATTCTCAAGGAGTACATCAGCAGACTGTTGTGCTACCAACATTGCAATGTATGCATTAGGATAGTGTGAACGGACTGCGCGGATTGCAGGTGTTGTTAGGACGATATCACCAAGTGAACTGAGACGGATAAGTAGTATTCGGTCCAAGGTTTTTACCTTAATTTGTGGAATTATGCGAAATCTATAATCCTCTTTTCAATTCCAATCATCGCTTTTTCTACGAGTGCTTCAATGTCCAAATCTTTTTCTACGTTGTCCAATTCACCCACGGTTGCATGTGTAGCGGGGTGTTTCGGAATAAAAAGGGAACAACAATCTTGATGGGGTAAGATTGATACATCATAAGTTCCTATCTGCTCAGCTATCTCAATTATATCAATCTTATCAAAACCAATTAGTGGACGTAAGATGGGAATATCCACTACGGCTTCAATTGATCTAAGATTTGAGAGCGTCTGTGATGCGACTTGCGCCAAACTCTCACCTGTAACAACTGCTTCTGCTTCTTCAGTCGCTGCAACCTGTTCAGCAATACGTGACATCATTCTCCTATAGATCAATACACGATAAGGGGACGGTGTTTTTGTCACAATAACCTGTTGAAGTTCTGAAAAGGGTATGAGGTATATTGTACTTTGATAGTTCGACTCTGCCAATATTCGTGTCAACTCAATAACTTTTTCTAACGATGCTTTATCTGTATAGGGATAGCTGTAGAAGTGAATATATACAGCTTTAGCTCCTCTCTTTATCATTTTCCATGCTGCAACAGGTGAGTCAATTCCTCCAGACAACATAACGAGTACTTTACCACTGACACTAACCGGGAGGCCACCTACACCCTTGATTTTGTTTGTATAGAGATATGCCTGCTGATGGGAAATATCGATCCAAAATGTTCGTTCTGGTTTGTGCATATCTGCGCGTGTACCGGTTTTTTCAATTAAGTATCCGCCAACATCTCTGCTAATTTCAGGAGAAGTTAAAGGAAAAGACTTGTCGGAACGTTTTGTTTCAACTTTAAGTGAATTAAATGTAGTACCTTCAGTTAATGTAAAGGCAGCTTCTTTGATCGCAGTCATGTTTTTCTTCGTGCATAAGACAAGCTCAAAATGTGCAATACCGACAACTTTTCTTAGTCTTTTTTCTATTTCCTCCACATCTGTTTGGGATTGCAGACGCACAAGTATTCTGTCGTGTAATCTTTTTACCTCAAGATATCCTGTTCCTCGTAGAGACAGTTTAATGTTTCTTGATAGTCTCTTCTCAAAATAGACTCTGTTTTTACCCTTTAGTCCGACTTCGGCATAATGAATAACAAACATTTTTTCTGTTTTGTGCATAATGTTCTGTCCAGGCTTATATACTAATTAAAGAGACGGCACACAGAGTGTGCCTACTACTATTAATGTAGGATCTCTTTTGTGGTTTTAAAGTGTAGTTTTGCTACATACCTGAGTGCAGTTTTTCCATGTTTTCTGATAAAGTCTCTTGCTGCATCCTTGACATTTGGGGTTGCACCTCTTGGCAATTCAAAATCGAATTCTTCTGACAATGCATCAATTTCAGTTAGAAAAGTAGCTCTGGCAATTATTGATGCTGCGGCGACAGCAATATCTCTTTCAGCGTTTGTTTCAAGTTTAACTTCTATGTTATCTGATACTAATTGAGAAGTAACTATATCATGATAACTGAACTTATCCACGAGTGCGTGTTTTGCACCTTTTGATTTTGAGAGTTTCTTTATTACGTCAACATGCATACATGTGAGTAGAAAATTCAGATTCTTACCTTGCGATTTTAAATCTTCGTAATCAGTATTATAGGTTTCAGGCATTTTTTTTGTCATTACGATGTTTTCTTGATAGTGTTCCCACATCCAGTTAGCAAGTTTCTTTACACGAGAATTAGTAATCTTCTTCCCATCAGATATACCTATTTCCTCAAACGCATCTACACAGTCGTTATTGATATATACTCCTGCCACGACAAGTGGTCCAAAGTAATCCCCTTTACCAGATTCATCAGTCCCGATCCACGCATTCCAATTATGTAATTTTGTCATATTTTATTGATTTGCCTTTTAATCTGCCATTTTAACTGAATGGCAAAGCGTTGCATACTCTGCAACTTGTCTGCCAATTTTTCTGATTCGCATCTCCAATTCAGGATCGTTCAGACATCCATTTTCATCAAATGCTTCAGATACTCTTGCGATTGAAACATCATTGGGTAGGACCCAAGCACGCAAGGAAGAACAGACTATTCTCAACATTGAGAGTGCATTTCCAGCCCCCATTCTACCGCCAGACACTCCGATAAGACCTACAACCTTATTCTGAAATTCTTCGGAACCCATTAGGTCTAATGCGTTTTTGATTACGCCACTAAAACTACCGTGATACTCAGGAGAACCTAACAGGACACCGTGTGCTTCTGTTACTTTCTGTTTAAGTTTAATAACATCAGGAGGGTAATCAGATTTTTCATCAACTGCGCCATAGAAAATAAGTTCGTATTTACTGAGGTCCAACAGTTCAACAGATGCCCCAGTTTCTTCGGCACCTTTCAGTGCAATTGTCAATGCTGCATGTGTTGTACTACCTTTCCTTAAACTCCCACATAGAGCTATGACATTAATTGGATGTATTTTTGATTTACTCATGGTTTTAGTTACGGAAAAACAGTATCTGGTTTATGTTATATTTTACTCTGTGTAGCTTACAAAACCGATGTAACATTAGGCATTTTAAATTATACCCGAAAGTCTCCAAAAATTCAAGATATAGATTGCAGGTATCTTACGTTTTGATTGACAATATTACACGGTTTATGTAAAATATCATCTGAATTACTACGGAATTGAATGTAATATTTGAAGGTGTTATCGGCATATCGTATAAACAGAGTTTTACTTAGTCCATTTTTAAAAGGAGTCAAATGAAAAAAGGTATTTGTATTGGGTCCCTACCAGGCGATTCAACTAAGGCACGTTTCAACATAGCAAAAAAAGCTGGTTTTCATGGTGTGGAAATCGGTCCGTTACAATC
Source organism: Candidatus Poribacteria bacterium (assembly GCA_022824835.1). Taxonomy (GTDB): domain Bacteria; phylum Poribacteria; class WGA-4E; order WGA-4E; family WGA-3G; genus MSPOR6. Next base: position 116,009 of record JAJDZB010000016.1, on the reverse strand, counting down.
GGCAGAAGAACGTAAAAATATAAAAGATTTAGCAGATGAAATCGGTATAGAACTTTGCAGTGTGATGAATGGAAAACATTGGTCTCATCCGCTTTCAGATGCGGATCCGGCTGTCCGCGAAGTATCACATCAGGCAATGCTGGATTCTTTGTCTACTGCTGAAGCAATTGGGGCAGATACTGTTCTACTTGTATCTGCAGTTGTTAACAATCAGACGACTTATGAGGATGCGTATCAACGTTCACAGACAGAGATCCGTAGGTTAATACCAACTGCAAAAGCAAAAGGACTGACAATCGCAATTGAGAACGTTTGGAACAAGTTCTTACTGAGCCCAATGGAATTTGCTCGATATATTGATGAATTTGAGAGCGATACTGTGTCAGCATATTTTGATGTCGGCAATATAGTTGCTTACGGATTCCCACAACACTGGATTAGATCTCTCGGTTCACGAATATCTAAGGTTCATGTAAAGGGTTTTAACTCCGGGGAACATAGATTTACATATCTGATTGATGAATGCACTATTGACTGGAATGCAGTTATGGCAGCACTAAAAGATGTCGGTTATGATGACTATATGACTGCAGAATTACCTGTGAATGCTGATAACCCAGAAGGAACAGTGCATAAAATCAGTCAGGATATGGACAGCATTATTGCTGGTAAAGTTTAAAAAGAGTAGCAGATGGAAATAATAATACAACCTTCAAACCATCATATCGCGACGATTGCTGCAGAGAGCATTAGTGATGCTTTGAAAAAGAAACCTAATCTCGTATTGGGTTTAGCAACAGGTAGTACACCGATTGCACTTTACAAAATACTCGTTCAAAAATATAAGAATAGTGAACTTGATTTTTCTCAAGTAACCACTTTCAATTTGGACGAATATATCGGAATACCTTGTCATCATCCACAGAGTTATCATACTTTCATGGCTAAACACTTTTTCGATCATGTCAACATACCGCAAGAGAATCAACATATACCGCTGAACTCTACGGGTGACTTTGAATCGTATTGTGAAACGTATGAGAAGAAGATCAAGGATTCAGGTGGGATTGATATACAGATTCTTGGTATCGGAACAGATGGTCACATTGGCTTTAATGAAAGAGGTTCATCTCTGTCATCCCGAACGCGACCTGTAACACTCTCAGAAAGCACACTGAAGGCGAACGCAATACACTTTAATTCCGATAAGAGTGCTGTACCAGAAATGGCGATTACGATGGGAGTTGGCACGATTATGGAGGCACAACAGTGTATTCTGTTAGCCAGCGGAGAATCAAAATCGATAGCAATTGCAAATGCAGTTGAAGGACCTATAACAGCATCAGTTCCCGCTTCGGTATTACAGATGCATCCGAATACCTATATTATTATTGATGAAGATGCTGCATCTGAGCTAAAAGAGATAGACTATTATAAAAGATGCTATGAGAATAGATTGAAACTTCTTTAAACCTTTCCTTATGATATGCTAAATCTCAATGTGGAGGCGTTGCCTTAAGTCTACCGACGCCCATCTGTATTGCAGGTAAGATTGTATTTGAGATATTTGTAGAATAGTTAAAGATTGCCCAACCAGAAGCACCCAGGAACCGTGCATGATGTATTTGTCCTATCACAGCATCAGGTGTTAGGAGGGAATTTGATGCAGTTGCGCCAATTCCAGGATATATAGCTACACCCTTTGGCAATAAATCCAATTGATTCTCCAATAGATCCGTAAAATACGTGTCGTCTTCCGTGTAGTTCATAGGACAAACAAAGTCGATATATCCTTCTTTTGCCCAAGCTATCCAGTCCTGTCCAATTGAGGTAACACATGAGGGATATCCCCCGAATACAGCGGCGGATATTTTGACTTCCGGTCTAATTTCCCGAACGCGTTTGTGGATTAATCTGACCAGACGGGTAATCTGTTCAACACGCCAGTCAGTATAAGCACTACTGTGTTTTCCTGAGCCGTGCAATACATCAGCTGGCCATTTTTGTATCTTCAGTTTTGTTGCAAGAGTGAATCTCTTGCAACATTCAGTGCAAAAGCATGCATGTCTTCCCGGATAGCGGATATAGTCAAGATGTATTCCATCTACTTTGTAGTTCTGTATGATTTCAGATATAGCATTCAGTTCTAATTTTACATTTTTTGGGTTCGATGGACAAAGCCAGTTGATAGGGTTGCCATCTGCTGAAACCTGAGTTCTACCTTCTTTTTGCATTTTCTCTACAAATTCTTTTGGTGCGCCTTCTAAATTCCATGTAATTTTCCAAACATGGACTTCTATCCCATTGTTATGTGAAGCAGTGACACATTGTGAGATTTGGTCTCCGTATTCTGTGTATTTCTTGCTCTTAGGTAATACACGACTATCATAATGTGCCAGACCTCCCCAAGCCATATTTGGAAGGATGATGTTGATGCCAGCATCCGCCAATTCTTTTGCTGATCGTTCCCAATCACCTGGATATGCTCCGAGCCCTGAGTGATTCCATAGTGCGCGTCCTTCATCTTCGTCACTCAGATGTGAGAGAAAATATGCTTTTGATAGTGCATCTCTGCTATCACGTGCAGTAGACATCGCAGTATGATAGTTCTTTTTAGCATATTCGGTTTGTGCTTGAATGGACAGTGTCTTTCCTGATTGTAGATCCTTTTTTGCCTCTGATGTTTCAGCAAAAGAGATGAATTTTGTAAGATCATCAAGGTTCTTTATATGTCCTATATTGGTCATCAAATCTATTTCTCTTTTTGCGATAGCATGCTGAAATTCTGGAATAAGATGTCCGAGAAGCGCAGCAAGGAGCTGGGTCTTCGTCTGAATATCATCTGAAAGAAAGACATGGCTAAAGAAGATACCATTTTCTCCTACAAGAAATGCAGGATATCCCGTCGATTCACCGTCTGAATTATACCAGTGTGCTATTATCTTCGTGTTAGGTGTTGTGGATTCAACTGCAGTAATATTCCACGATGATTGTTTTACGTTGGTTGGGAGTCCTAATATTTCATGGGCTAATATTTCATGGGCTAATATTTCAGGAGCATCAAATCGAATAGAGGAAAACTGCCCAGGTGTCTCTGCTTTTAACCATTTTATTGTCTTTAATCCCAAGAGTGTTGCGACTTCATCTGCAAGGTTATATGTCACAAATAATTTTCCACCGCGAGCGACAAAATTGTTTAGTAGGGGAACTGTAGTAACCGAGATTTTTGAATTAAGAGGAAGGATTGCCAGACGATAAGGATTAGAAGCATTGATTCTAAAACGGGGGTTTTTAGCAACAGAAGATTCCTGTATTTCGTCTGCAGTAAATCCGATGCTTCTTAGCATTTGTCCGTATCGTTTACTGACGGTACGAGCATAATTTACATCACCTTCTGGAAGGCCTGATGCGGTTGATGGCAGTAAGATAGCGATATCTGTCTGCTGCGCTGCCACAAGGTTTTCTTTAGCCATTAGACTGATGAGAAAGACTAAGGTGTAAACTAAAACATGCAAGATGCCAGCATGACATATTACAGTAGGACGCCAGTCCTGTTTATGATGCGATAATCTAAATATCATCAGTGTATCCTCATGGCAATTATTGGTCTGTTCCCAGTTTAGATGAGCCAAAGTTAATGTTGCGTTGCAGCCAATTGTGGATTAGATATTTTATTCTTTCTTTGACTAATGTGTTCTGCAGCACCTAAGAATTTCTCTACACCTTTGACGATAGCTGAGGCAACTTTCATTTGATATGTCTCTGATGTGAGTTTTGTTGCTTCATTTGGATTTGATATAAAACCTGTTTCAATAAGGATTGCTGGTACCTTGGTGCCTATGAGAACAACAAATCGTGCGTGTTTTACGCCGCGATCTACAGCACCTGTAGCTCCAACTAATTCTCGCTGAACATGTGCTGCTAATCTCTGACTATCTTTGCTCTTACTTTCTACTATTATTCCTTTTAGTAAGGTTTCCAATTCTTGAATAGTATATCCTGAGTTGACATTTTCTCTTGCTGCGATGCGTTCAGCGTCCATATCCGTACTTGTTATATTTAAATAGTACGTTTCTATTCCATTTGCACTTGCGTTGTGACTGGAATTTGCATGAATACTTAAGAACAGGTCCGCTTTGTTTTTTGTAGCAAAAGCGGTCCGTTCTTTTAGCGGTATGAATGTGTCAGTATTTCGTGTTAGTAGTACTGTGTAGCCTTTAGCAGTTAAAATCGCTGCAACTTTCTTTGAGATGGCAAGTGCAATAGGTTTTTCATATATGTTTCCTATCCCGATACCCCCTGGGTCTTTTCCGCCATGTCCAGCATCAATTACAATTGTTTTTGCGGTCAATCCGAATTCCCGTGTCAGTGATCCGGGTACTAAGGACTCTGGTTCAGGTGTAGGTGATTTCGGCACTTTCTTTTGTGGTGTTTTAACCGGTTCTTGAGGCGGAGTGTTCTTGATTTCTGCTTCTGGATTTTGTTTTTTCTGTATCTGCTTAAGTTCTTCGCTTGCAGCTGAGATTATGTCTTTTTTATATTCAGATTTGACAATATCAAGATAGACTGTTTCTGCCCTTTTTTCATAGCCATGTTGCTTGTATGTTCTTGCTAATTCTAATTGTGCCATCGCTGATGAATCTGTGTCGGGATATTTTTCAGTAACGGTTTGGTAGTGATGTGCGGCCCGGGCAGAATCTCCGATATGTGTATAACATTGTGCAAGCCAATAATGTGCTTGCGGACGAAAATCTGATTCTGGATAGGTGTAAATCAATTTTCTGAAAGCTGCGATTGCATGTTTAGGTGCTTGTGTATCTCCTGCTTTTATGCACCAGACCCAACTTGATGCGATAGCGAACTGTATTTCATCTGCTGAGTCGCTATTTTCGTCAGTATGTAGGAAGTTTTCTAATGCCTGAATGAGTTCGTACCATTCATCAAGGGTAGCGTTTTTTTCTCCACTGGTATAAGTTTGATGTCGTTCTTCTGCCTCTTCATAACTCAGCTTTCCGGCACATCCTATGCAGAAGATAGCCATCAAAAGTGCTGGTATCCATATAGGACAAAGTTTCATGAATATATTACTCCATCGTCATGTTCTTACGGATTAGTTGCTTAGACTAATCACATAGAATGCGTTAAATGGTTCTGTTCAATGTTTGTTTATTTTATATAATTGGCATAACATGAAACGATGAATTCTTAGCAACCGTTACTGAAAATCAATTTCATCATTTTTCTTGACAAACGTCAATGTATGTGTTATACTTAATGTTGTCCTTGAGATGAGATTGTTAAAGTCTCATTTTGGGCGGGTAGCTCAGGTGGCTAGAGCGACAGCCTTACAAGCTGTAGGTCACAGGTTCAAGTCCTGTCCCGCCTACTTGCATGCATAATCTTACGGACTCGTGGCGCAGTTGGTTTAGCGCGCCTGCCTGTCACGCAGGAGGTCGCGGGTTCAAGTCCCGTCGGGTCCGTTTACACTCTAATGAATTAGCCACAGGTTGTGTTTTACAATGCTGTGGTTTTTTCGTTACATGAAACATTTCAAAGATCACTTACTTGTGTATATCTAACGGGAGTTTGATAATAGGTATATGGACTTCATTTTGCCCAAAATATCACTTACCTAGAGCAGGTTCGGTTAGGAAACCGAACCTACCGGCCTGGGAAAATCTGATTTATCAAACTTACGTTATCAATAAAATATTAATCAATTATAGAGGAGCATAATTGTAGTGCTTGACCTTAAATACATCCGGGAAAACATAGAGGCAGTTAGAGAGATGTTAAAGCATCGTCAGACGGATGCTGAACTTGATAGGTTAATGGGTTTGGATTCAGAACTGCGCGAGAATTTAACCTGCACGCAGACTTTGCAGGCGCATCAGAATCAAGTTTCACAACAGATTGCTATACGGAAACGTGAAAAGCAGGACGCATCTGAGACGATCGCGGAAATGCGTAAACTCTCACAGGAAATTAAGGAACGTAATGCACAGGCAAATGAACTACGAGCATTATTAGATTCCATCCTATTGACAATTCCAAACATGCCTGAAGCAACTACTCCTGTTGGTGCTGGTGAAGAAGATAATATTGAAATCAAGACATGGGGTGAAAAACCGAGTTTTGACTTTGCGCTAAAACCGCATTGGGAAATTGCTGAAACATTAGATATTGTTGATTTTCAACGTGGGGCAAAAGTTGCTGGTAGTAATTTTGTCGTTTATAAAGGATTGGGAGCCCGTTTGGAACGTGCATTAATTCAGTTCATGCTTGATTTGCATACTTCACAGCACGGTTATACCGAGATTTCCCCACCATTCCTTGTCAATCGTCCTACGATGACAGGTACAGGTCAGATCCCGAAATTAGAAGCGGATATGTATCGGTGTGATAGAGATGAGGAGAATCCTGATAGCGATCTATTTCTTATCCCAACTGCTGAAGTGCCAGTAACGAACCTATTTGCAGGTGAGATATTATCCGCAGAAGATTTGCCAATTTATTATACTGCTTACACCCCCTGTTTTCGGAGAGAGGCTGGTGCGTATGGCAAGGATACACGGGGTTTACAACGGATTCATCAGTTTGATAAGGTTGAGATGGTGAAGTTTACCACGCCTGAAACGTCTTATGCTGAACATGAAACACTATTAGAGAATGCCGAAAGTGTATTGCAGGCACTCGGTTTATCCTATCGTGTTGTGCAGCATTGTACGGTGGAGCTTTCATTTGCGGCGGCGAAGTGTTACGATATTGAGGTATGGGCACCAGCGGGTGAGAAGTTTTTAGAAGTTTCATCTTGTAGTAACTTTGAGGATTTCCAAGCGCGTCGTGCAAACATCCGATACCGTCCTGAGCCTGGAGCAAAACCGGCATTTATCCACACGCTCAATGCTTCTGGCACAGCTTTACCGCGCGTTGTTATAGCACTTCTTGAGACATACCAGAATCCTGATGGGACAGTTCGGGTGCCATCTGTGTTGCAACCGTATATGGGTGGGTTGCGGCAGATTGGGTGACTGAATGGATAAATTTCTCAACAAAATCATTCATGGTGACTGTATAGAAGTTATGCATCGGATTCCATTCGCGGGCGGAGTAGTTCTAACTCTTTTAGAAGCACTCCATCCTTTTCAGTATGGAGTTGTTCTGATACTTCCCCGTTTGTTTGAACAGTAAATCCAGCGTCCTGTATCATCTGCAATGTCCGTGTCGTTTCTTTACCTTTCGCATTTAAGTATCCCGCAACAAACATAGAATTTGCTGGATAAAGAGACATTACCTCCATGCCACGCAGATGGTGTTCTCTACCTGCAGCAACGCGGATTTCTGCTTCTGGGTTTAGCAGACGATATAAACATAGGACGCGTAGACAATACTCGGGGGTTAATAATGGTGGCGTTTTAATTTGATTCCCATCAATTGGTAAGTAAAAGTTGACAGGAATTGATGCGACTTCCAATTTTCTAAGTTCTTTTGCGACTCTAATCAGATCAGCGTCTTCCTCACCCATACCGACAATCACACCGGAACAACTGGCAAGACCAACCGTTTGCACTGCTTGTAAGGTATCCATTCTATCCTGATAGGTATGTGTGGTGCATATTTTGGGATAGAAGGATTCCGATGTGTTGAGATTATGGTTTAATCTGTCCAAACCTGCTTCCTTTAATGTTTTTGCTGCAGTTTCGTCAATCAATCCAACGGATAGACATACCTCTAAAGGGTATTTCGCTTTTACAGACTTTATTACTCCCGCAAGTTGTTCTACTCTTTTCGGAGAAGGACCCCTTCCGCTCATGACTATGCAGTAACGGTATGCGCCAGATTTATGTGCGTGTTCCGCTTCAGAAAGAATCTCTGACTCAGGTTTTAAGGCGTAAGTATCAATTTCTTTTGTCGCAGTTTTTGCTTGCACACAATAGTGACAATCTTCTGGACATAGACCGTTCTGTGCATTGTTCAAGACGTGTAATTGGACTCTATTCTGAAAGTATTTTTTGCGAATTTCATAAGCTGCATTTAACAGCGGTAGTAATTCTACTTCAGATGCTGATAGAATCTTATTACAGTCAGCATCCGTAAGCAATTCACCTTGTAAACTCAGCGCTGCGATGTTTGCGTAAAATGATGGTTTCATAGTGCTATATATTTACCTACGATATTTCCCATGCGATTTCTTCGGCATTAAAGACTGGACCTTCTGTACAAACACGTTGATAGTCAATCAGGTTTTCATTAATCCGTACAGGACAGACACAACCGAGACATACACCCATGGCGCATCCCATTCGATTTTCCATAGCAACTTGTGTTGGCACTTCATGCTCTGTTGAAATTTTTGATACAGCTGCCAGCATGCCGTGTGGTCCACAAGCGTAGATAATAGGGTGGTGTAGGTCATGTTTACTTAACATATTTGTCAGTATGTCTGTAACAAAACCGTGATGACCAACACTGCCATCATCGGTAGCGATATGTACAGGAACGCTGATTGCTCTGAGATCATCTACACTTAAGAGTCTCCTTCTGTTTTGTGAACCGACTAAAGCGATTGTCGGAATACTCCGTTCCTTTAGTGCAGTTACCAACAACATCAAAGAAGCGATACCTGCCCCTCCCCCAACGATAATTGCGGGATCGACCGTGTCCTCAATATGAAATGTGTTTCCTAATGGTCCAAGGACCTGTATTGTTGCTCCCTTTGGCATTTCCGAGAGGTGTTGTGTTCCGTGACCAATAATCTGATATAGCATGGTTATTTTGTCATTTTCCACTGTGTATACAGTAAACGGTCTTCGGAGGAGCATTCCTATATCACTTGAGATTAAGACATGAACAAATTGTCCGGGTAACGTATTCTGTGCAATCTCTGGACACTTACAACGTAAAAGATAATGATCTTCTGCTATCCTGTCATTTGCGAGTATAGTAGTGTGGGTGTCATAAGTGTTGGTACTCAATTTTTTTTCATCCGAATTTGCGATTTCAGTATTGGTCATTGCATCTGAATTTTAATTCTGGTGATTCTGCGTTCGTCTGCTTCCAGAATAGTGAATGTTATCCCTTGATGCGTCAAAACGTCGTCTTTTTTAGGCACTCGTCCCATATTGTCAACTAAGAAGCCGCCGATAGTATCTATATTTTCGGCTTCAAGTGCTGTTCCGATTTTTTCGTTTAATTCTGCAAGATTAAGTCTGGCATCAACTGAGTATGTATCCGAACTGATCTGTACGAATGTATCCTGTTCATCCGCTTCATCTTCGTCTTGAATTTCGCCTACGATTTCCTCAATAATGTTCTCAAGGGTAACAATTCCTGCGGTTCCCCCGTATTCATCAATGACAACGACTATGTGTTGTTTATGTGCTCGTAGTTCTCTGAACAATTCAGAGATATTCTTGCTTTCTGGTGTAAATAAAGGTGTGTGATCAACAATTAGTTCTGTCAGGTTGATAGGTTTCTTTTCTGCCCAGCAATTCAACATATCCTTTACGTGTAAAATACCGATTATATTGTCGATAGTTTCTTCGTAGATCGGAATGCGTGTATGTCTACATGCGATTGTTGTCTGTAGGACTTCATCTTCAGTTGTGTTTACCTCAAGACATACCATATCTGTTCTTGGAACCATTATTTCTCTGGCAACTTTATCAGGTAAGTCCAAGATACGTGAAATCATTTCCAGGTTGTCGGGTTCCAAGATATCCTGACTTTCCGCTACGATATCAAGTGTTTCTAATACTTCTGGTGAGACGATACTATCCTGTACAGATGTAATTTTGCGACCACTGATACGTACGATGAGATTTACCAAGAATCTTATAGGATAGAAAATAAAGATTCCCCCCCAATAAACGATTCTTAGGACACGTAATGCAGGAATAATCGTTCCGCTGGGACTGTTCTGGATGTAGTTTTTAGGGAACAATTCAGTGAAGACGACAAGAAGTAATACTGCGAGGGTAGCTCCCAACCAGATGTGGCTTTCCCAGAACCAGAATTTCATGAAGAAGATCAAGATCGCCACCATTAGGAGCGTTTTGACAGTAATGATGGTCAGGGAATATTGCCGTGGGTGATGTAACAGAGATGTCAGCACCTCGTATCTTTTTCCCCCTTCCTCTGCAAAATCGATAATATCTGAACGCGTTAATCTTGCAAGCAACGCTTCGGCTGCAGAGAAGAGTGCATTTAAAATCAACAGAATACCTAAAATTACTAATCTAATAGCTATGTGTAGGTCATCCAAATGGGAAATCACACCTCCATTAAAATCCTAATTGTACGAAAATTAAGAAAACATAAGTAAGTCCTAAGTTGCTTAGACAAAATTATCGGTTCTCTTTATATTAACTTGCATCTTTTGCAGTATAGCAGTCTGTTTGCTGAACATCTTACGTGCATCTTCTGGTGTATGATGGTCATATCCAAGCAGATGCAGTATCCCGTGAACAGTTAGAAATGCAATTTCATCTTCAAGTGGATGCTTGTCAATATTCGCTTGTCTTTCAGCAGTTTCCAAAGATATAACAACATCACCAAGAATCTTTGAATCGATGAGACTGTTGTCATCATTAAGTGACATGGGAAATGCTAATACATCTGTTGGCGAACCTATATTACGATATTCCCGATTTAATTCGGTTATGTGTTCATCGTTTGTGAGCAGGATACTTAATTCATAACCTTCTGATTTATGTGTTGCTAAAGTGAGAAATGCCGCGCGATGAATGATACTAAAATCAAACTCAGAATGCGTAGTGTTATTCCTGATATCAATCAACCGGTTTATCCTTCAGGTTTTTCGTCTGATTCGGCTAATATTTGTCTAACATTTGGCGGTGGTTTTGAGTTTTCGTATGCTTCAACGATACGTTGCACCAGTTCATGGCGAACAACATCAACCTTTGAGAAGTAAATGAAGTGTATTCCCTTAATTCCACTCAGTATATCTTGTGCGTCTGCGAGTCCGGAGACTTTATGCGTTGGTAAGTCAGTCTGTGTGATATCTCCTGTAACCACAGCTTTTGAGTCGAATCCGAGTCGTGTTAGGAACATCTTCATCTGTTCAATAGTGGCATTTTGTGCTTCATCCAGTACAACGAAAGAGTTATTGAGCGTTCTACCCCGCATGAATGCTATTGGTGCAACTTCAATGATATTGCGTTCGATATAGCTGTCAAGCGTATCCGGTGGCATCATATCATATAATGCGTCGTATAGAGGTCTGAGGTATGGGTCTACTTTAGCTGCGATATCCCCTGGAAGGAATCCGAGTCGTTCACCAGCTTCAACTGCGGGTCTTGTTAATATGATACGACTGACTTGTCCGTTTTTGAGAGCCGAGACAGCCATTGCCATTGCCAAGTATGTTTTTCCTGTACCAGCAGGACCAATTCCAAATACAAGGTCGTTGTTTTTGATTGCATCAACGTACCGTTTCTGTCCAGCGGTTTTCGGTCGTATGACACCCCGTTTTGAGAATACGGGTATAGACTCTACATGACCATCATTGATTATGTTTTTTTCGTCAGTTCCTGATGCACGAATAACGTAGTTGACATCAGTAGTTTGAATTCGTTCCCCTTTTCTGATCCGGTGAAGCAGCGATTCCAACACCGTTACCACTCTGTTGACTTCTTTCGGGTCATCACCAAGAACAGCGATACTGTCGCTTTTCAGCACCACACGCACATCAAAATCCTCTTCAATGATTCTTAAGAAAGCATCACTTTCACCGAAGAGTGCTTGAACTTCAGCATTGTTCTGTATAGGGACACCCATTATTGCTTGCTTTTGCAATCGGTTTTTAATCCTCCAAGAAAATATTGTGTTGACACAATACGGTTTTGTAGAACTTTAAGTGGAGACACATGTAAAGATAGTAATATATGACTTTTAAAATGCTCAAACGGAAAACTAAATAGACTTTGCTGCTATTATACAATTTTGTAAAATTCAATTCAAGGATATTCTCAGGTGGTCAAGGATAATATGTAGTTCTTTTCAGTTTCTACCGAGAAAAGAACTGCACTTCACGAATTTCTGCACCTTTCAGCGGTACCTGAATCAGTTTGTCTTTGTTCTTCTTATCACGTATAGAATTCTGTCTATCCTCTATCCCATCGGCTGTTAAGCATAGGTAAAGAATCTCTCGATTGATTTTAATTCTGACAGGTGTTTTACCCTCAACGTTGATATGTTGTTTGTCGCGAACTACATCAAATGAAGAATCAAAACGGGGTGGGTCTTCCAATGTTGTCGTCAATGCTAATTTGGGAATTCGTGATTGTGGATATACCTCTACATAAGAGATGTATGTAGGATCATTTAGTTTAATCACTGCATGTGTTCTGTAACTTCCCTTGACAGATGTTGTATACCTTCGTTCTGCTGGTCTCCCATCATGCTTATCTCCAAAGAATGTGCGGTATTTTTTCTCTACCTCTCCGTTAACAACAAAAGTGCTGACTGTATCTAAATTTCCATCAACGAGTTGAGGATTTGTTTCACTGGAGAGTTGTGAAGGTTCGATTTGAAATGTTGGTTGATTCAATACAGCACATCCTAAGACGTTAACAAATAGCAGGGATAAGATTGTTACGTATCTCATGTTGCCTCCTTCAATACTTATGTATAGTGCTCAGTCTTTTGAATACTATTAAACTACTCAGTCTTAATTTCTGTCGGTATATTAACTTTATAACGATTGGCTGCTTCTATGAGTCTATCCCAAGTTGGTTGTTCAATTGGAATACCTTCCTTAATTCGTTTTTCACGGTTTCGTTGTTCAAAATCCCCGGGAACGTATAATTCGTCAATTCCTGGCATCCGTGCGGACGATTTTACCCACTCTACGAGATATTCTATTTCCTGTTCATAATCAACTAAATCAATAAAATCTGATATATTAATTGCAAACATGACAATACCGCTTGCTCCCCGTGTAGGACTTTGTTGACTACATCCTGCCCAGGATAGTCCGCCAGCAATGGCATCAATCATGACCGCCAGACCGAAACCTTTATGTCCAAATTGGAACCCTCCGAGTGGCATAACGGCTGTGTCATTTGCTCGTTCGCGAAAGTCATTAGGGTTTGTTATCGCGTTGCCGTCAGCATCAATCATCCATCCTTCTGGTATTGCTTCGCCTCGTGCAGCTTGTACGAGTAATTTTCCACCTGCTACCACGCTGAGTGTCATATCCAGTAGTAGTGGTTCTCCATTTGCGCGGGGAACGGATATTGCGATTGGATTAGGTGGCAGTCTGCGTGATGTTCCGCCATGTGGATGCATGAATCTTCCGCCTCCATTTAGGAGTACGATTCCGATCATTCCCGCGTGTGCTGCGATAGGTGGATATTCACCCATCCTGCCCGCGTGTCCACATCGATGGAGTCCGACTGCACCGATTGTACAAGTTTTTGCTTTTTCGACTGCTATTTCCATGGCTTTGCGTGCTGCAACCATACCCAATGCGCCGTTGACGTTAATGACTGTTGCGGCGCCGCTTTCTCTGACGATTTCCATTTTTTCAGCTGAGGGTCCCCCAGCCATTCCGCCGATATAGTTAGGTGCGTTTATGACACCGTGTGAATCGTGTCCCGCTAAATTGGAATCAACGATATGGTCGCTGACAATTTGTGCGTCCTCATCGGTGCCCCCTGCTCCTTTATAGATATCGTAGACAAATGCTCTTAGAATTTTGTGAGATACAATCGGCATATATGTCCTCTTTTTCTGACGACGTTTAAAATAGTGTATGGATGTTACATTGTTTCTTAGTATAACGTGAGTTTGATAATAGGTATATGGACTTCATTTTACCCAAAATATAACTTGCATAGACTCGGTAGGTTCGGTTTCCTAACCGAACCGAGTTTGTGCCACTTGTGTTTATAAAGGTTTTCGCGTAGGATCCGTCAGAATACGCGTTTGGTATTCTGAATTGGTTAGGAAACCGAACCTACCGGCCTGGGAAAATCTGATTTATCAAACTCACGTTAGTATAACATATTTAGAGAAAAACATGCAATAATTCGTTTTTATTGAGTGTGTAGCGTTTTAGTCCCTATAGTCGTCAATTTAAGGGGAATTACGCTATAAAGCCGGTTCGGTTAGGAAACCGAACCTACCTGCCTGGAAAAATCACTAAATTGACGCTAATGGTTTGTTGCGTTTTAGTCCCCTAATGTTATCCAGGTAATGCGTTTTGATAATTGACTCCGGTAAAGATGCCGAGTACCATCCAAGCACCTACGATACCAAACTCACCAACAATCAGACCTAAGAACAGAGGACGTAGACGACGGTAATAGCCGATCCCACCAGATTTGAGAATCAAGAATTTCAAAAACCAACCGATAAACATACAAGACCATAGGAAATAGGAGGAATAAACTGCTCCCATCACATATCCGATAGGATGCAGTTGCCACCACATAAATTGACGCTGCATGACCAGTAGAAAGGATGTGATACCTGCACCTATGAACATACTGTATGCTTCGCCTAATTTCGGGTCTTTTGGATACTGTATCAGTGAAACGATATGATTGAGGTATCTGGGAGCACCGATGAATGGACCTCGCTGAAGGTTCAGACCACCGATTTCATATATCAGTGGGAGTGATGCTGCGTAGGACACTCCGATGGCAATTATTATGGAAAGAACCATTGCATATAGAATGGATTTCCGCTTTAATCCGACAGGATCGGCAGCTTTGAAGCCGTGTAGGACACTCGGCATGAGTATGCCACCCCAGTCTCGCATCATGACTCGCTGAAATCCTAAAAGTGCTAAACTATTTGCATTTATTATTCTTGAACCTGCCAGAATCTCAAAGTATTCAATGGGATACATGGGTGCTTGGATCAATAGCATGCCACCATTGACAACCATCCATGAAAGTGCTGTAGATACGATTAGAAACAGGATGAGAATGCTACATGCGACCCATAACGACATGCCTGCATAGACGCATAGCGCGGAAAGCAATACAAAACTCAACAGAGCTCCGAAAACTGCCCATCTATAAGGAATGACTTCATTTGAATCGTTGATGTTTTGTGTTTTCGTGGTGTGCAGGAATGTCTTTGTTAGGATGTCCTTGATATGTGCACGACTGTTAATGAGAAATGCCAGAACCATCACAACGTAGGCTGCCATTGTCTGTCCCCGCGCACTAATCCACGGACTAATCGGTATCCCGAATGCATTGATGATTATGTATTGTAACTTAAAAAATAGAAAGAAAAACCAACAACTAAAGGATACCTCCATTGCAAGAAAGTAGGTGATACCGATAACTGAAAAATAGAGAAAGAATCGGAATTGGGGCCACCACCCCATGACAATCCAAGGACGTTCTGTAAAGGGTTTGTATAGATCATACCGATTTGGTATAGATGGCAGGGATGGGATATATTCATGAAGTCCGTTGAGTAGATGAAATGCGGCTGCAATACTAAACCCTATCCAGATATAACGATTCTTAAAGATACCGGTTAGGTTTCTATTACCTGAGTTGTGCTGCACCATTTCAACAGGTACTGTAACAAGTGGAAAGATGAATCTCTCACGTTCTACCCACTGTTTGCGGATGATGATAGATACACATATTGTTACACAGTAGAGTAAGATGATAAAGACTGACCATACGATGAGCGGTTTTATCCAGAGCATCCATGGGACAACAGATTCACCCTCATAGAAGTTGGTAACAGCGTGTTTGTCCCAAACGATCAACCATTCGGGAAAATGGGAGTGTAGCGTTTCTGACCATTCATTCTCGGATGTTGCGAAATAGACAGGTGCTGCTAAATAGGGTAGCAGAAAGCCTATCATGCCTTTTGAAGGAATTGCTGCACTGACTGACATCATCACCCAGATGACGATGAGCTCGGAGGCGGTTAGCACTGTTTTGGGGAGCAATTTTTTCAGAATTGGGTTTAGGAGTAACGTGAGAAAAATGAGTGTAAAGACCGCACCTAATGGAAAGTGATTCCCAGCAATATCTGTCCCTTGAAGGTAGTAGTCATTATACGGTGTTATGGCAGTCTGCAGAATTACGAGTGCTATACCGATAAAGATTGCTCTCACCGTCATTTAATTTTTTACCTTTAAGAGACGGCACTCGGAGAGTACCTACTACTATTAAGAACGGCACTCGGAGAGTGCCTACTACTATTAATGTGATGCGACACGCGGTACCATCTGAGGATGTGCATAGACGGTAGCATCAAAGCTCTTTTGCATCAATTCCCATTTTTTCTCCTGATAATCTTCGTGTTCAGAAAGGTCGTTGTGTTCCCATGGATCATTAAAGAGGTTATACAATTCACATATCCCCTTTTGATGATATACGACAAGCTTCCAATCTTGCTCACGATACATTGTTGCGTGTGTCTGGTCATCAGTCGCCAATGCTCCCAAGTATTCACAGCGTACACCTTCCCGATGATCCACGTCGTACGACTTAGTGCTCAAGAGTTGAATAAGTGACTTTCCTTGAACATAGTAGGGGATCTCCATATCTAACATGTCATAAATTGTAGGCACAATATCCACTAATTCTACAAGTGCTTTCCGATATATTCCCCGATAAAACCGGCTTGGATTGGAAATCATAAGTGGGACCTTAGTCAATCCTTCATAGAACCTGCATCCCTTGTAAAGTAGTCCGTGGTCTCCAAGTGATTCACCGTGATCGGAAGTGAAGATGATAAGTGTATTATCGCGTAGATTCTGTTCGTCAAGGAAATCCAATATGCGCCCGAATTCATGGTCAATCTGCTCAATCATTGCGTAGTATGATGCTTGAACATGTTTGTGGTCAAACTCAGAGGGGTGTCTTGCTTGGGACTGAAAATCAATTCCTGCATCTGTTAGTTTTTGTTGAAATGCTATATCGCTATCCTGAAAGTTGCATCCTGGTAGTGTCTCTGGGTCAAACCTTTGATAGTATTTCCAGGGTGCATCAAAACCGGGGTGTGGGTCAAATGGGTTGACGTTGAGCATCCAGGGTTGATCTTTCTGACGATTCTTTTGGATGAATTCTATAGCTTTATCTGTGCACCATCGTGTCTGATGATATTCTGGTGGAATATTATCACATTCTGGTGTTGGTTCAGGAAAACGTCCAGTCTTTTTCTTCGGTTGTTGAACGACTACCCTCTGATTCAGGAGTTCTTTAAGTTCAACGCCTTGAGTCCGTAGCCAATCAGCGTAGTCATGTCCATAAGCATTCGGTTTTCCGTGATCATGACTATATTGGAAATAGCGATATCCATCATCTACACGATATTCTTGACCATCAAAAGCACTCGCAAGATGCAGTTTTCCGACTAAACCACAGTCGTATCCGTTTTTGGCAAGTACATTAGTGATCAACCGATTTTCGTAATGCTTTGGGAAGACAGGATTACCGTTACCGGTAACGCTGAGTGCAGATGGATACATACCTGTCATAAAACTTGCGCGTGAAGGTGTACAGATTGGGGATTGACAATACGTATCTAAAAACGTTACGGATTCTTGAAGAAGTCGATTGAGATTTGGTGTGCGGATATGTGGGTTACCCAATGCTTCTATGGTGTCAAAACGTTGCTGGTCAGTGCAATACCATAATATATTTGGTCGTTTTTCGTTTCGCATTGTTTCTCCTGATTGCGTATTTTTTTTGGATGATTTAGATGGAATTATGTGTCTATTAACTATTTTATCAGAACACTGCTTTTTGATTAAGCAAATTTATTTGCAACTTTCTGATTTTCAGGTGTATAATAGTTTAGAAAGTATAAGTGCAATATCTGTTAGTTTGTCTAAAATGTACTTTGGGGTACTATAAAATGTTTAAACAGCATTGGCAGTTTTCTATTTTACTTCTGTTATCGGTTTGCATTCATTCTATATGTCCGATTCTGTGTGCCTCTACAGCAGAAAATTTCTGTAATCTTTCAGATGTATTTATAGAGATAGAAAATATAGATGACACTTCGTCCTGTTGTCACAGAGCAGAAACAGATGAGACTGAAATACCATCAGCTCACGGTAAATGTTGCGGTTCTAATGACCTAACGTTTACTATTGCCAATGATTCTCATCTTGTTAACAATATTGGTAAAACAGAAGTACATCAGTACGCTTCAGTAGTACAATTTACTGTGATTTTTCCTAACAAAAAGGAGCAATTCCTTTCCCAATATCCTTTCACGACACTTACCCACCCATCTTTTCACAACGTAATATCCCGCCGCGGACCTCCATTTACACGTTCTTAAGCATTTTATTTCCTATAGACTGTTTGCCATAACTGTTTAATATTACTGCTGTTTTAATGTATACGAAACGTGTATTGAAATAATTATCCGTCATTTCTGGATAACTTTTTGGAGGTTTAAAATGAAATTTCGATTTACCACAAGAGGCTTTTATTCACTTGCTCTAACGCTGTTTTTAGTTGCACTGATATCTGGAAACGTTGTTTATGCTGATAGTCATAAAGAACACAAGGCACATACTGCAGAAAATGTTGATGTCTTAAATGTAAAACTTCACACGGAACCCGATAAGATTTCAGCGGGAGAACCCGCGAATCTTATGTTGCACCTGACAGATGCTGAAGGTGAACCCTTTACGGACCTGATGGTACACCATGACCGAATTTTGCACGTTCTCATAGTAAGTGAAAACTTACAGACAATTGGACATGTACATCCAGAAGATTTTGAAGACCGCGATATGATAGCGGAACTTGAGGGTGTGTATACGGTGCAATTTACTTTCCCATATTCGGGTCGGTATATCCTGGCACTTGATGTGATGGCTGAAGATGCCGAATACACAAAACACATCTATGTAGATGTCGCTGGTGACAAGAAGATGTCAGAACTTACTCATGACATGCGTAGACAGAAGCGTGTGGTCGGTTATACGGAACAGGGAGGCGATCGTTTTACCAAGGCTGTCTCCATCAATGAAAAGAAAGGTGAATCTAAATATATTGTGAAAATGGAAGCACCTGAAAAGATCAAGGTTGGTGAGATGGTACATATCACGTATCATTTTACACATGCGGGGAAACCTGTGACCGATCTCGTACCATTTTTAGATGCACCGATGCATTTTGCTATCGTCAGTAACCGTTTAGATGGTATACTACATACACACGGTACAGTCCCGATGGATTCAAAGTATGATAAAAAGGAAATGGATTCTTCACAGACTAAGAAAAAAATCCAGGAGAAGCCTCCAACAACGGGGCACCAACATCAGGGTATCATGCCCGATCGATTTGGCCCTACGGTGATGCTGATGACGACTTTCAAGAAAGCTGGCATATACCAGATTTTCGGACAGGTGAAGCATGGGGATCAGGTTCTGTTCCCTACTTTTATGGTCAAAGTAGAAAAGTAACCTTTATGGTAAATTTTTGAATTAATTATACAGTCTGTACCAGTGCGGTTGGGAAACCGCACCTACCGTGGTCCGAAAGTGTGTAATTATTTTTAAACTTCACCATAATGTCTGCTGCCTCGGCAGCAGACAATTTAAACATTAGGAATTAGGAGAGAAAAGATGTTATCCAAATACTACATGCAGACTCGTATAGGTATGTTGTTTTTAATAGTATCAATGATGATGTTTACACCATTGCTCAGCGAAGCACATGAAACTGAGTTTCCGAGTAAGAAACTTTATGGTATCTTTCCAGAGGCAAAGAAGTTCGTTGAACGTAATGTTGTTTTGACAAAAGATAAGATAATTTCAATTGAGAAGGAATTAGGTTCGAAACTTCGTAAAGAGGATCTGAAACCGATCTTTTATATTGCGTTAAGCAAGGAAAAAAAGCCGCTTGGTTTGGTGCTGTTTGTTGATGCACAGGGGCCGAGTGGGGTTATTGACTGTGGTGTAGGACTGAACATGAAAGGGAAAGTTACCAAGGTCGCGGTCTATGAACACAAGGAATCTGATGCGATAGCTTCTGAGAAGTTTCTCAAGCAGTTTATCGATAAGGGTATAGAGGATAAGTTTGAAGTTGGTAAGGACATCACAGCAGTTAAGGGACAAGAAGAAGCTTCAAAAGCTGTTGCCTTGATGCCGAGAAAAACACTGATCATGAGTTATGCACTCTTCCTTAAACGGAAACCAAAATCGGAGGAAGATACGAAACCAGAACCTGAGGAAACACCTGAGGAGCTACCTGAAGTCGAAGACCTTAGAGAACTCATGACACTGATGGTTGATGACTACTATGTCATCGTCGACTATTTTGATGAGGATGAGGGTAAGGATGATGCGGTTACCGCAGCGAAAAGACTTGCGCTATATGCTAAGATGATACCCGATTTTGATCCACCAAAAAACGCTGATAAAACTGAAGAATATGTTGAGGTGCAGGAGAAATTCAGTAAGACGGTTACAGAATTTGCGAATGCACTTGACAAGAATGGTATTACAGATGAAACGCGTAAAAAGTGGGATGAAATTGTGACGTTTGTGAATCAGGTACACACCCGTTTTACTGAGGATGGGATTGATCTTGATGCATATTAGACCAGCATAAGAGACGGCACTCGGAGAGTGCCTACTACTATTAAATTGACCTTGATGCATATTAGAACCGCATTACACTTTGGATGGTTATCTAACGTAACCTAAAACTACTTTGATAGAAGGACTTTACCATGCGAAAAGTGATTCTCTTATGTATAATGGTTCTTTTCAGTGCCATTATTGCAGACCAATCGGTCTATGCTCTTCCTGCATTCTATAAAATGTTCAAGACGAAATATAGATGGACAAGTGGCTGTAATGTCTGTCATTTCTCAAAGAAGGGAGGAGATGCACAGAATCCTTACGGCAGAGCATTCTTACACAACGGTATGAATCTGTCTACGTTTACCCGTATTGAGAAGACCGATTCAGATAAAGATGGATTTAGCAATATAGCAGAACTTATCGCTCGTTCTTATCCTGGTGATGCTGCAAGTACACCTGAAAATGTAGACACATCAATTGAACAATCAGAATCGGAGGAAGGACTTATACTTGAAGATGATGATGTGTTTAGTTTTGATGATGTTGATACAGCGGAGGATTCAAGTGATTCTGGATTCTTTGGCGGTGCATTTAGTAATCTCATCTTTGGTGGTGCTTTGGATATTCGTCGTATTACACGCGGACAAGACCTGATACCGGATAGAGACAATTGGGATAGTGGGACAACGTTGATCCATGTTGCAGAACTGGTGGCAACAACTAACGTAGGTGACCATGTGAGTATATTGGGTGAACAACTGTTGACGACCTCACCGTTAGGCACACAGGTAGCGGATGACCACGGATTTGTTTATGCTATTCTGACAGGGTTGCCAGTATTACCGAAAGGTACATCCTTGAAACTGGGTAGGTTTCGGCATGGGTTTGGCATAGATACAAGATCGGATGCTGCTGCTAATCCCCTGTATAATCTGGTGCGAAAGAATATCGGTTTTATTTCTGATCGGGGTCTTCAATTGAACGGTTTCGTTGGTCCTGTTTCTTATGTGTTATCACTTGCGGATGGACCGGATTCACTTCGTACTGTAACTGATGGTACGGTGACATCTGGCATACGGATTGGTCCTCATGGAAGTGGCGGTGGAGTTCTGAGACCAATTAGAAACAATAGTCCTCCCGTGTTTGTTCACCTGAATGGCACTTTGCCTGTATTTGGGAAGCGATTCTGGTTTGGTACTTCATATTTTGACGGGAACAGTTACCCATTTAATGCAATCAATGGAGATGTTAATCCGTCAACTTTGGTCTATAAACGTCGTTTGGGTCTTGCGACAAGTTTCAAGGTGTGGAAGTTTGATCTTGCAACGGAGTGGGTTACAGGAAGAGATACAGAACTCCTGACATATCTTAGTGTTCCAAATTCATCAGAAGATAGGCATGCATCTGTAGAGGGATTTTACTTTCATGTAGAATTACCACTGAATGAGAGTTTAGATATTCGTCTAAAGTATGATGTTTGGAATCCGGATAGAGATCTATTTAGCACGTTTTCAATAGACAGAGAACCTGAAGAACTGACTTGGACTACCCTTGGTGGAGCTCTGACGTGGCATTTTAGTGAAGGTGCTTTTGCACGAGTTGTTTATCAAGTCAATAATGTTGAAAAGTCTACACGAAGTGCAGCCATTGTTCCTCAACTATTGGTTGAGTTTTAGGGGCTGTCTGCTCTTACATAGTAAGTCGGGTAGAGCGAAGCGAAACCCGACATGGTAAACGCAATCATTACGTGTCGGGTTTCGTTCCTCTACCCGACCTACATATTTAGTCTGGACTATCCACTTGACAAATCACTTACGGTTTTCCATCAGTTTTTGAATGGACTGCAATCAGGACCATGCATGTCGTTTGTAGGTTTGCCTTAGGTGAGTTGATTTCTATGGGTATTTTACTGATAAAACTGCCATCCGTTGCTTGCACTTTCGTAAGATAATTGATTGCAACACGTCTTGTATTTAGCGGGTCTTCATTTGCTGCAAGAGCCATAATGACAGTGGCAGTCACTTCAGGGTCGCTCTCTTTTCCTGGAAATCTTGGAAAACCACCGTTTGTCTTCTGAAACTGCTTTAACCAAGCAATCTGTGTATCAACATCATATACGGGTAATAGACCTTGTAGAGCCCATGCGGTTATGTATATATCTGATTGTGTTCCTCCTGGCAAATTCCAATATCCTTCCCTGTTTCTTTGTTCAAAGCTTTCCAGCCATTCCATACCTGGAAGGAGTGAGTCGAAGCTTCTGTGATTGAAACCGAGGTATTTCAATCCTACAAGCGTTGCTGAGGTATATAGCACCTGTCCAGTGCTGTTACCTTTACGTCCCCAACTTCCACTGCGATTTTGTGCCTTTTTTATCCAAGAGAGTCCATCAAATCTTGCCTCTGGATCGGTATTAGCTTTTGTCAGAGCGATGAGTGCAAAAATTGTATGTGCGGTATTGTCATTCCAACTGCCATCTTCTCGCTGACTATTTCTTAGGTATCTGACACCTCTACGAATGATTCTTGAACCAGTTCCCCAGTCTGCTTCAATTAATGCCCAGATAGCGAGAGCAGTAATTTCGACATCACTTTCTCCACCTGGTAATAACGACCAACCACCATCTTTATTCTGTTGATTGATGATGTATTCTTTTGTTTTTTTGATCATTTTATAGATTCTGGGTTCGGTAGTATCAATTGAGAGTTTGGGTCCGGCAAGCTCAGCCGAGTTTATGGTGCTGTCAAATCCGCAGATACATATCAGTATCTGTAGACATAGCAAAATGGAGATATGCTTCAGTTTTTTCATTTTTTCACCTTTGTGTTGTTTCGGTTTTATCTGTTCAATTGATCATTCCTGATTATAAATTGGGTTCAATTACAACTTTGTAGACCCCTTCATCTCCCAGCATGTTGATACCTGCTTCTAATTCATTCAATGGCAGGTGATGTGTTATGAGTTTGTGTAAGGGTATCTGTGTTCGTTGCAGGAAATCTAAAGCGGTTTGGAACTGGATCTGTGGGTAAGCCCATACACCGCACACATCAAGGTCTTTATTGCATATCTGATGTGGTCTTACCTCGGTTATGCCTGAATCTGTATAATGTCCTACCTCAATGACCTTTCCGCCTCGTCTCACAACATCTAATGCTTCGGAGAAGACGGATGGGATACCAGCACACTCAATGGCAATATCTACGCCTACGCCGTTTGTAAGAGCCTGTATCTGTTCAGTGCGTTCTTTTAGTGAAGTATTATCTACATTTATGACAACATCTGCCCCCATCTGTGTTGCCATTTCCAAACGGCTATCTACCAGGTCAGTTGCGATGATTGTACCAGCCCCGCTATCGCGTAATACTGCTATTACAAGGAGTCCGATGGGTCCGCATCCAAGGACTGCGACACTGCTGCCAATGCTATAACCGTCCCCTACTTGTGGTAATCCAGGTGAACATGCGCGTTCAACTGCGCGGGTCGCTACAGCTACAGGCTCAGTAAGTACTGTAATCTCTTCTGGTATTTCATCCGGTATTTTGTAGACCCATGAGTTACCATGAATGTAGGTGTATTCTGAGAATTCCCCTGTTAGATAGGGAGGGGTCTCACTATTGCTGAACCCATAGATTGTTCGTCCTGAGCACAGTGTTGGACGTCCGGGGACGTGTAAACAGTAATAACATCTACCGCAGTTTTTGGAACCGGGAACTACCGTAACTCGGTCACCAGATTTGATTGGACCTCCCATCACGTTCATCACTTGATTTGCATACTTTCCAATTTCAGTTGCTGTACCGACGACTTCATGACCGGGAATGACTGGGAATTTCAGTGCGGTGTGTCCAAGATACATGTGCTTATCGCTACCACAGATGCCGACCTTGTCAACTCTTAATAACAGTGCATCGTCTTCGGGAGTTGGTTTGTCGAATTCTTGTATTTCAATTTGTCCTGGTCGGACCATGACTGCTGCTTGAACTTTCATAGTATTTACGGATTCTTTTGTTAATTTAACGGGAGTTTGATAATTAAATGCAATGTTCGTTGTAGGTCGGGTTGAGGCACGAAACCCGACATGTATTACTCTATAATGGGTCAAGATGTTGGGTTTCGTTCCTCAACCCAACCTACGTAAGTTGTTTGTTCTGATTTATCAAACTCATGTTCGTATATCAATTCCTGCCCATTAACCCCATTTAAAAACACCTCAAAACTTCAATAGTTCTTGTAAGATTTCATATCTCCTCTGAAGTATCGCTCTTTTGTCACAAGCCCCGCTGTTTTAGCACGTGGATATAGTGGCGACGTATTGGTATATTTTATCAAAAAAACTTGAGAGTATCAACAAAATTTGGTAGCCTTGGGTGTGTAAAGTTCTGGTTACTTGTCTGAACCAGGATTTTCAGGATTTCCAGATTTGACCAGGATTTCCAGATTTTCAGGATAAGACTCCCTTCATGAGATACCTCTTATCCTGAAAATCCTCTTATCTTGTAAATCCAGGTTCAGACAACTACCAGGATATGATACTTTAGTGACAATAACTTTACACCCCATTAATATATTAATATATTAATATATTAAGGATTTGACTTAGTATTACTGTATATGTTATGATACCTATAGTTGGAACAGATCTAATTATCTTATCAAACTAACGTTATTCATAACCGTAAAGGAGTTTATTTATTATGCAGACTTTAATGACATCACGTAAACTAATTGTCCTATTTGTTGCAGCTATGCTACTTGTAGTTGCAGCATCTGATAGCATAGAGGCAGATGATAACATTGACGAAGTTACAGCTACGCTACTTGCAGCTGCCAATAATAGCAACGCGCAAGGTTTACAAAGCGATGAATTTGATGGCAGTGGTCAGAACCTTCAATCGTTTTGGGAAGTTCAGAATACGTTTTGGCACGTTCAGGAGGGAAATGAAGGTTCTTACATGCTAAGCAACGGCAACCTTGTTGTTGAAGGAGCATTCTACCAAAATCTTTGGGATGCCGATTACACCAGACGGATTTACCAGGTTACAGATCAGGAAAAGTTTTCTGTTGAAACGTCCCTGATTTTTGACCATAAGGATGTATGTGCAGTTGCTGGCTTAATCATAAAATCACCGACACAGAACGAATGGGTGACGTTGAAAATGTGGGGGTACGGTGTTGAGGACCCTTGGGGTGGAAGTGGGAACACAGCGGTGCTCCAATTTCAGCAGCGTGAACTTCATTTTCATGATGCCTTCGGTTACAATCCGCCAGGAGGGAATATTCCGATTGCACTACGGCTTGATCGGGATGGTGATACCTACACGGCATGGTATAAACCGCATGCACAAGGTGAGTGGGTCTATACAGGAGAGACAACTGTTGCGCTTCAAGGACCGTTGGAAGTCGGCATCTTCACTGGCATCTGCCAAGGCGAAGCACCTGGCGGTTTAACCGTTACTTTTGACTATTTCCGGGCAACAACAGATGCGACAGAACTTGCACAGCAAGCACAAGCGGGACCAAAAATAGAGGGTCCCTGGTTATGGACGATTGTGCCCACAGGCGACAGTAATGGTGAACAAGCGATTGCCAGCGGCATAGATTATTTAGCAGAAGCGAGCCATGGTAGCGTGACAGAAACTGCTATTGCCACTGAAGGGGCGAATACAGGCGACACCGTTGGGAACAAAAGATGGACTCCCGGTAAAATCGCACCGACAGGCAATAATAACATGAATGATCTGGTGAACGCGATCGGACTCGGGACCGGCGATGTTGATAATCATGTTGCATACGGGGTCATAACTTTAGAGTCGCCATCCGAACAAGGAACAACGATGTATGTCGGGAGTGATGATACGGTACAGGTCTGGCTTAACGGTACTTTGGTGCATACTAAGCCTGTTGGGGGCGGGGCTTACGATTACCAAGAATCTTTTCATATCAGCTTGAGACAAGGTCAGAATATCTTGTTAGTTGCTGTTTATGAGAGCTGGGGAGGCTGGTCGGGATTTTTCGGGTTTGAAAAAGGGACAACCTATACAGTGGTACCGCCGGCAGAGATGCCAACAACACCTCCTGTAGACATAGCGCACCCGATAGATGTTGTGATTTATACAAATCTTAGTGCGGGGATAGACGTGGAAGATGCAGAAATGGCTGCAGAAACGACAAGGAATCTTCTGGAAGCTGAAGGTATCTCTGTAGAGATAACAAAAAATGGAGCGTTCGTTCGGGATTGGATGCTACAGACGACCAATGATGGCAATGTTGATGTCCTTGTGCTTTACGGTGTACTCCCTACCTCTGTCTACCGTGAGGGTGATGGCTCCATTGCAGAAAATTGGATTGAAACAACGGATGGAAATACCATTCTGAATCATGCAGATTATATCGCTTATTATGCTGACTCAGGTGCGGGTAATTTGGACATCATCGCTTATCACGGATTGCGAAACCTTATGGACAATCCTGATATAACCTCTTTCATTCAGGGGCATGACTTTGACACACCCTTGCCAATGATCGTCACATCCGATGGAACTGCGTTAACACCGAGTTTAGCCAATTTTGATGCTTACAGACCTATGTCTTTAAATCAACTCCAAGGGGATTGGTACGCTGAAAAGGTCTTCGCAAGCGATACAGGGAATACTCAGGCAGCTTACGCAGACCCTGTCATTGTTCGAGATGGAAATCTTGGCAGACTTGCTATTTTGCACTCTAGCAACCAGCCTGCAGAGTCTAAAAGTCTGCCAAATGGAGAAGTTGCGGCAGAGATAATCAGCAATTATCTTATTCAAGAACCGACAGGCACTCCAAAACCACCTATAGACATCGCACCGAACTACTCCCAGATCTATGTGGATGCTGTCAACGGTGTCAATGCTGCCGCAGGTAGAGGTTCTGCGGATAAACCGTATAAAACGATTACCTTAGCACTTGCGATCAGTGCCAGAAATAACTTACCGGATCCATGGTATGTCCGTATCCGTCCTGGCACCTACCATGCTGACCCAGCGAAACCTGTACAGGAACGCGAAATATTTCCGTTAAAGCTGCGGAACGGGATGATCATTGAAGGTACAACCAATGCAAACGAATGTATCATTGACGCAGAACACTTAGGCGAGACTAAAATCCCAATTCTTCTCGGTGAAAACGTCGGAGGGGTCCACATCCGGAACCTGACGATCCAGAACATGGACAACATAGGAGACCGCAGCAGTTATAATGAAGCTCAAATTATGTTGACCGGTACGACAGAAGTCCCCAACACACTGGAAGGATGTATTGTCAGCAGTAGTTCTAAAGAGATATATAAAACCACAAACGGTTTATGGGCAGAGACCCCTTTAGTGCTTGTTGCGAATACTTTCATCAACAATCCTGGAGCAGGCGTGTGGACTCTCAATAAAGTAGTAGTCAACAACAATACCTTTGAAGGTAACAAACAAGGCGGACTCTTGGTAGGCGGTAATTTCAAGGGTGAGTGGATACGTGTTGATTCTATAGGTAATATTACCAAGAACATATTTCGCAATAATTCGGGATGGGGCGACCAGAAGGCTGTCTTTTATTTATCTGGTTCATTAGTTGGAGACATTAGCCACAATACCTTCATCGGAAATAATTCTCAGTATCTTATGTATACTTTAAATATAACCGGGGATGTTACCCACAATACCTTTGAGAACAATGGCAAAGAGAATGAAAGAAATGCAAGCATTTTGATTGCTAACTTCAACGGGAATTTCACTCACAATACTTTTACTGATAATTATTTTTCTTACTGTTCCATTAGAGACATGACCGGCGATATTTCTTACAATAAATTTACAGGAAATTTCAGTCCGGTTGAAGTTTATAACCCAAAAACCGTTAAAGTTTCCCACAATATCTTTGATAGCAATTCCCACACCGTTTATGATAGCAGGAGCGGAATCCGGATCAATAATCGTCATGGTTCCGAAAATAGTGTTATAGAGATCAGCAACAATATTTTCTATAACAACAAAAGTATTCGTGGTGCAGATGGTGTTGGTTCTGTAACTGTGGAAAATAGACCCGTTCACTTTTTTAACAATCTTTTCATGGTTCCTGATGAATCCACCGCGGTTGAATCTGCACCTGCTATATGGCTGAACTCACCTGGATGCCGATTCCACAATAACATCTTCGCCGGTATGCAGACTGCTATCTACTTTGAAGGTACCGATACTCTCCCAATTACCCATAACATATTTTATAGTATTGGGAAGGATATTACCTCACAAGCAGGTTCCGGTCTTGGAAACGATTTGGAGTTGTGGGAATTACTTGCAGGAAATGCCAGTAATAATATTGCTCTTGTCCCTCTCTTTATTGATCCGCTCAATGAAAAGGATTTCCATCTAAAACCCGCAAGTCCTGCGATTGATGCGGGGACGAATATGTATGCCCCTGAAGTTGATTTTGATGGTGTTACCCGACCTGTCGGCGATACTGTGGACATTGGACCCTACGAATACGTTGGCGAAAAAGAGGATACCGTTTTTGAACTTGGTGCCTGGGATGTTGATGAAAATGGTGTGGTAAATATCCTGGATCTGGTTATCGTATCACAAAATTTCGGACTATCTCCTCCGACTAACCCGCGTGCGGATGTCACTGGGGACGGGCATGTCAATATCTTGGATTTGGTTCTTATCGCCCAACACTTTGGGGAATCAGCCGGTGCATCTCCTTCTGCAAACGTTCCTGTGCAAGAATATATTGAACCGGGAACAGTTCAGGCATGGATTGCACTTGCACAAGTTGCAGACGACGGTTCTGCTGTTTTCCGTGAAGGGATTGCTAACCTCAAGCAACTCTTGGCAGTAAGCACACCACAAAAGACTGCATTGCTTGCAAACTATCCGAATCCGTTCAATCCAGAAACATGGATACCGTATCAGTTGGCGAATCCAGCAGACGTAAGCATTACAATCTATGCTGCGGATGGGAAGTTAGTCAGAACACTTGCCTTAGGACATCAAGCAGTTGGCAAGTATCATGATCGTAGCCGTGCAGCGTATTGGGATGGAAAAAACGCACAAGGTGAAGCTGTAGCAAGTGGTGTTTATTTCTACACACTCACCGCAGGCGAATTTTCTGCTACACGCAAGATGTTGATACTGAAGTAGTATCTCTCCATTATAGGGCAGGTCTACATGTCTGCCCTATATTTAATCTACTTTGATTGATGCTTGATGTACAACTTAGTGATATATTCTTAGAAATCTTAAAAAAGGATCATTATCCATGAAAACAACGGTAACGTTAATAGTTATACTTTTCACTTTATTTTTCCTTAACACCTTTATCCAAGCCAACACAACGTGGGGCTTACCCGAAGGTGCGAAAGCACGTCTGGGGAAAGGTATTATCAGAGATATAGCGTATTCTCCAGATGGTACACAGCTGGCTGTGGCAACGACTGTGGGGATTTGGATCTATGATGCGGAGACCTATGAAGCACGCTCGCTGATCGCGACACACGCCAATAATATCGCATACAGTCCCGACGGTAGCACACTTGCAGGTGCGTCCGGTGCTGATTTAATTTTATGGGATGCAGTGACCAATACACGTATAAAAACGCTTTCGCATGATCGCGACGGATATACCTTAAATATTCGCAGTATCGCATACAGTCCAGATGGCACTAAAATCGCTGTTGGGGATTGGGATGATGGACTTTTATGGAATGTGGAAACTGACACACTCATTGCCACGCTTGACCACAACGGTGCTCCGGACTCTATAGCATTTAGTCCTGATGGCAGCACGATAGCCACTGGAGTTTCTGATAGACTTAGTTTGTGGAGTGGAATAACGGGGACATTCCAAAAAGCAGTAAAACCCACCGATAGTAGAATCTTGGATGTTGCGTTTAGTCCCGATGGCACAATCATCGCATGTGCAGCTTTCAATCAAAGTGTGGTCCTCTGGGATGTCGCAGCGAACCTACCGATAGACACGCTCACACACTTTAACGGTGGTTATTCTATTGTAGCGTATAGTCCCGATGGCAAGACGATCACCGTTGGAGGTAATTTTGGAGTGGTAAGTATATGGGATGCAGATACGGGCAACCGCAGACACACACTCGGTGAGCACCTTATTCACACCACCACAGTTAGCGGTGTCGCATATAGTCCGGATAGCCAAACAGTCGCCAGTGGGTATGAAGATGGCACAGTGCGCTTCTGGAATACGGCAACAGGTGCTCTCAAACACACGATTACCGGACACTCCAACGCTATTCATACTTTAGCGTATAGTCCTGACGGGAACACGCTTGCTGTTGGGGGTGATGATTCTGTCAGAACTGCCGGTTTATGGGATGTCGCGACACACACGTATAAACACTCGCTTGAAAAAGTCTCCACCGGCTTCCCCTGGTGGGGTGTAGACAGTCTTGCGTTCAGTCCGGATGGCACGACCATCGCTGGGGCACACTATAACAAGGTATGGTTATGGGATGCAAAAACGCACAAGACCAAACACATATTTGATGGTTATAATCATCATGATGTTGCGTATAGTCCCGATGGCACCACCTTCATTAGTGGTTTGAAAGTAGCGTTCAGTCCGGATGGTACGAAGATTGTTAGTCAGGATATTTATCTTGGAACATCGGCAACTTTACGAGATGTGGAAACCGGTAGATCCCTGAAAAGTTTCCGAATTCTTGATGATTTCACCTCAGGCAAGGAACTTATCGTATACGACGTGGAAACCGCAAGGGTGGTACATCTGCTCACATTCGCGGATGGTCATGTCCGCGATATTGCGTATAGTCCCGATGGAAACATGGTTGCTGCTGCAATTGGAAGTTTTGTTTATTTGTGGGATGCAACAATAGGTAGATTGAAACATAGACTTACAGAAGACAGGGATATACTCTGGGAAGATGAGAGATTTGTGAGCGTCGCTTTTAGCCCCGATGGCACCACACTCGCAAGTGGGGATGGTCCCTTAACCAAAAGTCCCGTTGACGAAGCAGGGTATGCGGTGCGTTTATGGGATGTCAGCACAGGCACCCTCAAAAATATCTTATACGGACACTCCGGTGCCATTGTAAGTCTTGCGTATAGTCCAGATGGACAGACGCTTGCAAGCGGGAGTCATGATGGCACAGTGCTATTCTGGGACATGACACCTTCCGACACCACGGATGTCACACCAAGCACGCCAGAGACTTCAGAAACTGATGAAGTTGACTCCCCAACAACACCTGTGGAAACGGAGATAGACAACACCACGGTTGATCTTTCTCCCAAAACCATAGCCTCACCAAATAGAGGGAAGCAGATCACATTCTCACTTAATATCACCAGCGGTGCAAACGTCGCAGGGTATCAAGCCACCTTGCAGTTTGATACAACCGCTCTCAAGTACATAGAAAGCAGTAACAGCAATTACCTACCATCCGGAGCTTTTGCTATCCCTGTGGTTGCAAAAGGAAAAACGATAACGCTCGCGGCATCGTCTCTTGACGGAGAAAGCAACGGTGATGGTACACTCGCTACAATAACCTTTGAAGTTACTGCTGTCAAAGTCTCTACCGTTACATTATCTGATGTGCTACTGACAGACAGTGCTGGTGAAAGTTTTACACCACAAACCGGAAATGCAGAGATAACCAAACCAACACACCTACCTGAAGATGTAAACGAAGACGGTGTCGTTAATATCGTTGATCTGACACTCGTCGCGTCTAACTTGGATCAGACAGGTGCAAATGCTGCAGATGTGAATGGTGATGGTGTTGTAAATATCGTTGATCTAACACTGGTCGCCGCAGCATTTGGTAACACTGCGGCTGCACCGCTTGCATTAGATCTCTATTCGGAAATCACTCCCACAAGAGCAGATATAGAGGCATGGTTGCATGAAGCACGTAAGATGAACTTAACAGACCCGGCTTTCCACCGCGGGATACAGATGTTGAAACAACTCTTGGCAGCATTAACACCGAAAGAAACAGCACTGCTGCCGAACTATCCAAACCCATTTAACCCTGAGACGTGGATCCCGTATCAATTAGCAAAACCTGCAGATGTGACGGTGCGTATCTACGCTGCGGATGGGAAGTTAGTGAGAACACTAACATTAGGACATCAAGCAATTGGCAAGTATCATGATCGCAGCCGTGCAGCGTATTGGGATGGCAAAAACGCACAAGGTGAAGCTGTAGCAAGTGGTGTTTATTTCTACACACTCACCGCAGGCGAATTTTCTGCCACACGCAAGATGTTGATATTGAAGTAGTGTTTCGTCAACATAATATTGTAGGTCGCGATTCGGAGATCGCTCCTACCGATGGGTTGCTTACGGTAGGAGGGAACTTCGACTCCCGACCCTTTCAAACACATCAATTAGCACTTGACGAAGCAATAGTAAGGCAGCCATGACGTGACACTCTTCTTTTTACGATGCGAATGGTCAATATAGTGAGTCGAGAATCCTTCGGAATGTTGAAATATCTCCGAATCGGATAACATTTATCAACTACCGAACATACAAGTAACATGAACTCAAGGAGCTTTTTATTCAATCTCCATCCTTCCACCCTTCCACTCTTCCATCCTTCCACTCTTCCACTCTTCCGCCTTCCACCCTTCCACTTCTCTCACCGCATAACAGCCAATTTCCTCAAAATAGTATGCGTTTCACCTTTTACTTCCACAGTAATCTGACAGACATATATCCCAGCAGAAACTGCTAAACCATACGCAGTCTGCTGATTCCACCATGTTCGCCATATACGACTGTCAATTCTATCAGATACGCCATCTATCCTTTTTATCAAACTACCCTTCACATCAAATACATTAACGCTCATATCCGTTATCTCCAGATTACCTTCAACCCGAAATTCTGTCTGATTGCTAACTCTAACAGGATTCGGATAAATATTGACATCCTTCCAGACGAAAGTTTCATCCAGTACAACGGATCGTCTGACAGAGTTTGCGCCTAAGGGAAAGAGTGCAATGACAATCAGGTTATTTGCCCCAGGAGACAACGGGACAGTAGCAGTGTATGTCTGTTTCTCTTTATCTAACTTGGCAACGACCTGACTCGGATGCAATATGATCTCTATCGGATAGTCAGCCTTGTAAGTACCGGTGACTTGAACTGGATTCTGCTTGACGAGAGCAGGTAATTCAACCGTAATCTGTGGTAACGCACGGTCTGCATGAAACATATTGGTCAGTAGGTTGTCAATCGTTACTAAAACTAATTGCGTCACTTTGCTGACTAAACTAAAGTTAACTTTGTCAACAGTATCTCTAAAGGTGTGATAATAAGGATTGGCATCGTAATTCTGTGAATCACGCCACGGTGTTGAACTTTCAATCAACGTAACGGCTGGATAACCTACATCCCAAAAAGATTTGTGTGACGAAATATCAATAAATTCATCTTGTGTCCTTCTAATTTTCAGTCCGATTTCATACCATGAGTTAGATATTGTCAATGCCCGACTAATCCAAGCGGAATCTCTATTTGTGATCACCTCTACCAGTTCGCTTTTCCAGTTGAATCCAATCATATCTAAATTGATAACAGCGGTTATCCTTCCTGAAATCGCAAAATGTGTGTCGGTTAATGTATTACGACTTGTATCACCAGAATGGATAGAATCCTGAATGAAATTATGGCTGCCTTGAAAATCAAGTTCCTCGCCCCCAAGAGCGACAAAAATCAGATCGTGGTCGTATTCATATCGGCTTAAGATGTTAGCAATTTCCAGTAAGGCAGCAATACCTGTGCCGTTCTTATTTGCTCCTGGTGCTTTGGATGATAACGGATTCCAATCCGGTTCACGGACAGCGCGGGTGTCGTAATGTGCACAGATGATAAACACTCGATCACTGATAGATGTCTGTTTTTTTGGCAGCATAGCGATCACATTACGTATACCCCCCACATTCTGTTCAGCCATAAGTAAACGTTTCGATCTACTTAGTATCCTCTTGATATAATTTACAGCAGAGTCTGTTGCGTCCCGATGGTGTGCACTTCGGGTGTTGTACGCTTCTTTAGCAAGATTGAAAGCGACATTCTCCTGCAAGGAAGTAACATGTGAAACTAAGGTATCTTTCTGCACTTTGGATAATAGCTCCTC
Organism: Candidatus Poribacteria bacterium; assembly: GCA_022824835.1. GTDB lineage: Bacteria > Poribacteria > WGA-4E > WGA-4E > WGA-3G > MSPOR6. Next base: position 81,297 of record JAJDZB010000016.1, on the reverse strand, counting down.
ACCTCGATCTGCCGAAGCAGTAAACAGAAAATAGAATGAGGACAGTATAACCATCAAGGTTATCACGGTGTTATGATGAGAATATGATTTACTTGATTGTCTTGACATTTGAAGGAAAAATTGTTATTATGTTGATACTAAGGAATTCAGGAACGGTTTCTTGAGAATGGAGAACTTTTTCCGCAATACCATTACATCTTGATTCTATCAGTTATTTTGAGAGATTGCAAACAAAGATTTGGAGATCAGTATGCCTGCCAATCTACCACCGACCTACTATAAGCTAAAACATCAGCATGAATCGGCAAAGTCAGATGAGGAACGACTCGGTCTATTAGAAGAGATGTTGAGTATTGTCCCAAAGCACAAAGGAACTGAGAAGGTCGTCTCCGATTTACGCAAACGTATTGCTGTTTTGAAGAAAGGTGCTTCAGGTAAATTAGGAAAGGGTGGCGGTAGAAAAGGCTATAGCGAACATATACCAAAACAGGGGGCCGGACAGATCGTCATGTTCGGTCCACCCAATAGTGGTAAATCACAGATTCTTGCAAAGTATACAAAGGCAAAATCGGAGGTTTCTCCAACACCCTACACCACCACAGTACCGGTTGTCGGTATGTTACAATATGAGAATATACAGTTCCAACTTATTGACACCCCGTCACTCATGCAGGATTTTGTAGCTTCTACGGTACTGACACTCCTTAGAAATTGTGATCTCTGTCTAACCGTTATCAGTTTAGCAAGTGATAGTCTATTAGACGAATTGGAACTCGTGCTGACGACATTGAATGAACAGAACGGAGATGCAGATGAGTCGACCATACCATTCTTGGTTGCAGCAAATCAGTTGGATGCTGAAGGTGCAAGGGACAGATTAGAAATCTTACAAGAGTTTTATGAGGAAAAGTTCAAAATCTATCCAGTATCAGCGGAAACAGGTGATGGTATAGATGCGCTGTTTAAAGGCATTTACGACACACTAAATATCGTCCGAGTCTATCCAAAAGCACCGGGTAAGAAGTTAGAACGAGATGATCCAATTGTACTGCCGAATGGCTCAACTGTGCTTGATGCTGCGATGGGATTACACAAAGATTTTGAGGATTTCAAGCTTGCTCGGATATGGGGTCCTAATTGGCACGATGGACAACCTGTTAGCCGAAATGATGTCATCTATGATGGAGATGTCGTAGAATTTCATCTGTAACAAGCACCCTTAACCAAACGCATTATTGGATAGTCCAGACTAAATAAGTAGGTCGGGTAGAGGAACGAAACCCGACATGATAGTTCCAATCAATACGTGTCGGGTTTCGTTCCTCTACCCGACCTACAAGTTTTAGTAAGAACAGACCGTTATGAAATTGCATAAGTCTCCCTTTAAATACCTTGTCTACTCGTGCAGCATACACATAATCATCCTATTATGTCTATGGTGGTTCAATCCTATTGTTGAAGACCCACTGCCTAAAGAACGTTCTATAGATGGGGAACTTATTTACTTACCTCGAACTAACTTAATTAGACCGCCTACACCCCTTGATGAACCAATTAAGACTAAGACTGAACCCGCTGTTGAAGTAAAAGTTGAAAAACCACATATCCCAAAACCAACGATAAACTTGCAATCGGAATGGAATGTTAGTGCCAGTGTTAGTAACAGTAAGGGCGAAACGCATACTGTAAGGGATATATATAAGACCAATACTGGCAAACCGAAACCTGATGACGTTTCTAAGCACAATTACGCACGCAGATCACCTATGCATGTTTCCGATCTACAAAAGATTCGCACAACACCCGAAAGTGTCAATAGAGAAACGTTGTCGTTATCACGATCAACAGGAACAGACAATGAGGATATTCAAGAAGATACTAAAAAAGTAGAGTTTGATATAAAGAACACTTTAAGTGGTATTTCACCATCCGTGAATGCCCCAAATGTACAGTATATAGGCAGACGGGGTGATGCATTACGTGCAACCAGTATAGGTAATTGGGGTGGAAGTAGTAGCTCAGGCGGCACCAGAACTACGGGATCATACATCAAGATGATGAAAGCTATCGCTGATGAACTCATCAAAGCAAACACTTCAGAAAGGGTTGATCTCATACTATTAATTGATGAAACTGCAAGTATGGTTGACAATATACGCGGCATACGTGCATATTTCGATCTGATTTTTGACGCTTTTGAAAGAAACAGAATTGATGTTAACTATGGACTGGTGACATTTACAGACAGAACTAAAACCTTCGGATTTACTGATGACTTCGGCAAATTCAATAACTGGATGTTTAAAATAGATGTAGACCATGGGGGTGACCTGTCAGAAGCGGGATTAGATGCACTGATGGATGCAGTGAATACGTTCAAATTCCGTAAGAATGCGCAGCGACATTTCATTTATGCCAGTGATGCTGCGTTTCATGATGCAGATTACGATGGGAAATCCCGTTATAGCCTGGATGAGGTAATCGACACCCTACAAAGGAATGCTATCAGGGTTGATGTGATTGGACTCGACTATCTCCCAATCAAGCAAATTGCTCTTGCAACAAAAGGTACGTGGAGGGTTATACCAGGGAAAGGGTACCTTGAATATGTTCCACCGATAACACAAACAGAGAAAATGCTGTCAAAATTAGGGACACTTAGCATTGAAGGTAATACGCAAGTGTCCGATACGATAAATGTGCATATTAACAATCCACCGCGTCCTAAGCAGTTGACTCTCACTTGGAAAGTACTGAATCCATTAGGTGAAAGGTGCTACGGTCCTTTTACACAGAAGACAGAGATACCAAATGATACGTCAACGATTATTAGATTAAATCCAAAACTCGATCAGGCTTCTTTTCAAACCATACCTGGAACCTACACGGTCATCTATAAACTGGAAAATGATAGAGGACACAAGAGTATTCTAAGGAGATCCCTTAAATATCAATGAAAAAAATGATTTTTGATCACTGCCAACGCCATTACGATGACATCGTCTCAATTCGACGTGATATTCACCAACACCCTGAAATAGGGTTTGAAGTTGAACGCACTGCAGGAATTGTTGCAGATGCACTAAACAGACTCGACATTCCGGTTAACACCGGTATTGGTAGAACCGGTGTTGTCGGAAATCTTGATGTTCCTGGCGCAACGAAACGGATAGCACTACGGGCAGATATGGACGCATTGCCTATTCAGGAACAGACAGAAGTGCCGTTCAAGTCTAAGTTTGATGGGAAAGCACATCTATGTGGACATGACGCACATACAGCCATGTTAATCGGAACGGCAAGGGTATTGACTGAACTTAGAAGCAGCCTCAAAACGCATATCCGTCTGATTTTTCAACCGTGTGAGGAAGCATATCCCGGCGGCGCACAAGCTATGATCAACGATGGCGTTTTAAACGATGTGGACGAGATATATGGGTTTCATGTTTTCCCTCTATATCCTGTCGGTCATTATGCTACATGTAAGGGACCTATGCTTGCACAATCAGATACCTTTGAAATAACTATCACGGGTAAAGGTGGACACGCTGCATTCCCACATCTGACAGTTGATCCTGTGCTATTAGGTGCGCAGTTCGTCAATGCTGCACAATCTATTGTTTCAAGAAACGTCAACCCTTTGGATTCAGCAGTCGTAAGTATTACAGAGTTCCACGCGGGAGATGCTAAGAATGTTATTCCCCCATCAATCACATTAGGTGGAACGGTTCGGACTTTAAATCTGACAGTCCAGAAAAGAATAATAACACAGTTAGAGAATCTCCTGAAAGGAATAACGACTGCCAACGATGCCAGCTACCGTTTTGATTACCAAGAAGGATGTCCAGTTACATTTAACCATGACCCGTGTGTTGAGCGTGTTCTCTCGTCCGCAAGAACATTAGTGGGTGAAGAGAATACCATCTTCCCAATTTCCCCCATACTCGGGGGTGAGGACTTTGCATGTTATTCGCAGCAGACACCGGCATGTTTTGTTATGGTCGGGGCAGGAAATGAGCAGAAAGGTATCGTAAACATGTGTCATCATCCACAATTTGATATTGATGAAAAATCAATGCTATACGGTATGGCATTGTCAGTGTCTATTGCACTAAAAGGATAACCCACAAAAATGTGTAAGATGATTAAGAAACAGTTAAATTACGACAACATATATCGGAATACCTTCCTACAAGTTCAATTTAAAATGTGCCTGTTATTGATTTTAATCTGTATAGCGAATACCGGTTTCGCGCAGATTCAACATAAGAATGGGCAACCTAAGAATGATAACGCACAGTCGAGATTAGAAACGATAAGGGCAGTTCAGAAGGCAAATGACCACTACTATGAAAAACGTTATGCACAAGCAATAGAGGCATATCAGACACTTCTAAAAGGCGATCTCACAGTTAGTCAGAAGGGTTCTGTACGTCTCATGTTAGGACAGAGTTATGTAAGACTTAGTAAAGATGCAGAAGCAAAAAAAATCCTTACTGAGCTTATCAATGAAGCCCCTAACGGTACCTATGCAACCCAGGCTGTTCATCAACTCACAAGTCTTTATAGGCAACGTTACCAGATTAAAGAGGCTATTGTCTTGAGCAAACACTTAGTCAAACAACATCCTGATACTGCTGTTGCTGCTGTTGCCGCTTACCTTAATGCCTACTTTGAATATATGGATGGACAGTTTGATGCTGCAATTGAAAGCTACAAACTATTCTTGAAAAACTACCCAGACTCGATATATACTTCAACTGCAATCAACAGTCTGGTCAGATTATACACTGCAAATGAAAAGTTCGCTGAAGCAGAAAAACTCATAAATGAACGTATTAAACTAAATCCATCAGATACATCACTCTTAGAGGAATTAGCAAAACTCTATCAACAACAGGGTAAATATCAGAAATCCTTAGAACTATACAAAAATGTCCTTGAAAAGAATCCTAACAGTGCAACCATTCGTGAAAAACTCGGTTCACTCTATATTGAAATCGGAGACAAGGAGAAAGCAATTGCAGAATGGGAAAAAATGGTAACAGACGGTTTCAATAGATATCAGCAACTCGGCACTTTATACTTGTCACATAAAATGTATGATGAAGCGATAGAAGCATTTCTCAAGGCAATTCAAGCCTACCCAACGTACGGATATCTCTATACACAACTCGCCTTTGCCTACAAGATACAAGGAAACATTGATAAAGCTGCGAGGACTTATCTTGAAGGCTTACGGCAAATCGGTTCGAGTGCCAGTCAAAGAGAATCGATATGGGAAGCGATGCTCGAAATCTATCAAGGAGAGCAGCAGAAACCGCTTAGAGAAAAACTGATCGCAGAATATAGAAATGCCCTAAAGACGTCACCAAATAATCTGAATACAGCAATCATATTGGGAGAACTCTATTTCTATAACGAACAGTTTGATGATACGCTCAAAACCTACAAACTTGTTCACGGCTTCTTTCCAACAACGATTGAGGCAGCATTGCAAAGACTCGCAAGAATCTTAGAGAGAGACCGAGACCCTCAAGCAATAACGTTCTTCACAACGCTGCTGGGACTATCAAGAAACATAAACATCTTGACAAATACACGGTATTCCCTGGCGAAGATATACCAGAATCTTGAGCAATGGGACCAAGCAGCAGCTACCTTGAAAGATCTTGATAAAAACAGTGCAGCATCAATAGAAAGCAAATTGATGCGTGCAAAAATCCAATTGTACGGTCTCCACAATCCAAAAGAAGCACAAATAACGCTGCAACCCTTGCTGACGAAAAGATTAGATCACAGCCAATACATGCAGGTACAATTGACCCTCGGTGAAATCCATTTACTGTTAGGTAGGTATACACTTGCAAGACAGGTACTGACACCTATAGCAGATAGTATAAGTCCTTATAGTTCTTCAGCCAGAAAGTTAATCGGAGATTCATACCTCTTTGCTACAGAATTTGATCAAGCTCTTAAAGAATACAGAAAAGCAGTATTAAGAACACAATCAGATAAACTCACTAACGATGCACTTGAACGGATAGTACTCATCCAAGCGAACACGGATTATCTTGGTATACCTATAAGTGATTATGTTAATGCACTTCAACATTACTTAAGTGGTGATGCCAAAACTGCAATTGTCCAGTGTGAAGACACAATCTCACTACATAACAAATCACTGATTGTTGATGACATGTGGATGCTTCTTGGACGCATACACAGATCGCAGAAGTCTTTTGGTGATGCCATACATTCATTTCGTCAAGTCGTTACGCTGGAAAGTTCTTTAGCACCACACGCATTGACGAACATCGCAGAAATATATCAACAGAAACAGGATTGGACGAATGCACTTGAAACGTATACAACACTGTTAACTACATTTCCTAACAACACCATCGTTCCACATGCACGGCAGCAGATGGATAACGTCACAAAGTACATTAAAAACACAGGTTCAAATACCCCTTGAGTATCATCAAACTGTCTGGCAGCCTTAGAACAGTGCCAAAAATACCGATAAGAATTGAGATATTACCCCTTATTTGGCTACTATCCAACATTCTACTACTACCTACCATAGCACAAATACCCACTGTTCATTTTACTGACCAGACAGAAGAATCTGGAATTACCTTCCGACACATAAATGGTGTATCTAAACACAGATATCTTCCGGAAACTATGGGAGCAGGATGTCTATTTTTTGACTATAACAGTGATGATCTTCTTGACATCTATCTCGTCAACAGTGGTCGTTCTTGTGAAAACACAGACCTTCCGAGACAGGAACCGGACGAAATTAACGTGCTCTATCGCAATAACGGAGATGGGACATTCACAGATGTAACTCTGTAGAAGCTGGATTGGATAAGAATATTGGTTATGGGATGGGGTGTATCTCTGCTGACTACGATAACGATGGCGACCCTGACCTATATCTCACGAACTATGGTAAAAACCATTTCTATCGCAATAATGGTGACGGAACTTTTACTGACATAACACAGACTGCAGGTGTCGCGGACCCTAATTGGAGTGTGAGCGCATCCTTCGGAGACTATAATCTGGATGGATTTCTTGATCTGTATGTCGCAAACTATCTTGACTATAAGATAGAGACTGCACATCCATGTTCTCTTGAAGGTATCCACATATATTGTGGACCACACGAGTATCCGGGGATATCAGATACACTCTATCGTAACAATGGTGATGGCACATTTACTGATGTGACCACCACGTCTGGCGTTAGGAACAGTGGTAAAGGATTAGGCGTGATTTTTACAGACTATAATGATGATGGATACCCAGATATCTTAGTCGCTAACGATGCTGTCGCTGACTTTCTCTATAGAAACAATAGAGACGGTTCGTTTACTGACGTGGCTATCGCTGCAGGTATCGCATTCAATTCTGAGGGACGTGAAACGGGGAGCATGGGGATCGCTGATGGAGACTATGACAACGATGGAAGAACAGATTTCCTCATCACGAACTTTTCATTAGAGGTTAACAGTCTCTTCAGGAACGAGGGTGATGGCAATTTCACAATGACAACATATCAAACCGGCATTGCAGAACCCAGCTTTAATAGGCTCGGTTTCGGCACACAATTCCTTGATGCTGACAATGATGGACATTTAGATCTGTTCGTTGCCAACGGCCATGTATGGGATAATGTATCCAAAATTACGCCTACACTGTCCTATAGACAGAAAAGTCAGTTCTTTTATAACACGGGAAAGGGGAGATTCACGGATAGTTCCGATACGGCAGGGGAACATTTCAAAAACCCGATCGTCGCCCGCGGCACTGCGATAGGTGACTATGACAACGACGGTGATTCTGACATATTGGTAGCAACTTCCAATAACAGACCCTTTCTATTGCGGAATGACTCGAATACACACAACACTTGGCTAAAAATAAAACTGATAGGTGCAAGCAACAACCGGGATGCAATCGGTGCGAAAATAACGGTCAAAACTGAGAATCTAACGCAATTCAAAGAGGTGTCTTGTGGTGGCAGCTACGCATCTTGCAGCTCCCGCATACTACTATTTGGGTTAGGAAAGAATAGAATCGTGAAGTCATTAGAAGTGAAATGGTTAGACAGCAAAGGAACAGAATTGGGCAAGACAATTGAGAATATAGCACCAAATGAGACTATTACAATCGAGGAAACCCGATGATTCTTGATAGAGATTGCAAATAATACCTCAGGACGGTAAATTGACAGTCCACTACGCTGTCCTAAAATCAATTACCGTCTGACGATACTCCTCCGGAAGGCCGATGTCAAAACGTCGTCCCTTCACCACATACCCAGAAAAACCGTCCGCTTTCCGCAAATCGTCTAAACAAGATGTCAGTTGAAACTCACCTCGTTCCCGGAAATTGTGCTCTATGTTCTGTTCAAGAAAACCGAATATCTGCGGTTCAATCACATAGATACCAAACACAGTCAGGAAACTCTCACTTTTCATGCCATCTACATGTAAGTGTTCTCTGGCATAATCCGGGTCAGGTTTCTCGTAAAACTCAGTTACCGACAACATTGCCCCTTCTTCCTTCCAGACACCCGTCACACAACCAAAATTTGATAACTCGTCAATTGGAGTCTCTTTTAATCCTACGACACTATGACCGACGCGTTCATAAGCATCCAATACCTGTCTTGCACACGAACTCGGTTCTTCAGATCCGTAGAGATGATCCCCTAACATCAATAGAAAAGGCTCATTACCTACCCATTCCCTTGCACAGTAAACAGCATGACCGAAACCCTCCTGAACATCTTGAACAACTAAGGTTATACGACTCCCTAATTCAATAAGATAGTCGCAATATGCCTTATTCTCTTTGCTAAGTTTATTGTAATGTTCAATCCGTGGAGGTGTCTTGAAAAATGATTCAAATAGGTCTATATCCGCTTCCTGAACGATCAAACAGACTTCTTCAATACCTGCATTAACTGCTTCTTCAACGATTGCCATAATCGCGGGTTTTGCCCGTCCGCTTCGATCAACTATTGGAAACAGTTCCTTTTTCATTGCCTTAGATGCAGGAAAAAGGCGAGTGCCAAAACCTGCAGCGGGAATAACTGCTTTTCTAACGTGTTTACTCGCTTCTATAACGAGTTTCAGGCAAGACATTTTTAAATCCCTCTCAATTATCTCAATTACTCTACTCTGACTCTCTTCATCCTTAACGATGAATTGTGCAGAACCGTCCCCTTGGGAACCTACACCTTTACCACCCCAGATATAGGGTTGAATTGGCTCATAGTTTAGAACTTTATGTAGGACCGGTGCGGTCAATTGCGTAGGACATGCAGGTATCAGATGTTTGTCAAACTCTTGCTGTGCCTGTGTCATCAGTTTACCGACTGCTTCTGCATCTCCCTGCCGAAGAGCTTCATAAGCATCTAATGTAATCTCCGCGCTGAGTGGTCCCAGAAAGTGTTGAACATTTCGCTGTAGATCATTTTCGGCAAATGGAAAACAGTGACTCAATTGCGTTAGAATCAGCCGTGTATCTTTTCCGGCACCTAAGTCAACAATCACCATATATAGATTCGTTGGCACACTAAATTCTTTTACATCTAATAGATCACCATCAAAACGCATCAGGATCGGATGTTGGTAAGCACACCCTTGATCCATACGACCGCAACGAGATGGAGTAGTCGTTTCCCCTCGGTATGCGTATTCCATTTCTCCGCGTGTTGTCATTTTAAGATCGTATATCCGGTTAAATGCTCTGGCAACCATAACGCAAATTGCTGCACTTGAAGATAGTCCTTTTTTCACAGGTAAATCGGTCAGATAGTTATCTATCTCTAAACCTTGCACGCGATAGTTTGTCAGGATCTGGTATGCGACCCCAGCAGCGTAACTGAAGAAACCCCCTTTTTCCGCTTCCTCAAGTAGGGATGCAGGATCCATAGGTAAGGTGTAGGGACCGTGTCTTGTTCCATCGCTAAGACTGGTTTTTAAAATCAGGCTTGTTGGATGGGGTTGAACGTCCGCGTAGACACCTTGGTTAGTGCTTGTGATGAGTGTATATCCCTTGTGAATTTCTGCATTTTTCAGGCGGTAATGGGCTGCCCAATCACTGTGTTCACCAAAAAGACATATCCGTCCTGGAACAAATAATTTCATCGCATATCCTTCTTCTTTGGCAAAATTTGATAATAAATTATACTCTACCCCACTTAGGGTAGGTGCGATTTCCTAATCGCGCTATAACTGATAGGTGTGTTTCTACAAAAACTATACAAACACCACATATATATATTATAAACTGAAATGCAAGTCTCGTCAACATGACTTTTCAATGTGGATATGTAAAGTTTACGTACACATTTCCAAAACTATCGTAACTATTTAACCTATTTCATGGTATAATTGGAGATACAAGATAAGAAAAAACTAAATAATCCTTCTCACTATAAGGAGTAAAACACATGAAAAAGAAATTTCTATGGGGACTTGGTATCCTCATTGTGTGTATCATCCATACCTTTCTGTTTGTCACGGTCAACCAGAATGCAAAGAAGCTGCAACTTGAAACCGATTTAGTAGAATTACAGAAAATGTTAGAAAAACATCACAAAACAGCCAATACGTCTAAAACTATAGATGCTTCTAATATTAAGTCGCCTGATGAACAAAGGTTTACATGGGTTCGGCAGGGGAACCACTGGCACAAAGTTCCGGTTCCTAATCTCTCTGACCGTTGATTTGGAAATCCTACCTGCAACAAAGAACTACCAATATGTCTATCAATAAGTTGACATCCCTCAGCAATCAAGACTCTGTAAAAAGAATCGCAATCTGGAGTCTATCAATACTACTCCTATTTCTCGGTTTTTATATTAACCTGTGGCGTGCTGCAGAACCGTCATGGTTCAAAAACCATCAACGCGACACAGAAGCGTATATCATGGGGAGAATGGTCAAATCACGGCAAGATGGAATCTTCTCTGCAGGAGCACTGAATTGTGTTGGTAAAATAGAGGATATACCGGAGCAGTGGATATCTGCATCGGATGTTCAAAGACAATACATAGCCTATCAAAACAATCTTTCTTATGATGAATTTTCAACATACAAATCACAACCTGGTGGTCAGGGTATGGTATTTAGTCTATTTGACAGATTGCTGCCACTACCATCCAATGTCAAACTGCAGTTCTTCTATATATTGACAGCTTTACTTACAGCAATCGCCATAACCGCAGTCATATCATGGTTCTACCGAGAATTTGGCTTAGGGGTTGCAGTATGTGTCTTGGTAACAACGTTATTCTCAGGGTGGTTAACAGTCTTTGGTAAAAACCTTTGGTGGAGTACCTGGGCATTTTACCTGCCTATGATTGCTGTTTTATATTGCCTGAAACGTCAAAGAGAAGAAACAGACCGTCCATATCTTAGGTTTGGTATACTCGTTTTCATCGCAATTTCGATTAAATGTTTCATCAACGGCTATGAATACATGACAACGACACTTGTCATGATGGTTGTTCCCTGTGTATATTATGCTATTCTTGAAAAATGGGGTAAACAGAGAATACTAAAATTTGTACTTGCCACTTGTATCGGATCAGGAGTTGCCATTTTATTAAGTCTCATCATCTTGTGTTTCCAGATCGGTGCTATAAGAACAGGATTTGTAGACGGTCTTACCCATGTCATCTACTCAATCGGTAAACGAACTTACGGATCGGCAGAGGATTTCCCCCCTATCTATGCAGCAAGCCTTGACGCAGGCACAATTGAGGTCGTCCTAAAATACCTAAACGGTGTATATTTTGATCTGAATAACTACATAGCTAAAGAGATTCCCTTTGTCTCCAAGTGGATATTCCGAATTCGTTATTCCTACCTGATTATTTTCTTCATTGGCGTCACTGTTCTGTTGCTGCTACAGAACAAGGAAACATTAAGGTCAGAACATCGTCAGCACTACTTTGCTTTGATATGTACAACGTGGTTTTCAATCTTAGCACCGATGTCTTGGTATGTTGTTTTCAAAGCACATTCATTTATACACACCCACATGAGTTTCCTATTGTGGCAAATGCCTTTTACCCTGTTCGGTTTTGCTATGTGTGCTGCTGCATTTGGCAGGAAAAGCAGGTGAGGTCATTACCTTGACATAAATAAGTAAACTGTGTTAGTATTTAACCATGATGAGAGTCCCAATATGTCTTCTTCTCTGCTTATTTTCCATCGGAGTCTTCAGCCATGCAAAAGACGAACCCCCAAAGGTTGGAGATATTGCACCAGATTTTACACTGCCGGATGTTAAGGAGAAAGAGCATACACTAAAAAAACTACGCGGAAAAATCGTCTTTCTCATCATGGGAAACCGAAAGATACGGAAAGAAGATGACAAATGGGCAGAAGCATTTCAAAAAATGTATAAAACAGATAAAAGGATTGCAGTATACATTGTCGCTGATTTACGGAGTGTGCCAGGATTCATACCAAAACGATTTATCCGGTTTCAACTCAAGAGAAATCCACCCCCTGCACCATTTCTACTTGATTGGAAAGGTAAGGTACATCAACGTTATCATACAGAGAAAAAGAAGCCTAATCTCTATTTGATTTCCTCAAAAGGAGAGTTACTATATCATAAAAAGGCAAACTTCACACCAGAACTATTTACTGAGCTTAGGAATCTGGTTGGAGCGCGATTAGTCAATTTGCAGAAAAACTAAATGATTGACTAAATAAGTGGGTCGGGTAGAGGAACGAAACTCGACGAATCATAAGGTAAAACAGATGCTTACAGATACAGGAATAAAAAAATTCTTAACCTTCCCCGTATTTCTTATCAGCAGTGGTTCATTTGTCGGTCTCATCGGATGGTGGGGTTTAGCACAGACAACAAGTGGAATCATATTTTTTATCGGTTCAATGCTATTGTCACTTTCTGGATCAATTACGACTTTGTGGGGACTCCTAAGCCTGGAACGGACTGAACCGAGCTCGTTTAAAATAAAGAAACTAAAGGAACGGATATTAAAAGATTTAAAAATAGAGTATCCATCCTACATATTAAAAGTTGAGAATCTGACACGAAAACATGTTGAGTTAAGCAATAAGTTTCCTTTCTACCGTTCATGCTTTGAGAACTTCAGAGACGACACAAGGTTGATTCGGACTGAACTAAACAATTTAGAAAAACAGCTTGAGAATAAGTTGAGACAGAATGCTGCTAAAATTGATCACGATAGCGCGGAAGGGATCGCTCAGAAGATCCTTTGGTCCGAAAAACAGATATATCTCACACAACTGAATGAATCTTTAGAAAAATTAACAGACCTATTTACATCATCTGATGTTGAACAGTATCGGCATGAACTGACACGTTTAAAAGGAAGGATTACCCAGTTGGAACACGGAACTGACACCTATCGCGAACTGATGATACTTTGCAATAAGGAAGATGCTCAGTATGATGATATCCAGCAACTAAAACAGAAGATAGATGACTTAGGCGAGTTAATGTTGCATCAAGAACGCAAAATACTGGAATTAGGAACATGGATTAAAACAAAGCATGAAAAATCCAAAAAGGCACTCTTGCAATTTCACAAGCGAATTACAGAGTTCGAACAAAGAGGTACAGTATGAAATATCTCGTCACAGGTTGTGCAGGTTTTATTGGTTGGAAGGTAACTGAACTACTGCTTGCTGATGGTCATACTGTAGTCGGCGTTGATAATCTAAATGATGCTTATGACGTGAGAATGAAGAAATGGAGACTCTCACAACTTCAGATATCCTCTAATTTTCAATACAACTGCATAGATATTTGTGATCGCGCTGCATTGGAGTCAGTCTATGACGAAAAACTTGATGGAGTGATAAACCTTGCTGCACACGCTGGTGTCAGAAAGTCTGTAGAGAACCCCTGGGAATTTGTGGATGTTAACATTACTGGAACACTGAACCTACTGGATCACTGTCAGAAGTATGAAATAAAGAAGTTCATACTTGCTTCCACTTCCAGTCTATACGGCACTAGTAATGCACTGCCATTTAGCGAAGATGCCAATACGGACGGTCCCCTTTCTCCTTATGCCGCGTCAAAAAAAGGTGCTGAAGCAATCTGCTTTAGTTATCATCACTTGTTCCACATTGACATAACGGTTTTTCGTTTCTTTACTGTGTACGGACCGGCTGGTCGTCCAGATATGGCAGCATTCAGATTTGTTCAATGGATTAGCGAAGAAAAACCTGTTACTGTTTACGGGGATGGTAAGCAATCCTCGCGCGACTATACATATCTTGATGATATCGCAAAAGGCGTTATCGCAGGATTAAAACCCCTTGGATACGCAGTCATCAACCTCGGTTCAGATAGTCCAATTGTCTTAATAGATACGATAAGGATAATTGAGGAACTTATCGGAAAAAAGGCGATACTCTCACATCAACCGGTACATCCTGCCGACCCGGACGCCACTTGGGCAAACATACAGCAAGCACAACACCTTTTAGGATGGAGACCACAAGTATCATTTCGTGAAGGCATTAAATCAGTTGTTGATTGGTACAATGAGAACCGCGAGTGGGCAAAAGACATCTCAACAGGATAAACAAACCTATAACCATTCATCGCTGTTTCTTAAATTCTCCCCACGTTGTCGCTAACTTAGTTTGTGGTGAAACGGAGAACCCCTCACCTGATACCGTAAACGAATCTACCCATGCGTGTCCAACCCGGCTGGCATTCCCTATAAGTACGAACCCAAGAATCTCAATTGAAGGAAATTCAGGATCTTCAAAGTCCGCACGTTTTTCACCATTTGCGAACCACTGAAAATGCCCACTATTAAAACGAATCACCATGGATTTCAATTTCTGTGTATCCCAAGATGTGTTGGGAACAAACGGTTTCCGCGTCCCTTTATCACCAATGAAGATACTACCCCACCCATTGAAACGGGCGGTAGACACACTATGCGTTAGAAATATATAGAAAAACGGAATCTTCAAACGTTTCCCGAGAGCAATGCCTATACTCTCCGAATTTTTAATACCTATGTTTTTGACGATAATTGTGACGTTTTCATATCCCGGATTTCTTACTTGTCTTTGAATTACGTTGAAATCGGCAGCTATATCAAAGTTTTCATAAAAACCACTGGAATCCTTGAATTGGAGTAGTTCAAATGTGAAACGCGGACTCTGCATCCACCCTTTTAAGAAACCATTTTCGGCTTTCCATTTAGAATATTCCCCCCAAAGTTCCCAGTTATCTTCTTTCAAAACATCAAAATCATCCCGATAACTTTGTGAAAAAGTGGATGAACAAAAAACATTGGGAAAAACGATTAACGCAATCCCGATTAGGATATGTGTGCTGTATTTCATATTGCAACTCCTTACATTTAACGACAAGTTTTGATATAATTAGAACTTCTTCAACGCACCCCAAATTGTGGTTAATTGGGTGTTTTCCAACTGCACATCAAAAGAATTATTGGTAGGGATCCCTATCCCAGAAATCGAAAAGGTTGAAATAGTCCCATCAAACCAAAACCCTACAAGTTCACACACGCAGATTAAACCAACAACATCGATCATGGGAATATCGTCGTCAACAAATTCTGTAATAAGAAGGTCTTGCGTCCAGAGTTGAAACTCTCCGGACTCAAAAACAACCTTTAAATGCTCAGAAGTTAGTCGAAACATTAGAGCATAATCCTCTTTCACTTTGCCCTGCTTGTAAACGCCGTTTTCGGTAAACTGTATTCTTGTTGTCTTTTCAGGACTGAACAGATAACCCTCTGCAAAGTCAGGCGAAGGTTGTCGTTTACCGAGGAATAAACCAAGTTCACCAGGCATACCAGGATTATTCGGAATACGGTCGTAACGTATTTCATCACCTACCACTGTTATTTTGTCAAGTTGAAATTGGTGAACATTCCAGTGTAGGAAATCTGCTGCTATTCCCTGCTGCTGTTCTGGTTTCTCTATTACTGCAAGAAGGCGTCCAGGGGTAAACGTAATTTCCCAGTCTGCAAACCAAGGATTTTCCTCAACAATACGTTCCCATTCATTAAGGTCTATGTTATCAAAATCATCTTTCCAGACTCCAGTATAACCACTACCAGTTGTCAAAGCACTCAATAAAACAACTCCAAAAACAATTTTGATAGTGCACTTTCGCCTGTCTGCTGCAAAAGTGAAGATATAAAGAAACCAACACAGAAATTTTATAGTTTTAACCTGCATAAAGATAACCTCTCTGTTAGAACCTTCTTTCAACACTGTAAAACGGAATTAGTCGTTTTGGACTTGAAAAAGAGCAATTAAAGCCTCCTAAACCTTTTTATCTACTGAGTTTATATGGCGTAAAACAAATTAGAAAATAGGGGCTTTCACCCCCAAAAGTCTGCGTTCCACTATTTATCTAATTTATCGGGTGGTGCACTTATTACGTAATTACTGATATAGTCTACATCTCGGACAACTTCACCCGTAGATTTCAATCGGTATTCCGCACGAGGGGGAGCAGGTTCAAGCGATTCGAGGTCGGGTGGTAGTGCAAACTCCCCCTTACCATCTGCCCGATTAAAGAAGATACCCTCATTTGTGATACGCGTAATCTTTCCGTGTAGTTGGATAAGCTTTTTGACTTCTTCATTACTATCAAGGTAAGTGATTCCAACAAGTAGATATTGGCCGATATAGGTTTTACCTTCATCCATCGCCTCTTGATCTTTTTGTTGTGGCATGTTCATCACCTCCTCAGTTTCAGTTTTATGTAGAGGCACGGCTTGCGTACACCTTGAAAACGATACAATTGCTATAAGACACTGTTCTTATCCTTATTACAAAACACTAATATAAACAGGTTTTCTTCTATCTGTTCCATGTGTTTACAAAGGAAATGTTTCTCAATGATGTACTTAGCAAAAGCAACTGTCCAAAAATAAGAGGGATAGAAAAACTTACCTTTGTCAGGAATTGTGTTGTGTCCTCCCACAGAACCACTTGGTACTTCATAACGATCCAGAAAAGATACCTCACCTGCTCTCTTGATAAGTTCATCATGCATAAAAACAACAAAAAGACCTTCATTTGATAAAATCTGCTTTAGTTGAACTGCTAAGTTCTCCAGCGTCTGATATGATACCTCAACTATATTTGAGGGGAATAGGGCAAGATCGAAAGAATCCTCTTTATAAGGTAAACAGTTTATATCCCCGAGAATAAATTGACATTGACTCTTTCTTTTACGAGCTACCTTTGTGGCGTGTTGGATTGGAATTTCTGCCCAGTCGATACCGGTTGCTATAGCACCTATATCTTCCATAGCAAAGGTGCAACGTCCTGCATTACAGCCTAAGTCTAATGCCCGTATACCGGGTTCTATCAACTTAGATAAGTGTTTTGCATATCTATCAACACCAAATTGGGATTTTGGATTATCAGGATCAGTTGTTGGATGAACACCTGCTGCGTTGTACAATTTCTGAATATCATTAACCTTATTCATTTAAGTCCTGTTAATATTCTATGCCGCTGTTAGTATTTCAACAGCCTTCACAAGCGCGGTTTCCTCAACCTTTAGTCTTGCGTTTTCGGCTTCCCGTTTCACATAAGTGATAGTATTTTCTAAGTTCATCGGGGTAGCAATTTCATCCACAATTTTTTGCAGACGTTTGATGTCTGTTTTCTTGATCCCTGTCTGTTCTTCTACACGTGAATGTAGTTCCGCAGCGGTTTCAGGTTCACTGACCTTTTCCTTCGGTTTTGTTGTAGTTGATTTGGTGCTTGTCGTACGTGGTTTAGTTGTGCGTGTCCGTTTCCGTGGTGTGCTTTTCTGTATTTTCCCTGCATCCAACGCTTTCATACCACATGCCTGACACAATTTCGCGGTTACTTCACCCATTGTCATCGTAACAATTACTTCACTGATTGCCCCACACAGTTCACATTCAGTAAGACTTTCAATGCTGGAAAGGATCTCAGCATGTAGCACATACATCTTATCCTTATCAGTCTTTGTTGGTTTCTCTTTCTGACACAACGCGATGAGTTTTTGCGCTGATTTTTCTATTTGGCTCAATCTTCCCATAATTTACCTCCAAGATATGTTATAATTAGTATAACATATATGGAAGTTAATGTCAAAAGAAAACAGTGGTGATCAGATGTATTTCGTTTTAGTTTCGTAGGGGTAGCAAATTGAGTTGAATTAACTCAGAAATCTTGATCAATAAGGAGTTTATACTCAAAACTCTCAATCAGTGCTTCGTAACTTGCGGAGATTATATTCTCTGAGACGCCAACGGTTCGCCAACTCTCTCTACCATCACCCGCTTCAATTAGCACTCGAACTTTGGATCCGGTGCCAGCTTTTGTGTCCAACACGCGAACTTTATAGTCTATTAGTCTCACTGTTTCAAGTTCAGGATAAAACTGTTCAAGTGCCTTTCGTAATGCGGTGTCCAATGCATTTACAGGACCGTCTCCATCCGCTGCAGTGTGAATAGTATCTCCTTCGGGTGTTGAAACTTTTACAGTTGCTTCTGATCGCATCGTGTGGTCGCTGAATTTCTCTATTATCACACGGAATCCTAATTGTTCAAAAAATGACTCATATCCGTTGAAGACTTTGCGCGTTAGGAGTCTAAAGGAGGCTTCAGCTGCTTCATATTGATACCCTTCGTTTTCCGCTTCTTTGAGACGTTGGAAGAGGTCTAACACCTGCGGAGAGTTTTTGTCGTAATTCGGGTACTCTTTTTCAATCTTCTTCATGATCGTGCCCCGACCTGCTTGGTCAGAGACCAGAATACGTTGTGAATTCCCGACTTTTTCAGGTACGATATGTTCATAAGTAAGCCGATTCTTGCGAATGGCATCCGTGTGTAGACCCCCTTTGTGTGCAAAAGCCGAACGTCCCACATAAGGTTGCCGTTCATCATGTGGAAGATTTGCCAGTTCACTAATTAATCGGGAGACGCTCGTTAACGATTGTAACTGTGTCTCGCTGAGACATTCAATCCCTAATTTCAGCTGAATTGTCGGGATAATGGATGCAAGATTTGCGTTACCACACCGTTCCCCATATCCGTTGAATGTTCCTTGAATATGATTTGCACCAGCTTGCACCGCTAAGACAGAGTTTGCCGCCCCCATCCCAGCGTCATTGTGTGCATGTATGCCAACAGGCAATAACAGTTCTGACATAACCACTTTTACGCCTTCCTGAATTTCTGTAGGCAATCTTCCACCGTTTGTATCACAGAGGACGAGACACTTTGCGCCACCGTCGGCAGCGGCGTGTAATGTCTTGATTGCATAATCAGGGTCGTCGGCATATCCATCAAAAAAGTGTTCAGCATCATAGATGACTTCTCGTCCATTATCAACGAGATAATGCACTGAACTCTCGATTAATTCTAAATTCTCATCAGCGGTTACACGGAGGACATCTGTCGCGTGAAGTTTCCAACTCTTACCAAAAATCGTAACGGTTCTTGCCCCTGTATCAAGGAGGGCAGAGAGGTTAGGATCAGCATCAGGAGAAAAGGTGGGATATCGGGTGCTGCCAAAGGGTACAACGGTTGCTGTTTCCAGCGACATATTTTTTGCTCGTTTGAAGAACTCTATATCTTTCGGATTAGAACCTGGGTAACCACCTTCAATATAGCGGATACCTAATTTATCCAATTCCTCAATGATGATGAGTTTGTCTTCAACCGAAAATGCTACGCCTTCCGCTTGGCTTCCGTCACGGAGCGTTGTATCGTAAAATTCAACCATAATTCTACCATATTATTTGAAGTATTACCTTTAATTCTATCATATTTTATCTCAAAAGTCAAAATAAAGAATTTCAAGCAACGTCTTATTTGGTTGATTTCACAAATACTTCTTCTTTCATATAAAGAGAAATTATGCTATTATTTACTTATGAAAACATGTCGTCTTATTCTATTTCATTTTATTATTTTACTAACAGGTTGCGGTGTCTTCAGTACGAAACCTGTTACACCACCTACAATCCAAGTTGACCAACTTGACAGACTGAATGCCGATATTGATAAACTATTACAAAACCCAATATTCACAACAGCGAGTATCGGTATAAAAGTAGTTTCGGTTGAATCTGGTGATGTTCTTTATACTAAGAACGCTCAAAAACTACATCATCCTGCCTCAACGACTAAGTTATTTACGGCTGCAACTGCTTTAGCGAAATTGGGACCAAATTATAGGTTTATCACCTCTTTGTATGTCGACACAGGAACAGATGCACAGATAATAGACAATATTTATCTAACAGGTAAAGGTGACCCAGTATTGCAAACAGAAGATTTAGAAAAACTCTGTGATTCCTTAGTTCAGATCGGTGTTAAGACAATTAGAGGGGATATTGTTGTAGACGAAACTTTCTTTGATTCAGTAAGAGAGGGGCCCGGGTGGATGTGGGATGACAGACCGTTTCAAATGAGTGCATTAAGTATACGAAACCTTGTACCTGACAAACATGCAGAGAATAGAGCGATTGCTTGTGGACACTTTCTTAAAAGCAAACTGACACAAAAAGGCGTTTCTGTTAAGGGTAATGTCGTATCAGGTAAAGTGCCTACTGACGCGGAAAGTGTGGCTGAACATCTCTCTCCACCACTATCGCAGATAGTTAAAACGATGAACAAACCGAGTGATAATTGGATCGCGGAGATGCTATTCAAGACAATCGGTGCTGAAGTGAAAGGTGAACCGGGTACCTGGCAGAAAGGAAGAGAAGCGATCGGTGAATTCTTAGACGAAATAACAGACGGACAGAATACATATAGATTCGTTGATGGATCAGGTCTATCTCGATACAATTTGCTCAACACAGAACTCTTGATAAAACTACTTGTCTATATGCATAACAATTTTGAGTTGATGCCAGAATTCACCGCTTCTTTACCAATTGCTGGCGTTGATGGCACCTTACGAAATCGGATGCAAGGCTTATATGCAGAGAAGGTATTACGCGCAAAAACAGGGACCCTCAGCGGCGTATCTGCACTTGCAGGATACACCCGGACTGCAGATGGTAAAGTCTTAGCCTTCGGTATACTGATCAGTCATTACGTAGGGTCTTCAGCAACAGCGCGCGGGATTCAAGATAGTATTGGAGATATTCTGACAAAGCTTAGATTAGAATCATATACCGAACAACCCCTTGCATTTTAAACCTAATTGTGATACCCTGTTTTTTAACATGGCAGATCATACCAAAGGAGACAGATTATTTATGTTTAAAGTCGGAGTAATAGGTGACGAAGTATCTCAAGACTTCGCAACAGTCGTTAATTTTGTAAAAGAACACAATCTGGATTCAATAGAAATTCGTTCTGTATGGGACAAACAACCCCACCAACTCACGGATCAAGATATAGATGAAATGAAACGTCTTCTGGACGGTTCAGATATTGAAATTATCGGTGTCGCTTCACCCTTTTTCAAATGTGATATGGATAATGCGGATGAACGCGAAGAACATCTTGATATTCTGAAAGGATGTATACGTACTGCAAAAGCGTTCGACACAAATCTTATCCGTACATTTGTGTTTTGGGACACCGGAAAAACGGAAGAACGGTGGGACGAAATCATAGCATCTTATGATGAACCCCAAAAAATAATTGACGGGGAAGGTATTATACTTGGGATGGAGAATGAATCCACAACTTCGCTGAGTACAGCGCAGCTAACAGCAAAATTCATAGAAGAAATAGACTCGCCAAACATCCGCGGAATCTGGGATCCAGCAAACGAGGCACATGCAACACATGGTGTCACACCTTTCCCTGATGCATACAACCAGATGAAACCAACAATGATTCATGCACATTTGAAGGATGCCGCACCCAATGCAGATACAGATGAGATGGAATCTGTGCCTGTCGGAGATGGTATAATTGACTGGCAAGGTCAGCTGCAAGCTTTTGTTGATGATGGCTATGAAGGACATCTCTGTCTTGAAACACACTGGAGACCTACCCTTAAAATTGACGATGACCTCTTAAATAAACCCGGCGGACAAGCATTCTCAGAAGCAGGTGAAGAGGCATCCCGCATTTGCATTGAGAATCTCAAAGCTATGATCAGTAGATTAGAAGATCAGAATTGAGATGATTGAAAGGTATGCAGAACAGTAGTGAAAATTAGAGACGTCCGAACAACCCTTTATGACATTCCACCTCAAGTCAAACGGACTGATGCCATTCAAGCATTTGTTTCAATGGAATTTCCATTCATTGAAATTGAAGATGATGATGGCGTTGTCGGTACAGGATTCTCTTATACAATCGGAAAGGGCGGAGAAGCTATCAAACAGGTGATAGATGCTTATCTCACGCCAATCCTATATGATGAAGACCCATCTAACATTGATAGAATCTGGAACCGAATGTGGATGGAGACACATTGGGTCGGTAGAGGTGGAATTGTAGGTTTAGGGATCGCAGCTGTTGACATTGCGCTCTGGGACCTTATGGCACAACGTGCAAATTTACCGCTCTATAAACTCCTCGGTGGTGCAAAGGACACTGTCCCTGTATACAATACCGATGGGGGATGGTTACATCTTACAGAAGATGAACTGGTCAGACAATCTGTTCAATATGTGGAACACGGATACAAAGGAATCAAGATAAAAGTAGGCAGAGAAAGCCTTCACGAAGATGTCTCACGTATCTTTGCCGTTAGGAAAGCAATTGGACAGGAACCGTACCTTATGATAGACGCAAATATGAAGTGGAATGTTCGTGAAGCTACGCAACTCGCTTGTCGCATTGAGGAAGCAGATATTTTCTGGTTTGAAGAACCGATAGAAGCAGATGATGTTGACAGCCATGTTGACCTACGTCAGAAGACTACCATCCCAATTGCTATTGGCGAGACGATCTATAACAAATATGTCTTTCAGGAGTATATTGCACAAGGTGCAGCTGACATTTTACAACCGGATGCTGTGCGGGTAGGTGGGATAACGGAGTGGATGAAAGTTGCACATACTGCCGAATGTTTCGGACTATCAGTATCTCCGCATTTTCTTATGGATTTACATGTCCATCTGTCAGCCGCAGTTCAAAATTCTCTTTTTGTAGAGTATATTCCATCGCTTGATCCTGTCCTGAGCGAAACGTTGAAACTAAAAGATGGACATTTTTCTCCACCAGACAGACCAGGACACGGAATCATGTTTGACAAAGACAAATTGGAACAGTATAGCGTTGCTTAAACCAACATAATGAGATTATTAACTGGTATAACTCGTTACATTAGGTACAAACTATGAAACTTAAAGATCAGATTGCAATAATCACTGGTGGTGGTCGTGGGATAGGTCGAGCAACTGCAATCGCGTTTGCAAATGAAGGCGCAAACATCGTACTTGCTGCCAGAACAGAAAAAGAAATAAACGCTGTCGCTGAAGAAGTTAAGGAACTTGGCAGTAGTGCCATCGCTATTCAAACAGATGTTCAACAGAAATCGGAAGTTGACACACTGGTCAGAAGCACGCTTAATACTTTCGGTAAAGTAGACATACTGGTCAACAATGCTGGTGTTGCCATCCATAATCCGATACCTAAGATTCGCGAAGAAGATTGGGATTTTACAATGTCAGTTAATCTTAAGGGTGTTTTCTTGTGTACACAAGCTGTCTTCTCTCACATGTGTGAACAGAAGAGCGGACATATCGTCAACGTATCATCTGTATCAGGAAAAATCGGACATGTGAATGGCGGTGCGTATTGTGCTTCTAAATTTGCTGTCATCGGTTTTACTGAAACAACCAACAATGAAGGGAGACGATATGGCGTAAAGGCTTCGGTTGTCTGTCCTGGGCCTGTTGATACAAAGATGCGTCGTGATAATCATCCTGACGATGTGATTGAGCATCTTACACGACCCGAAGATGTTGCAGAATTAATTCTTTTCCTTGTCACTCAACCCAAACATGCCCACACAGTTGAGGCTGTCATTAGAACACCTCTCATGTAGTCTTGCAACAATACACACCATGCTGATTGATTCGCACACACATATTCAAGTATCCCAATTTGATCATGATCGTGAAGAAACGTTACAACGCGCAGTTGAAGCGGGTGTTACGCATATTCTCGTCATCGGAATCGATCCGGATACAAGTTTTGCAGCGGTAGAACTTTCAGAAAAATACGATCATCTATATGCCACCGTTGGAATGCATCCACACAATGCGGAAGATTTCACAAGTGAGACCTTATCTACTTTTCGCGACCTCCTACGTCACCCAAAAGTGATTGCCCTCGGTGAAATCGGTCTTGATTACTACAGAGACCTCTCTCCAAGAAATACACAGAAAGATGTATTTGAAAAGCAATTAGACCTTGCCGAAGAAACGGGAATGCCTATCATTATTCATAACCGTGATGCTTACGATGATATACTACCCATACTGGAAAAACGGAAGGGTAAACTCCGCGGCGTCCTGCACTGTTTCACAGGTGATGTAGAACGCATGCAAAAGAGTCTTGATATCGGTTTTCATATTGGAATTGGTGGGATTGTCACCTATCCAAAGGCTACAGATGTTCAATGCGTCGCGAAAGAAGTACCTCTTGATAGGGTACTCATTGAAACGGATTGTCCTTGGTTGACACCACAATTCAGACGTGGGAGACGTAACGAACCAGCTTATGTACGGGAAGTTGCAGAGAAGATCGCAGAACTCAGGAACACTTCAGTGGAAAACATCGGTAAGATGACTTCAGGAAACTTCTTTTTTCTGTTCGGAGTTGATACGACTTAGCAAATACAGCAATACACATGAAACAACTAAACTTACGCATGTATGCAATGGTATTTGCATTATTCTGTATTTGGGTTATCTTTACACTTGTAACCGATGGTTTATTCCTTTCTGGACGTAATCTATTTAACCTTACCCGCCAAGCTGCTGTTACCGCAATTCTCGCTATTGGTATGGTTTTGGTTATCATATCAGCGAATATCGACCTTTCAGTCGGATTTGGTGCAGGCTTGCTTGGTGCTGTCACCGCAATACTACATGTTCGGGTTAACTTGCCAGCTACATTAACCCTACTTCTTGTCTTATGTTTAGGCATATTTATTGGCGTTATACAAGGGTATCTTGTTGGATATCTACGTATACCAGCGTTTATTGTTACGCTGGGTGGTTTCTTGGTTTATAGAGGACTGATGTTAGCAGTCACAAAAGGTGAGACTATAGCACTACCCGATAACTGGTTAAAGGCGATTGGAACTGCACATATACCTAAAGCAATTGGTATCTATCTCCTGCTGTTCTGCATCGTCGTTTTTGTGTTAGTGTATATGAGACGACTTAGGAAAACAACTGTTGAAAGATCTCTCAAGACAGAACTTCACTATATTCTGACAAGTATTCTAATATGGATCATAATTATCGCTTTTGTGTTGGTTATGAATTCCTACAAAGGTATACCTGTGCTTGCTTGCATCATGTTCGGTTTAGCATTCATAGTTCATTTCATTGCAAACTACTCCCGTTTTGGGAGATATGTGTATGCAGTCGGTGGCAATTCAGACGCTGCCTATCTGTCTGGAATTAATGTTCAGGGGATTACGTTGCGAGTCTTTGCTGTCATGGGAGCCTTAATGGCAATCGCAGGTATCGTTATGACAACGCGACTTGGCAGTGCCGGACCTGAAGCAGGACGGCTGCTTGAGTTAGAAGCTATTGCAGCATGTGTCATCGGTGGTGCGAGTCTCATGGGTGGACGTGGAACAATCTTCGGCGCAATCTTAGGAGCGTTTGTTATGGCAAGTCTCAGTAATGGCATGAGTATGGCAAACATGGGACCCTCATGGCAGGACATCATAACCGGTACAGTACTCGTCGCAGCTGTCGGATTTGATATGCTGTCAAGGAAATGATAACTATGCCATACAATTAAACACTGTTTTCTCACATTTTTTTAAACCAAACTCGTAAATTCCTCCCTCTTTACTGCTGAATACAACTCTTGCGTTATTCCGAGGTATGTAAATATGCATTACGAATCTATCTCTATTTGTGATCAGAAAGACGTAGATTTAGTCCGTCTTATCCAAGCACGTGATGAAGCAGCATTCAAAGAACTCATGTCCCGTTATAATCCACTCATCTGGAGTATATTAAACCGGAATGTCAGACAACATCGAGATGCAGAAGAAATCCTTATGGATATCTGGATGATTGTTTGGGAGAACATTATCGGTTTACGAAACGCCGAAAGTTTTGCGGGATGGTTACGACGAATCGCTTTCACAGCATGCAAAAGATACTACGCAAAAAGGACATCTCAACAGAACGAACTCCTACTCAATTATGAAGATTTGGCTCTACAGATAGACAGAGAAGCTGAAAAACGTTTCCATGATGACAGAATACGGGAAGATGCAAGAGAAGCAGTCCAGCATCTTCCACAAGGTATTAGGAGGGTTGGGATTAGATACTACCTTGAACAGTGGACTATCACCGATATTGCGGATGAACTAAATCTGCCAACTGGAACAGTGAAGTCGCAGCTAAGTAAGGTGAGAAATCTGCTGCGTAAAGAATTCGAAGTCAAAACTGAACCCATTAGGAGGAAAACTATGTCAACTAAAGATACAATCATTGAGAATACCGAATCAATGGTTAAAGTCATCGGAGTAGGTGGAGCAGGATGTAATGTCATCAGAACAATGTCAGAAACCGAATGTCCAGACATTGCTTTCTACGCTATTGATACAGATAAAAAAACGCTTAATACATGCACAGGTGCAGTGCAGCTACAAATCGGTGAAAACACGACGCACGGAGACGGAACACATGGGAACCTTGCACTCGGGAGGCAAGCAGCTGCAGAAAACATGGATCAGCTACGATCAATTGTTGAGGATGCACAGGCGGTTATTGTAATTGCTGGATTGGGGGGTGGAACAGGCACAAGCGTGGCACCAGTTGTCGCATCGCTTGCACAGGAGCAAAATGCATTGACCGTCTGTATTGTAACCAGACCATTCCATGCTGAAGGTAAAAAACGAGGTGAAAGTGCAGAAGTAGGATTGCAGGAATTGCACAAGGATCCATCACAAAGTCTGGACGCTGTAATCACAATTCCTAACGAGCAAGTATTAGAAATAATCAACAGTGGTCCCCCCTTACCGGATGTTTTGCAAGGAAACAATGAAATCTTAATACAGGGAATTTGTGCAATCACGGATATGGTAGAAGGTGCTCGTGAAGAAATAAGCGTCTCTATAGATGACATAAAGGAATTTGTGAGCGAACAAGGGATTTTACAGATGAGTATTGGAAAAGCAAGTGGTGAAAACAGAGCAACGATCGCAGCACAGAACGCGATGTCCTCACCTTTACTCTCAGGAAACAGAATAGCTGATGCAAAGAGAGTCATCATAAGTGTCGCAGCACCACCAAACTTTGATGAGCATGAATTGGGCGAAGCCGTGACTATTCTCCTTGATAAATCAGAAATTGAAGAGTGTATGTTTGGCATGACTAAAAAAGATGCGTTAGAACAATCAGATGAGGTGTTGATTACCGTAATTGCATGTATGCCGAGTCATAAGAAAAATCAGGACTCTGAAACATCAAAAAGCATTCAAGATGATACAACGGGAGAGAATATTGAGAAGTCCATAAGTTCATCAGAGTATGCGAATCAAGTCAATTTTAGTCAATATGATCTATCACAGCATTTATCTAATGATGCAAGTTTAGTGCGGAGTACTATTGAGGATAGTGTATCTATTGCAGTTGAGGATCATAAGAATACAGAAAAACATACGGTTGTCTAATCCCAGTCAGTTTAATAGTAGTAGGCACACTCCGTGTGCCGTCCAAATTGATGACTAACTACTGATTTTTATTTGTCTATCTATCAACAAACTGATATAATTAGGTGTTATATAGTAAATTTCTGAATTAATTATACAGTCTGTACCAGTGCGGTTGGGAAACCGCACCTACCGTGGTCCGAAAGTGTGTAATTATTTTCAAACTTCACCATAATTAGAAGGCACAATACCTAAACTTCTGATAGATAGCAGGTAAAATACCATGAATATCAATGAACGTTTCCAGAACTACACCCGATCTGAATTACCACCTAAATTTAAGGAAAGACTTGACCGTAAACAGATCACTGAGATTGCCTTATCACCTGACGGTACAAAACTCGCTGGTAGCGGTGAAGGACGTATATGGGTCTACGATCTGGACAGCAGCGAGCAGGTGGCAATGCTTGCTGGACATGCGGATCGCATACGTGCTTTGGCATTTGCACCTGACAACACCTCCATCGCAAGTGCCAGTGAAGATAATACACTCAGACTATGGGATACGGACCAGGGAAACGAGATTGCAACAGTCGCAGGGGATACATCAAACCTTGCGACAGCCTTAGCATCATCTCCTGATGGCGTTCCTTTGACAGCATGGAATGAAGAAACTGTCCGACTGCTCAGTAGTTCTGGTACTGAACCTTCACGTATCAGAACACTGCGGTATTCGGATGATGGAGATACCCTCGTTAGCGGTGGCGTGGATGGTAAGATACGTGTCTTTGAAATTGAGACAGGACGCCAAAACGCATCATTTGCTGCACATGACGGTTTAGTCTTATCTCTCGCCCTAACTTCGGATGGTCAATTCCTTGCCAGTGGTGGTTCGGATACTACCGTCCGCTTATGGGACATGAGTGATCATCGGCTGCTGGCTACTTTGACAGCGCATGCTGATTCTGTCTATGCATTAGCGTTTTCCGATAACGCAGAAATGCTTGCCAGTGGTGGAAGAGACCCCCATATTCGGCTCTGGAATGTCCAAGCAAGAGGTCTCATGCGTACTATACCAATTCAGGACGGTTTTGTCTGGAAGTTAGCATTTTTACAAGACAGAGATAGTGATACAGAAAAACTCGTTTGTATCAATAGAGATGGCAGTCTCTTGAAGTGGGAATGATTGGATTCTGTAGGAGGTCGGCTAAAATGAGCGATGCCCGACTATCAAAACGTCCATCCTTTTTATTTACTGCCACTTGTATTCGTCCTCTGCTATTAGACCGTCCTTACTTTTTTCTATAATGCGCTTCTTGAATAACTGCAATTGGTCATGTTCACTTTTCTCAAAATGCTCGAAATGGACTTCAAGGTAAATCATCCATAATAGGAGTGTGAACTCACGGTCAATATAGATATCCTCTGTCTGTATTTCAGGAATTTGTTCAGTTTTGACTTCACGATACACGCGAATGAGTTCATGCTCATAAGAACGTTTCTGTCCAGTATAATACTTCACAGTTTCATCAAATGCATATTCAAGTTCACTCATCGGTTTATAGCCTTTGGAGACGCTGTATATGGCACTGTCATATCCCCCGAGTATTTTCTCATACAGCCAATATGACATATCCGAGACAAGGTTGACATTTTTCTGCCCGTTTGCCATTGAGACGCATCGAAATCCGAGAGTACCTATACCATCAGCAGCAGGATGTTGACTTACGGTTGCTATATCCAATTCATCTGCTTCCTCAAACCATGAACCCCCGCGTGTTCTATGATATCTTCCGTGTATATCGTTTGCATCTAACCTATCTAAACACCATTCATCGACATTACCGATCATATCGTATAAGCCGAAATCGTTGGGTTGATAGCTGCCAACTTTTTTTGTTGGTGGAATGCGAAAACTAACTTTCTCGGTGTATCTACCAAAGTTTGCTCTGTTTTTAGGATGGTCATTCCCCCATGGATACTTCTTCGCTTTAAGTAGACCGCGTGCTGCTCTTTCCCATTGTGCTTGTGTGGGTAAATCCTTACCTACCCATTCTGCATAAGCTTTTGCAGCGAACCAGCTCATACCGCACACAGGATGATCGGCTCTACCTTTCGGATACATATTGTTCTTCCAACCTGAGAGATATGTATCCCCAACCAGTGAGATGAGTGCTTTGTCCTGTTGCCATAGCGGATTGGCATCCAAAAACGTTTTAAATTGTCTATTTGTAACCTCATACTTGTCCATATAGAAAGCTTCAAGACCATCACCCGCAGGTATCAGAACCATACCATCAGGCACTTCGGCATAACCCAAATTGAAGTTTGTTATTGTAAATAGAAATATCGTCATTGTGAGGTATATTTTCTTTAGGTTTTTCATTGTTTTGCTCCAAGTTCTCCCATAATTAAGAGTTTTATCTCCTAATTGTCTAATAAACTGTGTTCTTTTTTCTACTTCTGTTTCTACATTCCAACTGCTGTTTTTCTGTTTTTTTTATTTTAAGACATTCTGAACACCTATCACAGCAGTATTTATCGTGTGTATTGGCTTGTGTAATGTTTATTGTCATTCTTGAATGACGTAGTTTTATATGCAATTATTATGCCAATGTTCAATCTTATTCTGTAAGGTTTTTGACTTTCTTGAACTTATCCTCTGCAAATTGGCCCCATTCCTTAATCTTCTCATTTCGATAAACTGCATTGTCCCATTTTGTCTCAGCCATTGTCAATGCTTCCTGTTCCGTGATTGGCATCTGAACAAGTGCTGCTATTGCTGTTTCGCGTTTCTCAGGATCCTCAGTGTTGCTGATTGCAGTCCAAGCATCAACAAGGTCCTTATGTGAATCTATGATCAGCACACCGAACAGATCGTTCACAATATCCCATCGTTTGCTTCCTACTTCAGCATCATAAGGAAAGGGATCGACCGGTAATTTGAAGGGATTGGTTACGATAGACCTTTCCCCTAATTCATCATAGAGTGTTGGTATCACGCTTGCGCGATTGAGTCCCCCTTCCCAATTCGGACCTTCGGGGTCATCTTCAGGAAGCATCCAGAGTTTTTGTGCCTTCTCGGACAGAACAAACGCAATGAACTTTTTAGCTACCTCCATATTTGGCGCACCTTTCAATATTGCAATTGAATCCGGATTGACCACAATGCCATCAGTCGGTAATACATACTTGATTTTGTCTTCTCCTACAGCAGCAATTTGACTATATGCATAGAAGTCAATTGCCAATCCGTAGATCACTTCTCCATTGGCGACATCTCTCGGTATAACGTTTGACCCGGCAGAGAATTTTTTGACATTCCCCCCCAATTTCGTCAGGAGTGCAAACCCTTTCTCCCAACCGTGTGTTTGAAGGATAATCTCATACATCATGTGTGCACTACCGCTCTCTCTTGGATCAGCAGCCCCTATTTCGTCGATCAGTGCAATGTTACCCAAGTCCTCCCATTTTGCAGGTATAGGTAGTTCTTTTATCTCTCGCACTTGGTCGTTATACATGATGCCGAAACTGGAGAGTACTGCGCCATACCAACGATATTGTGCATCATATACCGGAATACCGTGATATGATTGGGGTATCAGTTTTAGTTGTTCGTCTGGCAGTTTATAGGGAGTCAATAGATCCAATTCTGCCAATCTAAGGTAACTATCCGTTCCGCCCCCGAAGAAGATGTCATGTTCAATTCCATCAGGCAGGCGATCAAATTCTGTTGTGATCAACTTGTAATTGGTAGATGTTCCGCCAGCATCCCTCCAATTGACTTCCACTGTTTTACCTGTCTGTTCCTCGTACCACGCCTTAAAACTGCTGCCGAACACCTCTTTAATACCATCCGGATGTGGTGATATGATGACGAGTTGATCATCTGATTGTTTGGTTGGTTGACATTGCCAGAATACCATCAATCCGACCAGTATGATTACCAATGTTGTGATGTGTCGGATACTATCCCTTTGCAGAAACGGATTAGACTTGAACATTTTTTGTAATTTCTCCTCTGAGTTGTGAAAATTTGGATCAGACGTTAAAAAAGTGAGACGATATCTTTCATTTTCCATGCTAAGACAATGATAGCACCGAGAAGGATCAGATACCATATAATCATGGATTTTACATGTTTCCCCTTGAAAAATGAACGGTTTGGTCTCTGCAGTTTCATCTGTTATTCCTCTTATGGATTTTAGATAGATGATAGCATGTATCTCTTTTATATGTCAAATTCTTCGCGCATTCAGCGTTTATTCTGGTTTCTTTGTCAGAATCTCTGAGATCCTTACAGAGACCCCTAATCGTGCCTTTGGGCTGCGGGAGACGGTTGTTTAAGATACACCTGATAGAGATGTTGCTTGAGTTCGGCATTAATTTCAGGTTTAGATAATTTCTTATAGAGTTCAAGTTTGGTATTGACGTAATCCAATAAAAACTCATCAAACACCTTATAAAACCATTCTTCTTTGGAACTCTCCGAATTATCCCCTTCAATTACCAGCCGAAGTGCTTCGTCAGTGTTCATTTTTTGTTGAATAGTCTCAATATCAACCTTATCTTCTTCTGTAAACTCTGTCTGATACTGTTTCTCCGCATCTGTGAAGACTTGACCGGTGAGGCTGTTCTTCAGTTCCATTGTCACTAACGGCAAACCGTTAAGGAATAGCACCATGTCCAACGATTTTTCGTTCCGCTGTGCGTAATGCAGTTGTCGAGTTAGCGAGAATCTGTTTTGCGAGTAAAGTTTCTGATGTTCGGGGTTCATGCCACTTGATGGTAGGAAGTAGGTCAGGTCAAAATGACACCCTCTATCCGAGATGCCTTTCCGAAGTACGTCCAACACCCCACGACGATCAATCTCTCTGCTTACGCGGTCGCAGAGTTTAGTGGGTGTATCTGCTCCATATTGGCGTTCCAGTTTCTGATACTCTTTTAGTTGTGTGTCTTTAATAAACTGTAGCGTCTCATTCGGTATTAGACAGAGGGATTTATCATAATCGGAAGACAGCAAAGATTCGTAACCCGACTGATTCAGGTGTGCTTCAATGTGCTCTTCAAATTTTTCTTCCGTATACTTCGGCATCGTCTAAACCTCGTTTCGGACATCAATTTTGCCTGTCACCGCTTCGGAGATGAGGGATTGACGGTATTCTTTGAGGAGTTGGATTTTTTGATTTTCTGCTGCTATAAGTTCGTCAATCTGTTCGGTTTTGCGGTCAAGGAAGTTAGCGATTTGGGTTTGTTCTATCATAGATGGATAGGGGACAATGATATCCTTAAAATCATCAAATCGTAGTTCCCATTGGCTCGTTCTAATTCCGTAAGACAACCTATTAAACTCTTGAATGTAAGAATGAGACCTAAGTAAATGATGGAAGTATTTGCCAAAAAAATGTTGCTTAGGTTTACATACAGTATAAGCAGGACTAACAATTCCTCTATATTCAGAGATGCCTAAAGAACCTTGCCAACATTTCATTTTGTTAAACACGAAATCCCCGGGCTCAACGAGTTTATAGTTTGATGTGTCCTCTGATATTCTGTTGTAATTATCGTCTCTGCTGTCTCGCTTAATGACCCCGTAATCTCTGTAAACAGATAAATTGATTTCTCCAGACGTATTTTTTATATGCTTTCGTTCAAACAGATGAGTACACTTTACTGTATCCCAATGCTTTGGTATCTCTCCAATCCACTCCACGCCTGACGGTTTCATCTCCACATTTGGGTCAAGTCCCTTTGTTACTGTCTGATTTATCAGTGCGATGCGTTGTTCTTGCAGCAGTTCTATCTGTCGTTCTTTGATACGGATGAGTTTGTCAATCTGTTCGGTTTTTTGTTTGAGGAAATTGGCAATTTGGCACTGTTCGGTTTCAGGAGGTATAGGTAAGAGCAGATTTTCAATTGATGCTTTTCCCAAGCCGTATCTGGTAATTCCATTTGAATTCACCTCAAAATATCTTCTCGTCCTATCAGATTGAATAAATCGAAAAATAAACTCCCCACGACAAGCAAGTGGTCTAATCATCGTTAAATGATAACCACAGACAACACTGTCTAAATCGTCTTTGACATAAGTTGGTACACCAATATCATCTGGAGTTTCAGAATCTTTGGTAATAATTACATCACCTTTTCTCAAAACAAATTTCTCAAACTCACTTTGCTTACAACTACCCTTTTTCAA
Source organism: Candidatus Poribacteria bacterium (assembly GCA_022824835.1). Classification (GTDB taxonomy): domain Bacteria; phylum Poribacteria; class WGA-4E; order WGA-4E; family WGA-3G; genus MSPOR6. Next base: position 47,244 of record JAJDZB010000016.1, on the reverse strand, counting down.
AACGGTATCAACTGTAATATAATCGTTGTAATAAACATCTGTGTAGTTGCATAATCTGACCTGGATTTCATCTGGATAGATGTGTTTATCAACATTACTTGGTAGTATCTTGGCAACGTATTTGAGTCTATTAACTTCCCAGTGCCTTGGTATCTCTCCAATCCACTCCACACTACTCTCTTTATATTCAGGATAACGTTTCATAATTCTAATATCTTTTTGTCAGAATCTCGGATTATTCGGTAAACACACCTCAGTTAACATATCTGGCATAGATGGGCGCGGAAAGTATTTATGTCTGTGAAACTTTTGATGGCGAATTCGTTGTGATGTTCCTGTAATTTCGTAGTGTGTCTCCTTTCAAAATCGTACCATATGGTACGAAATTTCGTACCGTGGTACAATGGCGGTGGCGTTAGTTACAGTAAGGTTTTGTAGCGTATTTTTTGACAGAGTCAAAATTTTAAAATTCCTTTTTGGTACGAAATTCTCGCCAGGTTGAAATATGGATGAAAAAATCGGTTTTTTTCTGATATTGCGATCCTTTCTGGTCGTATTGTATAATAGCATTGTCAACACCTTTTTTGTACAAACTTTTCGTTAGTAGTATATTAACATATAGAATTATATTTGTCAAGTTAAATATGAAAGGGGTGTGTAAAGTTTTTGTTCCTCTATTTGTCTGAATCGCGGATTACACGGAGGACACGCCAGTTATATACATCGGCGCGGAAGGGGTTTCTGGATCATTATATGACTTTGATCGGCTGCAAAGAAGCACAATCTAACAGAATGTGGCAGAATACGCGTTTGGTATTCTGCATTGGTTAGGAAATTGCACCTACCTTTTGTCTGAACCAGGATTTACAGGATTACCATGATGATTTACAGGATAAGAGTTTGTGCAATCTTTTTTTCGTAGGGACGGGGTATCCTTGTCCGTTGTATCATTTCTTTAGTCCCTAATGAAGTTTAGGCAATTTTGCGAGGTTGGGAAGAAATCAACGGTATGAATCATGGCGAATGCCATACGCGCATTCGTCTTTAGGCATTCCCCGCCTCGTCAGCAGCGCGGTGAGCCTGCCTTATGCAAAGTAGTAGGCACACTCCGTGTGCCGTATGTTAAAAGGTTCTTCAGTCGTGCTGCAGCTATACGAATATTGTGTTTGATGGACGGCACACGGAGAGTGCCTACTACTTTTAAACCGCTTTACCCTTTGTTTGTTCAGGTAATCGAATTCTTCTCTTGATCCTATGGAATCTTCTTCTTTTACGAAATAGGTAGAACTGTCTAATGCTCTTATATCCCTTGCTTCTTCTATGGTGATACTGTATTTTTCTAACAGTCTATTTATGGTCATTCGTTATTCTCCTAATTGCTTCTGGTGTTTATTGAGTTGTAAAAGTAATACTGTAACGTGAGTTTGATAAATCAGGCTTCCCCAGGTCGGTAGGTTCGGTTTCCTAACCGAACCGGATTCTACGCGAAAACCTTTATGAACTCAAGTGGCACAAAGCCGGTTCGGTTAGGAAACCGAACCTACCGACCTGGGAACATCACTAAATTGACGCATAGGGTGCGATTAGGAAATCGCACCTACCGGGTTTGGGAAAATCACTAAATTGAAGCATATATCGGACGGGGAGACCCCGCCCCTACGAAAAAAGCTTATGAGAAGCCTTATCCTGAAAATCCTCGTAATCCTGTAAATCCTGGTTTAGACAAGTAACCAGAACTTTACACACCCTCTTATAGGTCAGGATTATATACCCCATACCTCATTCAGTAAGCTATCATTTTTCCGTTCAAGTGCTTCCATTCGGAGATTTCTTAGGTACTCGCCAAGGATTATCCACATATCATCAAGCACCAATTGCTTTACTACTTTTCTTATGTTTTAGACTGTTGCTGGGTCAACTGCAACTATTCCCTTGGATCTATAACGTGCAAAGTCTGATGTATTGAAAGTCAGTATATGTGTCAATCCATGAACCAACATCGTAGCGACTAACCGCGCGTCGTGAACCTGCACACCAGATACACCATAATTTACTACGAGTTCTCTCCATTCAGCATATACGGCAGGTAAATCTGGAAGTAAAGGAAATAACCGTTCTGCCTTAAGTAATAGACCAATTGCATTGGCTGGTGATAGTCCCATACCATTCTTGTTTATAGGATGAGTTGATACGTTCCAAAATTCAATGAAGTTCTGTGTAGTAGCATGAAGTTCATGGCCGTTTGACAACAATTTGCGTACAACTGCTTCCGCTATTGGTGATGACGTGTTTGTGCTGTGTAAAACACGCAATAAAACATTGGTATCAATTAGATAAATCATGGTTATGGATGATCCGCGTAAATGCCTTCTCGACTTAACGCGTAATCGGATAATGGTGGCACATCCGGACCAACACATATAATAAATTCTTCAATTAACTGATCTAATATTGACTGTAATTCCTCAACAGAATACTGTGGTTTGTTATTCATTAATTCATCCACCGTCGGTTCAATTGCATCTACTAACAAATGCCGCACGGCATCTTTATTTCCATTGGATATATTTTCGTTTAACTGTTTTTCAATATTGGGTGGTATATAAACTGTAATAGTCATTTTCCTCACCTCATATTCATCAATTATGCCAAAGACTTCCAAGCAATATTCAACGCAAAATTCTCAAGTCCAAAACGACTTATTCCGTAAAAAAATGTAATTGACGTTTTTGGTTATACCATATACAAAGTACTATGTCTCTGTTCAATAGGTTCAAGATTACCAAAGTGCATAAATTCATACCTTTTTATTGAGGTTTGGCAAATACATCTATCTAAATTATACTTCAACCTACAGTCTTGTTCAAGGAATAATCTTATACGGGTGTGTAAAGTTTTTGGCAAAGGATTGATTTTTTGCTTGTGTTCGGTTTTGTTTACATAGCACTCCGCTGGAGTGCGTTCTCTTGATCTACATTTTTCTATAGACATATTGCTCCGCTGGAGCAAAGAGGCAATCTATTGGCAGTTCGGTGTCTTGTTCCGGCAGAGATTCTGTTCTGTTTACATAGCACTCCGCATGAAGATTAAGATAAATGTGTAATTTTCAGTTTCTTATACAATGCAAAGTAGTAGGCACACTCCGTGTGCCGTATGTTAAAAGGTTCTTCAGTCGTGCTGCAGTTATACGAATATTGTGTTTGATGGACGGCACACGGATGAAGTTAAAGAAAATATTTGGGTAATTTTGCGAGGTTAGGAAGAAATCAACGGTATGAATGCCATTTAGGCATTCCCCGCCTCGTCAGCAGCGCGGTGAGCCTGCCTTATGCAAAGTAGTAGGCACACTCCGTGTGCCGTATGTTAAAAGGTTCTTCAATGGAAGAATTTCTTATCCTGAAAATCCTCGTAATCCTGTAAATCCTGGTTCAGACAAGTAACCAGAATGTTACACACCCTCTTATAGGTCAGGGCTTATAACGCCAACACCTCATTCAGCAAGCCTTCACTTTTCCGCTCCAGTGCCAACATTTCATCAGCGATTTCCTTCAGTGAACGCAGTGGCGTGTACTGATAGAAATATCGATTGAAGTTAATTTCGTAGCCTACCTTATCCTTTTTTCTGTCTATCCAACTATTTGGCACGTGCGGTTTCACTTCCCGTTGGTAATAATCCTCAATGTTCTCTGTGAGCGGTACGCGTTCATGGTCTCGCAGCTTGGTATCCGGTTTCGGATTGCCCTTCTTGTCCGTGACAACGATTTCCTTCTCCTCTCCAAAAAAATCCTGCTTTTCAATGAGCGGTCTCTCAATTGTCACCTTCGTGTAACCGAAAAAGTCGTTTGGATAAATTTTACAGTGTTCAGTCTCTTCAAAGTTGGTATAGAGTTCGGCTATTTGATGGATATGACTATTGGAGATAAATGCATTCTTGTCTCCGAGATTCCTTTTCATATTATCATAGAAGTCAACGGCATTGATGAGTTGTATCTTACCTTGTCGTGCTTCCGATTTCTGATTTGTTAAAATCCATCGGTTGAAGTATCAATGGCTTTCTCTTTTCGGTTATTCTCGTCTAAGATGCAGTCCAATCTACGCAGCACTAAGAACGGGAGGGTGATGTCCCCGTATTCGTGCGGTTTGAACAATCCTCTGAGAACATCATCTGCCACATTCCAAACGAGATTTGCTAATTCTTGGTAATTTGCCATGCGTTTCCTTTTAGGTTTAAATAATAACAGGTGTTTGTGAGTACATTTCGCAATAAACAACCTATGACATAAATATTCTTTGTATGAGAATATGCAAGGGTTGGGTTTATTGTGGTTTTATGTTGCCTAATCTAATACGAACTTGCATAATTTTTCCTTACATATTTATGTATATATTTATTCAGACCTTTCCTTCCTTATTCAAGATTCTCTGCTGTGTGCTGTTTCTCCAACTTGAATTTTAACACATTGTATTTTACAATACAAGCTAAGTTAAGGCTCGATCAGGATTGTGAAACCCTAAATTTTTTCCTTGACAACCCAAAACATATATAATAAAATTAGTATCATATAGTAATTTGACTAAAAAAGTCAAATTTGATATAATCTCTATTATTTGATTTATGCATCGTCAGATGTATCCTTGATATTTACATCTGACAGAAAGATTTTTTACTGAATAAGATGATTTAACAGAATTTATACTTAATCAAACTAATTTTATTTTATATTTTATTCCTATCATTATTTATATATTTTTATGTGTCCATATTATACTTAAAGTTTCCCGCTGTAAATTAACTTTATAAAATTGATCATGTAAATTCGATAAGTTCACAGAACAGAGGCGAATACTTTAGTTCCACGTTCATATAACGTGTTTAACTGGGGAGAACTGGACCATGGGAAAAATATACCTACCTTCAGTGAAGTTTAACAACTTCTGCTAAATAAGGCATTCTGGTTGATGTTTCCATACATGTCAAATTGAATGCCGATTTCCATCATATTAGAACATTATTGCATCAGAAACTGATCTGTCATGAATGTCAAACGTTTGTGGGGTTTATCTGGTAACCCTAATTGGCACAGATGCGGTAGTTTTTGACAAGATTAAATCTACTTTTACTTGGGTTTATCATTGATGTTATCATAACTATCTCACAGACGTGCTAAGAACAGATACGGTAGATTCTCTGCATTCATATATCTATTATATTTTTTGTGTGTTCTTAGTATATATTTGCACCTAAGTTGTGTTTACATTGTTATGACTTAATTGCTGCCTATGCCTTGTGAGAGTGCCTTCTCACCTCGATTTCCACAATTGGCTTAGAAATTCGTTGTTTTTATATTTATACAATCAATCGGGGTTAGAAACCCCTCCTACAAGAGCATTGACCAAATTGGTGGCAACCTGAGTTATTATCCAGTAAGCGGACAGACATATAAGGAGCAAACCATGTTACTCAAACTAATGTGTGTCCTTATCATAATAGTTACATGCATCGGGTGTGGCAAATATGAAAACCAATTCACTAAAGTTGTGTCATCTGAGGAGTTGGTGGTTATACATGTATTCTGTGCAACACTGATAGGTATACCGGTATTTTGCACAGTTGATGAAAATAGGACCCTTTACGTGCATGTTGAAACAGTCGTCACTGAAATTGTGGAAATAATAGTCGTGGAAGAAGTAGAAAAGGAAGTGATTATTGAGAAGATTGTAACAGAAATTGAAACGATCTATATATCAACAGAAGTTGATATAGCAGAGGTAGTCATCGAAATTGTAGCGAAAGTTAAGGAGATCGTTCCAGAAGATGAACTTATAGATGTACCACTGATAGACATAGTAGAAGAAGTGACCCGCGAATTTGTTGATCAACTTGAGGAGTAAAACGTGATAAAAAACCAGTTATGATACAGATTAGACCAAATCTTGCATGCTATTGTAGTGAATGTGAATTCACAAAAGTACATATTCTTAGGATGTGAGAATAAAGGTGAACTTATGATTAAACGCTATTTTATGTTTTCTTTATTATGCATCATTATAATAACAAGTTGTGAACAATTTGAAAATCATCGGGTTATAGTTGTTAGTTCCGATGAAGTAAGGGCAGTTACGGTTCGTTGTTATAAAGTCTTAGGTATACCCTCTATGTGTGCTTTTATTGATGAGACGACGAAAACGGTACGCATTGAGGATGTCGTCACAAGAATTATTGAGCGTATTGTCAAGCAGAAAGTCATCACTGAAGTGCTTGTAGAGAAGATTGTTAAACGGATTGAAACGCGATATGTAGAAAAAAGTCAAGAAGTTGACATTGAGGAAATCGTTGTTACTATCATTGAACGCATCAAAAAGTATGTTTTAGAGTCCGATATTATTTTTGTGCCAATAGAAGATATTGTTGATGAAACTACTGACTATCTCTCAGATGCACCTCGTCCGGATGATAAAACTGATATTCCGTTTGTGTCAATACCTATCGGTGACATCAAATCTGAAGATGATACATTGCCTGAAGACAACACACCAACTAAAGATGATGAATCAAACGACGAATCTACGCTAAAAGATGACAATACACAAACGGATGATACCACACAAAACGGTGGAACTCCTATTCAAGACGACACAACGATGCCTGATGACACAACGACGCCTGATGACACAACCACACCAGAGGACACAACGACGCCTGATGACACAACGACGCCAGATGGTAATACAGAAGATGACGAATCTGTTTTTGTTAGAGAAGAAGTAAGACTGAACGTGCAAGTTGGTCCGAAAAAGATGAAATCTCCACCGCATGTGACCCAACCGGGTGTTATTATTGATATTATATGCGATATAGATGGCAATATAGTACACCCAGAAAAGGAAAGTTTTGACGTTTTCAGACCTGATAATCGGAAACGGTGGGGTGTTGCTGTGTGGTGTAATGTGCCATCAGACCTTGAGGATTCCAAGATCACTATTTCTGTTAAGGTCAGGGATCTCAAACAGTGGTGTGGTTTAACCACTGGTGATATAACCGTTTCAAAGTTTTTTTTCGCGACCGAAGATACATACTATGGTGGCGATCCAGTAGCCGCAAATAAAATCTTAGATCCTGAAATTGTTCCGATTTGCAATGATCCACCAATTTTCACTGAGGGGGAATCTACAATACGGTACGTATTAGAGCAAACTCCACCGAATGTTGCCATAGGTTTTCCTGTATCTGCCACAGATGCAGACGGAGATATACTTGAATATACTATGAGTGGAACAGATGCCAGTTCTTTCAGTATTGACAGCGATTCGGGACAATTGAGAACGAAGGATCCACTTGACTATGAAACCAAGAACATTTATTCTATCTTGGTCTCAGTCTCTGATACCAAAGATGGCAAAGACGAAATCACGGTTACAATCAATGTCACTGATGACAATGAAGCACCTATATTTACAGAAGGAACTACAACAGCACGTAACGTCCCAGAGAATACTCTCCCTAATGTAGCAATTGGTGCTCCTGTAACAGCAACTGATGAAAACGATGATACACTGGAATATGCTCTGACAGGCACTGAGGCAAGTTCTTTCAGTATTGATAGCGGCTCAGGACAGATTAAGACAAGCTCACCCTTAAACTATGAAGTCAAGGACACTTATTCAGTATCGGTTATTGTAACTGATAACAAGGGAGGCACCGACGAAATAGCAGTAACAATCAATGTCACTGATGAGAATGATGCACCTATTTTCACTGATGGAACAACGACGACTCGTTCTGTAGCAGAGAATTTGGCATCTGGTGCTGTAGTTGGTACGCCGGTCTTGGCAACAGATGAAGATGATGATACACTTGAATACAGTCTTTCAGGAACCGATGCAAGTTCCTTTAATATTAGTTCCTCTTCTGCACAGATAACAACCAATGCATTGTTTAATTATGAAATCAAAGACACTTATTCGGTAACGGTTTCTGTCACTGACAACAATGGTGGCACAGACGAAATAGATGTTACTATCAATGTCACTGATGAAAATGATACACCTATCTTCACAGAGGGAACAGACACGACTCGTTCTGTAGCAGAGAATTTGGCATCTGGTGCTGTAGTTGGTACGCCGGTCTTGGCAACAGACGAAGACGATGATACACTTGAATACAGTCTTTCAGGAACCGATGCAAGTTCCTTTAATATTAATAGTAGTACCGGTCAGATAACATCTAATGAGAAGTTCAATTATGAAGTTAAGGACATTTATTCGGTAACGGTTACTGCCGATGATAACAATGGTGGCACAGACGAAATAGATGTTACTATCAATGTTACTGATGAAAATGATACACCTATCTTCACTGAGGGTTTCTTCGTGAGTCGTTCCGTAGCAGAGAATTCGGTGATTGGTACTGAAGTCGGCACCCCTGTGCTGGCAACGGATGAAGATGGCGATACGCTTGAATACAGTATTACAAGTATCAATACAGATATTTTTAATGTTGATAACAGTTCAGCACAACTCAGTACAAAAACCTTATTAAATCACGAAGAACAAGCGTCGTATTCAGTAACTCTTTCTGTAACTGATAACAATGGTGGTAATAATATAACTTTTGTTACGATTACTGTATCCGATGAGAATGATGCACCTATATTCAATGAAGGAATGGAAACGAAGCGTGCAATCATTGAGTCCGCAGCATCAGGGACAAACATCGGAGCTCCTATTGCAGCTACAGATGAAGATGGCGACACGCTTACTTATAGTCTGAGTGGCACAGATGCAAGTTCCTTTAGTTTCAATACTTCAACAGGTCAATTAACCACTAACAGCACTCTTGATTATGACGTACAATCGTCTTACGCTGTTACCGTTTCAGTCACTGATAATAATGGTGGCACAGATGAAATAACTGTTGAAATAGAGGTGCTTGAATTTTATATATCAAAACAAGAATTCTTTGAAATCCATTATGCAATCAGATATTGGGATGAAGAAATGGTTATGAATGACGAATCAGGCACGTATGCAGTGGGCGATATAGAAGTTGCAACTTTTGCAGTACGAGGATATGGATACGATAATGGTAATCCAATTTACGTTGATAATTATTATAAATTTGAAGACGGTTCGTCTACCCAAACCACAACAGGATGGGAATCAAGTATAGATGAAGAAAGTATTTCTACTGTCTTAGATGACTACAAAAAAGAATACTCTGAAGATAGTGGGTATGTACATGACTCTATGACAGTTTCAGTTCATGATAGAACAGCTGACGCAGCACGCGAGATTATCTATAAAACAATTTGTAACGCAGCTTCAGATTTTGGAACATATACTGTAGGTGAAGTAAGTATCACATATCCATTAAATGAGAGCGAGGGTCCAAATGATATAATTGATAATAACACATCAAATGATATACTTATTTTAACCACAATCATATCATATCTTAATGATGATGATTGTGATCCGACCAATTAGAGCAGATCTCAGAAGTCATTTGTTGGATGAAGTTCAGTGCCCACTATAAGCATCAATTTAGTATATAGTTAATTAGAAATTGTATTATATCAAGTATAATCAAAAGTCTTACTGCAAAGGATTAAAATACTGATGCGTAATCCAAAAGTCGCCGTCGTTGGCAGTGCAAACGTTGACCTCGTCTTACGCAGTGAACGTATGCCGATCAAAGGTGAAACACTCATCGGAGATGCATTTAACATCTTCACCGGCGGGAAAGGTTTTAATCAAGCCGCAGCTGCAGCACGCCTGGGAGCAGATGTTACACTCATCGCAAAAATAGGCGATGACCCTTTCGCGGATATACTCCGATCCGCAATAGATTCTGAAAATATCAACACTGAATTTGTCAAGACCGATGCTGAAGCTGGCACCGGAGTCGCAACAATAGTCGTTGAACCGGATGGTGAGAATAGCATTATCGTTGTACCGGGCGCAAATATGCGTTTGACACCCGCGGATATAGATGTCGCGCAAAATAGCATTGCAGAAGCTGATGTTTTACTGTTACAATTAGAGACACCGATTAATACTTCAGAACATGCAATAGAGATTGCTAAAGCGAATGAGACGATAGTTATCCTTGATCCTGCCCCCGCACGTCCGCTGCCAGCAAATCTACTATCTCAGGTGGATATCCTGAAACCTAACGAAGTGGAAGCAGGTGTGTTATCTGGACGTGCGGTTAGCACGCCAGAAGATGGTGTTACGGCTGCTAAAGCATTACAATCTCAGATAGCATCTGATGGACTATCTGCTGTCGTGTTGACACTTGGTCAACAGGGTGTATTGACTTATACACAAACACAGAATACCCACTTATCCGCAATTGCAGTTGAAGCAGTGGACACAACAGGGGCGGGAGATGCATTCAGTGGTGCGTTGGCAACTGCACTTGCAGAGGATAAACCGTTGATTGAAGCAGTGATATTCGCTAACGCTGCAGGTGCAGCCGCAGTAACAACACTTGGTGCAACACCATCAATGCCAAAACGAGAAAAGATAGAGGAAATCCTTATCTATACATAACGAAAATCTAATAACGTGAGTTTGATAAATCAGATTTTCCCAGGGCGGTAGGTTCGGTTTCCTAACCGAACCGGTTTTGTGCCAATGCGTTCATAAAGGTTTTTGCGTAGGATCCGGTTCGGTTAGGAAACCGAACCTACCGGGTCTATGCAAGTAATATTTTGGGCAAAATGAAGTCCATATTCTTATTATCAAACTCACGTTAATACTAATTGATGAAACCGAGAGGAGAAAACAATGAAAAGAATTACCGCACTCTTCATAATCTATATAGCATTAGTCGCTACTGTTATGACATCCGTTTCCCAAGAGGAATGGGAAGAGGATATGAAAAAGGGCTTTGAAAAAGTTCTATCAGCTAAGAATGATAGGGTTAATAGACATCGTGATTTCATCACTGATTGGCGTGGAAAGGAATATCTTGCTGAACTGATACAGCTATACGAATTGGAAAAGGTCAATCGGACAGACGATGCAGCTTTTATTTATGCATTAGGATATGCTTATGCTTTGACAGAAGAGAAAGATAACAGGGAAGCGATAGAGAATGCTGAAACTAATTTCAAAACTGCAATTACACTCGATCCTTCTATGTTTTGGGCACATTATAGTCTCGGGGCAATTTATCAGAGACAGCAAAAATATGACGAAGCATTGACGAAATTTCAGACCAGTCTCTCATTAAATCCTAAGTACTATCCTGCATATTACTATATTGGTGAAATTCAGATTAAAAAGGGAAAACATGCTGAAGCTCTCAACTCTTTTGAAACTGCACAAGCAATAAATCCGAAGTGGGTATATCCCGTATATGGTAAAGGTCTGGTATACCTTGATCAAGGCAACTTGAATATGGCACGAGAAACATTTGAACGTGCTATTCAGAATAACCGAAAGTTTGCACCTGCTTATGTCAAACTTGGTCAAGTGCTTGCAATGGAAGGTTTTTTTGAAGATGCGTTGATGGAATATCAGAAATCCGCTGAGTATCAACCCTATACTGCAACAGATATATTTGATCTGGCAGTTATTTTTACTGAAGGTGACAATGCTGATGGTGCTATTCAGTTGTATCATCGGACGCTTGAAATAGACCCAAACTACGGACCCGCACACCTGGCAGTTGCTGATGTGCTATTCGCTCAAGGGGACACTGATACCGCAGTTGTCCACTATAAGAAAGCCATCGAATTTGATCCTACACTCAAGGACAGTTTCTTTGATGCATTGCAGCAACATTTCATCGGCAAAATTGGGGTTGCTGAAGCACGTGTCATTCTGGAAAAAGCGATGGTTGTCCTACCCGATGATCCACGTTCTCATTTCTACATGGGTAAGATTGAAACAGATTCTGGCAATATAGAAAAAGCTATAGAACACTATAATAGAACGCTTGAAATTGTTGAAGCAGACCCCAGTTATTTAGAGATGGAACTTCCCGAAGGACACTTTAATGATACCTACCTGAAGTTAGGTGATCTTTTTCGTAAGCAAGGCGATTTAACAAATGCATCAAAGAACTATCAGCAAGCATTTAAGTTGAATCCTACATTAGCCAATCGCTTCAAAGATGAGGGTAAGAGTGCTTATGAAGCTGGAGACTATGAAAACGCAATTGAACCTTTTAGCATTCATCTCATCCTCTATCCAAATGACATTGATGCGACATTTCTGTTGGGACAATCCTACGATGCGAAAGATGATAAAGATAACGCACTCAGATACTATGAAAAGACGCTCCAGTTAGATGTGGAACGCTCGGATGTACTTTACAAGATGGTGGATATCTATCAAGAGAGGGATTCCCATCAGTTGGTAATAGATACCTTGAAGAGGGTCATTGCTTTAGACGCAAACGATGCACAAGCGCATTACAAATCAGCACTCTCATACCTCGCTCTGAACCAGTCTGATGCTGCCCTATCTTCATTACTTGAAACTGTTCGGATTGAACCAGACAATGTCAAAGCACAATATCAGATCGGTTTGATGTATCAGAACAGAGAAGATATTGACAAAGCAGTCGTCTATTTTGAGAAAACAATTGAATTAAATCCTGAAAATCCTGAACCGTTCTTTCGTCTCGGTGGTATCTATGACAAACGTCAAGACGAAGACAATATGATCCGTGTTTATCAACCTGCCTTGGTACTTGAACCAAATCATCCAGATATACATCACAAACTTGCAGTTATATTTGAAAAACGTTTCAAGAAAGGACCAGAGGAGAACAGAGAAGAGAATCAACTGCAAGCACTGCATCACTACGGATTAGCAAACGAACATGATCCAGAACATTTTGACTGGCACTATGGTTATGCACTGCTACTTGATGAGAAAGCAGCATCACTGGAAGATTATCACAAACATGCAGCAATGGCGGTGAAAGCATATACTGACACAATTGCGCTGAAACCCGACTTTGTTGATGCTTACTTTAGACGTGCTATGATCACGAATCGTTATAAACGGATAGGAGAGGTACTCTATCTGAGTGCCCAGATTATAGAGGATTTTAAACAGGTTATCATGCTAAAACCTGATTACGTTGAAGCATACTTTCAAATGGGTACGTTACAAGTATGGATAGATGATTTCCAACTGGCAGAGGAAAACTTTCGGAAGGTCATACAGTTGAACCCAAAATATAAGGGTGTTCACACCGAACTTGGTAAACTGGCAGAACGCGAAAAAGATTGGAAAAAAGCGATACTACTCTATGAAAAAGAGATAGCGATAGATGACAAAGCGACAACTGCTTATCAACGTCTCGGGGATCTCTACTATAATTCTGAGATGGAACTCAATAAAGCAAAAGCAACGTTGGAAAAGGCACTTGCACTCAACGATAAACATGTGAATACCATTATTATGTATGCAAATGTCTTATACAGTATGGATAGGTTGGGTGCAGCATCGGAACAGTTTGAACGTGCCTTACAACTGGAGTCCAGCAATCTAACAGCGAATTTTAACCTCGCTCTGATGTATGAATATACTGAAAGAAACGAACTCGCTAAAGCACAATGGAAGACGTTCCTTAAATTGGACCCACCTGAACAGTGGAAAATTGAGGCAGAGAAACACCTGAAGAAACTTGGTGGAAAATAGTCCATCTTGGAACAATGTGGGACGTCTTTCATAGGGACGAGGATACCTCGTCTGGCTTTCGTAGGTGATTAGATTTTGCTCAATATTAACGCTATTCGTAAAGATCTGAAAACAGAGTTCATCGGCAAACCCCATATTGTATGTTATTCAGAAATCACATCAACAAACGACTGTGCAAAAAAGAACGGGAAACTACAAGCGGTTAAAGAGGGGACATTGATCATTGCCGAACATCAAACGGCAGGTCGTGGAAGATACGGAAGAACATGGGAAACACCAAAAGGTAAGTGTATACTTGCATCAGTCATCTTCAGACATAGACTTAAGCATGACCAAGTGCATATACCAAATCTGATCGGTGCGCTATCTATTGCACAAGCGATATATGAACTTACAGGTCTTGAAGCGCGTATCAAACATCCGAATGATGTAAGAATATCACGCAAGAAAGTTGCGGGGGTTCTTACTGAGATGCAATATGACAGCAATCACGTCCCTTTTTTCGTCTTAGGTTTCGGCGTTAATGTCAACACAACTATATCTGAATTTCCTCAAAAACTGAGAGAAAAAGCAACGTCATTGACAATTGCTGCTTCAAACGCTGGTAAGAATGGGATTTCACGAAGAAACCTACTGCTAACTATTTTGGAGAAGCTTGAGGCAAACTATCTCCTACTCAAAACTGGTGAAACAGCAAGAATTGCAAAAGAAGTCAAAGTATGGGAAGAAGATAAATGAAAGTAGTGGTCAGTGCATGCCTACTTGGTGTCAATTGTAGATTCGATGGTGGAAATAGCAAGAATACGGATGCAGTTGAACAGAGTCAGACGCACGAACTCATACCGATATGTCCTGAAGAAGCAGGTGGTCTGCCAACACCACGGCCACCGGTTGAGATTGTCGGAGGCGATGGGTATGATGTGTTAGACGGGAAGGCTAAAGTATTGACAGCAGACGGTCAAGATAAGACAGCAGAATTTTTAAAAGGTGCACAACAAGCATTGGCGTTGGTACAAGCACAAGGTGTAAAATGTGTCATCCTGAAAGCAAAAAGTCCTTCCTGTGGTTGTGGAAAGATATATGATGGGACTTTTTCAGGAACCCTTATCCCTGGGGATGGGGTTACCACTGCGCTCCTAAAACGACATGGCATAGAAATTATCACTCTGTAGCAGAAAGGACAAGGTGGTTTATCCTATCAACTCCCGAACTTTTTCTCCTATATCCTGACTCCGCATCAACGATTCCCCTACCAGAATAGCATTTACACCCACTTCTCGTAAAGCCGTGACATCATCACGCGTATAGATACCGCTTTCACTCACAACGACTTTGCCATCAGGAATTAGCTCAAGTAGTTTGAAAGTTGTATCAAGAGTTGTATTGAATGTACGCAGATCCCTATTGTTGATTCCAATGATTTCGGCATCAGCATCAAGCGCAATCTCCAATTCTTCCTCTGTATGTACTTCAACAAGGGAGGCTAATGAGAGTGAAGATGCCATCTCTATGTATTCTTTTAGTTCGTCAGGCGTTAGCACAGCAACTATCAGCAGGACAGCATCTGCCCCAGCGACACGTGCCTGAAAGATATGGTAGGGATCTATTGTGAAGTCCTTTCTGAGTAAGGGAAGATGTACTGCTTTCCGTATTGAGGACAGATAACTTAGATTGCCATCAAAGAAATGTTTATCTGTTAGCACGGATATGGCTGCAGCACTGTTTTCTTGGTATGTATATGCAATCTGTAACGGATCAAAGTCTGCTCTAATAATACCTTTACTGGGAGATTTTTTCTTAACTTCGGCAATCAGATTCGTCGAATCCGGATTTGATATGGCACCAAAAAAATCCTGTGTTGGTGGTGCATCCGTTAGTTTAGATTTTATTTCGGAAAGTGGTACTTGATCCTGTTCAACCGATAGTTCTTTCCGTTTATGTGCAACGATTGTGTCTAATATCATGGATTGGATACCGATTTTAGTCCTTCAAGTTTTTCCATAGCATTACCAGAATCTATAGAACCTGCAGCAATTTCTAAACCCTTTTCAAAATTGTCTGCCTTACCACCAGCAACGATTGCGGCAGCTGCATTCAGTATTACTATATCTCGTTTTGGTCCTTTTTTCCCTTTAAGGATATCTGTAGTTATCTCAGCATTTTCTTCAGGTGTTCCACCCAGTAGCGACTTTGATTTTGCCTTTGGAATGCCGAGTGTTGTCGGATCAAGTGTATAGGTCTTCACTTCACCGTTAGCAAGTTCAGCAACCCGTGTTTTTGTTGTCGTTGTTATTTCATCTAAACCATCGTTCCCGTGAACGACGAACGCACGTTTAGTGCCAAGATTCTTTAGCACATTTGCGTGTACCTCAGTCAGTTCTTCTGAATAGACACCCAAGACTTGTGCTTGCGCGCCAGCCGGATTAGTCAAGGGTCCAATCGCATTGAAGATCGTTCGGATACCGATTTCTCTACGGGGACCGATTGCATATTTCATTGCACTATGCAACATAGGTGCAAACAGAAAACCGATCCCTATCTTATCAATACACGCTCCAACCTGTTCCGGTGTAATTTCTATATTGACACCTAAAGCCATAAGAACATTTGCACTGCCACTGAGTCGTGTAACGCCTCTGTTTCCGTGTTTAGCAACGGGGATTCCCGCACCTGCGACGACGAATGCGGATGTTGTAGATATATTGAACGAGTGCAGACCTGTACCGCCCGTGCTACACGTATCAACGAGAAATGACTGCTGTGTTGGTATGGGTGTTGCTTTATCGCGCATCACGCGTGCTGCCCCAGTTATCTCATCTATTGTTTCTCCCTTGAGTCGTAGTGCTGTCAAGAAACAAGCAATTTGAGCATCTGTAGTTTTCCCCTCCATAATTTCGCTTATAGTTGCTATCATTTCAGTTTCGGTAAGATCACGACCATCGATTACGTTCTGTATTGCTTCACTTATCAATTTTTTTCCTCCCAATATGTGTATTCTACGCATTTTACACATTTTACTAAGGGCAATTATATCTGAAAGATGGGATTTGTTCAAGTAACTATAGTAGATAATATTTTCTTGAAATATTAAGGGTAGATTGGTATAATAAACACATGGAACGAGACACAATACATTCTTTAGGAAATTTTAAACTGAAAAATAGAGGAGCATTAAAATGAAACAGGCTTTGATTCTTACAGCATTGGCAGTGATATTGATTTCAGGTTCTGTGTTTTCAACACAGATACCGATGATACAAGGTGAGTATATAGAAGCACGGTCTGCAAGTGTTTATGTAGGTGCATGTCATTACGGATCAGAATATGTAGAAGGTGGGAAAGAAGCAACCCTTATATGGAACATCCATGAAGGCATTTGGAATGATGTTCAATTAGATGGACTAACCGTTGTTGCTGTCGTCAGTGCAAAGGACAATTTAGCTATTGATACAAAGACACGTAAGAGTGCTGTCTATGTTGATAGTCAAGCAACACCAGAACAACTCGCAGCAATCAGTGATATGCTGTCTAAAAAGCAGGTAGACGTGCTTGGCACAGTTGTTACTACGCAAACAGCACCCATTGATTATACAAAAGATGGAACGAAATATGATGTTTCTGTTGGAGAGGTTTTGCAGATCTCTGTTAATCGCTTTCCATGTGAACATTGCACGCAACCACACCAGATTTGGTATGAACCACTGATTGAAGTCCAAAACCCGATAGTCGGAAAATCTGAAATCTATCGTTACAAGGACACACACCTACCTGTTAATTGGCAGCAAGGTGAGGCGACTAACAATGTTTTTGTTGCGGATTTTTCAATGTAGTGTTATGTCAATTTAAGGAGAATTACGTTATAAATTTCAGATCGGTAGGTTCGGTTTCCTAACCGAACCGAAGACAACAATAGGTAGATTCGGTTTCCTAACCGAACCGGTAAGGAGAATGAGTGGAAACAAATACAACAGCAGAGAAACAAAAGTTTAAACTAACAGATGATGAGCTGAGTCAGTGGAACGAAAACGGTTACTTCGTCCGATACAACGTTTTTACGAAATCGGAAAACGCAGAGATCGCACAAATTGCTGATGACATCGTCGATAAAAAACGCGCCTTTCCCGAATATCACATCTTTCAAAATGCTTTAGTCTTAGAGGGTAAAATGGAGGCAGAAGGCATCCACGCAATGCACAATATCTAATATGTGAGCTGCAACTGCAAAGAATTCCTTGACCGTACGCGTGACCCACGACTCACAGACCCAGTTGTTGATATTCTTGGACCAGACTTACTCGGACTTAACAATCTATACATCTGGAAACCCCCGAAGTTAGGTTTAGGTTTTCCGTGGCATCAGGATAAATGGTACTTTAACCATCAATATAAAACCGGGACAACTGTGGCAACCTGGACCGCAATTGATGACGCAGATATAGAAAACGGTTGTCTATATGTTGTTCCCGGAAGCCACAAGGGTGGTGTTCGTGATCATGAGAAACTTGAAGGTTACCAACAGGGAGAATTTAGACAAGCACAAGGTGTGCGTGATGAAGACGGTGTTCCGGTTGAAATTCCTGCAGGTTCAGTCATCTGGTTCAATAGCCAAGTACTACATAAAAGTACTGATAATCATAGTGAACGTTTTCGTAGGTGTAACGTCGCACATTATATCAAAGCGAATACTGAATGGACACGACCCGAGGCAGTTAATGTAAAACGACCTCCTATGTGGATACGCGGTAAAACCTATCCCGGTATGGAAAAGGAAGTTCAACATGACATTATACCTATTATAGAAGACGATTAGATGTGGAAGGGTGGAAGATTGGAAGAATGGAAGAGTGGAAGAATGGAAGAGTGGAAGAGGGAAGGGTGGATTGGAAGAGTGGAAGGGTGGATGAATATGGATACAATGGTTGAAAAAGGGAAGTATGGACTGACATCTGATGAAGTATCCTCTTGGGAAGAGAAGGGTTACTTTATCCGTTACGATGTTTTCACGAAAGCAGAAAACGATTCTTTGGCTCAGATCGCTGATGACATCGCGATTGGAAAACTGCCTTTCCCCGCAAAAAACATACACCAGAACGCATTGGTCAGAGATGGGAAAACAGAAGCATCAGGTGTCAACGGCATGCATTGCATTCATCATATAAACAAACATTCCCCTGAATTCCTTTCACGTACACGCGATCCGCGTTTAACAGACCCTGTCGTTGATTTAATTGGTCCAAATGTCCTCGGACTGAACAATCTATATATCTGGAAACCCCCGAAGATAGGTTTGGGTTTCCCGTGGCATCAAGACAAGTGGTATTTTAACAATCAGTATGTAACAGAAAAAACCGTTGGCACTTGGTCTGCAATTGATGATGCGGATGAACAGAACGGATGCTTATATGTTATCCCTGGTAGCCACAAGAAAGAGGTTCATGAGCATGTGAACCTTGAAGGATCACAACAGAATGAATTTAAAGTTGCTGTTGGGGCAAGGGATGAAGATGGTGTCCCAGTTGAAGTTCCCGCTGGCAGTGTGGTCTTTTTCAACAATCAACTTTTACATAAGAGTACGGATAACCGTAGTGATAGATTTCGCAGATGTAGTGTTGCACACTATATTAGTGCAGATTCGCAACGCGTGGAAACCGTAAAGTATCCTCGTCCTGTTATGTGGGTTCGGGGTGATTCACACTCAGAAAAAATGGAGCCGGTACATCGGGACATATTACCTATACCTGAAGAATAGGAGCATATATGGATACAAAAGCAACAATGACGCATAAAGAATTTGCGATGACTTCTCATGAAAAAGCATTTTGGGAGGAAAATGGATACTTCGTCCGATACGACGTATTCACAGAAAAGGAGAACGACCTCCTACGACATATCGCTGATGATATCGCTGTCGGAAAACGACCTTTCCCTGAAGCGAATATAAACCAAAACGCATTAGTACGCGATGGAGAAGCGGAAGCGACAGGTATCCATGCGATGCACAAAATTCATCATGTGAGTTGTTACTGTCCAGAATTCCTTTCCCGTGTGCGTGACCCGCGACTGACAGACCCAATCGTTGATCTCTTGGGTCCTGACCTACTCGGTCTCAACAATCTGTATATCTGGAAATCACCAAAGATAGGATTAGGATTCCCCTGGCATCAAGATAAGTGGTATTTTAATCATCAGTATAAAACCGATATGACTGTTGGCACTTGGACTGCCATTGATGACGCAGACCGTGAGAATGGGTGTCTATATGTTATCCCAGGTAGCCACAAGCATGGTATCTACGAACATGTGGACGTTGAAGGATCCCAGCAAGCAGAATTCAAATTGGCACGAGACGCAAAGGATGAAGACGGTGTTGCAGTTGAAGCACCCCAAGGTGCAGTCGTTTTCTTCAACAACCAACTGCTACATAAGAGTACCGACAACCATAGTCTTCGTTTTCGTCGTTGTAATGTGGCACACTATATCAGTGCAAAGGCTGAACGCAAACCCAAAGTGCCGGTAAAGAATCAACGTCCTGTTATGTGGATCCGAGGTAAGATTTACCCAGGAAAGATGGATCCTGTATACCGTGATGTCCAACCGATACCGGAATCTGATTGAAAAAAGGGTTAAATCTGCATCACAGCGGTATTTGTCAGATAGGGTGACTCAAACTGTGTCATATCTCCTGCCTTGAGACCAGGGACAGGAAACAGTCGGACAGATAAAGGTTTATTGAGCCGCATAGAGAGGGTGGCAACATCAGATAGGATAGCGGCGATCTGTGTTACGGTTGCGTCACCTGGAATGGGAATTGTGTCCAGACCCGTTCCACAGATGGTGGAATAGAGTAATAGGCTGTCTAAGTTGAAATAACATTCCTCACTCCGTTTCCCCAATCCGACATCTTCAAGAACTGGGAGCATCAATCCTGAATATCCACATAGGGGCAGTGATAAGGATTTTAACGTTCTTGTTATGCCTGCAGCGAGTGTCAGTGTTCCGCTTTCGCCAAAACAACCGGGGAGTTGGTGTTCCATAGCGTAAGCGATGCTGTCATCACCCATCGGTGCGAGTGATACGTCAAGACCGATAAACTTTATTCCCCACTCCTTTGCCATAGTTTCTGCAATTGTAACGATTTTCTGTCCTTCAGATTCCATGATGGATTTCATGTTCTGTAGTGCAGTTTCTATATTAGGTGAATTGGCAAAGGCATCTTGCACAAGGTCGATCGCTTGCCAACCGATGCTGAAATTCGTGCGTGTGTCTTGCCAGTATGCCGCAGGGAAGAACGGGGTATTGGGGGGACAACGCATCAGTGCGGCAAAGCGAAGGTTACCAAAGCCTGCTTCAGTTCTATGTGCTATCTCTCGTATGATCTCTGCTGTTTTGTCAACGATGTGTTGTATGACGTGTCCGGACTTCGTTGTCAGGGTGGCGGTCGCGTAGAGGATGTCGCTTTTGACTATTACATCAGCAATCTGATCAAGGTGCGTTTGCGTGCAACGTTTCTCTGGTGGGATTGTACCCAAACTCATGAATTCAACGCCTGCCTGTTTTGCTTGAGATTCTAATGTAAGAATGGTATCTATGTCTCGGTAGTCATCCCAGATTTGGCAGCTGATACGTGTCGTTTGGACCTCATATCCGTTCTCTTCAATGCGTGTTTGACAGGATGTATTGAATTTTGCAGCTCGCTGAAGTTGATAAGGGGAAAGTGGGAACGGAATACCTGTGGTAACAGTACGTATTTTCATGTATTTTTCGTTTAATCCTCAGCCTCCGCATATAGTCCGAGGTTTCTATACCGTTCATATCGTTGTTGGACCAGTTGCTTCTCAGACATCTGTAGTAATTCTGCGAGATGTTTCTTCATGGCGCGTTTGACATTACGGACAGCTGCGAGTGGGTCTCTATGTGCTCCCCCGATAGGTTCACCTATGACCTGATCGATGATGTTCAATTTAAGAAGGTCAGGTGCAGTTGGTTTATATCCTTCGGTTGCTTCAGGGGCATGTTCGCCTTTATCTTTCCATACGATTCCGCTACATGCTTCTGGCGGAGCGACGCAGTAAACAGCATATTCCATCATCAAGACACGATTCCCAACGGCGATGGCTAATGCTCCCCCACTCCCACCTTCGCCGATGATAACGACAAGAATTGGAACACGCATCTGCATCATCTCGGCAAGATTGTCAGCGATAGCCGCTGCTTGTCCGTATTCCTCAGATCGGAGATCGAAATGTGCGCCAGGTGTATCAACAAAGCAGATGAGAGGTCGCTTAAATTTGTTTGCTAACTGCATCAACCGTCTTGCTTTTCGGTAGCCTTCAGGGTGTGTATAACCGAAGTTCATTTCTCTACGTTCTTCAAGGTTTGTACCTTTCTGTTGTGCAAGATAGACAACAGGTTGTTCCTCAAACCATGCAAAGCCACCAATCAGGGCGCGATCATCACCATACAACTTATCACTACGAAGTTCTACAGGTTCTTCAAGCAGTGCATCAATATAAAGGGATGCTTGGGGACGTTGTGGGTGCCGTGCTAATCGCACTTTATCCCATCGACTCAGTTTTTGGAAAGTCCGTTTTGCGAGTGTGTTAGCATTCTTTTTGAGGGCAGATATACCTTCTGTAAGGTCTAAATCAGGATGTGCCTCGGTGAAAGCATCCAATTCAATTAAGTGACGTTCTAATTCAATAAAAGGTCTTTCAAAATCTAATTCTGATGAATTCATAAAATACCTCCCTTAAACAACCTTTGAGAACATCTTGCCTGGCAATTGCTCAATAATACCCTTAAGTTCTAACATCAGGAGAACACTTGAAACTTGGTTTATCGGCAGTTTAGTTGCGCGGACAATTGAATCAATATGGGAAGCCGGTATCTCAATTGCATTGAAAATTACTTCTTCATCTGCTGTTAAATCTGGTAATGGGACGTTAGCATCAGCTTTTTTATTGACTGATGTATTGATGTCTGCAGGAACTGGGTCTTTCTGTTGCGGTGTGCGTTTATTATCAGGTAGTGGTTGTTGTATAGTCGTGTCGGCATCTGAACCTGTACCTGCGGTTTGAGTTGTTATCTGATTTCGGTAATGCTGTGGCAAAGCCTCTAATAGATCCTCAACCGTATTTATGAGTTTGGCACCATCATCTATTAATTTATGCGTTCCGGCTGATAGCTCAGAGAATATCTGACCGGGTACAGCGAACACCTCTCTACCTTGGTCAATTGCATGGTCTGCGGTTATGAGTGCCCCGCTTCGGTTTGATGCTTCTACCACGACAGTTCCAAATGTTAAGCCGCTAATGATACGATTCCGTCTTGGGAAGTTTTTGGCTCTGGGTTTCATGCCCATACGGAATTCTGAGATTAACGCCCCGGACTCTATAATCCTCTCTACCAACTTGCTGTTTGCAGCGGGATAGACAATACTGAGTCCGTTCCCCATGACAGCGATTGTCCTCCCGTTAGCATCAAGTGCGCCACGATGTGCACAAGTATCTATCCCTTTTGCGAGTCCGCTTGTAATTGTCAGTCCTCGTTTTGCCAATTGGTAACTCAGCTGGTAGCTAACCCGTCGTCCATAATCTTTTGCTTGTCGTGATCCGACGAGAGCAATACTGACTGCATCTTCTGGTTTTAGCTCCCCTCTAACATATAACAACAACGGTGGTGTATCAATCTGTTTCAAGAGTAATGGATAGTCATCATCATAGTAGGTAATGACATGGCATCCAAATTTATCTATCAACGCCAGTTCATGTTCTAATGGACAGCCGAGATTCTTTTGAGTGAGAGAATTGCGTGCATTGGGAGAGAGTTTACCTATACCCTCTAATTCCTGTGACGTAGCATTCAGTATTTTCTCTGCACTACCAAATTTATCCATCAAGAAAAGAATGGTTTTCTGTCCAATCCCTTGTATAAGGTTTAAGTGGATAAGATCTGTTGTTTGCTTTGATAACATGAGCGATAGATTCTGCTCCTGTCTGATAATCTATTGCATAGTAGGTTCACTTTCAGCTGGTGTTGGCAGTGCGTAGAAGAGTTCAATCTCTTGTATCTTCCGGAATTCTGCCATTGATGGAGCCCCGGTTTCACTGCGTCTTGAACGACTCTGTCCACCGACGTGTCGTGAATCCCATCTTCGTGGAACTTTCAGTCGGAATTTCTTTGTCACAACAGGTTTTCCGAGTGTATATTTATAGACAGAACGCATGTTGTCGCGTACTTCTTTAACTGTTATCCACTCACCTTCATCATCCATATATTGTATTTCAAAGAATTCCAGTTGTCCTTCTTTTGCTTTAATGACGACCTGTTGAATAGTTTGCGGTATATTCCAACTTAATAGTGCCTCTGTGAAATTATCTGACTCCTGTTGTGAAGCGATATCCCTTGCGTTTTCGCGTATTATGGAGGTTTCACCTTGTGTGTACATATTATCATCATTAAGTCTTGAATCGGAACTTGCGGCTATCAGTGCAACGTTTTCGCTCCAATTCAGTGATGGGGTTGATGCCAGGATGCATCCCGATAGACTCAATATGCAACAGTAGGCAAGAACCAATAATTTCATTTGCATTATTGCCTCCTTATATTATTCTGTATCTAATAAATCATCAAGTTCTTTTTCTCGAGTTTCTGTCTCTGTATCAATCTGTGTTTTCTCTGCAGTTTTGTATCCAAAGAGTTCAATCTCTCTAATTTTACCCACTGCGCGACGATTTTGACCGAACGCCCGGAAACCACCGCTACGCGCGCGTTGTGTTCGTTTCAGATTCGCATCGTCTGTTGTTGACAAGACTCTTAGACGAATACGGTTTGTCGGAAACGAAAAAAGGACAGGAATCTCGACCGGACTTGTCCTGACACTTTTCACTTCCTTAATCAATTTCCAATCTGTATCATTAATAAGTCCACCTTGATCTGCAAAGATGTCAAATGTCCTGAGATTATCGGTGTGAATGACAACTTTACGTATCATCTTTTTTTCTGGAAGCGTAATGATAACTTCTGAAGCTGGATTTGATCCGAAAGCCGTATCTGTTCCAGTTGGAAAAGTTGTTTCTCCGATAGTGTTGATATTACCATCAATCATCTGTGGACTTGTCGCCATTGTTCCGTCAAGTAGCGAATAGTTTTCGCTCAGTTCTTGTTTCAGGGTCAGGACACCACATCCGATTATAATAGTTGAGAAACAGATTAATGTAAAGAAAATAGATATCTTGAATAACATTTTGTATACTCCTATGATTTTGTGTACGGCACACGGCGTGTGCCTGCTACCTTATTAACAGCAACTTGTCCTAGTGCTTTGTCAAGCGCATTTTGTAGGTCGGGTAGAGCGAAGCGAAACCCGACATGATAGTTCCAATCAATACGTGTCGGGTTTCGCTTCGCTCTACCCGCCCTACATGTAGGAATTGACAGTCTACTTGTTGTCCAAATTAGTTGGCAATCATTTTTTGCAGGACTGATTTACGGTAAATTACTACAGAAACTTCCACGTTGAACCATCGTGAGAATCCTGTATTTCTATGTTGAGCTGTTTTAGTCTATCACGAATTCTGTCAGATGTATCCCAATCTTTCTTATTGCGAGCATCCTGTCGAATCTCTAACAGGAGCTCAAGTAGAGGATTGAGGTATTCGAACGTATCCTCAACATTTTTCTTGTCCTTTGAATAGATACCGAGTACTTGAGATGTCTCGCTGATTACGTTATATGCTTTTTTGAAAGTTTCTTTTGAGACTTCTGTTGGATCCATCAGTGATTTATTAACCTGTGTAATAAGCGAGAAAATTGTCCCCATTGCTTGTGCAGTATTAAAGTCGGTGTCCATAGCTTCTACAAAGCGGGTTTGCATTGTTTGAATTGCAGCCATTAAACTCTTGTCTTCATCAGAAGATTTCTGATTTTGAGTGCTATCTGCGGTTTCGGCAATTTTCTTCAAGGCTTGTAAACAGTTGTTTAGACGTTTTATTGCTGATTCTGATGTATGCAAACTATCCGAAGCGTAATCAAGTGGATGTCTATAATGTGCTGATATTAGAAAATGTCTGATAACTTCAGCGGGATGTTTATCTAATGCATCTCGCAAAAAGATGAAGTTCTGTTCGGACTTTCCCATCCGTGAACCGTCTATTTTAAGAAATGCGATATGAACCCAGTACCTGGCGAAGGTGCAACCGGTTGCTAATTCACTCTGTGCGATCTCGTTTTCGTGGTGTGGAAACAGTAGGTCTTCACCACCGATATGTATGTCAATCGTTTCGCCAAGATGTTTCATCGCCATGGAAGAACATTCAATATGCCATCCGGGTCTGCCGTTTCCCCACGGGCTTTTCCAATAGGGTTCACCCGGTTTCGCAGCCTTCCAGAGATCAAAATCGCGCGGGTCCTCCTTACGTTCATCCACTTCAACGCGTGCCCCTGCTAACAGGTCCTCAGGTTTTCGTCTTGATAGTTTACCGTATTCTTTAAAAGCGTTCACGCGAAAATAGACACTACCTTCAACGACATAAGCTGCGTCTTTCTGAATAAGTGTTTGGATCAGTTCTATCATCTCTGGAATATGCTCTGTTGCTCTTGGATGGACATCTGCTGGTTGGATACCGAGTCTTTGCGTGTCCTCAAAAAACGCTTCGCCATTTTCCTGTGCCAACTGACTTGGACAGATGCCGCATGCATTTGCGCGCGCGATTATTTTGTCATCAACATCCGTAATATTCTGCACTAACTT
The DNA here is from genome assembly GCA_022824835.1 of Candidatus Poribacteria bacterium. Classification (GTDB taxonomy): domain Bacteria; phylum Poribacteria; class WGA-4E; order WGA-4E; family WGA-3G; genus MSPOR6. The sequence continues at coordinate 20,828 of JAJDZB010000016.1, read as the reverse complement.
AACGTTATAGCCTTTATATTCAAGATATCTTCGTATTATATCCGTGACAAGTGCAGTGCGTGCATTACCTATATGTATATAATCATAGACGGTTGGACCGCAACTGTAAATGGAAACATGTCCATCTTTAAGCGGTGTAAACTCTTCAAGTTCTCTACTAAGGGAGTTGTATATCCTTAATCCCATTCGTTATTCCTTTTTTGATCGTTACATGGTCAAGAATTGTCACAAAACCTGTTCGGTTAGGAAACCGAACCTACCGGCCTGAGAAAATCACTAAATTGATGCTTATAGCAGAATACGCGTTTGGTATTCTGCATTGGTTAGGAAACCGAACCTACCGACTTCTATTACATTAACCTTTCGTGAGACAAGCGATAGCTTGTGCGACTATTGCTTGTTCATTACCTACTATTCCTAAACCCTCTGCGGTTGTAGCTTTAACACTAACTTGTTCCTCTGATATACTTAGAGATTCTGATATTTTACGTCGCATCTGAATGACATAGGGTGCTAATTTGGGTCGTTGTGCAATCACTGTACTATCAATGTTCTGAATTATGAATTGTTGTTCTCTGATCTTTTCAGCAATGTCGCGTAGAAAAACTTGACTGTCCATTCCAGCATAAACTTCATCGGTATCTGGAAAATGTGTACCTATATCACCTAATGCAGCTGCACCTAATATAGCATCGCAGATAGCATGTGTCAATACATCTGCATCTGAATGTCCCAACAACCCTAAGTGATAGGGGATTTCTATTCCCCCTAAAATAAGTTTCCTGTTCTGAGTCAGTTGATGAACGTCGTAGCCAATCCCTATCCGCATCTAATGCTCGATTCTCGGTTTTTAACATATCTCATTATTAATTATATAGTGAAATCTATTATTACTTTTACATCCCTGGTAGGTGCGGTTTCCTAACCGTACCGCATCCGAGAATATCCGTGCGGTTAGGAAACCGCACCTACCAGGGTGTTCACATATTTTTATATTTTACTATAGTTTCTGCGAACCGCATATCTTCTGGTGTCGTTAGTTTTATATTTTTGTAGCTGCCCATGACCAATTTTACAGGAGAACCGAGTCTTTCAACCAGTGTAGCGTCATCAGGAGCACCGTTATCCTCCTGAATTGCACTTTTGTGTGCTGTTTCGATTAGTGTTTTTCGGAAAACTTGCGGTGTTTGCACACGCCATAATAGTTCTCTATTAGGTGTTTGGACGATGAATTGGTCTTCATTAGCGATCTTTATAGTCTCTTTAACTGGGACAGCAGCCACAGCTGCCCCCCATTCAGCAGCCGCTTCAAGACATTTTGTGATAATCTCGTTACTAATGAAAGGTCGTACGCCATCATGGATAATCACATAATCAACATCGTCTGTTAGTGCAGATAGTCCGTTAAAAACAGACTCTTGTCGCGTTTCACCCCCTGGTATCAATCCGCGAACTTTTTTATATTTATAGGGTTCAATCACGTTGTTTTTACATGCCTTGAAATCAGATTTATGTACAATCAAGAAAATATCGTCAATGGTGCTGTTGTGTTCAAAACGTTCTATTGTATGAGACAGAACAGGTTTGTCAGCTAACATTAAATATGGTTTCTTTACTGCAGAATCCATGCGTGTACCTTTTCCGGCAGCGGGAATTAAGACAACAGTTTTACTGTTCATCAGCGACCATCTCATCACATGACACTTTCATGGATAGCATCATCAGCATTTCTTGCAAAAATCATCTGTCCTGTACTGGTTCGTAACATCTGTGTTACCACGACATCAAGGGTCTGTCCGATGTGCGATTTTCCATCTTCAACGATAACCATTGTTCCATCATCAAGGTAACCAACCCCTTGATTTTGTTCCTTACCGACTTTCTGTAAATGAACCTGAATTATTTCCCCCGCAACAACAATTGGTCTTATGGCGTTTGCTAATTCATTTATATTTAGTACGGTGACTCCCTGCAATTCTGCGACTTTGTTAAGGTTTAGGTCATTTGTAATGATCTTTGCCTGATACTTACGTGCAAGATGTACGATTTTTGCATCGACTTCCTTTAGGTGTGTTACTTCCTCCTCAAGGATTTCAACACCAATTGATGGACTATTTTGTAGCGATCGTAATATATCAAAGCCGCGTCGTCCTTTATTTCTCCGAAGCAATTCGGTTGAATCCGCTATATTTTGCAGTTCATTTAAGACGAACCTTGGAATTAAGAGTGTTCCATCAATAAATTGTGTCTCACAAATTTCCAGGATACGTCCATCAATAATTACACTGGTATCTAATAGTTTAAAACCGTTTGAATCATTTGATGTATATGCTGATCCTGTGTGACTATAACGGTATGAATTCCTCAATTTTGTAAAAGGTAAGCTATCGGACAAGTAGTACCCATTGACCAATCCCATGTATCCGAGTCCAAGAATGAGTGCCGTCTTTAGCGGCGTGCTTTCATTGAGGATTGATGCTGGCTGGTTAAAGAGTTGGAGTAGACCGAGAGCTAATAGTACGCCAAACGCAAGTCCTATACCACTTGCCACAACTCTTCTTGTGCTTGGTATGTGGAGTGTAATCTCCGCAGCTACAAGGAGACAGGCGATGGCAAATGCAATAAGCGCGTATGCTATGTTAGCTGTTAGAATATAACTTATGACAGCACTTGCGAACATGAAAAAGAGACGAATAACCCAAATTTGCATAGCTCTTTTCTCCGCACCTGTTTTGGCGGTGAACTCATTTTATAATTTGTTTAGCAAAGTAAGGTAGAAGATACAATTCCTACTTATGTTTGTTTCAATTAGAATAACACACTTAGACTGTCATAGATATTCTTCACTCCGATTAATTCAATTGTGTCATTGATCTCTAATCCTTTCTGATGATATGCTGGGAATATGGCCCGTGTAAATCCTAATTTAGCAGCTTCTCTAATTCGTGATGCAACGTGTGGGACAGGTCGAATCTCACCTCCCAGACCGACTTCACCGATGACAACCGTGTGTGAGTCTATCTGAATATTCCGGTGGTTTGAGATAATTGCCATCAACACGCCATGGTCAATACCTGGCTCATCAACCCGTAATCCACCAGTAATGTTTACGAAAACATCTGAATCACCGATATTCAATCCAATACGTTTATTTAGAACGGCAATTAACAATGCGACACGATTGCGATCGATTCCAGTTGCAGTGTTCCGGGGAGTACCGTAGTGTGTGGATACAACCAACGCTTGTACCTCCAATAAGAGTGGTCTTGTTCCCTCCATACTTGCAACGATGACAGAACCGGATATATCCTCCTCTCTATCACTTAAGAATAGCTGTGAAGGATTCTTTACATCTACCAGTCCCTTGTTCTGCATCTCAAAGATCCCGAGTTCATTTGTTGATCCGAAACGATTCTTGACTGCCCGTAACACTCGGTATATATGATGTCGTTCTCCTTCAAAATAGAGGACAGTATCGACGATATGCTCTAAAACTCTGGGGCCAGCTAAAGTTCCCTCTTTTGTTACATGTCCAACAAAGAACATTGTGATGTTTCTGTTTTTTGCAGTAATTAATAGATGTGCTGCACATTCTCGGATCTGTGTGATACTTCCAGGTGCTGATTGAAATTCTGTTAAATAAACAGCTTGTATAGAGTCTATTACAACTGCTTGCGGTTGAAGTTCATCAATATGCTTTTCGATGAGTTCTAAGTTATTCTCACACAACACATAGAGTGTATCGGAAGTCATCCCGATTCTGTTAGATCGTATTTTTGTTTGACTAACAGATTCTTCACCTGTAACATAGAGTACTGTTCCGTATTTTCGGCTTAATGCGTTGCTTGCTTGTAATAGAAGTGTTGATTTACCTATTCCTGGGTCTCCACCGATCAGTATTACCGATCCTGGAACGATTCCACCTCCTAGTACTCTATCAAATTCTGGCATCCCAGTCAACTGTCTTTCTACATCTGCGACTTTAACATCAGAAATCAGTTCTGGTTTGTTAGCCAGTTGACCGGTTCCTCTGTGTAGAGGTGATTTTGAGATTATTTCAGTCTCTTCTGCAAAACTATTCCAAGCTTGACATCCTGGGCATTTGCCAAGTTCTCTCGGTGTTGTATATCCGCATTCTTGACAGACAAATTTGTTCTTTGTTCTTGCCATAACGTATCGTGCTATTTATAAGACAGATCAGTATGATGAGTGTTCATTTACCAATCGCTTGTGATAAATCTAATACCTGTAGTCCAACGTCTGTTCTGATGCCACCAATCTTCCACACCCAGCAACAGATGTACGCCACGGTAGAAGCGTAAACTGAGTTCAGCGTTCAATTCGGGTCTATCACTTGTCAAACCGAAACTCTCTATACCTAAGCCTATCCTGCGTTCCCAAAGTGATAGGTCTAAGCCTGCCCCAAATTTTGAACGGATAAAACCGAATCTGCCTCTAAGATAGTCGGTGAAGTTATATCCATATTGAAGTTCAAATCCGGTTATTTCGTCACGGATACCAACACCAACACGGTAGCGGCTTCTTGATTGGGGATTCAATGAAAATCCTAATTCTGTATGTAAATTCTCCTCAAGACTCAGGTATCGCAGTTCGACATCACTTGATAAACTTGGGAATTTGAACCCTTTTAGCTGTCTATCTGTCTGTTCATATATCTCTTTTAAACCTGTAAACATTTCGCTCATGCTATTTAAGGTTTCTTTTACTTCAGTAAAAGGTTCAGGATTATTGAGCAGTTGTGCGACAGTTCCTTCACCGTGCTGTATAGTGTTCAGTAATTGTGTGATGTTCTTTTCTAAAGTGATAAAGGTTGTAGCCGCAGTCTGAAATTTCTCTAACACTGGAGTGATTTCAGAACTGCTTTTGTCTATGAAACTACTACTTTTTGAGATAAATTCTGATGCCTCTGAAGTAATTGTATCTATCTCTTTTCGGAATTCGGTTGAGAACTTGCGAAAATCGGACGCACTCTGTTGAATGTCTGTTAATATAGTGTTGACTTTCGGTGAGTTTTGATCAATCGATTTCATCAGGCTACGACCAATATCGTTAATCTGACTACTGAGTATAGACGTTTCATTTCCAAATTGGATTAACAATTCGTTGACATTTGTCAGTGTTTTCTCAAGTTGTAAATCGTAATCTGATGTGAGTTTCATAAAAGTGTCAACTGTCTTGTCCATATTTTTATTGAACTTTTCTAGTGTTTGGCTTGTTTGTGCGACCAATGCTCGTGTTTCTTTGACACCTTGTTGAATTTCTTCCTGACTTGATTGCAATATTTCATTTGCTGCAGATGTTAAGTCAATTGCTTTACTTAATCCGGAACTGGTTTGCTCAAGTAGTTCCAGCGGGTTCACAGGATCAATTCCAATGATTGGCAGATCGGATTGTTGTAGAGCTAGGTTTCCAATATCTCCATTGTTAAGAGAGATGTATGTTTCCCCGACAAAACCACTCATAGATATCCTTGCATCACATCCCTTCCTTAACCATCGGTACGCGTTCTTTACACTTGCCCGGATTTCAACGGAGTCCGTTTCTGGATTCAGTGCAATGTTCGTCACTCTCCCTATATTAACCCCGGAGAGGTAAACCCCTGATCCTACATATAGTCCGTTAACATTACGAAACTTGAAAGTTAAATCATCCCCGCGTGCTGACCAGGGCCAATTACTTGAATTGATGAGTAAGATTGCGAGTAGTATAATAGCGACTAATACCATAAATCCTACTTTTGCAGAAGTGTTCCAAAACTTCATGATACGTTCCTTCCGGTAAATTCTTTTAATGTGGGATTGTCTATATTTAAAATCTGATCAGGTGCCCCAAAAAGGATAAATTGTTGTAATGTTGGGTCTTCATCATTAATCAGTGCCTCTGGTGTTCCATAGGCAGCTTGTTTCCCTTCGTGCAGCATCACCATCAACGTTGCAACACTAAATGCGCTATGCATATCATGTGTAACGACTATAGAGGTGACCTCTAATTTTTCGTGTAGTCCTCGTATGAGTTCGTTTATTTCTGTGCATGTTACTGGGTCGAGTCCGGTTGTGGGTTCATCATATAGAATGATGTCTGGATTGAAAGCGAGTGCGCGTGCGAGTCCGACTCGTTTTCGCATCCCGCCACTTAGTTCCGCAGGACGCAATTCCTGAGCACCATCTAAATCTACTAATGCCAGTTTTTCATCTACGATTTTCCGCATCTCCTGTTTACTCATCTTCGTATGCTGATCGAGCATAAATGCAACATTTTCAGCGACTGACATGGAGTCAAAGAGTGCTGCTGACTGAAATAGCATTCCAATTTTTCTACGTATTTGATTTAGGTTGTTCTTACTGAGGTGAGAAATCTCAGTACCGTTTATCCATACTTCACCCGAATCTACAGGGAGAAGTCCAGCGATTATTTTTAGGAGTACGCTTTTACCGCAGCCGCTTCGTCCCATTATGACAAGTGTTTCACCTTGAGGGATATCAAGGTCTAAGCCGTTTAGTACTTTCTTTTTACCGAATGCTTTTTTAACATTTTTGATTGAAATCATAATCTAAGTTGATCCAGAGTATTACTTTATTTGAGTGTTGCGCCGAGAACAAAATCCAATACCAGAATTGAGATAAGTGATGTAACAGCTGAACCTGTTGTGGCAGTTCCCACACCTTCTGCGCCACCTGCGCTGGAAATGCTGAAACCTTTATAGCACCCAACAGAAGCAATCGCCATGCCGAATGTAGTTGCCTTTATGAGGCTAATAATTACGTACCTAATAACCATGTGGTGTTGGACTTGTAGGATGAAGAAGTCTCCATTGAAGTCAAATAGTGTAACGACTGCAACGTAACCTCCAAAAATGCCCGCGAATGTAGAAAAGATTGTTAGGGTTGGTAGCATTAGAGAACAGGCGAGAAATCGGGGGACGACTAAGTATTTAACAGGATTTGTTCCCATGACTTCGAGTGCATCAATTTGCTCAGTAACTTTCATTGTTGAAAGTTCTGCTGTAATGGATGCTCCGATCCGTCCGGAAAGAACAAAAGCGGTAATCATCGGTCCCAGTTCCGTAACAACGGAGACACTCACAAATTGAGCGACAGATCCTTCAACAGCGTACGGTTTTAATTGGATGTATCCTTGAACGCCTAACACCATCCCCGTGAAGAATCCTGACACTAAGACCACTGATAGAGAGTTATATCCTATCAAGAGTAACTGTTTCAATAGCAGGTCAAATTGCCAAGGCGGTTTAAAGATTTGGATAATAGTTTCTGCAATTAGGCGTGATGCATCACCGATTCCCGTAAGTGTGTTGTGCAGCCGATTCTTCACAATGTACGTTAGTCCGCTTGAGGAATCTGGTTCTGTAGGTGAATTTTGCATAGAACTTCATCCCGTAAGAGAATGTCTGCTAACTAACACTTTCAAAACGCATCTGGCTTTTGCAGTAATGAAGTACTATATCACCCGGTGGACCGTTACGATGTTTTTTTATGGATAGGCTTGATTCAACTGTTTCATCTGTGTAGTCATTTTCATCATCATAATAGTCGTCTCTAAATAGAAAGGCAACAATGTCCGCGTCTTGTTCAATTGCGCCAGATTCCCGTAGATCTGATAGTTGAGGTTGTTTATTCGGACGTCGATCAACTTCACGATTCAATTGTGAACATGCGATCACTGGTAGGTTGAGTTCCCATGCTAAGATTTTTAATGCTCGCGAGATTTCAGAAATTTCTTGTTCACGCACGTTGTACCGACCAGCACCGCGTAGGAGTTGTAGGTAGTCAACGATAATCATAGAGAGGTTTTCGTATTCCCCTTTCAATCGTCTTGCTTCGGCACAGAGTGCTTGTACTGTCATTGCTCTGTTATCATTGATCAGTAGGGGTGCTTCACCGATACGGCTGGCACTCTGAACCAGAGGTGCCCAATAATCCTCGCCAAAATTACCGAGTCGTAATTTTCCAAAGTCCATTCTTGATTCTGCTGAAAGCATACGCATGACAACATCTTCAGCACTCATTTCAAGACTAAATATTGCCACCGGTTTTTTCTGTTCAATTGCAATATTCTGTGCCATATTGAGAACTAATGTAGTTTTCCCCATGCCAGGTCGTGCTGCGATGATTATTAGGTTTCCGGGTTGTAGTCCTGTCGTAAGATCATCAAAATGCATGAAACCTGTGGGAATACCTAAGAACTGATGATCTTGCTTCCATAGTACCTCTATTCTACCGATAGCTTGTTTTATCAATGATCGAACATGCTCAAATCCTCGTTTGATGCCGGTTTTACCGAGTTCAAAAACGACTTCCTGTGATTGGTCGAGAATATCGTTAATATCAACACTCTCATCCTGTGCAAGTGCCTTTATCTGATTCGCAGCTTGAATTAAATGGCGTCGTGTGGCTTTTTCTTTAAGAATCCCCGCATATAATTCCGTGTTTTCAGTTTCAACAATCGGTGCTTGCAGTTCGTATAGATATTCTGGACCTCCAACCCTATTCAACTGATCGGTGTTTTTGAGTTCATTTGCGACCAACAGAGGGTCCACTTTGCTATCACGATTATAGACGGCAAGAATTGCAGAATAGATAAGTTTGTGATCAGTCGTGTAGAATGCGTCTGCAGAGGAACCTAACAAGGTTTCTATTCTTGGAACTATTGACTTTTCGGTCATCATTGATCCGAGCACAGCCTTTTCAGCATCTTTATCCATGATGCTCTCTATTGCTTCGTTTTGCATGGTTGTTCCTCTTTGCGTTGATTAGGTTCTGTCTGTTTCTATAGACATAGCACTCCGCTGGAGTGTGAGAATGTCCGCAACCTATTTTAACTCGGTTGTACTGCCTCTTCCCTTTCGACAACAACACGCAGTTCAGTGGTGACATCCGCGTGTAGTTTCAGTGTAACAGTAAAGGCACCGAGTTCGCGAATCGGTTCTCTGAGTTCAATTACGCGTCGATCCAGGTCGATGTTTGCTGCAAGCCGCAATGATTCCACAATATCGGTTGGGGTTACAGAACCGAATAGTCTGTCGTTCTCTCCTGCACGTCTGGTAAGATGACACGTGACCTCTGCAATCTGTGCAGCTAGTTCCTGTGCAAGTTCCCTATCTCTCGTTTCCTGTTGATCAATAACTCTTTTCTGGTGTTCAAGATGTCTCTGATTTCGTTCTGTTGCGTGGACAGCGAGTTCCATCGGTAGTAGATAATTTCGTGCGTACCCGTCTGCAACATTAATGACATCTCCGGGGGATCCTAATCCCTCAACACTTCTTTTTAGTATCACTTCCATATTTTCACCTGAGTAGCATTGAACCGCGTAATGATGTTCATTTACCTGAGTGTGGAACATCATACATTTTAACGATTCAAAATTGATTCCATATACAAAATTATTTCTTGATTATCGGGTAAAAGGTAAGAGTGCCATATTTCGTGCGCGTTTAATTGCACGGGTGACCATCCGTTGTTGTTTTGCTGAAAGTCCGGACACCCGACGACTCACGATTTTCCCGCGTTCGTTAACGAACTTTCTCAACGTATCCACATCTTTGTAATCTACGGATTCCAACTTACTATAACGTGATCTTCTACGATATGCCATATAGTTTATTCTCCTTATTTAGAACGGGATGTCATCGTCTGTCGCTGTTGCGCTACCACCTGCGGATTGATCTTGCGTCTGTTCTGACTGTGCTTGTGAAGGTTCTGATGGTATAGCATCAGTGTATCCACCACCCGCTTCGTCACCATCGCGTCTGCCACCTATCAACTGAAGACGGAATACTCTGACTCTGAGTTTGTTACGTTTCTCACCTTCAGGCGTTTCCCAAGAATCAAATTTAAGTGACCCTTCAATAAAGACGGGACTTCCTTTGCTTAGATATTCGTTGGCAACTTCCGCTTGTCTGCCCCATGCCTCAACATCAACAAAACAGACAGTTTCTTTCAGGTCACCGGATTCGCGATCTGTATATTTCTCACTCATCGCGAGACCGAAATTTGTAACTGCAGACCCACTTGGTAAATATTTCATTTCGGGATCCCGTGTTAGATTTCCCATCAGGATCACTCTGTTATAACTTGCCATGATTTACTCCTTCGTAATAGAAATAACTTTACGTTTTAATCGTTGCGGGGTAGTAATGTGTCATGCAGATTCTGGTGAAGATGTATCAAGGTTTTGATCTTCTTCTTCTGATTCTGCTATATCTTGTATAGATTCAGCTGTGTCTTCGGCATTTTCATCCGTTTCTTCATCTGGTATTGCTTTTAGTTTTTCAAGGTCATCTTCAAAAAGCACTATCATGTGTCGTAGAATTGCTTCGTTGACACGTAGTGCTTGATTCAGCTGAGCGACGAAACTCGTTTCACATTCAAATACATAAACCACATAGTATCCTTCGCTACGTTTACGTATCGGATACGAGAGTCGTCTCTTTCCCCAATTGTCAATATGGACGATATTACCGTTTTGTTCAATGATACCCTTGACATTCTCAATCAGTGTCTCTGTTTGACTTTCCTCATGGTCAGGGGTAATGATCAGCATTAGTTCATAAGGTTTCAATGTGTATCCTCTCTATGGACTCAAGGCTCCTTCTATATCTCAGGAGCAGAGATGTGTAGGTTTTTATTTCTATCTATTAGACAGATTCTTGCTAATTGTATAACGTTATATAATTATACCACATTTCAAACTATATATCAAATTTTAAACAGTTCTTAGAGAATATAATAAAGTGGACAAGCAGCGATTTTTGTGGTATCATTAAATAGTTTTATGCACCTGAGTTATTTACTTTAAAGGAGTTTGTGTTTTGAATAGATTATCTGCAAAGAAGCATGTTCGTGCCGATGCAAAAAAACGTGCACGCAATAGACATCGTAAGACAACGCTTAGAACTGCTCTGAAAAATGCTGAAAATGCGTTGGAGACTGGTGATGTGGAAAATGCTCAACAGTTATGCAAGACGACTGCAAGTTTGTTTGATAGAGCAGCCAGTAAAGGTGTCATCAAAAAGGGTACTGCGAATCGTCAGAAATCACGTATCAATAGAAAACTAAACGCGCTTATAGCCGAGTCTGCTTAGCACAGACAGTTGCGTGTAGGACAATATCAATGAATGCACGCCAAGCTGCTTTGACGTGTCTGTTAAATCTTAGCGAGACTGATACATCAATTGCTGCAGTTGTTGACGGTACCTTTTCATCTAATCCGATTAATCCAAGAGAACAAAGGTTAGCAAACGCTTTAGTCTATGGGGTTATTCGGTGGCAATACCAATTGGATTGGTTTCTAAGTCACTTTGTTAATCCCCGGTTTAAGTTAGACATCAAGCACCGTGTCATCTTGAGGCTTGGTGCATTCCAGTTGTTACATCTTGATGGTATTCCGCCTCATGCTGCGATCTATGAAACTGTCCAATTAACTAAAAAGGGCAGCAAGACAGCAGGTTTCATAAACGCTGTTCTGAGGAACTTACAACGAAAATCCTCAGAATTATCCTATCCTTCCATTGAATCTCAACCTGTCAAACATATATCATACTCACTTTCATATCCGGAATGGTTAGTCAAAGAGTGGATTAACGAACACGGTCTTGCGTGGACAGTGTCTTTTTGCAAGTCCAGTAATCAGATAGCACCTTTGACCGTTCGGTTGAATACACTCAGGACTGATACTAAGAATCTCAATGATCTGCTGCACAGATATGGCTTAGAAGCAGTACCGACTCAATTTGCCCCAGAAGGAATTACAGTAGAAAAAAAATCAGCAGGATTGAATGAGAACTCTTCCACTACATCAGGAAAAAGTGCTTTTAGGAGATTACTCTCTGACGGGGATGTATATGTGCAGGACGAAAGTGCAATGTTAATTCCACATCTGCTCAATCCTGCGGATATGGATCTGGTAGTAGATCTCTGTGCAGCACCCGGTGGAAAAACGACACACCTTGCAAGTTTGATGAAGAATAGTGGTAAAATAGTTGCTTCTGATGTTTCAGATAAGAAGCTGCAATTGTTGATTGAAAACTACAAACGACTGGGTGTCAACAGTGTAGAAGTGCGGAGAACTGATATAACAAAGGATGACCTGAGTTTTGTGCATGCTGCAGATGCTGTCTTGATTGATGCTCCCTGTTCGGGGTACGGTACACTCAGACGACATCCGGATATTGTCTGGAATAGGACGCGAAGACAACTTATTGGTCTCAGAAATTATCAGTATCGTCTATTAAAGAATGTTGCCCCGCATATAAAACCCGGCGGGGTATTAGTATATAGTACCTGTACGATAGAACCGTCTGAGAATCAAGAAGTAATCCGCCGTTTCTTAAATCGTTTTTCAATGTTTTCTATAGAACCTGCTTCTGCGTTTTTACCAGAACTTCCGAAGAATATGATCTCATCAGAGGGTTTTCTACAAACATTTCCGCATGAACACGGTATAGACGGTACATTTGCTGCAAGACTTCGCCGTTCTGTTTAGCGCACCCATGTTAACATCAAGACTATATGTCATAACGAACAGAAACTTGTGTAAACCGAAATCTATTGTCTCAGTCGTATCAGAGATTTTAGATGCGGGGGTTAAGACTATTCAGTTGCGGGAAAAGGATCTTGATGATACGGATTTACTCAGAATAGCACTGCCTATATCGCAATTATGCCAGAACTATGACGCACATCTGTTCATAAACTCGAATGTAAAGATTGCTATTGATGTTGGTGCAGCAGGTCTTCACTTGCCTGATAATGATGTCTCTGTTCAAGAGGTAAGAGAGAAGACGCAGGACGAACTGATGGTAGCATGTTCTACACACGGTATCTTGACTGCTAAAAAACGGGAGACTGAAGGTGCTGATTTCCTAACTTATAGTCCTATCTATAGAACGAGAAGTAAACCCACATACAATGTGTCGGTAGGATTGGTTAACCTTGAGAAGTTGGTACATCATGTGAACATCCCTGTGTTTGCTCTGGGAGGAATCACACCTGACCGTGTAGAAGATTGCATTTCTGCGGGGGCATCAGGTGTGGCTGTGATGTCTGGGATAGTATCTCCGACTGATTCGGCACTGCAAGCGAAGGCTTATCTTGAGAATCTACTATAGTGTTTGTCATTCCACCAGCAGGCTATTGAACAGTGTCCGTGTTTTTTCGGTCCACATACCGTAGTCTTGAGAGAACTTCTCAACGCTTGAGTTGTGTTCAGTGTCGGTATAACCGAGTCGCCGTGCCAATTGTGCTAATTCGGACTGATGGGTTGGTAGTGCGTCCATTGCTCTGTCATGAACTATTCTTAGTGCGTTTTCTACGCGTCGGAGGAATTTATACGCTTCTGATAGTCCTGAACTCTGTTCCTCTGTCAGGATTCCGACTGTGTTAAGTCTGTCAATAGCATCTAATGTGTTCGGTACGCGAACAGATTCTGCATCTGTTCCGTGCCTGAGTTGTAGCGTTTGCACAGCAAATTCGATGTCAACTAACCCACCATATCCAGATTTGACATCTGTTGATTTCCGTTGTGTACGTGTGGTGCTTCTTCTTCTCTTGGATCTGTTTTTTCGTGTTGATTGCTGTTCCTTGCGTTTTCGTGTATGTACGATTTCTGCGACTTCATCTTTTGTAATGGGTTTACTATAGCAGAAGTCGTTTGCGAGTTTTGTATATTGCGTTCCTAATCCCTCAATATCACCTGCGATTACACGTGCCCGTGTGAGTGCTTGCCGTTCCCAGATTTCTGCAGCAGTGTCGTAATAGTGCTGGTATCCAGCTAACGGCAATGCAATAGCACCTCCGTTACCGTATGGACGTAGACGTAGGTCAAGTTCGTATATACTCATACTGTGTGTCCCACCTAACTGGTTTACTAACGCTAATCCGAGTGATGTGAAGTACTCTGAATTGGGTATACCTTTTGTCGTTTCCCCATCTTCTGTATAGACAAACATGACATCCAGATCCGAGCTGAAGTTTAGGTCACGTCCCCCAAATTTACCCATTGCAATTATTGCATAAGTAACAGGTTTACCGTCATGTGTTTTTGGTATTCCGTGTTCAATTTGCATCTGTGAATCTATTTTAAGGTAGAGGGATTGTAGCATCGCCTCAGCCAAGTCAGAGAGTTCCTCTGTTGTGGTAGGGAGGTCAGATTTTCCCAGTATGTTTCTCAATGCTATTCGCCAGATTTCATCGTTTTTATACCTTCTGAGTGCATTCAATAGGTAGGACTCGGATGTGTTTTGGATTATATGTGAGACTTCATCAAGTTTGGTTTCAAGCGTCTTTTTAGATTCAGTGAAAGTTGGGATTGTCAATAGATCAAAGAGTTCCGGACTTGCTATCAACAGATCTGCCAAGTATAGACTGGAACCGCATAAACTGGTAAGTGCTTCAAGTATGTTTTGCCGTTCCAGGAACATGGTATAGTAGCTGCTTCTTGCGCCGACTTTTTCGGCAAATGCGTCAAAATAACGGAGTGCCATGTCCGGATCGGGTGCTTTGCTAAGACAATTCAACAGGACAGGTGCAAGTTTAAAGAATGTGCGTCTGACAGATGGGGAGAACTGTTGTCCATCACTACCATTTGCAAGGTGTCGTAAGAGTCGTTGTGCGTCACGCGGATTTTCGAATCCGAATTTACCCAATTGTTGCTGTATCTCCTCAGAATCATCTTGACTTAGAAGTACGGGTATATCCAGTTGATCAGGTTCTTGTACATCCATGACTTTCTCAAAAATGCGACGGACTTCAGAAGTATGTTCATTGTATTCTTGGCGAAATGCGTCAAGTGGTTCGTCCATATACCCTAACGTTTTTGCTAACTGTATCTCCTCATTCTCCTTTGCAGGAATTGCGTAACGTTGTTGGTCGGCTTCAATCTGTATTGCATTTTCTACCTTTCTGAGAAACTTATAAGCATTGATCAAGGTATCAGCATCGTTATGAGTCAACAGTTCATTTGACTTTAACGATTCCAGTGTTTCCAATGTATTTTGTGTACACAGTGTTTTGAGTCGTCCTCCATGTATCATTTGCAGGCACTGAATAGTAAATTCAATGTCTCGTATTGCTCCGGGTCCAAGTTTAACGTGCTTATCAATATCCATTTTTTCATTAACGATTCGTTGTTCAATCCGTTCTTTTGTTTTCCTGATATCAACCTTTATCTCGTTCAACGTCACCCCATCTAAATAGCGTTGGTAGACGAAAGGATGTATCATGCGAATAAATTCATCTCCAAATTCTATGTCACCTGCGACGGGTCGTGCTTTAATGAGAGCTTGCCGTTCCCATAGGTCTCCCCATCCTTCGTAGTAGCTTTCATAACTTTCCATTGATCGGATTATGACGCCTGCACTACTTTCGGGTCGCAATCGTATATCTACGCGAAACACATACCCATCAGAGGTAACTTCACTCATTGCGTTGATAATAAACTCACACAATCGTGCGTAGTATTCACTGTTGTCAACCCCTTTATCAGTTTTCCCTTCGTCGGAGTATACAAATATTAGGTCAATATCGGAGCTAAAGTTCAGCTCATAGCCTCCGAATTTCCCCATGGCTATAATAGCAAAACGGCACGGATCAGAACCTTCTTCATTCCGTGGTGTTCCAAGCTTAGGTATGACGACTTGGTTCTGTCCTATTTCGTAGCAGTGTTGTAACGTAGCTTCGGCTAAGTTACTCATCTCCAGGGTAGTAGTTTCAACATCTGAAGTATTTAATAGGTCGCGAATTGCGATTCTAAGCGTTTCGCGTCTTTTATAGCGGCGGAGGATCCGGAGTTTTTGGTTTATGTCATTGAACCAATTGAGTGTTCTTGCGAGTTCAGCATACATGGATTGACCTGTTTTCTTGTTTTCCATTACGTTTGCGTCAATGACATCGTATAGATAGATTGGATTGCGTATCAAGATTTCAGATAGGTAAGTAGATGCACCAAAAATATGCGTTATTGTAGGCATTAGAAATGGTGCATCATGAAGTAGTTTATATAACCAGCTCCGACTGAATGTCACCATAGCGAACCGTGAAAAGTTGTTTAGTGATGCAACTGGATTTGGTGAGTTAAGGCAGGCATTTATCAGAGGAATGGCAATGTGCGCAAAAGTGGATTGTGTGTATGGATCATCTGTCGTAAGCTCAATGAGATTACGGTATATTGCGTCATCATCAAAACCGTATCCATTCTCATTAGCCTCTGATAGAATCTGATGAATTTCTTCCTTTAGTTGTTGTGGTAGTGGGAGTTGTGTGTAGTCCATCGCCTTCTCTATAAATTCTATAGTTTAATTTCATTATAGCATTTTCACTTTGAATGTGCAATTTGTTTTTTCCCTGAATGTTTCATCAAAGGGTTTGCTTTTTTCAGCCATTTTCTATATAATACTATTGTTTGGACGGTTCTTGAATGATGATGTTTTTAAACTAAAGTGAAGGAAATTTATGAATAAAGACTATAGGAATGTGATGTTTGTTATAGCCGATGATTGGAGTCGTATTGCTCGGTGTTACGGTGATGACGTCATCAGAACACCGCGTATTGACGAATTCGCTGAACGCGGCGTTGTTTTTGACTACGGTTTCTGTACCAGTCCTTCTTGTGCTGTCAGCCGGGCATGTATTCTGACAGGACAACATAGCCATACACATGGACAATATGGACACTGCCACGGAATTCACGGTTTCCGGACACATGAAAACATGCAATCTGTGCCTAAGATATTAAAAGCACACGGATTTGCTACAGCCTGTATCGGAAAAAAGCACGTTGAACCAAAAAGTGTTTATCCTTTTGATTACGAACCGAAAGTGAATCCGAGAAGTCCGGTATCGGTTGCTGAGAAGGTAGACGAATTCCTTTCACAAAATGTGGATACACCCTTTTACTTGCATATTGGCTGTACCTATCCGCATCGTGCCGGCAAGGGATTTGGAAATGACCGGGAACATGCAGGTATTGAACCGGGTTCTTACGCACCTGATGAGATTACTGTTCCGAATTTCCTACCGGATGTTCCCGCAGTCCGTGATGACCTTGCTGATTATTACGAAAGTGTGTCCCGTTGGGATGCTGTCGTTGGTGCAGCATTAGACACGCTTGATGCTTCTGGTCGCGCAGATGAAACACTTGTTTTTGTGACGACAGACCATGCAATGCCGTTCCCTGGCGCAAAAGCGTCCAGTTTTGATAGTGGACACCACTGTCCGCTACTTATTGCGAGCCCGACACAACAGAAACGTGGCATACGGAATCAAGCACTTGTCAATTGGGTTGATTTCTGTCCGACTATATTGGAATGGTGTGGTGTTGAACACCCTGGCGGAGAAGAATCTCTCCCAGGCAGGTCGCTCCTCTCCGTATTAGAGGATGACAGTCCACATCCAGGGGATGGTGAATGGGAGGAAACATTTTTCTCTCACTGCTTCCACGAAGTAACCAATTACTATCCGTATCGTGTCTTACGTGGTCGCAGGTATAAATATGTTCGCAATTTGGCATATCAGTTAGAAACACCGCTACCGAGCGATCTATTTCGTTCTATCTCATGGACAGCAGTGCGAAATGATAACATACAAGAACTGGGTGAACGACAACGAGAGGACTTTGTCCATCAAAGTCGTGAAGCTCTGTTTGATATGGAGAAGGATGCTGCTGAATCTAAGAACCTGATTGATGAACCAGCATTGCAAGATATTGCCAATGACATGCGGCGTAAGGTAATTGAATTCAGACAAAAGACGAAGGACCCATGGCTTGAACAGTCGTTTCAGGAAGGGGAAACGCAGCCTTTCTTTACATAATTTTACTTGATTTTATAGTGAAGTCTATAATTTCTTTTACATCCTTGGTTAGGTGCGGTTAGGAAACCGCACCTACCGGGTTGGACTGCACCGGATCTGAGAATATCCGGGCGGTTAGGAAACCGCACCTACCGAGGTGTTTATAATATCTATATATAACAGATGCAGAACTACGATTTAGATGCGATGAATGCCCGCATCCAAGAAGATAGCGGCAAAATACAGCAGATTTTGAATGAGGCGGGTAAAATCATCGTTGGTCAACGCACGTTACTTGAACGTTTGGCTATCGGCTTACTTTGTAATGGACACATTTTATTAGAAGGTGTTCCTGGTCTTGCAAAGACGACGGCGATTGATGTATTGGCAAAGACGATTGATGCATCATTCCAACGGATTCAATTCACACCTGATCTACTTCCAGCGGATCTGATCGGTACGTTAATATATGATCAGCAGAAAGCGGAGTTTTATACTAATTTGGGCCCTATTTTCGCTAACGTTGTGCTTGCTGATGAGATAAATCGGGCACCGGCAAAGGTGCAAAGTGCCCTGCTTGAAGCGATGCAAGAACGACAGGTGACGATCGGTGACACGACACACTCGCTTGATGATCCGTTTCTCGTCTTAGCAACACAGAATCCGATTGAGCATGAAGGTACTTACCCGTTACCTGAAGCACAAGTTGACAGGTTTATGCTTAAGGTTAAGGTTGACTATCCATCGCGTACTGAGGAGTTGCAGATTCTGCGGCGTATGACAGTTGAGAAAATTCCTAAAGTGAAGAAAGTAGTCTCGTGTGAAGATATTATCAGGTTCCGCGAGCTGACGCGGGAGATATATATGGCGGAACCGTTGGAAAATTATATTGTTGATCTCGTCTGTGCGAGTCGTTCTCCAGAGGCATATCAATTAGAGGACCTAAGCACGTTGATTGAGTACGGTGCTTCCCCGCGTGCTACGATATTTCTTGCCCTTGCTGCGAGAGCGCATGCATTCCTGTCGGAGCGTGGCTATGTTACACCGGAAGATATTCAGGCAATTGGCATGGATGTTTTGCGCCATCGCGTCATATTGAGTTACGAGGCGGAAGCGGAAGGTATTGATGCTGAGACGATTATTACGCAGCTGTTTTCAAAGATTGAGGTGCCTTAGATTTTAGTACCCAAACACAGTTCTTGACATGTTTCTGCATTTTTGTTATATTATAACGTGAAATAAAATGTAGGAGCAAGTTGAGTGGCATCAGAAAAAATCCGAGTCGGTATCATCGGAGCAGGTAGAAACACAAAATCAAGACATATCCCAGGATTACAAGCAATTGATGGTGTTGAGATTGTTGGTGTTTGTAATCGCAGCCGAGAATCCTCGCAGCGTGTTGCTGACGAGTTCGGTATTTCAAAAATCTACGACAACTGGCAAGATGTGATTAAAGACAGTGACACAGACGCGATTGTCATCGGCACGTGGCCTTATATGCATTGCCGCGCGACAGTGGCAGCACTGATGGCGAATAAACACGTGATGTGTGAAGCACGCATGGCAATGAACGCACGAGAAGCACACATGATGCGTCTGTTAGCACGTCAGAAAACTCATCTCACTGCACAGATTGTTCCCTCTCCAATGACTCTACGCGTTGATAATACGATCAAGCGACTTATCGCTGAAGGTTATCTCGGTGATGTCTTAGCAGTTGAGGTCAGAGCAGGGGGTGCTTTTTTAGATGCTGATTCGCCGATACAGTGGCGACAAGACCTGGATTTCAGCGGCATGAACATCATGAGTATGGGAATCTGGTACGAAGCACTGATGCGGTGGGTTGGCGAAGCGACACGTGTCCTGGCTATGGGTAAAACATTCGTCAAAATGCGTCCTGATGCTGATGGTATGATGCGACCTGTCAGAATCCCTGAACATATTGATATCATTGGTGAACTCGCTTGTGGTGCACAACTTCACATGCAAGTCTCTGCTGTTACAGGATTGGCAGGTGCGCCAGAGGCTCTTATTTTTGGTAGTCAAGGCACGGTAAGGTTTTCAGGAAACAGCCTCTTCGGTGGACAAAGAGAAGATGACGAACTACAAGAGATAGATATACCTTCTGCGGAGGAAGGGGGTTGGAGAGTGGAAGAGGAGTTCGTTAATGCTATCCGTGGTAAGGAAACGATAACACATACCGACTTTGAGACGGGTGTAAAATATATGGAGTTCACTGAGGCGGTTACGCGTAGTATGGCATCTGGTGCTGCGGTTTCTTTACCCCTTCAGATGGGTGTGTAAGTATTTTGTGACTTTTTTCATAAGAGACGGCACTCGGAGAGTGCCTACTACTATCATAAGAGACGGCACTCGGAGAGTGCCTATTACTATGATGTAGGTAAATAGATAGTAAACGCAATCTGTGCTAAACTGTTTAATTGTGAGGAAGGAAAATGACATTAGAAAACCTTTTTGATCTTTGTAAAGACCTTGAGTTACGTCAAGCAAAGATATATGCCTCATTCTCACTGATCTTAGGTGATGTTGACGAACGGATAGCGAAGTTTTGGGAACGCATGAGCGCTGAGGAGTGGCAACATTACATCCTTGTAGATTTCGGGCGTACTTTGTGTATAGGCGTATTCGGGATGGATACACCTTTACGTAAAGTAGAAGCGACGGGTTCTTCCTCACTCATCGCGCCAATTCCAGACATTTCTGTTCAGCGGATTACTGATGCTTTGGACTCCCACGAAACAAAGATAGAATCTGGGAGAATTTCATTAGACGAGGCATTTGAAATTGCTATTGCTATAGAGGGAAGTGAGGCGGATACAATCTATCTGTACTTACTCTCCATTATTAGACAAGCGATTAAAGAGAGTGATCGTCCATTCCTTATGAATCGCATCGTTCAGGTTGAAAGGGATATGGAATCACATGTAGATGGACTCGTGCAAGCAACACTGAAATTCGCTAAAGATACATCTCTTATCCGTAAAG
>JAJDZB010000098.1:0-56922 GCA_022824835.1 Candidatus Poribacteria bacterium | reverse complement strand
CAAAGTTGGATTGAGATGGTATTTTGCGTCTTTTTCAGCATCCTTGACCGCTTGTTCAGCAACGGACTCCAGACGATCCGGTGAAACTACTGGATCCTCTACCTCAACGATCTCATACCGTTTAGTTTCAATAACATCGTATCTTTTCGTCTTACCATTATTCTCAAATGTGATTCGCTCATGTTCCTCGCAAAACGCTAATAGATTTGATCCAATGATAAATGCCAATATAAAAAATGCTAAAATATAATAATGATCTTTTCTTTTCACAATCTTCCCCCACTTTGCTGTGAGCCTAATGAACCCTAATTTGTAGTTACATCACACGCTTATTTCAACTTCTGGTAAACATGTCCTGTAGCCGTAGCTGTCCAATATAGGACTAATAATTCACCATCCCATGTATAATTACTCACTATGGGTTCGGTGTTCCCATCTGATAGCCAATAGATTATACCTTTACGCGCATCAAACGGTTCAATCAACCTATAGGATCCGTAGAAAAAAGTTCCATCGCCTTGATAATCTCTGGAAAATGTTGATGTTGTTAATCGCATTGCTCCGAAGGCTTCCGCTGTCTCACCATCAACCTGAGCGCGGACGAGTTCATACGTACCACTCAGTGCTTTAGCGACTCTAAATGCCTTTGAATAGACGATAATAGTTGCTGATTCTATGACAGACTCTTCACCTTTATCTCTAACAGTTACGTGAACCGTAACTTTCTCATCAGGTGCGATTTCTGCATCAGTCAGTTCGGGAGCAGTCCACTGTACTTGTGCGCCTTCCTTTACAATCAGTGTGCCAGCAGATACTTCCCATATATAGGTTAAATCGTCATTCTCAGGATCGGTCACACCAATCTTAAGCTCAACTGTTTCGCCATACCGCACTTCGGTTGGTATAGTGAATGTATTGATTTCAGGTGGATCGTTTGTCCATTGCTCATATTCATCGCAACTACTAAATATAAACAATTGACAAGCTAACAGAATAAATACAGCGAAACGTGTAGTGAAAAGCATATAATGTACTGTTTTCATGATATTTCTCCATTTCAACGCAGCACTTCCCTAAATTCTCTGATTACATCGTGCTCTAATAGACCGATTACGCAATTATAAAACATTGCGTAATTATAGCGTTTATGTGTTCCCTTGTCAATATGAATATCTATTCTGGAAATAAAAATAGTGTTGACTCCTGCGGAACATTAACATATAATAAATATATAGGCAATAACGGCAATCCCACTCACACACAAAACACATTCCTAAGATTACTATATCTCAAATCATCCATACAAAATATAATGCTTATGTATCTAAATAGACAGCAAGAAATTGTGCATATTCTATTTCTTATCCTTTGCATGATTCCAATGTCTACGGAAGCGGGTTCGTACTTCCGTGATGTTACGACAGACATGCAACTTGATTTTCACCATGTCAACGGGTTTTCAGATGAACGTCGACTTGTTGAAACTATGGGAAGCGGGGGAGCTCTCTTCGACTTTGACAACGATGGGGATCTTGACCTCTATCTCGTTCAAGGTAACTCGCTTTCTTATCCATTAGAAGAGGATAAGGAACCAGAAAACCGACTCTATAGGAATGACGAAGACACCTTTGTAGACATCACAGCAACTGCAAAAGTCGGTGACAAAGGTTACGGTCTCGGTGCGGTTGCTGCAGATTACAATGGTGACGGACATAGAGATATCTATGTTACAAACCTTGGGAAAAATGTGCTTTATCACAATAACGGTGACGGCACATTTACAGATGTAACGGACATTGCAAAGGTTGAATGTCCACTCCTAAGCGCAAGCGCAGCATTTGCTGATATTGATAGAGACGGTGACCTTGATCTCTATGTCTGTAATTATGTTGTGTATTCATTAGAAACTGACATACCTTGTTATTACAAAAACAAGTTGCGTATCTATTGCGGTCCAAACGAATATCAAGGTATCGCTGATGTACTCTATGAAAATAATGGTGATGGAACGTTTACGGATATTACAAAAGCCGCAGGTGTATTTCAACTCACCACACGCGGTTTAGGTGTCGTTTGCACCGATATAAATAGTGATGGGTGGATAGATATCTATGTCGCAAATGATATGTCACCAAACACGCTCTTTATCAATCAAGGAAACGGAACATTTAAAGAAGAGGGAGTATCAAGAGGGGTGGCATATAATGGGGATGGTATTGCAAACGGATCTATGGGAGTAGATGCAGGAGACTATGACAATGATGGGGATATTGATCTCTGGGTCACTAACTTCTCACTGGAAGCGAACTGCCTTATGCAGAATGATGGAACAGGATTCTTTGAAGATGTGACTTTTGACACAGGACTTGCAAATCCCACCTTTTACGCACTCGGATTTGGCACGCGTTTTATCGATTTTGACAACGACGGTTGGCTTGACATTCTCGTCGGCAATGGACATATATGGGATAATGTTGACAAAATAGATGACAAACTAACTTATGCACAACCGGTTCAGTTATTTCAGAACCATAACGGAAGGTTCATTGATACTACTGACACAGCGGGTTTGGGTAAGTCTACATACATTGTGCGAGGAATGCTCTTTGGTGATATTGACTTAGATGGGGATGTTGATGTCGTTCTATGTCAATCAAATGGTCCGACTGTAATTCTCAGAAATGAAGTCGGAACAGACAATGCTTGGATCTCAATCAGATTAGTTGGAAAAGGAGAAAATATTGATGCTATCGGTTCCAGTGTTAACCTGACGGTTGGAGATAGAACATTACGCCGAGAGGTGATCTGTGGTGCAAGCTACCTTTCTGGAAATGACCTCACGTTGTCTTTCGGTTTAGGCAAGCAAGAAAGAGTAGACTACCTTGAAATTAAGTGGAATAACGGGAGTATACAACGTATTGATGATGTGCCGATACGAAAATTAATTACGATCTCACAACGTTGACTCTCGCTACCACCCATGTTAGAATATGTACTTATGAAGATTGTTGAACAAAAAGAAGCTTGGATTCACACACACTATATCGTTGATAGTTATTTCATCACTGAACAGGAACGGAGAATGGTTACTATTAACGTTGAACCACAGTTGATTGCTTTAGGAATTCAATACGGGTTGGATTACAATATTGCCCCTTCAAAACATCGTGCTATCATAATCTTGGAATGTATCCCTTTTGATAGCGTTAAAACATTAGTAAGAGAGTTTATAGATGAGGTGATAAAGGACTTTCCAGTTCGCCACCCAGAACAGAGGAATGTGGTTACCAATATCACTTATGCGGATGCAATTCCAAAGGTTGAAGACTCTAATATCCAAGGCCAGGACCCGTAAGCACCTGGGTTCCAACTGTACCATCCGTAATATTGAAAATAGTAGGAAATTCATCATGCCATCCGTCATTTGCACTCGGACAGAATTGACGTGCATTCCCTTCAATAGCGGTGACACCCCGAATGTGTGATGCCAATCCTGCTGATTGTAAAAATGAAGCCCCAGGACATGTCAAGTCCTGGACCGCGAGGAACATGCCGAATTCTTGGGCAGCCGCACCCATCAGTAATGCTTGGGATTGACCTTTACACGCCTTAATTGCAACACCAGAATACCCCTGATCACGGGCAAGCAGAAATGTATTATAATCGGTCAGAGATTCATCAATTACCACAGGTTTAATCTCGGCGGCTTTGTGCATCTTATTTTCTGGATGTGCTTCTAAATCACGATCAGTCGGTTGTTCAATATAAGCGAGTCTATCAAATGCTTGTCCACCCTCCTCCTGGATACGATTCAGAAATTCCAGTAAATATTCTACATTCTCACATGTTTCATTAAAATCCGCAGAATAGTACCATGTCTTTACACCACGGACTGCTTGTGTTTCAGCAGTAATTCTGTCAATAGCAAGAACTCTCGCCACATCCCATTCTAAGTCGTTACCGTTCAGTTTTATTTTTAGATGTGTCAACCCATCAGCATCAATCCATTCTGACAACGTTTCTGGCAACCCATCGTTAAGACGAGAAGTTATATCGGCTTCCGTGAGCGGATCCAAAGCACCGATTAGGTGATAAAGTGGCATATCCGGTTTCGGATGTCGGGTTGTATATTGATCAAGGTACTTCCCTGAGAAACTACTATCCAGAAAATGTCCGAGGTCAGTAGTGACATAATCCTCGTCCAAACCGTTGTAGCTTTTGATACCGTTCGCCTTACCAAATCCATCATGTATTGCAGCGTCAATGGGACTTGTCGTTACGGCGGTGCACAGTTTCGGTATCGGTGTAGATAGTTCCATTCTTTCGGATAGACCTTCAGCAAGTAGTAAGAATTCAGACTCAAGCACTTCTGATAGTTCCAGAGGATGTGCACACAAATTACAATTACGCGTAGATTTAACTGCTAAGTCCGCCAGTTCCTTCATAGCAGTGAGACTTTGATCAAATGGAACATATTTTGGCGGAAATGCCCATACATTTCCAAGCGGCATGGAACCGTATCCTGTGGCTTCTTTACCCCCTAACGTTTGAACATTTATTTGAACGTTAAAGAGTATACAGTGATCTGTCGGCACGCCACCGAATTTTAGTGGTGTTCTGTATCGGTGTTCCTCAAAATCGTACTGGACATCAATGATACGAATATCTGTCGGTTTTGGCATGTTATTTTGTTTTCCAGATAAAAAGTGAAAGATCATAGGTCAGGTAAAGTGTAAAGCAGCAAACTCGATGTGTGATGCATTACTTTACACTTCTTTTGCTTAATAGATAGTCCAAGTTAAACTTGTAGGTCGGGTAGAGCAAAGCGTCAATAAAATATTAACTGGCGACATGATAGACACAATCATTACGTGTCGGGTTTCGTTCCTCTACTCGACCTACTTATTTAGTCTGGACTATCCACTAACCTACAATCTATTGTCTTAAGTTAAGAGCCGATCCCTATGTGATCATTTATCTCTTTCTGATAGCCTTCCAATTCGCAGCTTTCAATCTCTGCTATAGTTACGGGACGACCAAAGTAGCCGGATTCGTAGGCTGCCATACAGATAGCTTGAGATCTCAAACCTTCCACGGCATCTACTTCAGGTTTTCCACCCGTTCTGATTGCATCCGCGAAGTATTTCAACTCTATTGCTACGGTATTACCGATACCTGAAGGAAAGAAATACTCCTTCTCATCATCACTTAGGCTATCGGTGAATTCTTTCTGTAGGTCATCGTTTGAAATTGGTTCACCCCCGCGTGGTACTAAACCTCTGCCCCACTCAAGTGCACCTTCACTACCGTATATAACCTTAGTGCCGAAACCGTGAGCGGGTGCGGAACCGACCCAGGTCCACTGTGCCGTAACACCTTGTTCAAACTTGATCGTAGCGATCAATGCGTCTTCTACATCAACGTCATATCCACCTTCACGGGCCCCAGGGTTATCATATCGGTAGGGTTCATACGCTTTATTAATAGCATAAACTTCTTCAGCTTCCAAACCGAGTATATAACGCATCAGGTCGGTAAAGTGTACACCACCATCTAATGCCCAACCACCGCCAGCATCCATTTTGAAGTTGCGCCATCCCCATTTACCCAAGTTTTCACCAACTTCTATCCAGAAAAACATGCGGGGTTCACCGATGCGACCTTGTGCAATGGCCCAACTGCGTGTCCGTTCCATACGACTCAAGCGATAATTTTCTGCAACAGAAATGATTCTATTGTTCTTTTCAGCTGCTTCCATCATCAACTTGCAAGCGCGCATAGTGATTCCGAAAGGTTTTTCGATGATGACATGTTTACCTGCCTCAAGTGCTGGTACCGCAAGAACATGGTGTGCACTATGCAATGCACAGATGTCTACACAATCTAAATCAGGGTGCTTATCAAGCATTTCGTCAATCTCGGTGTAAACTGCTGGTTTTGTTCCACCTTGGAACTCGTGCGCCTGATTTGCCCGTGCCTCAGCTCTGCCTTTGTCTATATCACATGCAGCGATAATATCAAAATCTCTAACCTCTTTTGACCACAGTTCTTTGTAACCGTTCATGTGGGCACCGGACATACCACCGCATCCGACCAGTCCCATTTTTATTCTGTCTGCCATGAATGCCTCCTTAGGCAATTGTACATACTTATGAAAAGACGGTATTTATCTCTAATTCATCAAACTATGTCCCTAAACACCATTATTTACTAATTCCAGTGTTAGTTTTCATACAGGGAGATAATCTAAAAGGGAATTGTATAGAATTTTTGTTTGGATGTCAACTTATTTAATATAATTGGGTGTAAAGTTTTTGCACAGAAGCACAAACTTTTGTTCTCTTTAGTTCCTAATGAAGACGGTATTTATAAACATATCGTCCCTACGGGACTAAAGATACCGTGTTCAACCGTGATCTATAAACATTGCGTCCCTACGGGACTAAAGAGAGCTCCTAACTCTCAGATAATCCCAAAATTGACACCTATAGTGACAAAACTTTACACACGCTGCCAATTATATTGACACAAATACTATTTTCAATTACACTATAACTACTGAAAATTAACATGGGTCTATACATGGTAACCGAAGTTACCAACAACCAGTACACAAGGAGATTACAATGTCAAATATACTCGTACTATCAGGTGAAAACCATCGTTTCAATGCAAGTGCAAGTGTTATCCACAGTTTTCTTGATGAGGACGCTGAGATAACCGCAACTCTAACGGATGACAAAGACATATTAGCTTCAAATGATCTCAATTCTTACAATGCATGTGTCTTCGGTACCGGTTTCACACGCTCCGAACGACAAGAAGATGGTACTTCCAAGCGGGTACCGGATTTAACACCAGCACAAGAAGACGGTCTGTTCAAATTCGTTGAGAACGGTAAAGGATTAGTGGGTATACACGGGACAGCGTGGTGGATTGGAGGAAAAGCAGTTGATCTCATCGGTGGACATTCAAACTGGCATCCTCCTGGTTCTACCTTCACTGTGCGTATTGAAGATACAGAGCACCCAACAACACAAGGTGTCTCTGACTTTGACGTTGAAGATGAAATCTACATCTCCGCTTATGACCCACATATACACATCTTGGCATCAGCAGAATGGTTCGGAAGAGCACATCCTATGGCTTGGGTTAAAACTTACGGTTCAGGACGCGTCTTTTATACCACGTTGGGACATGGACCGGGGACATTCGAACGATCTGGGATGCAAAAATTCCTTACACAAGGTGTGAGATGGGCAGCGAATTCCTAACAGAAGCATATTTAGAAACATAATGGCAGATATGCACACATTAAAAATAAAATCGATAGATACCGAGACCGTTCATGTAAATCACCGTGGCAACTGGATTTTCGTTAGCATACTTGCAGAAGATGGAACAACCGGTATCGGTGAAGTATCACACGGTAGAGATGATACACGCATAACGGAGATTATTGAATACTTAAAACCATCACTCATCGGATTAAACGTGTTTGACTTAGAATCATACCGAAACCGTTTCTTCCGGGACAGTGAAGGACACACCTATCATACTGCTATTAGTGGTATTGAACATGCATTGTGGGATATTGCTGGCAAGGCTATAGGTGTTCCGATTTATCAATTGCTGGGAGGGAAGTGTCGTAATCGGATTCGGCTATATGCGAACATAAATCGTGCTACGTTAGATCGTAGTCCTCAAGGTTTCGCTATTAATGCTGAAAAGGCGGTCTCAGACGGTTTTAGCGCGATAAAGTGTGCACCCTTTGATGGTGTCTCGGCATCAAATATTTCAAAAGGATCCCTTAATGCTGCTATCTATCTCGGTGTTGACAGGATTCGTGCAATCCGATCCGCAATTGGTCCTGATGTTGACCTCATGGTTGATTGTCATAGCCGGTTTAATGCTGGACTTATCATTCAGACAGCAAAGGCGTTAGATGACCTGAATCTCTTCTGGGTTGAAGACCCTGTACCGTTGACTGACCTTGATGCAGTTGCACATGTGAGTCGGTCAACATCTATGCCGATTGCAACTGGTGAACGGCTTCGGACACTGACAGATTTTGAGAGATTACTAAAGCACGGACGGGTTGACTACATATTGCCAGATGTCAAACATGTCGGTGGCGTGTTAGGTTTGAAGAAGATCGCAACGCTGGCAGAAACGACGAATGTTAAAGTAACACCACATAATCCAAGTGGTCCTGTTGCTACGGCTGCCAGTGTCCAATGTATGGCGAGTATACAGAACTTCGGTATCCTTGAATACGCATGGGGTGAAGTCGATTGGCGAAGTCAACTAATTGACCCACCTGAGAAAATTAACAACGGTTTCATTGAACTTTCTACAAGAACCGGTTTGGGAATAGCACGGAGTTCTTTGTAGATAATCTATTGAGGAACAAGACTTATGAGATACATGGCTATTTTTTCAATACTATTCACGACGTTTATCTATGGCTGTTTAGGGAGTCAAAAATCTGCAACACAAACTACTGAACCAGAAACAGCGACTGTTGAAGAAAATGAGTCTCAAGCGATCGCATCCCTTGAACTTTCAACAACCAAAGAATCGTATTCGGCAGAAGAAGCAATCCCGCTTGAACTGACTGTACAAAATGGAAAGTTTGATCTGCTTGTACCAATTTCCGCAGTAACCTCGCTTAGAGCTTTCAAACAACTGACTGTTACAAATAGCAACGCTGAAGTAATAAAGGCAAAAAAAATTATGCCGTTAGGAAATACGCTCAAGACACTCTATAAGGAGGGAAAATCTGTCAGGTGTATTAAAGGGTTGGAGATGAAAGCTGAGACATCTCAGAAGGCTTCTTTAGACAATTTGCAGACATATTATCAACTCGGAGCGGGTAAGTATACAGTAAAGTTGACGTTGGAATTAGAGGTATACAAAGAGTTCATGCAAGATCAACACCCCCAAATTATTGAGTTAGAACGTGAAATAATGAGAATTCAGAACAACACGAATCCACAGTTTACCCCCGAAGTAAAAAAGACTGCAATTGAATATACGCAAGGACAAATTGATATTATAAAGGAGAAATATAAGGACGAATTACAGGATATCTATTTACCACTCAAATCACTTAGAGGCAAAGCGACTCTTGAATCCAATGTCATATCTCTAACCATAGACTAAATAATTTAAAGAAGTCTGTCCTTTGGATGCCAAAGTTGTCCATCTACAACACCCAATTCTTCCAAAATTGGTATAAGCAGCGAAATCTCATCCAACTGTTTTACGTTATGTGCATCGCTCCCGATAAGCAACTTCACATCCCGTTCTAAACAGAGTTGATAGAAAGCAATGAGGTGGCGTTGATTGTATCGGACCATTTTTGGACTGATTTCTATTCCGATGCCGCGTTGGGATGCCAGATCAAGTTGATATATCAATCGTTTTTGTTCAATGTTGTGCATCATCTCCTGCCCAAAGGCAGCTAGTTCCTCTGGGGAAAACTGAAAAACATCTGGAGCTAGCAGAAATGGATGGACGACTGCATCTGTAATTGGACATGCAATTGCTGCCTCAAACATATATATTTCGTGCAGTGCTACTCGGCGCGGATCACGGAAATTTCTGGGTTGTGCAACGCCTCGGAGATGGTAATGATTAGGAGCCATCAAGACGTAATCAAAATAGGATGCCAGTCGAATTGAGATTGAAGTAGCTTGATACTCCAGCATCTGTGCCTCCACACCAAAGTGCACCTCAATTGATGGGTCAACCTCTTTTATGGTCTGTTGCGCGGCTTGTATCCTTTCCACTTTTGACTGATAACTATAATCATGGTCAGTGATACCGATGATTTTCATATCATTTTGTTGCTGAATCTGAATTATTTTTTCTATGCTCAAGTCGTTGTTAGCACATCCAGAAAGTTGTGTATGGATATGATAATCACACTTAATCATTTCAAACTCCTTTAACCTATCAGGACTTACGTACTCCCCGGTAGGTTCGGTTAGGAAACCGAACCTACTGAGTTTGGGAAGATTATATTACCCGTTTAACAACTTAATCTTCATCTAATGAAATTATTGCAGACTTTTAGATGTATTGCAACAAAAATCGGTCTTTAATGGAATATGTATACATTCTGTATTCTACCATAGATAACGGAAATACGTGAGTAACACTTTTTTTTCTTGCAAATTCGTTTCTACTTAAGATATACTTTATAGACTTTACGTGAGGAAAAACAGACGCATACTGCCAAAAACTATTGTAAGAAACGTTGTTTAC
Source organism: Candidatus Poribacteria bacterium (assembly GCA_022824835.1). GTDB lineage: Bacteria > Poribacteria > WGA-4E > WGA-4E > WGA-3G > MSPOR6. Next base: position 46,650 of record JAJDZB010000098.1, on the reverse strand, counting down.
GAGATAGGTGAGGATAAGATGCATTTAAATTTTGGGAATGTACTGATTTTTTTGATTGTCGGTTGTCTATTCGTCGTTCTCAATCTTACTATCTCTCGTCTCCTACATACAAAGTTGTTCTCTGGTGAAAAATATATTCCCTATGAATGTGGGGAAGACCCGATAGGCGATACCAGGATAAAGTTCAACTCACGTTTTTACGTTATCGCTCTGATTTTCCTCATTTTTGATGTAGAGGTCGTATTCCTGCTCCCGTGGGCGGTTGTTTTTCGTGAATTTGGTCTTTTTGCTTTCGTAGAAATGCTCGTATTTATATCTATTTTGTTAGTGGGACTTGCTTATGTATGGGCAAAAGGTGATCTGGAATGGATACGTTCTACACAGTTAGAAGTACAGTCCTTCCAAAGGGAGGAAAACGATGATAATTGATGACAAATTAGACAAGAACTTAATCGTTACATCCGTTGATGCCGTAGCGAACTGGGCACGATCTTCTGCACTGTGGCCAATGACATTCGGACTTGCTTGCTGTGCCATTGAGTTTATGGCTGCCGCCGCTTCGAACTATGACTTAGATAGGTTTGGAGCAGGTGTGCCGCGTGCAACGCCGCGCCAGTCTGATCTGATGGTTATCTCCGGGACAGTCACGCTCAAAATGGCAACACGTATTAGACGTCTCTACGAACAGATGCCTGAGCCGAAATATGTCATCTCAATGGGTAGCTGCGCAACGAGCGGCGGTCCCTATTGGCAGCACGGATACCACGTCCTAAAGGGTGTTGACAGAATCATACCGGTTGACGTTTATGTGCCGGGATGTCCTCCCCGACCAGAAGCTTTAATTGAAGGTCTTTTGAAGCTGCAAGAAAAAATAAAAACCCAAACCGTTGCAAAGCGGACACATGTCCCCTTCTTAAAACGGCTATTTACAAAGACAGAATGGTACGAACACGAGAAAAATGAAAAAGCAAATGCAGAAACAGAAACACCTGCAACCGATGAAGACGTGCTGATTGCTGAAGGTGCGAACGTTGAGACTACAGAACAAACAGTCCGGAGTGAAACTACGTGACACCAGAAGAAATTTACAAGAACCTATCCGATAAGTTTGGGGATTCAATACTCGGTCTTGACACAGAATTGGCTGGAGACGCAAGCATCAATATTACACCGTCTGCGATTGCTGAAGTCTGTCAATATCTTTCAGAAAATGGCTCCCTTGCTTTTGATTCTCTGATGTGTCTCAGTGGACTTGATTTGGGTGTGAAGGAAGAGGAATTCTCCGTTGTTTATCATTTATATGCGATGCAACATCGCCATAGTGTTGTGTTGAAAACATCCATACCGAAAACAGCCCCACACCTTCCAACCGTTGCACACATCTGGAAAACTGCGGACTGGCACGAACGCGAAACATACGACCTATATGGCATCGTCTTTGAAGGACATGCTGATCTTCGCCGCATTTTACTCCCAGATGATTGGGAAGGATACCCACTACGAAAGGATTACAAGGAACCCGACTTTTACCGTGGGATGCGTGTGCCGTATTAACTAATAACACCAATATATATTCTAAATAATACATATCTCAAATCACACTATGGAAACAACACAACAGACAGAATCAAAGATGATAGAGCTTAAGCCATTCACAGACGAGATGGTTGTGAACATGGGCCCCCAGCACCCGAGCACACACGGCGTGTTACGTCTTGAGTTGAGATTGGATGGAGAAGTTGTACGGGAGGCAATTCCACATATCGGGTACCTACACCGTTGTTTTGAGAAACATTCAGAGAATCTCTCTTATCCGCAAATTATACCGTTTACCGATCGAATGGATTATGTAGCAGCGATGAATCAGAATTGGGGATTCTGTCTTGCTGTTGAAAAGCTCATGGCAGCAGATGAAAAAAAGGATTTTGCTATTCCTGAACGCGCGGAGTATCTGCGTGTGCTTATCTGTGAATTGAACCGCATTGCCAGTCATCTGCTATCTTTCGGCACGTATGGGATGGACCTTGGGGCATTTACACCGTTTCTCTACGCATTTCGAGATCGCGAAAGACTACTCCTGCTTTTTGAGAAGGTATGTGGTGCACGTCTGACCTATAACTATATCCGTATTGGTGGTGTCTCAGAGATCATTCCAATGGAACCTGGTTCAATTGATGAACAGGATTTTTTAGACGAAATAGAAGGATTTCTGGATTATTTTGAACCAAAAATTGACGAATATAACGATCTACTGACATCAAACAGCATTTTCTCTGAACGGACTATGGGAGTCGCTGTTATGTCAGCAGAGATGGCATTGAGTTACGGTGCTACCGGTCCAAATTTACGCGGTTCTGGTATTGACTGGGATTTAAGGCGAGACGAACCCTATTCTATCTATGATCGGTTTGATTATGAAGTGCCTGTAGCAAAAGATATTCCTGAGTTAGGTGCTGTTGTTGGAGATTGCTGGAGTCGCTACAAAGTACGCATGGATGAAATGAGACAATCCGTGCGAATCGTCAGGCAGATCTTAGCAGAAGGTCTACCCGATGGGCCTGTCATGGCTGATATGAAAGCGGTCCGTCCCCCCAAAGGCGAAATCTATTTTCGGAGTGAAGCACCACGGGGAGAACTGGGATTTTACATTGTCAGTGATGGGACACCGAAGCCGGTCCGTGTCAAAGGGCGTTCTCCGTGTTTCAGTGCATTGAGTGCCTTACAAGAATTGAGCAGAGGTTTAATGGTGGCAGATATTATCGCAATTATCGGTAGTATTGATATTGTGATGGGAGAGGTAGACCGATAACTAATCCAGTTATAGGAGATATACCATATAAGGATGTTAAATGTCAGATTTTTTGTCTGAAAGTTTTTTTCACAATTTTAATATACAAGAAAATATACAAGAAGAAACCGGAAATTTGGTGTCATATATTAAGGGAAATGTCATCAACCTGATTTTTCCGGATTTTCCTATGGAGTTAGGAACTGTCCTCGCGATGTTAATTTGTGCTGGTATTTTCGTCGCTGTTGTACCGTTACTCCCATTGGTTTTAGTTTTGGCAGAACGGAAAGTCGCTGCACGTTTTCAAAACCGGACAGGTCCTATGCGTGTCGGTCCTTGGGGGACGTTACAAACGTTAGCAGATGGCATAAAGCTGATCTTCAAAGAAGACTTTATTCCACAGCAAGGGGATAAATTGCTTTTCCGACTTGCCCCCTATATCATGTTTGCTTGTTCTTTTGCAGTCTTTGCTGCAATCCCGTTTGGTCAAAACATCTTGGTGAGCGATTTTAATATCGGTATCTTTTATATCATGGCGATCTCCTCCGTGATAGTGATGGGTGTGATTATGGCGGGTTGGTCCTCAAATAGTAAGTGGTCGCTTTTGGGGTCTTTACGTTCTGCGGCACAGATTGTAAGTTACGAAATTCCACTCGGTTTATCTATATTAACAGTGATCATGTTGGTTGAAAGTTTGGGAATGCGTGAGATTGTGGAAAATCAATCTGGTGGTATCTTCACATGGCTAATCTTTCGTACGCCTTTTACCTTTATTGCATTCTTCGTTTTTTTTATTTCTGCTATTGCTGAAGTGAACCGAACACCATTTGATCTGCCGGAAGCGGAATCTGAAATCGTCGCGGGATTCCATACCGAATATAGCGGTATGCGTTTTGCACTGTTCTTCATTGCTGAATATGCGAATATGTTTGCAGTCAGTGCCATTGGCGTGACGCTTTTTCTTGGCGGATACGAGGGTATCTTGCCGGGTTACGATTTTCTCGGTGGATTACCCGGATTCGTTCTCAAGACTTTAGGACTTGTTTTCGTCATGATGTGGTTGAGATGGACACTGCCACGTCTACGCGTTGATCAACTGATGCATCTCTGCTGGAAATATTTTATTCCGATCTCATTCTTTAACATATTAGGTACTGGGATTTGGGGATTGATTTTTAAAGATGATGATATATGGAGTATGGGAATCAGTTGTGCGATTATTTATGTCTGTCTCATCGGAGTATACGCAGTTGCCGGGAGAAACCTTGCACGAAAACCTGAACCGCAAACCAGTTCTGCGTGAAAGGAACATTGAATCATGGACAAATATATACGTAACATATACAAAGGTGTTTATACCGTCCTCGTCGGGATGCGTATCACAATTCGGCAGTTCTTTGAACCGAATGTGACGCACCAATATCCTTACGAACACGATTTTGAGAAGAAACAGAACGTCCGAGAAATACCAAAGGGGTATCGTGGCCAACTCTACAACAGGATTGAGGATTGCATCGGATGCAAAAAGTGTGAGTTGATTTGTCCTGTGGACTGTATTACGATTACAGGTGACAAACTTCCGAAAGGTGAACAACTCTGGGATAGCATGAACGTGGTGCATCTCAAGGATGGACGCGAAGTCATCGGTATCATTGAAGGTGATGACAAAAAGATTATGTCAGAAGACGCAATGACAATCACAAATATCACGACCCGTTTAGGTCCACAAGAAGTCATTGATCGTTTGGAAGCATCGGGGGATGAAAACCGAACCGAAACCTTTTCTACAGAGGAAGTGTCGCGCGTCGTTACACGAAACCCCGTTGTGTTCTATCTTGACCAGTTTGATATTGATATGTCCATCTGTATGTATTGTGGACTTTGCACCGAAGTTTGTCCGACACAATGTCTTGTTATGAAGGATTCACTTGAAGGAATTGAGTACTCAAGTTTTGACCGAACAGATTTAATCTTCAATTTTGACAAGCAGGAGATGTACAAAAAAGACGATGCAGAAAACACAGAGGTTGTTGAAGCATAAAGGGAGCGAGGATAACTTTACATGGAAGAATTATCGCTAAAAACATTCATTTTCTACGGATTCGCACTGATAACAATTGCTTCCGCTTTTGCTGTGGTCAGTGTCCGAAATATCGTACATGCAGCGTTTGCGTTAATGGTTACACTTTTCGGTGTTGCTGGTCTTTATGTATTTCTACAAGCAGACTTCCTCGCAGCAACACAGGTAATTGTATATGTCGGTGGTATACTGGTGCTTATCCTCTTCGGTGTTATGATGACGAGTGGACGATTAGAGATGCGTGTCCATATACAGCGCGGTCAGCTCCTGTTAGGTGGCGGTATTTCGCTGGCACTGCTGATGTTGCTCCTGACGGTCATTGCCAATACACCCAAATGGGAAAACCTAACGGATGATGGAACACAACTGCAACCAACAACGGAACGTATCGGTGAATTAATTCTGGATGGGAAGTTCTTGCTGCCTTTTGAAGTGGCATCTGTGTTATTGTTAGTTGCATTAATCGGAGCTGCGCTCATTTCTCGGAAGGAAATTAGGGACTAATTCTTTTGTATCTGTAGGATAACACTTTATGACGTTACAACACTATCTGGTTATCAGTGCAATTCTATTCTCACTCGGGATATTTGCAGTGCTAACCCGCAAAAACGCCATCAGCATTTTGATGGGGATTGAACTTATTCTTAATTCTTGTAATCTGAATTTTGTAGCATTTTCTCGCTTTGTTTCAATACCAGACAACCCAAATAACATTGATGGACAGATAATCGCTATCTTTGGTATTGTGCTTGCTGCAGCCGAAGCAGCCGTTTTTCTTGCAATTATTCTTGCAATCTACCGTGAATTCGGTAGCATACGTCCAGATGAAGTGGATACCTTGAAAGGTTAATAACATAATAGTATGGTCGTTCCCTTAATTAGCATCATCTTACTTGCACCGCTTGTTGCCTTTGCGATCTTCGCGCTATCAGGTTTAGCAAAACGGACTTTTCCTCGTCAAGACCTGCTGTCAACGGCGGCAATGCTTATCGCGCTTATCTGCTCCTTCATTCTATTACGGGATGTAGTCCCCAAACCAGAACCGTTAGCAGTTGATTGGATATCTATCGGTGACATCACCATCTCAATGGGGTTCTACCTTGACAGCGTAACTGTGATAATGCTCATCGTTGTCACACTAGTCAGTAGTCTTGTGCATATCTTCTCAATAGGCTATATGCATGGGGATCCGCGTTATCCAAGGTTCTTCGCCTATCTATCGCTCTTCTCCTTTTCAATGCTATTCTTGGTGGTATCAGATAACCTGCTCGGTATCTATATCGGTTGGGAACTCGTAGGTCTCTGCTCCTATCTTCTCATCGGTTTCTGGTTTGAAAAGAACTCCGCTGCGAATGCGTGTAAGAAAGCATTCCTGACAACTCGCGTAGGTGACATCGGCATGTTCATCGGCATGATGATGCTGTTTACAAAGTTTGATACTTTTTCTTTATACGATCGTACTCAAGATGGCATCCCTATAGATGGCATTTTTACACTTGCAGCAGCACAATTAACCACTGGAGACATCGTGTGGCTTTCAATAGCAGGTATTCTCATCTTCTGTGGTGCAATTGGAAAATCTGCCCAAGTACCGTTGCATACGTGGCTACCAGACGCAATGGAAGGTCCAACACCTGTCAGTGCGTTAATCCACGCAGCGACTATGGTTGCTGCAGGCGTATATCTCACTGCTCGGATGTTCCCAATCTTGACAGCTCCTTCATCTTTGGTTATCGCTTATGTTGGCGGTATTACCGCAATCGTCGCCGCTACTATTGCTATCGTTCGTTTTGACATTAAGCGTGTGCTGGCATATTCTACGGTCAGTCAACTCGGATATATGATGTTAGCAATTGGTGCGGGCAGTTATGTCGCAGGACTATTCCATCTTACAACGCACGCTTTTTTCAAAGCGTTGCTGTTCCTCGGTTCTGGTAGTGTTATCCATGCCTTCCACGCAATGCATTCACACAGTCAACATACCCATGGGCATGATGAAGCACATGCGGATGACGAAGCACATGAACACGACGACCCCAGTTTAGTACACGAAAATTTAGTTCACGAACACGGTTCCGAAATCCCACCTGACCAAGATATGCGGAATATGGGTGGACTCAGACGGAAAATGCCGATCACCTTTATCACAATGCTCATCGCAACCTTGTCAATCTCTGGCGTACCATACGTCTTTTCAGGCTTCTGGAGTAAGGATAAAATATTAGCAGGTGTACTTGGACGCGCAATGGAAGGGAATTCTATACATCACTACATTCTGTTTGGACTTGCACTCTGCGCAGCGTTTATCACTGCCTTCTACATGTTTAGACTTATCTTTATGACATTCTTCGGTGAACCCCGTAACAAAGAGATGCACAACATGGCACACGAATCACCGTGGGTGATGACAGCACCGTTAATTATATTGGCTGTCTTGAGTTTTCCCGTTGTTAATACAATCTGGTTTAACAAAGATTATGTAATACCACCTAAACAACACCATCTTCATGCACCGCAACTTGCTTACGTTTCCCCTGATACGAAAATAGGTGATGCGAATTTTGGTTTCTCAATTTTCGGCGTTTCCGAGGCACAAGCAGCTGATGAAGTGGGTGGAAAAAACGGTGAAAAAGCAGATGCTGCATATTACATTCACAAACGAGCACATAATATCGCTATAGTGTTATCCATCTTTGTTGCGGTTTTAGGTATACTGCTGTCTTGGTTGTTCTACCATAGACGAAGGTTCTCGGCAGAATCTGTCGCGACGACTTTCCGTCCTGTCTACAACCTATTCTGGCATAAGTACTATTTTGATGAATTCTACGACGGTGTATTAGTTGCACTCACGGTTTGGAAATCTCGACTCTTTGCCCGCTTTGATCTATCTGTCATTGATGGTATTGTCAACGGTGTAGGTTTCGCAACACGTAGGGTCTTCGCCGCAATTATCGGCTATTTTGATAGACGTGTGGTTGATGGAATCGTCAACCGAGTTGCTGAGGTTACCTGGGCAGCTGGTGGCAGAATACGTAGAATACAAACAGGAGCAATTCAAACCTATCTCTTTGTCGTTATTGGTGGGATAGTGTTAATAATTTTGATTTTCAGGGCATTGTAGATGAAATATAAAAATATACTGACCCAATGGGATAAGGAGGATTCCCACTAAATGTTATTATCCCTAATGATTTTTGTCCCGTTGCTTGGGATGATCGTTGTTTTACTTCTCCCGAGAGAATCGGAAGAATTGATAAAACGTGTTGCGCTCGTTTTTACGCTTGTACCGCTAATTATTGCAGTGTACCTATTTATTGACTATGACCGTACAATCGCCGGAGAACAGTTCAAGCACGGTCCTGTTCCTTGGATTGAGGTATTCAATATTCAGTATTATGTCGGTATTGACGGTTTAAGCGTAACACTAATGCTCCTTACTGCCCTTTTGGGTCCAATCTGTGTCCTTGCCTCTTGGCGAAACATAGATAAGGGGATAAAGGCTTATATGGCGTTGTTCCTATTGCTTGAAACAGGGATGTTAGGCTTTTTTGCTGCGTTGGACCTCTTCCTATTCTTTGTCTTTTTTGAGTTGACACTGCTACCGATGTATTTCCTTATCGGTGTGTGGGGTGGACCGCGTAGAGAATATGCAGCAATCAAATTCTTTCTCTATACCTTATTCGGTAGTGTGCTGATGCTAGTCGCATTGATCGCAGTCTATCTCAAGAGTGGAGACCCAGGGGCACGTACATTTGACATTCCAACACTGATAGCATTGGCGGGCACAACAGGACACGCGCTCGCTGATCCAACTTTCCAAATGTGGGTATTCCTCGGTTTCTTTATCGGGTTTGCTGTCAAAGTACCGATCTTTCCATTTCATACATGGCTACCTGACGCACACGTTGAAGCACCGACAGCGATTAGTGTTATCCTTGCAGGAGTCCTCCTAAAAATGGGAACTTACGGGTTAGTCCGTATTAATATGGATATGTTCCCTGAAGGCATGGCAGTCTTCGCTAATGGAGATGGTATAGTAGGTAATAGTTTGGCTATTCTCGGATTTGTAAATATCGTTTACGGATCATTCTGTGCATTGGCACAGACAGATTTCAAGAAGTTGGTCGCATATTCCAGTATTGGACACATGGGATTTGTTATTTTGGGACTTGCCGCAGGTAATGAATTGGGTATTACTGGCGCAATATTACAGATGTTTAATCACGGAGTCATCAGCGCCATGCTATTCTTGCTTGTCGGTGTACTCTATGACCGGGCACACCACCGTGAGATCAATGGCTTCGGTGGATTAGGAAGTAGAATGCCTGTTTATACCGGTATTACTACGCTCGCCTTCATGGCATCACTGGGATTACCCGGATTAAGCGGATTCATAGGCGAAGCGTTTTCTCTGGTCGGTGCTTTTGATAGATTCCCAATGTTGACTATCCTATCTACGATAGGGATTGTCGTCGGTGCGGCATACTTCCTATGGACACTTCAAAGGGTCTTCTTAGGAACGCTCAATCCAAAATATGAAGAGCTACCAGAAATCAACGGCCGTGAGATCATGACTCTGGTACCACTCGGAATATTAGTCATTGTCCTCGGTATTTGGCCCCATTTTGCAATTGAAATGTTCAGCGAATCAGTCGTAAAATTGACAGAGAAGATTTCAGGTATTATACCGATGGCAGGTCTATAGGAGAAATGTGTGGATAGTTTAAAGAACATTGAAAGCCTTCTTTATTTTATTCCGGAGATACTTCTCGTCGTCTTCGCTGCTGCTGTTATTATCCTTGATCTCATTGTAAAAGACCGTGAAAGTGATAAAGTCGCATATTTGGCACTTGTCGGACTGGGTTGCTCCTTATTGGCTATCCTCATCACACGTTCTAATATGGCTATTATCGGTACTGATGAACCGATGAACCTATTCTTTGGGATGATTCGGTTGGATGCATTCGCGATTTTTTTCAAGATTCTCCTGATATTAGCAACCTCTGCAACTATTCTTTTCTCTCTACGTTCTGAAGAAATTGATGTGAAACTAAAGGGTGAGTATTTTGCATTGCTGTTAGCTGTGACCTTCGGGATGTTCCTGATGGCATCGTCAACCAACCTGCTGATGATATTCATCTCTTTAGAAACGGTAAGTCTCACCTCCTACATCCTTGCAGGATTCTTAACGCATAGTCCGCGTTCGAGTGAAGCAGCATTCAAATACATTACTTATGGTGCTGTAGCATCAGGAACAATGCTTTTTGGACTCTCCTTGATTTTCGGTATGACAGGAACAGGGGATCTCGCAGAAATTGGCGAGCGACTACCAGCAGTCCTCGCTTCAGGTGAAGTAACTGCCCTCGGTCTTCTCATCGCGATAACATTTATACTCGCAGGTATCGGATACAAAATTGCTTCTGTTCCATTTCACATGTGGTCCCCCGATGTTTACGAAGGTGCACCTATCCCTATAACAGCATTCCTATCTGTTGCTTCAAAAGCCGCTGGATTCGCACTTTTTCTCAGATTCTTTTATTCAGGGTTTAAGGCACCAGGTATTCTGGATTCAGTTGATTGGGGATTATTATTGGCAGTCGTCTCGGCACTCACAATGACTGTCGGGAACCTTGCTGCGCTACCGCAACGTAATGTAAAACGTCTATTAGCGTATTCGAGCATAGCACACGGGGGATATCTATTGATGGGGGGTGTGTTACTGACTCCTGATGGACTCAGTGCAATACTTTTCTACCTTATAGTTTATCTCTTTATGAACTTAGGTGCATTCTACGTTGTAATCCTTGTCGCGAACGATTCAGGTAGTGAAATGATTGAGGGATTTCGTGGTCTCTCGTCTCGGTCCCCGTTAATCGCCGGTGCGATGATGATTTTCCTTATTTCGCTAACTGGCATCCCACCCTTTGCTGGTTTCTTCGGTAAATTCTTTCTGTTCAAGGCAGTCATTGACAGCGGTTTCTATTGGTTAGCGTTTATCGGATTGCTAAACAGTGTCATCTCTCTCTATTACTACGCTCGTATTATCAAAGCAATGTATTTTGAATCTGCAGACGAGACAGAGAGTTTCTACTCTACAAAGAGTGCATTAGTGCTTCTGACTGTATTTGTTATACCCACGATTTTCATCGGTTTTCTAAATATCTTCTATTCCTTATCAGGCAACATCGCCCTACAATAGTATACCCAGACCGGTAGGTGCGATATCCTTATCAATGCAGAATACCAAACGCGTATTCTGCCTTATGCGTCAATTTCAGAAAATACGAAAGTGATAACACCCCCAGGCCGGTAGGTTCGGTTAGTAAACCTAACCTACCGGCCTGGGGAAATCACACCTACCGTTATGAATCGCGTTAATCTGGATAAATAGGGTTAACGATCTGCCATACTGTTCTGTATGTCCCAAATCAGAACAGTACAGTCAGAGCTGACACTTGCCACTGTTTTCCCATCAGAACAAAATACAACAGCATTTATACGACCTGTGTGTCCTACGTAAACGTGTAGTTTTTCACCTGTCTTAGCGTCCAACACGTGAACCGCACGGTCATTATTCGTACTGCATGCCAGAAGGCTACCATCAGGAGAATAACTCAAAGAGGTTACGTGTCCTGTGAGTTGAATCGGAGGTATGATTAACTCACCTATATTAAAATCCCATAAAAGAACTGTGCCATCAGAACTTCCGCTTGCAAGCGTTCTTCCATCAGGAGAAAATACGATTGCGTTGACACCATCTTCATGTCCTGTGAACGTTCTGAGATGTTTGAATGACTGGGCATGCCATAGTTGAATGGACTTGTCTTGACTACAACTTGCAAGCGTTTTGCCATCAGGTGAAAAGGCAACCGCATTGACCCAGTCGGTATGTTCGCTAAAGGTTGCTAAACGTTCACCGATCAGATACAATTCACCTCTACGAATGTCCCAGAGACAAACTGAATTGTCCTGATCGGGGTTTCTATTGATTTCAGGACGTCTTCGCTTCTGACCACCCGCACTTGCAAGCAAACGGCCATCAGGTGAAAAGGCAACTGCATAGATATTATCTTTGTGTCCCGCAAAACTCCCAAGAAACCTTCCTGTTTGTGCATCCCAAATTCGTGCTTTCTGAGAACTGCCACCAGTTGCAATATATTTCTTATCTTCAGAATACGCAACTGAACAGACATCATAGCGAGGTTCTGGAATAGTTTTAACAAGTTCACCCGTTTGCCAATTCCATATTTGAATGGCAGACTTTGTTCCACTTGTGACAGTTGAACTATCCGTATGAAATGCTGCAGTGTATATCTGCTTAGACGAGTGTCCTGAGATTGTCTGTGTCAGTTTTCCTGTGGCAACGTCCCATATCTTCACTGAACCAGCGTTATTTCCACTGGCAACTGTCTTTCCATCAGGAGAATATGCTATTGAATTATAATTTTCCCCATGGGCAAAGTTCTTCAGATGTTGCATCGGACTAACCTGCCATAAACTGAGATAGTCCCAGGCGTCTGCAGCCGCGAGTCGCTTGCCATCGGGTGAGAATTCTACATAATCAAAATTCCCTTCTGTTGCTTGATCTATAGAAAGCTGCTTAGTCGTTTCTATGTTCCAAAATTGAAGTGGGGAATCTCCTGCACATGCTAACGTTTTGCCATCAGGTGAAAGTGATGCAACTGTATAGTATCTATCGTCTAATAGAACATCTTTGACACTTTCACCCGATTTGACATTCCAATATTCAATATAGAATTCGTCTTTCTCCCAGTTACCGATAGTTTTGAGAACTATCTCATCAAGTGAGAATGTAAGAGAAAAGATAGTTGAAGCATCAGATTGAATGGTGTGTTTAACTTTTCCCGATTCCAAATCCCAAATAAAAACCTTGCTTCTTGCGTTGCAACTTGCGAGCATTTTTCCAGATGAACTAAAGACTAACATTTCAACATCGTCTTCGTGACCATCTAAGGTTGCGATGGATTGTCCTGAGTCTGTTTTCCACAATATAATAGTTCCGTCTGTACTCCCTGTGGCGAGGGTTTCTCCATCAGGACTAAATACCATTGACTTCACAGGACTTGAATGCTCTGTAAGGAGATCAACGACTGCGCCTGATGGGATGTCATAAATCCAAACACCGATTGATGTTGCGACGGCAATATGTTTTCCATCTGGAAAATACTTTAGTTGATGTATTTCACCTTTGCCAATACGAGATTTCGCACCAGTAGGTAGATTTAAGTGAAAATATTCTTGTGAGAATGCAGTATTAAGCATAGGGACAAATAGATAGAATGTAGAGATTATCGGTAAAAAATCAGGATAAGATTCAATGTTTTCATAACGATTCAAACTCCTTGAAACTTTTGTCTTGTCTAAATATTAGCTGCTGCATCTATTTAGGCACATCCCAGAACAGTACTGTACTGTCCCATCCTGCTGTAGCGAGGGTATTACCATCAGGTGAATACGACAAATACCAGGTTCCATGTTTATGTCCATAATGTGTTTGCATGAGATCTCCTGTATCTGTATCCCAAAAACGAATTTTTCCATCCGCATGTTTGCTGACAAATGTTTGTCCATTCGGAGCGTATTCTAAATAGTATGCATTTGGTAGAGAATTGATAGTTTTCAGGGGTGCATCCTCACCAAAATTCCAAATACTGATGCATCCAATTTGGTCAGGACGACCAATACCCACAAAGGTCTTCCAATCTGGTGAGACGACCACTTCACAAGCACTGAGTTCTTGTATTATGTTTTCAGAAGATATATCCCAGAAACATGTGCCAGAATCACTTGTACTCATAAGCATTTTACCATCTGGAGAGAACGCCAAAGCTCTGATAATATCACCGTTCCAGTCAAATTCTCCTAATGTCTTACCTGTATCCACATCCCATACGAAGATAGTACCATCTGCGCCACCCCCTGCAAGTATCTCCCCATCAGGACTGAAAACTACCGATTCAAAACCGTTCTTCCGTCCTGTGAAAACACGTCCATGTTCAAACGTGTCCGTATCCAAAAGGAAAACTGTACTATAACCGGCACAAGCAAGTGTTTCACCGTCAGGTGAATATACGACACTACTGATATTACCTCCTTCAGGGTTGTAATAGGTTTTTGTCAGTTTACTTGAATGTATGTCCCAGAAATAGATTCTCGGACCGTTGGTCATCGTAACAACTGTGCTCCCATCTGGTGAATATGTCATATCACGAAACATTTGTGCGTAACCATTCAGTGTGCGTATGGAGGTATCGGTTGCTACATCCCAAAACATAATTCTACCATCATCGCCTTTATATACCAGTGTATTCCCATCGGGAGAAAAGATTATCTGATCAGTCGTATCTGGTGGTGCATTAATGGTCTTTAGATGTTCACCTGTATCCACATCCCAAAACTGAATCAGATCGTTCCCGTAGTTAACGCACACGAGTATTCTTCCATCAGGATGAAATATTACTGATTTAACGCCATGTCCTACTTTTTCGGTTTCTCTTCTCGTTGTTATATTGGTTTTAAGATGTCCTGTGTCCGGCTCCCACAACCGAATTGTTCCATCCTCGCTACTGCATGCCAAAATCTCACCATCAGGAGAATATGCAATGGAACTAACATCTGCTGTGTGCCCCGTCAACGATCTTAGGAATTCACCTGTAGATGCATTCCACAGATGAATCATACCATCTCTGTACCCGTGGCTTGCAAGCGTTTTACCGTCTGGTGAAAAAATCACATCTGAAACCCCATCTGCATGACCAGCAAACGGCAGAAGTTCTTCACCAGCGGACACATCCCACAAACGAATTGTATCATCGTCACTACCACTCACGATAGTTTGACCGTCTGGACTAAACGCAACTGAACTCACTCGGTCAAGGTGTCCACTAAGCGTTTTTATAAGTTGTCCGGTTTGTGTTTCCCACAGAAGTATTGTGTTGTTATCGCCATCACTTGCGAATATTTGATTATCAGGACTGAAAACCACTGTAGAAGTTCCAGACATGTGTTCTGTTATCAGATTGAGTTCTTCACCTGTGCGCGCATCATAAGTCCATATACCGATTGTAGTGGATGCTGCAAGGAGTGTCCCATCAGGTGAATATGTCATATCAAAGATGAAACCTTTCCCAAGACGAGATTTCGCACCTTCAGGTAATTTCCATTTTGTTGAATCCTGACCAAGGTTGTTTTGCATAGTAGATTTTCCTTCCTGTAGACCGTCGCCAGATTAAATCCTATTGATTAATTCAACATCGTTATTATGCATCTAAGTCCTCTAAAAAACATATACATCTATTTATAAAGACGCGTATTTTGAGAGAAAAGGTTGCATGTTAGGAAAAGATTCTTAATAGGTCTCTACATATTTACCGATTAGTGGATGCACTTTTCTGTCTTCTCTTCAGTCCCGTATGAAGATCAAGAATTTAATCGGGTAATATTCAGTTTCTTGTAGAATCCGGTTCGGTTAGGAAACCGAACCTACCGTGTCTGGGGCCAAATTACCTAATTTATTTTTTAAACTTCATTAGGGACGACAGGAATCCCTCCGACCGACAAGGTGAGGAGTGGAGGAGGAATGCGTTGCGCTACAAAACAAACCACATACCTATATGTGCTGTTAAAATACCGATCAGAGCACCAGCAAGAACATCTGTAGGATAGTGTACACCAAGATACACACGTGCTATACCGACTGTTGATGCCCAACAAAATACACCAATCTGTATACTTGGACTATGAAAAAAACTTGTGAGGAGAGTCATCATTAGAAATGCAGATGTCGTATGTCCTGACGGAAAACTAAATTCATCTGGAGGTCTTACACGGAATTCAATGTCATCAATCTTTTCAAAGGGTCTATCTCTTTTCATTGCTTGTTTCAAAAAGTGATAGAGCAGTCTTTCAATCGGAAATGCTATAAAGGCTGCATACACAAACGGTTTGCTGATTGATGTATCACAGTAGATATATATGTATAGTGTAATCAATGGATATAAATAACCATTGGCACTCCAAGAGGTAATACGAAAAAAGCGGCTGAGAAATCTTCTGTCACCCCAGCCAAAGATGCGGTGGAATAACAGTGTATCCCATCGAGTTACGTTATTTGTCAGTTGTTTTAGCATTGGTAAATAGTTTTATATATATAAAAAACGTTGCAATTAAAAATGCAATAATAGTAATAAAAATGCCATATTAGTATACAACAAAAACAGGTATATTTCAAGTAAATTCCAAAGTGAGCCTTGAGCTACAAAACACTTGACACAAAAACATGTCCGATGTAAGATACATTAGGAGGTAAAAAAGATGATCGATCGACGTTCGTTCTTAAAAACATTGGCAGGATTAACTGCTGGTATCATGATATCGTCATCACATGTAGAAGGTCAGGAAGTAAAGACTACTAATGACCGTCTTGGGACATTATTACCGTTAAGAAAGTTTGGGAGGACAGGAGAAAACGTAACAATGCTGGGTGTCGGTGGATGGCATATCGGTGAAATGTCAGAAACCGAAGCACAAAAAACTATTGAAACGGCATTGGCAGGAGGCGTCCGTTTCTTTGACTCCGCAGAATCTTACCAAGCAGGGGGGAGTGAAAAACGTTTAGGAAAACTCCTTGTGCCAAAATACCGTGATGATGTCTTCATAATGAGTAAGTCAACTGCTCGCGATGCAGACAATGCCAGAAAGCATTTGGAAGGTTCACTCAAACGTCTCAATACGGATCATCTCGATCTGTGGCAGGTACACGCCATCCGTAACCCAGAAGATGTTGATGCCAGGATTGACAATGGTGTCTTTGATGTCATGGCAGAAGCAAAGGAGTCTGGCAAAGCCCGTTTTATCGGATTCACGGGTCATACCAGTCCATCCGCACATAAACGGGTATTAGAAAAATCAGACATCTTTGATGCTTGTCAATTGCCAGTTAACATTGCGGACATCAGCTATGAGAGTTTCATTGAAGGTGTTATACCAACGCTTGTTGAAAAGAACATCGGTGTAATAGGCATGAAGTCCTTGGCAAATGGTGGATTTTTCGGAGGATCCAGACATGGAAAACACGGTACGAATCCGAGAGTAGTACCGAATCGTGTAAGCATTCAAGAAGCAATCCGTTTTGTGTGGTCATTTCCTGTCAGTACACTTGTTACAGGACCTGATGACGCTGCACAGATGCAAGAGAAAATAGATATCGCAAAGAAGTTTATAGGTATGGATGAACAAGAAAAGAGAAAGCTTATCGACAAAGTCGCTGACATGGCGGGAACAACCGTCGAATTCTATAAGGCATAGTCGTGTCATTAGTGGATAGTCCAGACTAAATAAGTAGGTCGGGTTTCGCTTCGCTCTACCCGACCTACAAGTTTAACTTGGCCTGTCCAATCTCTAATCTACTTTTCATGCAGAACTTTACGCCACAAGATGACCTGCGACTACGGGAAATGACTTGCCACTAAGGTCAGATCCAAGATATTTACGGTTCCGTCCCCATTAACATCAGCTTCAGGTGGTGCGTTGTCATTACCGATATGAGACGCCACAAAGGTCAAGTCTAAAATATTGACATTCCCATCTCTGTTTACGTCCCACGGTCCTATTGCGGGTTCAGTGATTTCAGCGTTTTCAATAATCACTGGCAACTCAACACCTGCCGCCTTTGAAATTATCACGTCAGTCAACAGAAGTTCTGATGCTTTAGCAGAAAGCACTTCAAATGTGATGCTGATAAGTGTACCATCTGCTGTGGGAGCTGGTGTATCTATAGATATCTGTGCAAATCTGACCATATCTGTCACTTCAGGAGTTGGTACGGTTACAAGTTCACCTTGTAAGTAAGTACCGTGTTCTAACGATACAAAGCGGAGTGCTGTTGAATCAAAAATTAGAGTGCCTTCATATCCCTGAACTTCCTGTCCATCAGCAATATCAACAGTAATAGTGAGTTGTTCCCCTCGCCTTGGAGACTCTACGGATGCCGGTGAAATCTTGACTGTAACAGGAAGAACTAAATTAAAATTAAGAATAATTGCAAGTTCATCAATTGCTTCACGGTCTTGCAGCAGGAGTTGAACTTCTGCATTACCTATAAATGCTATTACATCCATATCTTCCTTCAGGAGTGTTATGAATCGTTCATCAATAATAGGTATGATTGTTTTCAATGTATCAGGATTCGTTACCACCGATTTGAGTAGTTCAGGCGTAATTCGATCTTGAATACCTTGTTTTCTCAACGTAGCAAGGATGGATGGAAGAAGTTCCTTTATATCCTCTCTTTCAAACAACGCAGCATGTGTTTCAGCAACTCGTTCAGCGAGTGAAAGCTCAGCAAGTCTCAGTAACTCTGTAAGTTCATCAATGGCATCAATGTCCTGCAGTAAAGACTGAACATCGGGGTCTCTCAGGAACGTTTTTATCTCTTCATCTTCCTTTAGCAAAGTAATAAACTCATCATCTATGTCAGGAATAAAATTCTTGAGTAATTCTGGATTATCTACGACGAAATTTATTGTTTCAGGTATTAAAAGCCGTTGATTCTCAGGTCTTTTGATCTCCACCAAGACTACTGGGAATAATGCTTTAATGTCTTCTCGTTGAAGAAAAGTTTGATATTTTTCAAAAACCTTCTCTGCCAGTGAAGGGGTCTGTTCTTGGCTATCTGAAGGGGTCAGTTCTTGGCTATCTATAAGAGTCGGTTCCTGGCTATCTGAATTGAATACCAGAAATGAAAATGAAAGAAACGTAGATAGAAAGATGACTGTTAACAGGAGTTTAGGTAGAGAGATATTTTTCTTGGTTTGATGATGTGAATACATAACAATTCTCCTAAATCAGGGATTAAGTAAGTTTAAATGTTAAAGATGCAGGTTGCACAATGGTGATGGGCGGGGATCCCCCGCCCCTACGGGTTTGGAGCCTGCAGGAAAATCGGAAAATTGAGAACCTTAAGCGAGTATTTCTCCTGCAGATGGATTCTGTTTGAAGCCGCCTGCTATTATGTTGTTGTAAGGTTCATTTGGGTCTCTGCCAACTGGACGCATTTCTGGTGTATGATAACCGAATCGCACTGCTTTTCGCCACTCTTCAGTTCTATTGACTTCAGACCAATGTATGAGACAGTAACTGAAAAAGATAACATCTCCAGCTTTTGCTGGAATTGGTATTGAGTCGATGAAGTCTGGATGGAATTTATCAGTTGGCAAGTGTGGTGCGGTTCCTTCACCGGTGATATGTTCTCTTGGTCCCTCTTTATGACTACCGGGAACGACTCTAAGTGCCCCGCTTTCATAAGGTGCGTCATCAAGATGTACAAGACAATCTACGAAATCAAGTCCATCGTGTGGGTAGAAAGGATAGTCTTGATGCATTGGAAATGGCGTGCCTTTTTCAGGTGGTTTTGCGTGTAGGACCGTATGGTGCCACTGGACTCTATCACCGATAAGTGATTGGACAGCACTTGTTAAGCGTTCATGGAAAATCACCCGTCCCCACGCGGCAGAATAGAAGTGCGGATTATGCATGAAGACTGCCTTAGTGGTTTGCTGGTCTTCCTCTTTCAAGTATTTTGTTCGCCACGGACCGGGCCAACCAATTGTTTCCTGTCCCCAATTGTTTATGATCTTCACCATATCTGATGCAAGTTCTTCCGTTTCCTCTGTCGTGAAAAGCTGATCAACTTTGAGATATCCGTTCTCATTATAAAAGTCTACCTGATCTTGCGTGAGCATATTAAACTCCTTAAATATAGAATGAAGTTAGGTTTGTGACTCTCTCAAAATATTACGTTAAAATCAGATGTTTTGTCAAGGTATTTAATTCAGTTTTGATGAGTTTTTTATAATTTCACTATAACCAAAATGTGTATAGATACTATTATTGCCTTACATGATTATCCAGTCGCACATCAGGAAAACGGGTGCGGAGGTTTGTAATCGGTGTCATGTCCTGAATTGGGTTATCCTTAATGCTTAAAGTTCTGATATGTGGATAGTTTTCAACAACACTGAAATCCCTTATCTGGTTTTCATGTAGTTCAAGATGCGTCATCTCTTTTAAGTCTGCAAGCGGTGTTATGTCTTGGATCTGATTCTGACCAAGTCTAAGCAGCCTTAATCTCTTTAATTCAACAAGAGGAGATACGTCTTTGATTTTATTGTTCGTAAGCATCAAATAGTGTAAATCCGTCAAATTTGCCAGTGGCTTTATATTGCTAATCTGGTTGTTGACGAGCCTTAAGATGGTCAGGTTTCTTAATTCAGCTAAGGGAGCAATATCCTGGATTTCGTTTTCGTTAAGCGACAGTTCTGTCAGATGCTTCAGTTTAGAGAGGACATTCCCTGATTGTCTAAGGTCACGGATTCTGTTCCCACCGATGCTTAAATCTGTCAATCTTATCAATCCAATAAGCGGTGTTATGTCACTAATTTCATTGTCCTCAAGACCCAAATCTTTAAGATGTAATAGTCCTGATAATGGTTTAACGTCTGAGATTTTATTCCCGTAAAGCCATAGTATATCAAGTTGTTTTAAGTCTGCCAATGGTGAGATATCCCGAATTTGACAATTTCTGAGATATAGATGCCTGAGATGCACCATTTCTGCTAACGGCGAAATATCACTTACTTGTGTATTTCTAATTGATAACCAAATCAACTTTTTTGATTCTTTTAATGAACTAATATTATCAATTTCTTTACCAGAAATTGATAGCTGCTCTAAATGTATCTTATCCTTTAGAGGGGTCAAGTCCTTTATGTTGTTTTCTTGACTGTTATAGTTAAATTGGGACCTTAGTTTTAATGTCCTTAGTTTAGTCAATTCACTTAGCGGTGAAATATCAGTGATTCTATTACCACCAAGTTGTAAGAACCTCAGCTCTGTCAGATTGGATAAGGGTGAAATATCTTCAATTTCATTATCCTCAATTGTTAAGTCCCGTAGACTTGTCATTTTTTCTAAACCCGTTAAGTCTTTTATGTCTTGATCCCAAAGGTTGAGACCATATATCCCAGATAGTTTTTCTGCCAAAATGGGTTCATCTGAATTTATACCAATCTCCTCGCGAACAGCTGCTGCAAGGTTAGGATCAGGTATTAATGGAGAATGGACTACCTTTGCTGTCTTAACATCCTCTTTATTGTTTACTTCTTCTGTTGCTTGCGTTGTTCCCGTGGGACGGGCAGAACGACGGAAGCTATATTTATCTACAGCAGTCCTATCTATGATAAGATTATCTTTATCCCTTAAATCCTTTAGTTGCTGTAATCCACCAATTGGTCTAATGTCTTTGATGTGGTTATGTTCAATTTGTAAGGTCTTAAGGTTTGTCAATCCAGAAAGCGGGGTAATATTGTGGATTTCATTATTTTTTAGGTCTAATTCAGTTAATAGCTTTAGATTGGTTAATGGCGTTACGTCACTAATCTGATTATTATGCAGATCTAACCTATTGAGTTGGGATAACTCGCTGAGAGGGGTAATATCGCGAATTCTATTCATTCCGAGATTGATATAGTTCAATTGCTTTAAATCAGCAAGTGGCGTAATATCTGTAATCAAGTTACTGTATAAGTTTAAATGTTTCAGATCTTTTAATGCGTTGATGGGACTGATGTCAGTGATTTGACTGTAAGCCAAATCAAGTTTAGTTAGTTTTGTTAACTTAGTCAATGGAGAAATATCTGCGATGAAACTCTCATTACATATAAAAGTATTTAGATTTGTGGCAGTCTCTAAACCTGTTAAGTTGCGAATGGTCTGATCATATACACGTAAGTAGTTTAATCCCTTGAGATCTTTCTCCGTGATCGGATCGAGTGGACTAAGTTGTAGTCCTTCCTTAACGGCAGCAGCCAAGTTAGGATCTGAAAACTCCACTGGTTCGGGTGGTGAACAACCGATCAGTAGAATGAAAAGGATTGATAGAGGAATAAGGGTTTTCATTTCTATAGTGGAATTTACAATTAATGAAACGTTCCTCAACGGGTGAGGATACGTTCCTCAACGGGCGAGGAAACCTCGTCCCTACTGAACTTGTGTCCCGTGTAAGTTTATTGAATTGTCTGGTGATATTTCAATCAAAATATTCGTCTTCATTGAAGTTTGTCCAAGATTTGAATACTGGAAATGGAGCAGGTAAACTTTTATTCTCGTCATTTATTTTGAATCGTATTTTGTCTTTATCATATAGATTTCGTATAGAGATAGAGATGCCTTTGGTTTCAATACAATCATCACATTCTGAAGGTATGTTTTGGTATGAATGGGGTGCTATAAAATACAGCCTATATTCTGATCCACCTTTTTCAATTCTATAGTCTTTAGCAAATATTTCCCATTCTTTCAATGCGTATTCACCTTCAGCATATTGTGCCCACATTCTTATTATATTGCCTTCTGTATCATCATAAAAATCAATAATGACTGCCTTCCGTTTAGCAGCATCTTTAGCAGGATCAAATTGACGAAAAGACCGATCCCTTAATTCAGATTTTACATCTGCTTCCTCAACACTGTCAACAGGTTCTAAAGGATTACTGCATGCAGTAAAAAATAGGAAAGACAGTAGGATGAGAAAATGAACTGATAAAAGTACACATCTGATTGGTATGGTAGTTTGATGATATTTCTGTGACAGGTTCAGTGTTTTCATTTTGTAGTTCTCCCCTTAGTTACGTAAGTTACGTAACATAATTAGAAAAAGTTTAACATTTAAAAAGGCGATATGTCAAGGCATGATTATACCAATCCATAATTAGTACTTGATTGAGAATAAAATGTTTGTTAGAATGCCTACACAACTATCTTAACTGTGAACGAGATATGCAAGAAATAGTCGTAGAAGCAAGGCAATTACGAAGTAGAAGAAATATGACAAAGAAATTAGCTATAGATATATTGTGGGAGTGGTATTATGACAGAAACTGATGAACGTGTTGATGGTGGCACACTGCCAGATTGGGAGACGGCGGAATTACCTGATCCTCCAAAATATAAATTTGGCAAGGCCTTTAGAGGTATTTTAGGTCCCGGTATTATCGCACTGGGTGCATCAATTGGGAGTGGGGAATGGTTGTTAGGTCCAGCAATCACTGCACAATATGGAGGGACTCTTCTATGGATCGCAACAATAGCAATTGTACTTCAATCTATCCTTAACACAGAGGCGATACGGTACACTATCTATTCCGGTGAACCGATGCTCAGTGGATATATGCGATGTAAACCCGGACCCCGATTTTGGGCAATCTTTTATACTGGAGGGGACTTTTTTAGCATTTGGCCTGCCTGGGCAATGACTGCAGCAACTGCACTCGGTGCCGCATGGTTAGGACGAATGCCAATGGAAACAGACCAGAATACTGTGAGGATCTTTGCCTTCTTGATTTTCTTTGCCTGTCTGGCAATTGTTATGTTTGGCGGAAAGATATACAATGCCCTTGAAAAAGTATTGCTGTTCATGGTTATCTGGATTATCGGTTATCTGGTTGTTATCGACCTCTTCTTTGTTCCTCCCGATGTATGGTGGACAGTCATTAAGGGGTTTTTCAGTTTTGGCGCATTGCCAGATGAGGTAAACACAGGTAACTTTGATTGGCTACTCCTCGGTGCATTTGCTGCTTATGCGGGTAGTGGAGGATTAGGCAATATTACAATATCAAACTACGTCAGGGATAAAGGTTGGGGCATGAGTAGTTTAGTCGGTGCGATTCCTTCAATCATCGGTGGACAGAAAGTGACATTATCGCACTTTGGAAAGGTATTTAAAATCACACCGGATAGTATTCAACGTTTTAAAGAATGGTGGAAATATGTCCGATTTGAACAATACTACATCTGGCTTATTGGGTGTTTTATCGGTTTAGCACTCCCCGCAATGTTAACATTAGCCTTTGTAGAATCAGGAACAGAAATGGATCAGTGGTCAGCAGCTGCATTTCAAGCAGAGGGACTTGCAGAGAAATCAGGATACCCCATCATGTGGCATCTGACACTGTTATGTGGTTTCTGGGTGCTTTTTTCAACACAACTCGGGCAAGTAGACAGCGTTCCACGACGATTTACGGATATTATATGGACAGGATTTAGAAGCGCGCGCAAAATGGAAGAGCAGAACGCAAAATGGATCTATTATCCGATCCTGTTAGTATATGTGCTATGGGGTGTGATTGCCATGTATTTAGCACAACCCTTCTTTATGATACTTGTCTCTGCCACGATAGGTGGATATCAACTCGTGATTACCGCATTACATACGCTCTACGTCAACCGAAAATTCTTGCCGAAAGAGATTCAACCTCCGATATGGAAACAGATCGGTTTGCTTTTGTGTGCAGGATTCTACGCAATTTTCGGCACTATCACAGTCATTCAAAAACTGGTTGTGCCATTCATCCTACCGATATTTAATTGAGGGGTGTGTCTATATGCTCTTAAAAGTAGTAGGCACATTCCGTGTGCCGTTTACAAGTCCAAGACTCACAATGTCGCATTATACTTTAGCTGAGACAATCGCCTGTGTTAAACTCTCTATCGTTGCTTTTTTGGATCTAATGCCAATTCGCAGTCCATGTTTACTGGCAGTCGCTTCTGTTGTTGGACCGATGACCGCTACACGGACATGAGACAATAATTCCTTAGGATTTTGTTCGGGGAACATTTCAAGGAAGTTCCTCACAGTAGAAGAGCTCGTAAAGGTAACGATGTCTATTGATCCTTCTAACAGATCTTTAAGGATTACATCCTTGCATTCACTCTCAACTTTAAGGGTATCATAAATCGCCACTTCATGAACATTTGCCCCTCTTTTTTGCAATCCTTGAGGTAAATCAGCAGTAGCGATTTTCGCTCTTGGCAGCAGTATATTCTTACCTTCCACATTTTTCAATTCTTTAGCAATAACGTTTCCGCTGGCATGCATTGGAACGAAGTCAGGATTTATACCAATACCCTTAAGTGCTTCAATCGTCTTTGGACCTACAGCACAGACTTGGCACGTCAGAAATGCTCTTGTGTCTAATCCGATACTGTTTAGTAAACTATAATATATCTCAACTGCATTGACACTTGTAAAGATGACCCAATTGTACGTGTCAGGGGTTGGTATATCTTCAACCTTTAACGCAATAGGATGGATCTCTATTGTTGGAAACTGTATGACTTCAGCCCCTTCTACCTCTAAGCGTTCAGCAAATTCACTTGCTTGTGCGCGGGCACGGGTGATAAGTATCCGTTTACCAAAGAGCGGTTTCGTATCAAACCATCTCAGGTGTTCTCGTAAGTTATTCACTTGTCCTACAATGATTATCGCTGGACTGCTCATTTGAACTGCTTCCACTTTTTCAACTATGCTCTCAAGTGTGCCTTGGACCACAGTCTGTTGTGGGGTCGTTCCGACTCTGACTAAACTCACAGGTGTTTGTCTATCTCTACCGCTTGAAATCAAACGATCCACAATTTCTGACAGATGTGCGACTCCCATATAAACAACCAGTGTATCAACTGCAGTGGCGAGTTGTGCCCAATTGATATTGGAGTCAGTATGCA
The DNA here is from genome assembly GCA_022824835.1 of Candidatus Poribacteria bacterium. Lineage (GTDB taxonomy): Bacteria > Poribacteria > WGA-4E > WGA-4E > WGA-3G > MSPOR6. The sequence goes on along the minus strand of JAJDZB010000098.1, from coordinate 21,202 downwards.
TCGCAGCTGAATGTCCAGTGACAAATGCGACTGATGATGCAAAATCACGATGTGTAACAGGGATCCCAGCATAAGCAGATGCAGCAATGCCAGCGGTGACACCGGGTACAATTTCAAATGGTATTCCTTCTTGCACAAGAACCGTTGCTTCTTCACCACCGCGCCCAAATATGAACGGATCCCCTCCTTTAAGACGTACAACGACTTTACCAGCTTTTGCATGTTCTATAAGCAACCGGTTCAGTTCATCCTGACGCGTTGAACGTATTCTCGGGTCTGGTGCTTTGATTTTCAATGTGTGTTCAGGACAATATTCAAGCAGAGAGTCATTCAGAAGCAGATCATATATCACAACATCAGCTTTCTGTAAACACGCCATCCCTTTTACGGTAATGAGTTTTTTATCACCAGGTCCTGCCCCGACTATGTAGACGATTCCATTTTTCTCTGTGCTCATACAGGATACCTTTGCTCAAATTATGGATGCATCAATTCGTGTGCACCGTTTTTTCGTAGTTTCTCAGCAACGAGTCTTCCTAATTCTTGGGGGTTATCAATATCTTCTGTCGCTTGTTCTACTATACGTTTTTTACCAAGTGGATGACATACCGTTCCGATGAGAGAGAGTTTTTCGTTGTGCTGTCTGGCATAAGCACCAATCGGCAGTTGACACCCACCACCGAGGGATTCCAGTAGGGTTCTCTCTGCAGTAATCTCGGTTTTTGTGATGCTATCGTTTAATAAAGAAAGCAGCTGCTTTGTACGGCTATCTTCATCGCGAGTTTGAATTGCTAATGCACCTTGTCCAACTGCTGGGACGAACTTATCAGGCTCAAAATACTCTGTTATTAAATCTTCCTTTTGTAGACGTTTCAGTCCAGCAGCAGCAAGGATTATACCATCAAGCTCTGTTTCTTGAAGTTTTCTTAGGCGTGTATCAACATTTCCTCTGACATCAACCACATGTAAGTCTGGACGCATGTGTAGGAGTTGCGCTTTTCTACGCGGACTTGTCGTTCCAATTTTTGCCTTGTTGGTAAGCTCATGTAATGGGAGACGTGTAGATGAAATCAATACATCACGCGGGTCTTCACGGGTTGGGATCGCAGCAATACACAATCCATCCGGCAATTCTGTTGGCAGGTCTTTAAGACTATGAACAGCGAGGTCAATATCTTCATTCAGCAATGCAATTTCAATCTCTTTGGTAAAAACACCCTTCCCAAGTCCAACTAAGGTTCTATTCTGGATTGTGTCACCAGTTGTTTTAATGATTTTAAGTTCAATTTTAACATCGGGATGGTAGTGGAGGAGCTGCTGTTGTACATAAGAAGCTTGCCAAAGTGCAAGTTGACTGCCGCGTGTTCCGACCGTAACGGTATGCTTCATTCCTGTTCCTTATTGTCAATTTGATCTAACGCGAACAGTTCTTGTATTGCCTGTACATATTTCCCGTGGTCAGCATTGCCATCATTAACAGCTTGACGGAGGTTATCAACGGGTTGATGCAGTATTTTTTTGACAATAGCTTGTGTCATGGACTTTATAGCAGTTTTTTCTGCATCAGATAAGGGGTTCTGTTTTAGATATGTCTGAAGTTCCGTATCAGCGATCTGCTGGAACTGCTGATGCAGTGATTTTATAGTAGGACTAACCTCAAGAACCTGTAATTGGTTGTGGAACCTTTTTGCCTCTTCAATTACGATCTGTTCTGCTCGGACAGCTTCCTGTTCTCGTTCTTTTAAGTTTGAAGCAACAACTGCCTCTAAATCATCTATGTTATAGAGGAATGCATGATTTATTTTGCTGACATCGGGTTCAATATCTCTCGGTACAGAAATATCAATCAGAAACATATACCGATGTTTTCGTTTTCGCATAATCTCTGCTAACGGTTGGCGTTTTATTAGGTAGTGCGGTGCATCTGTAGAGCTAATGACTATATCCGCATCAATGAGAAATCCGAGATCGTTCTCGAAGGATACCGGAGTTCCTTTGAATTTTTCGGCTATTTTGACAGCGCGTTCATAAGTACGATTTGCGACAATGACCTTAGAAACACCATTTGAGACGAGGTGTTTCGCTGTCAGTTCACTCATCTCACCTGCCCCAATGATGGCGACAGTTTTATCCTCTAAAGTATTGAATATTTTCTTTGCTAACTCAACCGCTGCATAACTGATGGATACGGCTCCAGCAGCAATCGTCGTTTCTGATCGGATACGTTTACCAACACTGAATGCCTTACTAAATAATCGATTCAGGATGGTACCAGCCCCCCCAGCAGTACGCGAAAGATCATAAGCCTCTTTAACCTGTCCAAGTATTTGGGACTCTCCGACTACCATTGAGTCAAGGCTTGACGTCACTCTGAATAGGTGCAAAATAGTGTCAAGGTTATGATGTCTATAACTCCACTTTTTTATGCTATCTGAACCGATTCTGTGGTAATGGGCAAGAAAGTCAAGCAGGCTTTTGACAGGTGATTCCGTTATCTGTTGAGGGTTCGCTACGGCGTATACCTCAACCCGGTTGCAGGTGGAGAGGATCACTGCTTCTTGAAGTTTGTAAGAATCACGAAGGTGATGGAGGGATTCAACGAGCTGTTCATCGGAAAAAGCCAACTTTTCCCTAAATTCTACAGGTGCAACATGGTGACTTGTTCCAATAGATACAATCTGATTCATAGTTCTCATCCAATGAAATCTAGTGCTTTCTACGGATCACTAATAAAATATTATATCATGATTTAGGGTTTAAGTCAAATATAGGAATTGGGTGATTGGGTGTCCTAATAATAAAATAGGTTGACAAACATCGCTTTGCTTAGGTAAAATTATAGAAAAGTCTATTTTCCTTTGGAGGGACAAAATGACAGAAGAAAATTTAATGGAAGAAACTACTGAAGAAACAGAATCAGATACTCCTGAAAGTGGTGTGATCTTGAACTTCAAGCAAGTTCAATCCATAGATATTCCACAGGCGTTCAATCGTATCAATACAGAAAATGGTTGGACTATCAATATACTCGGTTCGGGACGAGTGATAGTAAACTTCATTACCAGTATGAGAAAATTAGAAACACCTTTGATGGCAGGTGATATTATTGAACGTGATGATGACAATATTGTTATTATCAGGAATCAACCCGTAGAGGCTTATAAAACCCAGAGAGGTACTACATCTTTAGCACGAACACGTGAAGAATTGCTATCTGCAGAGAGTCAGATTGGTCGCCAAGCGGTTCCAGATTAGAATAAGACTTTAGTAAGGAGCAATTTTGGGGACAGATGGATAATGTAAGTCATTCCTGATGTGTCTTATTTGTTATTTTAGGCGAGGAGGTATCATCCCATTTTAGAACGTATTCACAGACTCATCTCCAGTTTGAAGGGTGGTACTATGGTACCAACATCCGTAATATTGAGTCCCAAGAGTTACGCTGTTGTTGAGGTAGAATATCTTGAATCTCTGCAGGATGAGAGTGAAAAGATATCAACACTTGAGCAACAACTTGGTTTACCTGTTTTTGTCCGATCAGATGATACAGATATTGTTGTTGTGAAGGAATTGGTGCCGAATCCTTGTCCGATTTGCCATCATCCGTTAAAGTTTCTTAGAGAATTAATTGAGCGATTTGAGAATGAGGAGTCAAATCTGATTAGATGTCCGCTGGGTCACCGTTATTCAGGTATTCTGAAAGTATATCATCTAAATATATTCCAACGTTCAGAAAGCGCAGAGACGGAGCAAAAAATCACCGAATGTCCAAAATGCCATCGTCATAATATACAATATCTTGGTCCTACAGAGATGTTCTGTTTAGATTGTGATTGGGATAGTGGTATGGTTGCGCGTTATCGTGTCTAACGAATTAGTGATTTTCCCAGTCCGGTAGGTTCGGTTTCCTAACCGAACCTACTTATTTAGTCTGTACTATCCATTAGTGCATATAATCGTCATGATCCCCCATGTCTGAGAAATCTGGTGGTTCTTCAATTTCCGTTATGAGGGTTTCAGTTGTCAGTAGTAATCCTGCAATACTGCTTGCGTTCTGTAGTGCGGATCTTACAACTTTTGTTGGGTCAATTACCCCGTAATCAATCATATCGCCGTATTCTTCAGTTGCTGCGTTGAATCCGTAGTTTCCTTCTCCATTTTCGACCTGTGATAGCACGACGGCCCCTTCCAATCCTGCGTTCTCTGCGATTGCTTTGATGGGTGCTCTTAACGCTTCTCGGACGATATTACGACCTGTTTCTTGGTCACCTTCTAATTCAAGTGTGTTGATATCGTTGATTGCCCGTAATAATGATATGCCGCCGCCTGGTACAATGCCTTCATCAACGGCTGCGCGTGTTGCTGCGAGTGCGTCTTCACACCGTGCTTTTTTCTCTTTCATTTCTACTTCCGTTGCAGCGCCGACATTTACGACAGCCACGCCTCCAGCAAGTTTGGCAAGTCGTTCTTCAAGTTTTTCTCTGTCATAGTCAGATGTGGTATCTTCTATCTGTCTACGAATTTGTCCAATTCTACCTTCAACGTTTTCTTTCGCTCCAGTACCGCCAACGATGGTCGTATTATCTTGATCAATAACTACACGTTGTGTTGTTCCTAACATCCCAACGACGATATTTTCTAAACGGATACCAGCATCTTCTGAGATGACCTGTCCCCCTGTCAATACGGCTATATCTTCCAGCATTTCTTTACGTCTGTCTCCGAATCCGGGAGCTTTGACAGCGGCGACCTGTAGCGTGCCACGTAATTTGTTGACGACAAGTGTTGATAATGCCTCTCCTTCAACATCTTCGGCAATTATCAAGAGTGGTCTGCCTAGTTGCATGACTTTGTCCAAAATTGGAATGAGATCGTGTACATTGCTAATTTTATCGGTATTAATCAGTATATAGGGATTCTCCAGTTCAACGACTTGTGTTTCCATATCTGTGACGAAGTGTGGTGATAGGAATCCTCTGTCAAATTGCATACCTTCCACAACCTTAACGGTTGTTTCTGATGTTTTCCCTTCTTCAACGGTGATAGCGCCGTCATTTCCTACTTTCCCGATAGCATCAGCGATAAGTTCTCCGATATTGCTATCATTTGCTGGATCATTCGCAGCGATAGAGGCTACCTGTGCGATTTCCTCATGTGTATTCACATCTCGGCTTTGGGATATAACTGCGTCAACCGCAGCTGCTACGGCTTTGTCGATACCGATTTTTAGCTGCATGGGGTCAGCCCCTGCGGTCACGTTTTTCAAACCTTCGTGAAGAATTTCTTGTCCTAACAGGGTTGCTGTGGTAGTTCCATCTCCTGCGACATCGTTTGTTTTTGTTGCGATGGATTCCAACAATTGTGCTCCCATGTTTTCATAAGGATCTTGAAGTTCTATCTCCTTTGCGACGGTCACACCATCACATGTTACCAGAGGCGCACCAAAAGATTTCTGAATGACTACATTGCGCCCACGGGGACCGAGTGTCACTTTTACTGCGTTAGCAAGTTTATCTGCACCACGTTTTAAAGCCACCCTTGCTTCCTCGTCAAAGATGAGTTGTTTTGCTGGCATATAAACCCTCCTAATATAGTATTAAAATAGTCTGTGTCTATGTAAACAATATAAAATAATTATAACATGTAAGATGTGTAAAGTCAATTATTTAAGATGCTGATGTTTGGGAAATAACCTAACAGTAGATTGTTTTTGATAGGTTAAGGAAGCGATAAAAATAGGTCTCTATTCGCAGCCGGTTCGGTTAGGAAACCGAACCTACCGGACTGAGATTTATAGTTTGAAAAAGAACCGATTGATGTAGGTCCGGTTTCGCTTTGCTCTACCCGACCTACAATGTAAGAGTTGACAGTCTAATAGATCAGAACAGTTGTTTCAAGCTGCCCCATGTCAACGACAACTTTTGTATTGGATGGACATCAAGTGATGCTTCGCCTAATGTAATCGCTGTGATGATCGGAACTGCCCCGGTTTCTAAAGAGATTGCATCTATGGTAGCGATTTCCTTGTTCGGGTGTGGATTGACCCATTTTGTGGTGATTAACCCTGCATGGTTGCAAGCGGGTTTCTCTTTTGCCTTCCACCCCCATACAGAGTTTTCATCAGGCAGTGGATTCTCTTCGTGGCACCAGTCATCTGAGTTGAAACCTGAAATCATCTCAAGTTCTTCTGAAGTACCACCACGATAATTCATAACGAATTTATAGCTGGTTACACCGTTCGCTTCCCATCCTGTTGCATGAAAGAAATAGATAGCCTTTGCAGTGCCACCGACTATAATATCGTTAACAGCCTTTGGCCATCGATCTGCGTTAGTGCCGAAGAGTACAATCCCACCATCTATAATCTTGAACTTTACCTTTTTGTCAGGTCCCTCAAATTCACCAATTTCACCTATTGGAAGGAGTGAGTAGGTATTGTCTCCTTCATTAAGAGTCCACCATTGGTGCCCCACTAATTTCGTATTAGAATAGGGTTCAATGTCAACATGGATAAATTCCTCTAATGCCTGTGTTTGCCCGACATAAAACAACGAAACCAAACACAATACGGCAATTGATAGACATAACATAACTGTCTTCATAACTTTCTTCTCCGTTGTCAGATTGTATTTGGGTGCAGTATAACACAATTCACTTTTTTGTCAAATTGCAATGATTAATTTGCATCTTTCGTAAATACTGATGGCTCAACATACAGTGTCTTTTCGTGTGTGTAATGCACATAACCTGCTGCGTTGCCTTTGCGTTTTACGACATAACGCGCCCACGTATAATCTACCGGCACAAGACTGGAATGGTGTGCTTTGCTGTAGTATGCGGCGAGTTGTGCAGCTTGTAATAGGGTAGGCATTGGTATGTCTTGACGGTTTTCTGGATTGCGGATGAGGACATGTGAACCGTGAATCTGCTTTGCATGTAACCACATATCCCGGGGTTTGGCAATCTGTCTCAAAAGGAGGTCATTTGCCTGACTATTGCGTCCGACATATATCTGAAAACCGTTGGTAGAGGTGTACTTTCGGTAGGGTCCTTCACTTATCTGCTGTTGCGATTTTCTCTTTTGCTGGGTTATGATTAAACCGTTCTCTATCAAATCCTTACGGATTCGTTGAAGTTCCTCAAGTGTGACTGCGGTTTCTATCCTGTTTTGATATGTATAGAGGATTTCTTTCTCTGCTTCAAGTTCAGCGAGTCGTTGTTGAATTTGAGAATATCCCCGTTTTGCTTTTGTGTATTTCTTGAAATAAGTCTGTGCATTTTCTGATGGGTTGCGTTCTGGGTTCAGCGCAATCGTCAAGGTTTCAAGTTCTTCACTATAGTAGTTTTGCAGTTTAACTTCCTTCTGCCCCCGTTTGATGTTGTGCAAATTCACCAGAATGAGTTCACCTTGTATTCGGTAATCATCAGCTCTCTCAGCGTTTTCTAAGTCTTTCTGAAGTGCATTTGTCTTTCGTTTCAATTGATTCATCTGTGTTTGCACCACCTGCTTAAGAGAACGTAGTTCAGATTCCTTTTTCTCTTTATTGGAAATCCTTTCGTAATATGCTGATAACGTTTCACTCATAGTCGAAAATGTTTCTATGGACGATGCGGGATACTGTTGCAGTGGCATCGGTGATGCGGCAACCGGTTCATCTCTGTCTATGATCAGTTGCGGCGATACATCCTCTGGCTCAAAGTATGCGATGACCTGTTGAAAAGCATCATATAATCCTGTTTTTTCACTACGGACTATTATCTCTTTTGCCAGTGTAGGACTGAGCCCATCTATTTTGTTAAACAGTGATTTCCAAGTTATATCTGTTGAATGAAATAGATCAGAAAATGAAGACTCATTGATTTCAAACGGATCTAACTTTTCTTGTTGCGGCGGCAAAGTGTAAGTTTCACTGGGTAATACTTCTCTATATCTACTTTTAGTCTCATCTATATGTTTGAGGCACTCCAGTATTCTGTCGTCGGTATCATCCATCAAAATGATATTGCTGTGTTTCCCCATCATCTCTGCGATAATTGATTTTTTGTTGGTTTGTAGATGATCGTCTGACTTTGGTTGGACAGATATTTTTAAGATACGGTCCCATCCGAGTTGTGAGATTCCCGTGATGATGCCTTGTTTGAGATGTGTAGAGAGGAAATCTGCGAAATAGGATTGTTTCTGTCCGGGGGACGGCTTCTGGATCAGATGCGCACGGGCATGCACTGAATGCGCAGAAATAACCATCCACTGTGTTTTCGCTTTCTGACTAATTTTGATGGAAAACGTTGTAGGATTAGTCTGTTCAATATGGCGAATTGTTCCACCGATTAACGATTGAGACATTTCATGCACAACGATGTGGAGGGTTAAACTATCAAAAGACATGATTTTTAATGATAAGGCTTTAGATGTTTGATTGCCTCAATAACCTGTTTTTTTATTTCAGATGGAACACGGGGATTGAATGGACCGCCCGTACCAGCTTCAATATCCTCAAAACCGCTCTGTATCATTGCCTCAACCACAGCAGAATAGTTGTATACTCTTTCATTTCTAAAACGTATCTCTTCCAGTGCTTCGATTTCTGCTTCAATCCGCTCAGAAGTTTCGTAATCTCCTCGACGTTGTGCATTATTTATTTCGTCTGAGGCACGTGCATAAGCAACAGCTATACCAGAGGTATGTCCTTCTGTACCGAGTCGTGCTGCTTGCGTGCATCTGTCTCCTATACCCCACATCACTATACCGTTATCACCGATACCATCAACCAGCGGAGCGACATCATCCGTATCAGTACCGATCTTCACACCGATAAAATGTTCTGAATAATTCAATAACCGTATTACCGCCTTTAAGTCTCGTTTTTGTCTGAGGTAGTAAATGAACCGAGCATTGCAGTTGCTTCCGTAGTGTTCTGCGAATTTCACATAGAATTCATAGATGCCTTCAGGATTAGATATACCTGTTAGTGGCATTATCAGATATGCATCTGGCGGTCTGCTGAGTTTAGATTGTGCTTCAATCAGTTGTCCTGCTTGTTTTATTGGGTTCGGAACAATGCCAGAAATTAGGACACCATCGTTTCCGATCAGTAGTCCTGTTCTTTCAATAAGGCTTAACTGTTCCTTTTCTGCGATGTGGTGAATTAGACTTGTACCTGCAATTGCGATGACGCGTTTCCTATCATTATCAAGGTAGTTGTTGTGCATCAAGTAGTCTATATTTTTTGCATGTCCAGCAAAATCAATTTTGTCACCGTTAAAAGGGATTATTGGAATTGCAGTAACAGAATTTAGACTGTCTAATAGCTGCGGTATATCTGTTGACATTTATTCTCCTATGGGTTAACACTGATGGTGGATGCTATGTGTATCTTAGTATTATAGTATCATATTACAATTTAGCTGCATAGTCAAGTCTAATTGTCTAATTAATGGATTTACTGGAACGCAAAAAAGTTGACATCAGATAACATCCCTGTCATGATATAAGAGAATCTGCTGATTATTAATTGAGGATACCAATGTTAAGCTTACTGCGTTCACTTCAAGTCGATGTTTTGGGTATTGGTAGGAACGTGTTTCATCAATTCAAAATGCACAAATGCTCGCATCAAGCCGCTTCACTTGCGTTTACGACTGTGCTTAGTCTTGTGCCATTGTCAGCTGTTACGCTCTTCCTGCTAAAGACTTTTGGCGTCGTTGAAAACGAGAAGTCTCCTCTGATAGACACACTAAACAATTTCCTCCCACAATATAGGGCGGACGAGATTGTAACTGGTATCACCGAATTTACAAACAGAAATCTTACTGGACTCGGTATCGGTGGTTTTTTGCTGTTCCTGTTTATCTCAATTATTCTGTTTATGTCCATTGAGACACATTTCAATCATATCTGGGGTAGTCGTAGCAGATTACCTCTGGTACAAGCGTTTCAGAAGTATTTGGTTTTTTGTATGCTGTTGTTGATTGGACCCATTATAATTTGGTTTGTGTTCTCTACCGTAGCAAGTGGTTTAATTGCACACCTTTTCCCGTGGGTCTCCGTATTCTGTCTGTTTTTTCTTATGTATATTGCCTTACCTAATACCACAGTGAACTGGAAAGCTGCACTCTGTGCGGCAGTTTTGGCTGGTTCGCTGTTCCAGGTTGCTCGTATCGTATTTGCATATTACTTTGAATTGGTCTGGCAAAACTATACCGCAATTTATGGTACTTTGGCAATGATAATTATCTTGGCGATATGGATTTACGCTACTTGGTTAGTTATTCTACTCGGTGTTGAAATAACAAACGCTATTCAGAGATACGTTGATCCCGGACATCCGCTCGGAACACAGATCATTGATAGTCCGAATTATATCATCAATGCAAGCGGAATCATTACCCTATATCTACTTTTAGCAAAACATTTCAATGAAGGAAAGGGAGCATGTTCCACAGTTGATGTCGCCGGGACTGCCAAAGTATCTGAATCTTTGGTGCAAGATGTGTTTGAACGATTTAAGAGTGCGAAACTTATCTATGAAGTAGAAGATGAGACTAAGCGTTATATCCCTGCACAACCGTTAGACACGATTACATTGGATATGTTGGTTGAGGCTATTGATGGGAATTTAGTCAATCATCTTTCGGAGGCAGTGGCTGGTTCACCTATGTTGAGAAGATTGTATCAAGAACTTCAGGAAGCCGAAACTGAGAGGCTAAGGGATGTTACGGTGCGTTCAGTTTTAGAGGGTTTAGACAAATAGGTTCGGTTAGGAAACCGAACCTACCGTGTCTGGGTCCTAATTACCCAATTTATTTTTTGATCTTCATTAGGGACTAAAGAGGGGGTACACATTTTTCTATAAACATATCGTCCCTACGGGACTGAAGACACACCAATAATAAATTCATTTGTGCTTCTGCAAAGAAGTTTTAGCGTTAATGCCAAACGATATAGGTTGGCATTTTTAGCACTAAACCGATAAGACTCCAGACACAACCGAGTGTATAATCTCCTAAGATTAATCCTAAGAAGAATGGAACTGCTTGTCTATACAACTTAACGCCCCCGATTTTTAAAACGGTGGCTTTTGCTAACCAGCTAAGGAAGATAGGAAACCATAGCCTTCCCATTCCTGTTCCGCTGACTAAGACATAACCGCCAGGATGTAGGGGCCACCACAAGAACCGGATCTTCATTATCATCAGGAAAATGGTAAACATAAAACTGCTACCGATAACAGATATCTCTGGAACACCTGCCTCCCGTGGACTGACTAACCATGTATTTAATCGGTTGAAAGTTTCCCAACCCATATACACGATCCATCCTCGTGCTTTGCTGCCAGCTCCCATATCGTATAGTACATGCAAATATGCCCAGAAAGTTATCAGAATTCCGAATACGATGGCTAATATCATACCGATGAGCAGTTGTCGATAGCCGATGCGGCTGCGTTCTGCTAAACGAAACGCTTCTAATTCGCTTGGGGTAGGATGGGCACGGAAGCATCGGACAAATGGATACAGAAATGTCAGACCTGTTAAATTGCCTAAACCTAATCGACGGGTACCTAATCCTAACACCATAGTCCTACCCGGATCAACAAGGATGAGTTGATGTAATGGGGGACCGATCTCTGCTCGTATGCGTGTTATACCGAGTATCATTGGGAAATAGAATAAGAAGAAAAGTCCAATTGCCCAAAATGTCATCCCCATCTGAAAACAGAAGATGAACAGGAATACCATACCCGCGGAGAACAATCCAGCTGCTGTTCGGTAACGCATCGGTTCACCTGAATCATCTGGTGGTGGCACTCCCTTTCGTTGGGATATGCCGAATACCTTTCTTATGATGCGTCCATAGTAGCGTCTTCCCATCCAGAGTGGTATACAGCCGAATGCTAACCAAGCACCTGTCTGCTGTTCAAGGTTATAGATATTTCGCGCGCCGAACATATCTGTTACTACTAACTGAACACGGGTGAGAATCCAGAAGAACCAGCAAGAAAACGAGAGATCCAATGGTGTGAAAAACATCAAACCGATGCTAAAGGGATAGAAAGAGATGTTTATCGGTCCCATAGCACTCCACGGTTTAGTAGCAAATTGCCCGAGTCTCTTATTTCTGATCGGTAGTGAGGGAATTTCAGGAAACAGAAAACTCAGACCGTTGAGTAATTCAACACTTCCTGCTATAGCAAACCCAATCCACATCCATGGTGAACTAAAGAATCGTTTTGGATTGTTTGTCAGTGCTAATGGGAGTTGAACGATGGGATAGTTCAGACGTTCGTTTTCTGTCCACTGCTTACGGAGAAATACTGTTACTGCCAACAACGATAACCATAAGGCTATGACGAAACTTGACCATGCAAGTACGGGTTGTATCCATGCGGTTAATGTAGATGAACTGTAGAGTGTAGAATCCCCTTTGTAGAAACCTTCTAATATACGTGGACTTTTGACAGCAATCCAATCGGGGATGTTGTTCCCAAAGAGAGAAATCCATTCATTTTCAGGTGTAGCGAAGTGGAAGGTGTGCGCCAAGACAGGAATAAGATATCCCATCATTGTATGACCACTGATAGTTGTCACCATGACGACCATCACATAGATGGTCTGTAAGTCCGCTTGGGACATAGCAAGTTTAGGGATAAAACGTTGGAAGAGTAGATTTAGCAGAACAAATACAAGAAGTGTAAAAACTGCGTTGAAGAAGAGCGAAGCAATTGTCAATTGCGTAGAATGCCATACCTCTGTCCCCATTAGACACCAGTAACTATTAAATGCTACCAGTACTAATCCGATGAGAAGTATATGGGGTTTTACACTTTGTCGTCTACCATTAGGCATTTGTACTCCTGCTAATATATTGCAATGCCTCCTTTAGTATCTTCTCGTTGTTAAATTGCTGGACTATTTCTTGGGAGTCAGTGCCTTTAGGTAATGTTCGAATGGCTTGAGATAATATCGGTAAAGCGCGGACGACGTTATCTACGATAGTAATACTTGCCTGTTTCGCGGTTCTTGACATAGGATTTAAGTCGACAGTTACGACATCTTTCCCCATCTTCCGTAGTGCTTCACAACGATCACCATCTTCAAGGGGGACGAACACAACATCTGCTTTAAAGATACCTTCTGCGTTTACATACTTGCGATTGGAGTCTATGAAGCGGAGCTGCGTATCTTTGGATGGCATTAGGACTTTTGTTGCACCGCGTTTTTGTAAATGTTCTTTTATTTTCTGTTCGCGTCCGGTTTCTGTGTGAAATATGTTTACCTCTAAAGGAGCATTCAGTATCTGCCCAAGTTCAATGATCTCTTTAGGGACTAACGCTGCAACATTTCCATTGACAGAGATAACGGGATGTTGTGCTAAACAGAGCATGGCTGCAGCAGCACGGGTTGCTTTATGTGCAAAAGGTTGCGTAGCTTCATTTATGAGATAATCGTAAGCCTCGCCACGTCCATGTGCTATCAGTCCGTGGATAGATGTAATTCCCTGTTCTACGCCGCTAACAATTCTATCTCTTAATGTCAGCGAAAGATAACGTGGATGTGATTTTGGAACATCGCTCATTTTTATACTCAGATGTGTATATAGTTTGTAGTAGCATAATTCGGTGTGCGTACTACTTTTATTCGCGTAGATCAAATACGGTTTTAACAGACGAAGTTATACCGGTATTCAGGGCAGTCTGTATTGCCTGTCTATAGTTCTGAAGTGTAAAGGGTTCACCGATCAAAGTTAACAGACTCGCACCATGCTCTTGTAAGAAACGGAGACCGAGTTGAAATGTATGTATCATCTCATTTTGGTATGATTCTAAGCCGTAAGTATATGCACCCTTTACACGCAACTGCTTATACCAAATAGATGTCCAGTCTACATGCTTTGGTATACCCGGCATCCCCAATAGAATTACCTCTCCTCCTGCTTGTGTAAAACGTAAGGCGTCGTCAATTGATGTGCTTGAACCTACACAATCAAAAGTCACATCAACACCCCCTAACAACACTTGTTGACCTAATTCTGGCTGAAACGGTTCTGCATCTGTTAATTCACAGAACGTCTCATATCGTCCTCTGCCGGCAGGTATGACAACATCAGCACCTAAAGTCTCCGACAGTTTCTGTTGATGTGGGTGTTTTGCGAAGACTATGATTCTGTTTTCATATCCGATCATTCTCAGTGCTGCAATGGTGAGTAATCCAATCGTTCCGCCCCCAATCACGCAGATATCCTTTTTACCGTGAACTTCTGCTTGAAATACACCGTGGAGAGAACAAGCAAAGGGTTCCAGTAACACTGCTAATTCATCCGACATTTCATCTGGAACAGCATGGATTTGCGTTTGATGTGCTAAGACATATTCACTCCAACCCCCACCCGTATCTTGACAATACCCGGTTTGAACACCGGCTGAAATACTCCCACGTGTGATGTTTACACAATTTGAGAAGCGGTTATTCTGACACTGATAGCAGGGCGGGTCTATCTCGCGCACCCTACATGAAAGGGCGGGTTCAACCACCACACGCTCCCCTATTGACACCCCTTCTACCGCATCCCCCACCTCAACAACATCCCCGACGATTTCGTGTCCGAGGACAAAAGGTGTAGATGTGAAAGGTGAGAAATACGGACTCCCCTTCGCGGTTATTGTTGACAGGTCAGACCCACAGATTCCGCTGAGGCGTGTCTTTACTTTCACCCATTGCTGTGTAGGGAGTTGCGGTTCTTTCATCTCAACCAAACGCACACTTGAAAGCGGGGATGTATAGAGGCTACCCCACTTTTTTCCAAGGTAGCGCATTGTGAGATAACGTGGGATGCTTTTCGTGTATAGGATAGCTTTCACTGTAATTGTCTTAAATACTCTCCTCAGATTGGTAGTATTTCATCAGAATCTCTGCAACTTCAGGTCTTGAAATTTCGGGTGGAGGGGTTTCACCTGCAGCGAGTATCTCACGGAGTTTTGTTCCAGAAATGCTGAAATGGTGCTTCCTATCGTGCGGACAATCCTTCAACATCACGACTCCATTGCATTCATTGCACCATGTGGTAAAATCTCCGCGAAAAATCCCAATTTCCAGAGCATCATCAGGAATTGTATCAAATATCTCTTGTGCATCAAAGTCACCGTAAAAATCTCCCGCACCCGCGTGGTCTCGTCCAACGATGAAGTGTGCCGCGCCGCAATTCTGTCTAAACACTGCGTGTAAGAGTGCCTCACGCGGTCCGGCATACAGCATATCAAACCCGTAACCCGTGATAGATACTGTGTTTTTTGGAAAGTAGTGCTTAACCATTGCACGTATAGATGCATCACGGACAGCAGCAGGGATATCACCCGGCTTTAGTTTACCAAGTAGCATGTGAATAAGGATGCCATCTGCGTTAACTTCTTCTTGTGCTATCTTGCAGAGTGCTTCATGAGCACGGTGCATCGGGTTTCGCGTCTGAAATGCCACTACATTTTTCCAACCACGCGACACGATATCATCACGGATTTCTGATGCCGTTCTAAACGTGTCGGGAAAATCCTCAGGAAAGTATGAGTAATTTAAAACTTGTATCTGACCAGAGATAATATTGTCTCCGGCATCTGCATAAGCAGGAACGCCAGGATGTTCTGGATCAGTAGTGCCGAACGTTTTTTCAATAATATGTTGTTTCTGCTCTGAAGTAAGTGTCTCAATTGCCGATACCTTCATTACTGCAAGCACCGGATTGCCATCAACATTTGGATCACGTAGCGCGATGCTATCTGCGTTTTTCACAGCATCCGTTATCTGTTCCGAGGGAACCATATTAAGTATAGGAACAGGCCAAAAAAGTCCGTTGCGTAGTTTCATATCAGAAGCAACACTTATTGCTTCTGCGACATTCATATAACCTGTAAGTGGCGTAAAGTATCCAGCAGCGAGCATAACGGCTGATGCAGCCGCCCCTGAAGTGAGTAAGACTGATGGAAGCTGTTCCGCTTCCTTATACAATTCGGAGCGTTGTGCATCATCCGCTACATAAAGCGGTGTTAAGGTTTCGGCTCCATGCGGTTTAATCATTTAATTCTCCTTATAGTCCCAAAGCCGGTTCGGTTAGGAAACCGAACCTACCGACCTGAAATTTATAACGTAATTCTCCGTAAATTGACACCCGACCTACAGAATCTAACTGGACAATCCACTACTCTTCATCTGTAACGATCTGTTCAACAATACATCCATTCCATACCCAGTGTGAATGTTTGGTGCTAGTTTTTATCCGTTTCTTTGATGTATAGATTACTAAGATGAGATATCCATTATCTACATCAACAGTATCAACTTCTTCAACTCTTTCGTTGTGCATTGGTACAGTTAGTTTTTTAATAATGTGTTTACCATTTGCTAACATATTGACTTCGTGTGTTGCCCCTTCTGGGGTCTGAAATATGTTTGTTATGCGATATTTGCCATTGGGTAAATCCAGTCTAAACGCTGCATCCTCTGTGCCAAAGATCCCATCCCTTACAAGTGGTGGTTGACTTTCATGCCCCAGAAACGTTTGTCTTGGTGAGATTCTCCAATTACTCTTATTCAATGGATCTCTCGGATTCCATTCAGTATCCCATCCGTATTTACCGTCAACATACATTGTTTTTGGCGCAACGATATGGAAGTTCTCCTCTACAGGATGGCTATCAGCCTGCATGTCAAATCGGATTATTGGATGCCCTTCCTCTGTTTCGTCCCATATAGTGTCTAACGGTTCTTTAGTAGTTTTTCTTTGAAATAGTTTCAAATTTTTCGTTTCATGAATGATGTCATAATTGGGTGTAAGGTCGGCAAAAGGTTCAGCTTCAGGATAAAACCAAGCGATCACATAATCCGCGCGAATATAATCAAATCCTACACTGTCCTGATTGTTTCGGTTGACTGGAAAGTAGTAATAATTCGCTTCATAGTTTGCCATGTGTACTACGTCATCAGCGTAAACACCATAGAAAGCAGTAGAATGCACAAAAGGTGTGACGTCATTTATCTCATTTCTCATTACCATTTTATTCTCAGTCTTATCATAATGACCGTACAAGTATTTGGATCTATGCCATCCCGCAGAACGATGTGTGAATGTTGAATGCGGTTCAATCATCTTCGCGCCTGACACAAGTTCAGCAATTTCACCTGAAATGCGACCATGGTGAAACGCTGTTTCAGCGCAATGTGCTAATGTGAATATAACCAGTAACGTTGTAATTGTATGACGAAAATACTTGTGCATATCAATAATCAACCACGGTGCTAACATCAGCAGAATGTATATATGAATTCGGTCATTTATCCATCCACCAGGACCATACCCCCACGGTGCTTTGATAAACATATAGGTAAAGACAATTGCTATTGCTAAGAATACATCTGTCTTTTCTATCTTCTGTTTTCGGTAAATCCGATAACCTATTGAAATCAGTATTGCAAATCCTAAAATGAAAAGTAAGAAATGATTGAGCGGAATATTCCAATCCGAGAAATAAACGATTGATTTCACACCCCAGAAGTAATCACTTATCCACTCCATCCCTTTATGACTACCTTCCTGATGCCGTTTTATGCTCTGTAGGTAGTATTCCATCAGCACGAAATAGATCGGTATCATATAGAGTAAGAAGTAGAAGAACGGTTTGATCGTAAGTTTGAATTGGTTAAATACATCGGATAAATGCCTTTTGCGAATGCGCCACGTTTCAACAAGCGTTTCTGACCCCCATATACAAGCTGCTGCAATCGACATCGCTAACACGACTAAACCGTAGGACACGATATGTGACAGATAGGTGAGCAGTAACAGCACATAAAGTATACATAGATGTTTTACCTGTATGTCATCTTTATGTTTCCACCAGAAACCGAAACTGAAAAAGAAAAATGACATACTCAGCGTGAAGTTATAGAATCCCATGTAAAGCAGATAGTTGTATGCAAAAGGGAATCCAAGCCATGCAAATAGATACCTACTCTGTTTGCCTCTGTGTACGGCATTTAGGAAATAGAAGAAGGAGACTGGGATCAACCCAATGGCAAACGTCAAAAATACCTTCTCCGCTATGACAGGAGGAAATACATAAAGCAGTGCTGCCAGGGAGATGTGAGACAACCAATTTGGGAAGATGGTTATGTTCAACTTCCACGCATCACGCATCTTGAAGTTTTCATGTTGAGTATATTCCTTCAGCACCAATGCGTTATAAACATGACTTGCACCATCTTGAGATGGAAAGTAACCGAATATCCAGAGAGGAAGCAGATGCAATATCAACAGGAAAGCGAACAGGTGCTTCCAATTTAACTTTCTCCAATCAAACATTGTATATCACCGAAATGTATCGTCTATGGTTCTGAGTTCTCTTCAAAATAGAGGCAGTGTTGCGTGAATGGACATTCTTCACACAAGGGTTTTCTTGCATTACAGATTCTTCTGCCAAAATAGATTAGGTTCATGTGGAATGGATAGGATTTACCTTTGGGGATAATCTTTGGTAGTTCAGCATGTGCTTTGTCAGCACTACAGTTCTGTGGGATTAACGCCAGTCGTTTTGAAATCCGTAGGATGTGCGTATCAACTGGAAAGACTTCTCTACCACAAGCAAAGGCGAGTGTAACTGAAGCTGTCTTAATACCGATTCCTTTGTGTTGGCAGAGTAATTCTAATGCGTCTTCAGTTTTCATGTCGTGAACGAATTCTAATGACAATTCGCCGTATTCTGCTTTGAGCCAAGAGAGGAAGTTTTTGATTGTTGTCGCTTTCTGATTACCTAAACCAACTATCTTGATTGATTCTTCTACTGCTTTTACATCTGCCTGTATGACATCTTCCCATGTTGGGAATTGCTCTTTTAGCCGTGCATAGCCTTTATCACGACTTACATCAGTCGTATTTTGAGATAGGATCGTCTCTATAAGACAAGCCAAGACATCTTCAGCACCACTCCATTTTGGTGTGCCGAACATATTCTCAAGCGTATCTGATATAAGTGCTGTTTTCTGTTGTATATCCATTTTTCCGATATCCTCTTTTTTGAATATTATATCAGATTGACAGAAAATAGCAAATCAATTGTGCTTTAATTAGAACAGGAAGCGGTACATCGGTTGATCAAGTGTGACGGCTAATAGACTCCAGAAAGCCCCTATGACAAATTCACCTAATACGATTCCGAGAAAAAAGGGTATTGCTTTTCTGTGCATGCGGATTCCGCCGTATTTCAGCACAAGCCATTTGAGTAACCATCCCACAAAAATGGAACCGATCATTGGGTTAATTGCCCAGCTTCCTGAAATTGCATATCCTACGGGATGCAGATTCCACCATATAAACCGCATCCGCATTGCTGCCAGAATGAGGGTGATGACAAAACCGAATGATGCAAAACTTATGGCAGGCACATCAGGTGGTGCTGCATAGGTAAGCCATGATTCTAATCTTCCAAAGGATTCCCTTCCAAAGCCTGGGCCTCCACCCTCTGCGTAATACATAGAAAGAAATACCCAGAATGATCCGAGTGCTCCCAATAAAGATGCTAACATCATAAGCATTGCAAATCTGGGAATGGGTATGTTTGCGCCTTCTGCCAGCTTGAAACCCTCAAGTTGATGCGGCATAGCATGTGAACGATGTGCACGATTAAGAAAGTAAAGATAAGAGAAACCTGTTAGGTTCACAGCACCAATGCGGCGAATTCCCATTAATCTGGGTAACATTTCATCTGGACCGATGAAGTGAAGATCATGTACAGGTGAACCGAGTTCTGCCCGTAACCGGGTTATTGCAATTGCTATTGCAAACCAGATTGCGAAATATAGTATGATTATCCAAAGACTCATTCCCATTTTTAGACAGAAACCTATAATAAAGCCGATACCACAAAGCAGTGAAAACGAAATAAGTCGATATGAAATGGGATCGTCTTTGCTTCTTTCAGAATGAAACATGTTTACAGCAATCTGTTTTAGGTAGCGTCTGCTCATCCAGATTGCGAGGACACATAATCCAAGATATGCCCCATGTGACTGTTCTGCTTCATAAGGGAAACGTGGTAATCCGCGCCACCCTGCCATTGTCCCAATTAACCTTTCTGCTCGCCATATTAACCAGAAAGCCCAACAAGAAAATGACAGATCAAGTGGTATGAAGAACGAGAGTCCCACCCCAAAAGGGAATACACCAATTGGGCTCCATCCTATACCACTCCAAGGTCGTTCTGTGAATATTCTGCGTAGGTCATATAATTTTCCACCTAAACTTGGAACTGCAGGAAACAGGAAATTCAACCCATTAATTATGTCAATAGACATACCAATTGCTAATCCCAACCATAACCAGGGTGATTTGAAGAATTTACCTTTCGGTGCAGTCATTTCATACGGGAGTTGAATTATGGGGTAACTCAGTCGTTCTGATTCAACCCACTGCTTACGAAAAATTAGACTCAAGCACAACATGACAAGGTGAACTGCAACGATAAAAAGTGTCCACCAGATAATTCTTGGTATCCATACAAGAAGGTTGTGTGTTTCGTAGATACTTGAAAAACCGTAGAAATATCCTTCAAGTGCACGTTTCTGACCAACAACTAACCATGAGGGAATGTGTAGATGAAACAGATTTATCCAGTCGTTTTCTGGTGTCGCAAACCAGTGAGCGTGCCCAATCAGTGGCATCAGAACGAGAAACCTATCGACACCTGCAAGTCCAGCACCGATTGAGATACAGGTGTAGATTACAAGTAATTCTGCGCGGTTTAATTCGAGAATACGACTAAAACGTCGTAATAATAAACCAATTCCCAATAATACTAAAATTGTAACAACCGCGTTGTAAAAGAGGGATACCTGCGTTGGACTGCCACCACCCCGTAAAATTGATGCAGCGACCCACCAACAGTTTAATGGGACGAGTATACAAATTAGAAGGATAGAGAAGGGTCGGATTTTGAGAGTCTTATCTGAATTGATTTTGACGTGTTGCATAACTACTTGATATTTTACTACAGAATCATGAGTTACACAACTTTCTTTACTTTGTAAAACTGGTAGGAGATGTGCTATAATCAAATAGAAACGCAATTGAAATTATAGTCCCAGCATCATTATTTCGTTGATACGCTAAAATATAAGAGCGGGCAGACTGCTGAAACTAATTCAAATGTAGCATCACCAGTAC
>JAJDZB010000070.1:0-28011 GCA_022824835.1 Candidatus Poribacteria bacterium | reverse complement strand
CGGGTTTCGTTCCTCTACCCGACCTACGAAAAGACAATAGTGGTAATTGATCAATTAGATTTGGTATAAGGCACTCTACGATATGAGTTTGCTTTCTGTTGATTCTACAATTTGCTAACCCAATTTGACATAAGTTTGAACACAAGTACTATTTCAAAATAGTACACCCTAAGGAGACATTATGAAAACGAATACATTACATTTAGTCGTTGCCTTTCTCATGGTCGGTATATTATCTATTATTGGTACATCATCTGTTCTTGCAGATGGTCATGAAGCTGAAGGTGAAATGTCAGAAGAGAAACCCGGTATTTCAGGATGGTTCCAAATTGATATTGATAGTTTAGGCAGCTACTTCTTGATTGGTGCCAGCCATCCGATTGGAAACATAGCTATCGCATCTAATGTATATATCAATGATAATCATAAAGGTAAGTATACGGGAGAATTTGATCTTGGTGTTACAGTTCCCGTTGTTGCGAATGACAGCATGACGCTCTTGCTGCAACCGATGCTCGGTGTAGGGTTTGACTATAAAGGCGTGGATGGACCTGATTCACTGTATCCACAATTTTTTGTTTTCCTATCTGCAGATAAGTTCTTCTTTTTCCACTGGACAATCAATACTTATACTTCCATATTTGATGATACCGCTATAGATGAACTCTATACACGTAATTATCTCACTTACGCGCTGAACGATACAATTGCCATCGGTCCACAGTTTGAAAGGGTGCAAGGTTTGGGAGATAAGGGTGCTCTTTGGAGTCAGACTATCGGTGGACGGATAAATATCAATTATGGTAAGAATAACACACTCGGTTTATACGTTGGGTATGACACTGAAAAAGGTGATGAGGATAGCGGACTAACGGGTAGGATGAATTTCACCCGCCTCTGGTAAACAGATAGAACGTAAATAATTTGAAAGGGGCGCGGTGAGATACCGCGCCTATTCCACAAGATAGATATGTATCGTTCTGTCTTTTGCCCGTGAAAACGCTGGTAAGGATTCTATCTTTTGTCCTCGTTGGCGTATCCAATTACGTACACGTTTATCCGCATCAAAGACGTTAAAACTTGCCACGTCTACGACAAACCATAACCTACTACCATTTGAACTTTCCCACTCCTTCTTAAAACCTGTCCTGTCTTTTACTAATTTGTCAATGTCAGTCGCTCTAATTGTCGGCATATAAAAGCGTGCCATTTCTGGTTCTGATATGATCAGTTGGTCAGTAGGTTCTCGTTCTGTTTGTATGATTTCAAATGCCTCTCGCCATTTCGGTCTCCCACCATTTTCAATCCGATAGTAGAGATAATCCTGTGCCAGTAATGTCATCACAATCACACACGGAACAAAGACACGCAGCAATCCGCCAGTATGTAATGATTGCCCTATCGGTTTTATTCCCTTCCAGATTTGATCACACAAAACTGCCGCAAGGATAAAATATGAGGGGGTTGTCCAAAACAGGTAGTATCCTGCAACGTTTTGTAGTTGTGATGCAATCAACATTAGCACTAAAGGCACACCCGCAAAGCAGATAAGAAAAACCGTGGGACGATCCAGGGGTGTCACGAAAGCACCGAAAGCAGCTGCAACAACTATCGGAATGCTAACTCCTTGCACGATAGTCAGGACAATATAGAGTGGACTACGTCCCCACTCGTTGTGCCCCCAACCAGATGATATATAGTTGCGTATATGCGGTAGTGCAAGCATTAACACAGGTAATGCAAATGGTATAAAGAATATCAGCAGGTTTACCCACCGTTTTCTATTCCGTTTTTCTACCAATTGGAGAACCGCAAAGACTGCCAACGTTGGGACTATAGCAGCTGCCAGCAGATGCGATAAAATAAGGCAGATACAGGAAAAGAGTGCACCAATAGTTAAGATAGTTGAGTCTTTGTCAAAGGATCGGTAGAAAAACAGTGCCGTCAATACTGCAAACAGAAAGGTGAGGACATAAGAACGCACATTCTGCGACCAAAACAGGTGCCAGTTTGACAATGCAACAAACGCAGCAGCGAAAATACCGACACGATTATTGTATAAGGTCTGTCCCAAACTAAAGACTATCGGAATTGATAGTATACCTGCTATGCAGAAGATCAGTCGGCTATTCCACTCCTCCGATGCCTTTGTTAGGAATGATAGTTTCTCCCCGCTAAATGCGGACAACTTTGCAGCGATATAGGGAATTGGATTGATCGGTGAATTGGTAAGTGAGAATTCTTCAGCGTCAAGAACTGTCAGTACCTCATCAATCCAGAAACTCCATTCTCCCAATTGCCAAAACCTAAGAAACGCACCGATAATGACGATACAGCCAAGTAGAATATGCTTATTTTTTAAGCAATTTTGTGATGAAAATTTCAGCATTTTTTGCAGAAACAGGTAGAGCCATCAGACGACAGTTATCAACTGAACTTCCATAGAGCATTATACTAACAACTGACTACTGATTACGGGTTACTGATGTTCTAAAAGAACAAAGTTTGGACGAACACACAATTGGCACGTTTATTGCTTTAACGAAGGCAGTGCAACTAAGCACAGATTCTATCACAAATCAATGTCAGAATCAATAATCGTTTGAGAAACTGGCATACCGTAATAGTGTTTAATATTACACAACTAAGGAGAATTTAATGAAATCTAAAGCATTTTGGTTACCACAGGTGTTGGCAATAGTTTGTATCCTCGCAGTTGGTAGCGTTTCAATGGTCTACGCTGACGCGCACGGAGCGGGTGAAGAGATGGAAATGGAAATGGAAGAAGAAGCAGGTATTTCCGGTTGGTTCCGTACTGATACAGATAGCCTTGGCACGCAGATATGGTTTGGTGGCAGTTATCCAGCTGGCAGTGTATCAATAGATAGTGATATTTACGTTGTTGGTACCTTTGCAGAGTTTGATCTCGGTATTGGCATCCCCGTTGTTGATGACGAATCACTTTCACTCACTTTCCTTCCTATGGTAGGGATTGGGTTTGACTATGAGACAGCAAACGGTCCGAATTCAATAATTGCCCCTCAACTGTTTACCTATCTCACAGCAGGATCCATCAATTTTGAATCGTGGATACAAATGTTTTTCAACACATCATTTGACTATGATGATGACCTTTTTTATACTCGAAACTTTATCCTCTATTCTGTTACTGATAACATTGCGATCGGACCCCAGTTAGAAGTAGGTGCTACTTTATCCGGTTTAGAAGAAGAAACTGAGACAGGTCTTGATAGTCTGGTTGTTGGTGGTCGTATCAACATGGCTTACGGTGAGAACAACACACTCGGACTATTTGTCGGTATTGAAACACAGATGGATGAAGATTCAGAAGATTCTGGTCTTACTGGCAGAATGACATTCGTTCGCACTTGGTAAGAGGACGAAATATTTAACAAGTAGAATTTGCTTGTAAATCTAAGGAGGTAACAGATGCAACAACAAAGTGCATCACAGTTTACAAAGTTTACACAGTTTACAAGGGACCGTATTCGTTATTCCATCGTTGGAATGTTAATCTTGATGTTATTGATGTCAGGTGTTCCGAGCTTAATTATGGCTCAAGATGACCAAACAGAACAGGAAGTACAGGTTGAGCAAGCAGAAGAAACCCAAGCAGAAGAAGGCGAATCAGACGAAGCAGATAAGGATGAGGCGGAGGAAGCGGAAACGGCAACCCTTGTTGCTGGTGATACTGCGTGGATGCTAACTGCAACAGCACTCGTTCTATTCATGACTATACCTGGGCTTGCACTCTTCTATGGGGGTCTTGTACGGGTTCAGAATGTGCTTTCAGTTCTGATGCAGTGTTTCGCATTGACAGGAATAATCACTGTATTGTGGATCGTCATTGGCTATAGTCTGGCGTTTAACACAGCTGGTATGGAGGCAGGAAAAATCACATTCAACTCCTTTATAGGAGGACTCGGCACGGCATTTCTGAGTGGCGTTGGTGTAGATAGTCTACTCGGAAGTATACCAGAAACAGTTTTTGTTGTATTCCAAATGACTTTTGCAATTATTACCCCCGCCTTGATAGCTGGAGCGTTTGCAGAACGTATGAAGTTTTCCGCAATGCTGCTCTTCTCTGCAGTTTGGTCACTCATAGTCTATGCTCCACTTTGCCACATGGCTTGGGGCGGAGACGGAGCCCTGTTTGGTGATATTATCGGGGCACTTGATTTTGCTGGCGGGAATGTAGTGCATATCAATGCAGGTATAGCGGCTTTGGTTGCTTGTATCTTAGTCGGAAAACGGATTGGATACCAGACAACAGCGATGCCACCACATAGTTTGACAATTACTGTCGTCGGTGCCTCAATGCTATGGGTTGGGTGGTTCGGTTTTAATGCAGGAAGCCAACTCGCAGCTGACGGTACAGCTGGAATGGCGATGCTTGTTACACAAGTATCAACTGCAACCGCTGCGGTAACTTGGATGTTCATTGAATGGATCAAACACGGTAAACCGAGTGTCTTAGGGATAGTTACAGGTGCAGTAGGTGGATTAGTTGCAATTACACCTGCTTCAGGCACGGTTGGTCCGATGGGAGCACTTGCTATCGGGTTTGCATCTGGAGCTGTCTGTTTCTGGGGTGCTACCAGTCTGAAATCTAAGCTGGGTTATGACGATTCTCTTGATGCTTTTGGTGTTCACGGTATCGGTGGGATTGTCGGTGCTTTATTGACAGGTGTTTTTGCCTCCACTGCATTAGGTGGTTCTGAAGAAATAATGATAGGGAGTCAGGTCTGGGCACAGTTCCGCAGTATCGTTATCACTATTGTTTGGAGTGGTGTGCTATCGTTTATCATCCTTAAAATCGTTGATGCCATCGTTGGCTTACGCGTTGAAGAGGATGACGAACGCATGGGTCTTGACCTATCACAACACAATGAACGAGGCTATAATCTGTAGTATAATATAGGCTGATCTTTCACACGAAACAGAGGTGAAGTTTAAACCTCACCTCTGTCTAATTTCTCGACAGGCAATGAATTACCCTACTACGAACCTAAATGTTTGTAGTAGGGTAATTCATTGCCTGTCTATTAACCGATAATTATACTTGCTATCGTTGCATCGGATAGTTTTTCTTTTTGCACGAACAGTCTAAAACTTTCATCTAAATTGCTGTATACCTCTTTAATCCACGTAGTATCAAAGGCATCACCCGTATTGTGAATGATAAGGTTTCCCGGCGCAATGAGGGTTCCAGCAGTGCGAAAATCACCGACTTTACGTATACTTGGGATGGGTAAGGTTTTCAAGAATGCTTCATCAGAATTGTTATCAAAATGTGCTGCATCCACAACTACGTTAGTGATATTCACAAATCCCGCTGCGAGCAATCCCCATAAACCTGCTTCACCTATGCCAATAAGACTCACCTGTGAGACATCTCCTCTTGTTGCGAAATAGTGTAGAGTCGTAACAATGTCTTGAATGCGTAATGCTGCGGTCGTTCGGTTATAGGTTGTGAAGAAGTTCGTATCCTCAGATCTCTCGTATTCTCCGTGTTCTCCTGTGCCGAAAACATCAATGATAAACACTTTGTGATCAGGATTTGCAGATAGTAGGTCTGTGATGATAAGTGCCGGTTCACCTGTATCTGGGTCGATTAACTTCTCTTTCCCTTCAGGATGCACTATGACAACAACGGGGTCATGTCCGACCAAAGGTTCCGCACGGAATAGAACAGCGGGGATAGCGTCACCAACCTCTTTCCTACCGAGAACAAGATGACGTGCCGAATAGCGTGGATGAAAAGTCGTAGGAAAAGCACCTTCCGGTTCAACGAGTGTCATTTCACTGCTTTCAGGTATGTGTAGTCCAAGTGAACTTCGTAAGGCACTCTCCATCTGATGCTTAAATTCTTCGTGATCATCTATGTTCTTAGGTTTTAGATTAGCATAAGTCTCTTGTGAACGTTTGATCCATGCGGGAAGTATCTCCTCCTGTTTTAGAGCATTTTCAGGTAAATCACGCTCAGAAAACATCAAGAGTGCATCGTCCGATTCTACCTGATAAGGTACTTCCTTAAACGCCGACGTGTCTTCTGTTTCCAATAACCCCAATAACCACCTTGCGAACCATGCATATACTGCTTCACGGCTCTCCTTATTGTAGTTATGTTCAGCATCTACCTGAACTTGATGCAGTTTATCTTCTGCATCAAAATGTGCATAAATGCTTTTGATGGCAGGATATTCAACGGTTGGTGTGTTTACTGTCCAATCACCTGTGCATGAAACAAGCAATAGTGGACGGGGTGCCATCAAAGCCCCGATTTCAAGGTTACTCGCTTCCAACCGCAAGTTTGGGGCATTTTCACATATACACCCACCCTGCATCGTTGCAGAAATCATATTGACAGGCGCGGAGACTTTAATCCGTTCATCAACTGCTGTTAAGATGAAGGTTTGCGAACCACCACCCGAAGCACCTGTGCAACCGATACGTTCATCGTCAACATAGGGAAGACTTTGCAGAAAATCAATGGCGCGAATTCCGTTCTGAAGCTGAAGTCCCATTGCGCTTAATCCCCATAGACTTTCTGGTGTGCCACCGTAACGATGTTCAAGTTGTTTTGCACTATCGTTGTAGCCAATCATATCATACGCAAAAACTACATATCCCTGTTTAGCGAAGTTTATACACCGCGCGGGGATTGAGCCGCGTTCAATATCTTCTAAACGTCCACGTCCCCAATGTCCATGTGGACTTACGATTGCAGGAAATGGACCTGGTTTGCCTTTCGGACGATAAAGATTGCCTGTTGTCAAGAAACCTGGGAATGCTTCAAAATAGACGTTTTCAACGGTATAATCTTCACGTTCAATTTTTCCTGATATTTTCGCGTTGAGGGGAGTGAGTTCATGCTTCGGGACTAAACCGTTTGCGACGCGTATCTGCTGTCGTAATGCTTCTGCTTTTTCAGTCCACTCCGCCTTTGTGTAATTTGGAAAGGTATAGGGTGTGTGTACATCCCGAGATTTAGCACCACGGGCATCCTTTACAGTCTGTGATGGGTCCGCGAATACATGTGCAAGTTCATGATGTTGTTCAGCCATTTTTCTATATTCCTTTTCTGAGAATGGAGTAATATGTTCTAAAATGCGTCATTGAAATTTTCTATGAATCTGAGCTATTCCCATCAGTTGATATAGTCGTTTTAATATTCTTGACATGAGTTGCTATATCCACAAACAGATTTATTAATGCTGCTAAACAGTAGTGTACAATCAGAACGATTGCACCGGTGATAGTGGAACTCAGAAAGGTGAGTATACCCTGAATAAAGGTGAGTATACCCTGAATAAAGGTGGATTGTCCATTTATCTCATATTCAATCTCAATCAACACAAATCCAAGAATATCCAGGAATCCTGTACCAAAAATTGAAGAGACTAACCCTTGAATACCAGATACAACAAACAAAATGAATACTGCTTCTCCAACCAATCGGGTTAGGATAACTGCGATCTGTAATATTTCAAAAGATATTTCTTCATGTAATTCTCTGATTTTCTTGGATCTGTTCCAGAACAACAGATCCGATTATAGCAAGTATCCCCATGGCTTTGAGTAGAATTGCAGTCCACTTTCTGAAATGACTACCAGATTCAAATGCATCTATCCATTTAACAATTCCGCGTAAAACATTCATAACCTACGTCCTCATAAACTAAAAATTCAAGTTCCACAAGTTAATCCTCCACTGATTGCAGGTAGGAAATGGAGTTCTGCATCAGCGTCTACGCGTTCGTGCATCCCAATTCGGGTTATGACTCCATTGATATAGACGCCAATACCTGGACGAATCCTGTCACCATCACATAACTTCGCTCTTGTTCCCGGATAACGTTTCTCTAAGTTGTCTATGACTTCTCTGAGGGTAGCACCGGTAATTGTAACGCGTTCTTCACCGTCTGTCAAGTTGCGCATGAGTGCAGGGATGGCAATAATCGGCATATTGTTATCCTCAAGAAACAGTTATGAACGCAATTGGCACAAAGCCGGTTCGGTTAGGAAACAGAACCTACCGGCCTGGGACTTATGGCGTAAATCTCCCTAAAAGGCTTAAATTTTGCCCATAGCTTTCAAGAGACGATCAGGGGACATCGGCAATTCAGTCATTCTAATACCGATAGCGTCATAAATTGCATTCGCTATCGCAGCGGGTGGTGGAACAATCGGCACCTCACCGACACCCCGTACACCGTACGGATGCCCCGGATTTGGCACTTCAACGATGACAGTATCAATCATCGGAAGATCCAAACATGTCGGCATGCGGTAATCCAAGAAGCTTGCATTTGTCATAGCACCCTCTTCATTGTAGATATACTCCTCATTCAATGCCCAACCGATACCTTGAACAACGCCACCCTGTATCTGTCCTTCAACATAACTCGGATGAATCGCTTTACCCGCATCCTGTGTCGCTGTATAGCGTAATATCTCAACCTTACCCGTATCTTCATCTACGGCAACATCAACGACGTGGGTTGCGAATGCACCACCTGCCCCAGCAGGATTCATAGTCGCTCTACCGATAACGGGCCCCCCTGTCTCACCGAGTCTTGCTGAGAGATCACGAAAACTTATCTGTTCCTCTTTACCGTTAATGGATGAGAATTCACCGTCAGCAAACTGCACATTTTCTTCGTCAACATCCCAGAGCTTTGCAGCACGACCGATCATCTGTTTGACAACATCCTGCGCTGCTTCATACGCTGCATATCCTGTTGCATAAGTCGTACGACTACCCCCGGTTACAGCAGTATAACCGATTGAGTTCGTATCAACAACGGTTGGATTGACTGATTCGGCAGGAATACCGAGCACTTCAGCTGCTTGCATTGCGATGGAAGCACGTGTACCCCCAATATCTGTAGAACCTTCAACGAGGTTAACTGTACCATCTGGGTTAACATTAATTGTAACGCTGGATTCTAAACCGATGTTGAACCAGAAACCGGATGCGACCCCACGTCCATGGTATTTCTTACCATTAGGTGCGGTGTAGTGTGGGTGTTCTTTGGCTGCCTCAACCGACTCAATGAATCCGATACGTGGGAAAATGGGACCATCTGCGCGGCGATCACCCTCTTTCGCACCGTTCATAATCCGGATCTCAAGCGGGTCAATGTCTAATTGCTCAGCAAGTTCATCAATGACAGTTTCCGTACCGAATGCTGCATTCGTTGCACCGGGTGCACGGTACGGTGCTGACTTCGGTTTGTTAACGACTATGTCATATCCATCAATTAAGACATGTTCAATATTGTAAGGCGCAAATACACACATTGCCCCTGCGCCCACGGGTGAACCGGGATATGCGCCTGCTTCAAAAGCGAGAGATGTCTGTGCTGCTGTTATTTTTCCGTCTTCCGTAGCCCCTATTTTAATCGTGATATAGGAAGCGGGAGTTGGACCAGTGCCTTCAAAGACATCAGCACGGTTCATCAAGACTTTGACAGGTCTGCCTGTCTTTTTTGCCAGAAGTGCAGCCACAGGTTTGATGTAGACGTTTATCTTACCACCAAAACCGCCGCCGATTTCTAATGGCACAACTTTGATCTTAGATATGGGATACTGAAAGATTTCAGCGAGTTGCTCCCGAACAGTAAACGCACCTTGTGTGCTACACCATACTGTTAACTGTCCATCTTGGTTGTAATGTGCAGTTGCGTTGTGTGGTTCAATGTAACCTTGATGGACGGTGCCGGTAACGAAATCTCTTTCAATGACTACGTCTGCCTCCGCAAAACCTTCTTCAATGTCCCCTTTCTTGTGTTGTAGGTGACTGGCGATGTTGGTTGGTCTGTCATCTTCATCACCCAGTGAGGAAGTTGTTAGGTTTTCATGTAGAATGGGTGCATCGGGTTCCATTGCTTGACGCACCTCTAACACAGGTGGAAGCACCTCATATTCAACGTCAATCAGTGTGCATGCTTCTTCAGCGATATGGGGATTCGTAGCAGCAACCGCAGCTATAGCGTGTCCTTTATAGAGTGCTTTATCGCTTGCTAAAATGTTGTCACAGAGATATTTAAGGTTGACTGCACCTTCCCCAAGGTCAGCTATTTTGTCCCCTGCTTCGGGTAGGTCTTGCGCAGTGACAATCCCCTTAACACCCAGTAGAGCTTCAGCACGGCTTGTATCTATGGAGATAATACGTGCATGTGCATGTGGACTCCGTAGCACCCTGCCGTGCAGGAGACCGGTAATCTGAAAGTCTGCTCCATAAATTGCCCTGCCGGTGACTTTATCAACGCCATCATGCCGGATGGGTCGAGTTCCGATAACTTTATACTCTTTCTTTTCAGACATAAGGATGCTCCTTTACATAGCAGCGGCTGCATCAAGCACAGCGCGAACGATTTTATCATAACCGGTGCAACGGCACAAATTTCCAGCTAACCAGTATCGGACTTCATGCTCCGTTGGGTTCGGATTTTGATCAAGTAATGCTTTAGCACTCATAATAAAGCCCGGTGTACAGATTCCACATTGAAGTGCGGCATTTTCAAGGAATGCGTCTTGGATCGGATGTAGTTCTTCTGGGTCAGCGAGTCCTTCAATTGTTTCTACTGTGTGTTCATCCGTTTCAACCCCGAGTACGAGACATGAATTGACGAGTCTCCCATCAAGGATGACACTGCATGCCCCGCAATTTCCGTTGTTGCATCCCTCTTTTGCTCCTGTTAGGTGAAGTTCATCTCTGAGGACTTCCAGCAGACTTTGCCGAGGTTCACAGAGAAATTCTACCGTTTCACCATTTATAGTGGTTTGAACGTGTGATTTTCTCGCCATAATATCGGTTTCCTTTCACGTTTTTAGTTCAGATAGAACGTTTAACAACGATAATATAAATGTATCCATTAAGTCTGTTTACTCTCCATCCCTTACGGCAATTAGTGCTGATAATAAACACATTAAACCGCTTCTTTAACTCTCTGGATTGCCCCATTGAGAGCACGGCGCGTCAGAACACCGACAAGATGTGTCCGCTGTTCAGCAGTACCGCGCATGTCACTAATCGGACGTGCGATCCCTTGTGCGGCTTGTGCTGCCTCGTCAATAGCACCATCAGAGATTTCTCTCCCCGCAAGTAGCGTACTCGCTTCTTCAGCAAATAAGGGTGTAGGAGCGACAGCAGCAAGCGCGATCCGTGCAGATACGAACTTCTCTTTTGCTGCATCTAACACAACGGATGCGCCTACGCCAACGACTGCGATATCCATCTCATTGCGTGGGATAAATCTTAGATAATAGGAACTTGAACTCTCCTGTGGTGCCGGTATCTTTATAGAAACAAGCATCTCACCTTTCTCAAGTACTGTTTGTCCTGGGGCGGTGCAGAAGTCTTCAACAGGCACTTCTCGTTCTCCGTTTGGACCGGCAATGACACAAGTTGCATTCAATACGATCAACGGTGGAATAGCATCTGCAGCAGGTGAAGCGTTACAAAGGTTACCGCCTATCGCTGCGCGTCCCTGAATAGCAGTGCCACCGATAATCTTAGTCGCGTCAACTAAACCGGGATACGCATCACATAAGTCATCAACTGCATATATCTGATAACAGGGAACCGCTGCACCGAGTGTCAATCCACTGTCAGCGTTATAGTCTATTTCATTTACTTCGGGGATGGATTTGATATCTATCATCCAATCTAAGTTTCGTTTTCCTTCTCGAGCTTGAACGATAAGATCAGTACCACCTGCAAGGATTCTGGCATTTTCACCTTTTTCATCAAGCAGTGTGACAGCTTCGGATACCGTATTTGCAGCGATATACTCAAATGCTTGCATAACCACATTCTCCTTTAGTGGGGATATAGGTGTATTGTGTTAATTTGATTTGAAATTAGATTATATCTATAATTGCGAAAAGTTGCAAGTATTTTTGTTGATAGGTGTGTAGAACGGGGTATTTAATTCCCTTGCTTGGATGTGTCTGATTTTGTTGCGTCTTGGTATGGGAGCTTAAAGATGGGAAAGATGAGGAAAATAAATGGTGGAGGATACCAGACTTGAACTGGTGACCCCTTGCATGCCATGCAAGTGCTCTCCCAACTGAGCTAATCCCCCACTTTATAGCAAACTATTAAAATGATAACATATTTCATCTGTAAAAGCAAATAAAATGATGGATTTAATTGATATATTTCTGGTAGAATAACGTTACATATAATATATTCTATGATGTTCTATACAATCTTTGCAAATGTAAGGAAAAACCCAGAATCTGATTCTAAAATGGAGCAATAGCAGACCATGTTCACCAAATTTGACATTGAACGTGAAAAATTAAAACAGGATACTCCTTTTTTTAAGAAAGTTCTCACACCGAATAACGAAGAACAATATCTGCTTTCTGTCCTTAAGAATCTCGGCAAACTACCGGCAGGGTTTGACGGTCAGTTGTTTGTACCTTTATTAGAACACCAGAATCCGAAAATTCGGTGCCTTGCCTTTAAAAACCTCGGTAAATTAAAAGACGAGCAATATCTAACAACTCTCATTGCGTTTGCAGAAGTTGAAAAAAATACAACCACGCGACGTGAAGCTGTATCAGCGATAGGTAGACTTAAAGCTGAATCAACAATTCCAGCGTTAAGCGCATTTACTAACGATGCGGACCCAAAAGTTATATTACAAGCACTGCGAGGATTACTCTACTTCAAAGAACATCCTGATGTTAAGGAAACAATCAGCGCATTAGCTACACACCCAAATGAGATAATTCGCGAGCAAATTGAAAAAGATATGCGGAATTCTGTTCCACCAAAAACAGCAAAAACGCAAAACCATAAAGATAGTCCAGACCAGCTGAAGAACTTAATGGTATGTGCAAATGTTCAGGATGTCCTGAAAGTTATTCCGGACGAATCAATCCATCTTACTTTCACTTCACCACCGTATTACAATGCACGCGATTACACCATTTTCCAGAGTTACAACGCATATCTTGATTTTTTATCAGATATATTTAGAGAGACGCATCGTATAACCAAAGAGGGAAGATTCTTTGTCCTTAATACCTCCCCTGTTATTGTTCCGCGAATAAGCAGGGCACATTCCAGTAAGCGATATGCAATCCCTTACGACATCCATCCAAGATTAACCGAAATGGGATGGGAGTTTATTGACGACATTGTGTGGATGAAACCTGAATACGCTGCTAAAAATAGAAATGGAGGTTTTTTTCAACATCGAAAACCCCTTGGATATAAAGCGAATTCTATTACTGAAAGCGTCATGGTATATCGTAAAAAAACAGACAAGTTAATTGATTGGAATATCCGGCAATATGATGATGAAACTATAGAGGCGAGTAAAGTTTTTGGGGAGTATGAAAAAACAAATGTTTGGCAAATCAATCCGGCAACTGACAAAGTTCATCCTGCTATTTTTCCACCCGAATTGGCTTCCCGTGTCATCCAATTCTATTCATTTAAAGGGGACCTCGTATTTGATCCATTTGGCGGAAGTGGTACAGTAGGTTACGTTGCCCTTACGTACGAGAGAAATTATCTTCTCTGCGAAAAAGAAGTAGACTATGTTCGTCAAGCTGAGAAGAAACTTGATACCGCACTGTTTCCTACATTGATGCCTCGTATCCTGTCATTGGAAGAGTTAACGAGTGAAATGACTGAAGGGAAATGTGATCTATGACTGTTACTGGCGCAGTAATCAAGAACATCATTCGTAAACTTTTCGCTGGTAAGGATTACCGTTCTGAAGTTCTGGCTTTGATTAATGCAGACTTCCTTCAGTATGCTGTTGACTTCTTCAAGCGCGTAGCATGTGCAAAGTTGGACAATAAATCTGTAACAGTCGATCGGTATAAAAAGGAGTTTCTTAATTCTGATACATATCGTCCCGATGAAATTGCTATACACTCAGGTCTCAACAAGAAAACAATTACGAATGCATACAATACGGCAAGGAAAGAGATAGTTTTAGATGCCTCTTATAAACATTATGATACTCTCTATTCGGCGATTAACAGTCTGACAGAACAAGATGAACTTGATATTGCACTTACAATTAAATTTCGGGATGTTAGTGTAGATTTGAATATAAACGAGAGTCTAATTGTCATCAATACTCTTGCTGTAAAACGTTCTGCACTACGAGGAGCATACTGGAGCACATCAGGAAAACAGGTTGAAAAACCCTTAATGATCACTCTTTGTGCACTTTTTCAAGTACCAAAAAGGTGTTTCGATCAGAGGAATCTACCCGAGACAGAACGCGAATCTGATTTTTATTTATTTGACATGACAGGTAAGGACTATCCTTGTGAAGTAAAATTAATGGGAAAAGGGAATCCTGAGAGCGCAGATGCAGCTTTCGCACGGAATAGTAGAGTGATAGTGGCAAACAAACTTTCCATATCAAATAAAGAACAGCTAAACAAGAGGGATATTCTATGGGTTGAACTGCAAACAGAGAATGGATATAGACGTTTTGAACAGGTGTTAAAAACGCTTTCAATCCCTTGTAAGTCATTCACTGGAAATTTAGATGAAACATTAGAAAAAATCCTATCGCTTATCTTGACAGATGATATTCCTGATTCCGTTACACCAGAAGTTGTATTAAAAGAATACTTATTTAACGCCAGTTCTACTTCAGATTTGTTGATAGATATAGAATGAAAATATTAGGTATAGACACCTCCACTCCTATCGGCAGTGTTGCCCTCATAGATAACGACAATATAGTCGCAGAACACACACTGAACATTGTCCAAGCACACTCCTCCAGACTGATGCCTGCTATTGATACAGTCCTAAAATGGGGAGAAATAACGCCACATGATTTAGATGGGTGCGCTGTTGGTATCGGACCTGGATCGTTTACTGGTGTCCGGATTGGTGTCGCAACAGTGAAATCTCTCTGCTATGCCGTTGATAAACCAATCGTCGGCGTGTCCACTTTAGAAGCAGTCGCCTATAACCTCAGATGGACAGACGGATTGGTCTGTCCGATACTTGATGCACGACGAAGCGAAATCTACGGTGCTATTTTCCACGGGGGTACAGATTGGCGTCGTATAACAGATGATCTCTGCTTGCCGATTGACGAATTCTTAGATAAACTTGATAAGCACATTTCACCTGATGCTACGATTGTCTTTGTAGGAGATGGTCTAACGGAATATGGGAATGCAATTCAAGAAAGGTTTGATAAGACAGCACACCAGGTGCAATACAAACGTGCTGATTCTATTTTTAATGTGCCTCGTGGTGCAGCAATTGCTACACTGGGTGCAAATCGTCTTAAGCAAGGTGATACTGATAGCTATTGGACTTTAGTACCGAATTATGTTAGAATTGGGTTGTATTGAATGATGAGAGATCAATGCTTATAAATTAGATGAACCGTATTTTCAAAAACACATCTGTCCTTTTCGGTGCACACTTTGTTGGTCGCCTCGGTGCACTCGTAATAACAATCTGGCTGATGCCCCGTTATTTTACTGAGAGTGAATTAGGCGGCTTTTTTGTTGCAATCGCACTGACAAACCTCATCGCAAGTCTCATAGAACTCGGAATAGACAATCCTTTAGTCCGAGAAATGACACTGAATCTCTCAGATACGCGACACTATCTGGGGAACGCCTTACTTGTACGGCTTGGTCTTTCCATCGTCGCATTCACCCTCATGATCGTTTCTGCAATGGTTTTGGGATACGAAGCTGTAATCCTAACGATAATACTCTATTTAGGATTGGCTGAGATTGTCAATTCTATCGCGCAACTCTTTAGATCCGTTTTTCGGGCACATGAGGAGATGAAATATGAGGCATGGACGGTAGTTGCTGAAAGAAGCACTTATGTCCTCGTCGGTGGTGCTGCGATTCTACTCGGATATGGGATTATAAGTGTCTGCCAAGTCATGTTGATTGCCAGTGGTATTAACCTAATATTGAGCATCGGATATACACGATACCGTTTCACGCCACTCGGTTTCAAACCCAGTCGAAAGATAGTGATAACAATCATGCAACAAGCGTTGCCATTCGCTGTTGGCAATCTGTTTAATCTACTCTATTTTCGCATTGATGCTATCATGTTATCAAAACTCAGTCCGGATGGTTTAGACGCCAACACCTGGTATGGTCTGTCGTATAGTATTGTCAATGCTTTAACGACTTTACCTGGGGCGTTCATGATGGGTGCAATGTTTCCTATCCTTTCTCGTTTGTATGTAAATGAACCGGACAAACTATCGCAAGCATATACTTTCGGGGTGCGGTGGATGGTGATATGTGCTGTGCCGTTAGCAGTTGGATTAGCGGTTATTTCTCATGAACTAACTGCTGTACTGTTTCCTAAATATACATCGGATGTTTTAAACAAGATTGGGACTGTATTACAATGGCTAAGCGCGACAGGCGGAATGGTTTTTTTGACGACCGTTGTATTTGCCGTGTTGCGTGCAGCAGACAAACGCGCTGTGTTTTCTGTTATTATGGGGACTACAGCACTATTGAATATCTCCCTGAACTTTTTTCTTATACCACGATATAGTCACATTGGTGCAGCGATAGCATTGATCATCAGTGAGACGTACTTAATTATCGTAGGATTCGGCTATATCTCAAAGCGGATCACGAAACTTGATGAGAAAGTTTTTATTCCTAAAGTACTCATTCTGTCAGCCGTTATGGGTGTAGGACTAATCCTGTTAAAGGGAATTCTATCGGTCTGGATATTGATTCCCTTGGCAGTCGTGTTTTATGGAAGTGGGATTATCGTCTGGAAAGAATTCCAAGTGCAATTTGAATATACTGGATAGTCCAAGTGGTTCATTTCAAAGTCAAACATACAAATCTTTCAACACCTCAAAATAATCAGGAAACGTCTTACGCACACAATCGGGATCATTAATCCGAATTCCTGGGACTTTCAAGCCGATAAGGGAAAACGCCATTGCAACACGGTGATCATGATACGTATCAATAGCAGCAGGCGTGATAGGAGAGGGTGATATTTCAAGTCCATCTTGATGCTCAACAACGGGTACACCTAACTTTCGCAGTTCTGTCACCATTGCAAAAATTCTGTCGGTCTCTTGCCAACGCGTATGCTCAATGTTGCGGATGATGACCGGACTATCAGCGAAAGGCGCAATCGCAGCAAGGGTTAGCGCGGTATCCGATATATCCTTCATATCAACATCAATACCCCGCAACTGATCCGGTCCACGAACGGTAATACCGTTGTCAGAGACATCTACTTGGCATCCCATCCGCTCCAAGACACGAATGAATTGCACATCTCCTTGCTTAGAATCTGTGTGAAGATGTTTCACAGTGACACGTCCCCCCGTGATCGCAGCGGCACCAAAAAAATAGGACGCACTGGAGGCATCCGGTTCTATGTGGTAAGCACGCGATTGATACTGTTGTCCATCTGATATAGAAAAAAGTTTATACCCCGTGTTGATAACCTCCACACCGAATGCTTCCATAACTGCCATCGTAATATCAATATAGGGTGTCTTGAGAGTTCCGACAACTTCAATCTCCATACCGTCTTTCGCATAAGGGGCAACCAGCATCAGTGAAGTTAAAAATTGACTGCTTCTGCTGGCATCAAGTTTCGTCTTCCCTCCATTAATGCCGTTAGCATTTACAATAACAGGCAGGTATCCATTCTCAAATTCTGAACGTACCGACACACCCAACTGTTCCAGAGCATCCATTAGATCGGAGATAGGTCTCCCGCCGCGCATCGGTTCATCACCATCAATGATGAATTCACCATATCCGAGAGAGACATAACTCAGGAGTGAACGGGATGTTGTACCGGAATTTCCGATATAAAGCTCTGCACGCTGAATAGGTATCACCCCTCCGTTTCCTGTGACATGGAAAGTGTCCTGTTCCTTATCCTCAACAATCTGCACCCCGAGTTTTTGTAAGGATTTACACATATAGTGCGTATCATCACTAAAGAGAGCACCTGTCAAAGTGGATTGTCCGTTAGCAAGTGCAGCGACCAATAACGCGCGGTTCGTAAAACTTTTTGAACCCGGTACCTCTATTGTAGCGATAGGTGGATTTTTGATAGGTTGTATTTCAATCATTACGGTCTAAGAATAGAGTCCTAACTCAGCAAGTAGATGCTTGAGTTCTTCTTTCGCGCCATCATCTAAAGGTAACAACGGACGTGTCGTATATGCATTGCAAACCCCCATAATTTCCAGACATGCCTTCAGACCGCTAACCCCCTGTCCATACCTATAGAGTTTGCTAAGTTTCATCATCCATCTTTGGAGTCTGTCGACTTCATCAATATCCCGTGCTTTTGCTGCGGTGTAGAGTGCCACTGCTTCTTTCGGTGCGACGTTTGAAATTGAGATAATGCCGCCATCAGCACCGAATAACACTGCAGCCCCGATAAGAAAGTGTGAACCGATCATAATAGAGAAATCGTCGCGATCCCCTAACAGAGACAGTAGATTCAGACAGTTTATCCAATCACCAGAACTGTCTTTCATACCAACAACATTTTCACATGCATCCGCAATCTGTGCAATGACATGCGGTTTAATAGCAGTTTTTACCGTAGATGGAATGTTATAAATCATGATGGGTAGTTCTGTGCTATCCGAAATTGCTTGATAGAATTGTCGGATGTCAGCGTCATCAGTGGAGGGATAATAGTAGCATGGCGTGGCAGCGACCGCGTCTACGTTAAACTGTTCTGCTGTTTCAATGTTCTGGATTACCCGTTGTGTACTTGTATCCATAACGCAACAGACAATGGGAACGCGTCCAGCAACAGTCTTGGTTGCGATATCCATCGCTCGCTCGCGTTCCGTGTTCGTCAAAGTGGCAAACTCTCCTGATGATCCTAACAGATATATACCGTGAACACCGTTGTCTATCAGACGGTTAAGCTGATTAACAAATCCGAGTTCATCTACACGTTCCTTTTCATCAAGGGGTGTAACCGTTGGTGAAAAAATACCTTCATAACGTATGTCCATAGTTCCCTCCGATGTTTTGCTGATTAGTAACACTGTTGCAGTTTACCAGAACAGGAACAAAATGTCAATCCTTCAACTCTTTTTCGATTAACTACTCTGAGACAATAAACTTGCTGAGGACAAAAAAACACGTTAAAATTAAAATAGTTTAACATAAAGATTCAAACGTGATGTTCAAAATCTACACTACATATAAGAGTTACGACTGGTTATTGTTTCCCCGCAGAAATACCGGAAAACTTTAGAACCTACCGCGAAATTTTGAAATTGTCTGTGAGTTATCATCCTACAGAAACGCAAATCCTGATTCCATCCAGACACTTCTAAATCGGAGTATTTTCAGATGAATAGAGCACTGTTTTTCAACTTGCTTACGCTATTTTTGATTATAACGCTTTATTTACCGGAGACTATTGCTCAAAACCAGTATTATTCTATTCTGGCAGGACACGGACGTCCTGTTTATAGTCTCTCTGTCAGTCCTGACGGCTCGATACTTGCCAGCGGAGCCGTGGACAAATATATCATGTTATGGGATGTGAAAACTGGTGCACACCTCCGCACACAGACAGGACATCGGACTATTGTCTATAGTGTTTCCTTCAGTCCTGATGGTTCCCTACTTGCCAGCGGAAGTGGAGATAATACCGTCATGCTATGGGATGTAAATACCGTTAAGCACATTAATACGTTAGAAGGACATGAGGATATTATTCGTAGTGTTTCCTTCAGTCCTAATGGTGTTTTGCTTGCGAGTGGGAGTAAAGATGGGACTATACGCTTATGGGATGTAAAAACAGGGGCACACTTCCTCACGCTTGCAGGACATACGGATACTGTGAGTAACGTTGCTTTCAGTCCTAATGGTGTTTTGCTTGCGAGTGGGAGCAAGGATGGGACTTTGCGCTTATGGGATGCAAGAACTGGCACACTTCTCCGTGTGCAAGAAACACAAGCTGGTTCTGTCATAAGTTTATCCTTCAGTCCTGATGGTTCTATGCTGGCAAGCGGAGATGCGGACAAAAGCATCCGACTATGGGATGTGAATACAGGTAAACTCCTCAACACCCTATCAGGACATAAGGAAGTAGTCCTTAGTGTTTCTTTTATTCCTGATAGTTCAGTGCTTGGGAGCGCAAGTTCAGATGCGACTATCTTCTGGGATGTGAGAACCGGTAAACGTCTTCATAAGTCGGCAGGTCATGGGGTTCATATCTATAGTGCATCCATAAATCCTGATGGTTCAATGCTTGCTTGTGGATGGAACGATAATAGTATCCGTTTATTTGAAACGAAAACTGGTACACACCTACGCACAATGGCAGGACACTCGGATTATATCTTTGAGATATCATTGAACCCTGATGGTTCAGTGGTTGCAAGTGGAGGCTTAGACGGAGACCTCCTGTTATGGGATTTAAAAACCGGCGCGCACCTACACACGATCGACACACAGTCAGAAAATATTGAACGTTCAGCTGTCTTAGGCGTCTCCATAAGTCCTAATGGCTCCATTGTTGCCAGTGGAAGTGACGATAAAACCATCCGATTATGGGATATGAAAACAGGAGAACACCTACGAACGCTGGCAGGACATGGAAGTCCTATAATCTCCGTGTCCTACAGTCCTAACGGTGCAACGCTTGCCAGTGGAAGTTTTGATGACAAGACTGTATGGTTATGGAATGCTAATACTGGTGAAAACACCGATCAGCTAATAGGACATAAAGGTTCTGTCCGGTGTGTCACTTTTAGCCCTGATGGTTCAATGCTTGTTAGCGGGAGTGTGGATTGGACTATTCGACTATGGGATATCAAAACAAGAGAACACCTCCACACACTTGAAGGGCATGCGGATCAAGTCAACAGTGTCTCCTTTAGTCCTGATGGTTCAACGCTTGTCAGTAGCAGCCATGATGGAACTATTCGGGTATGGGATGCCAAAACAGGAAAACACCTCCATACGCTTGAGGGGCATGGAGATAATGTCCTAAATGATACTCGTGCACGTTATGTCAGTAGTGTTATATTCAATCCAGATGGAGAATCGCTTGTAAGTGCGGGGTATGATGGCACCATCCGACTATGGCGGCTGCCTACTACAAAGGTTAACATCACACAATAAAAGAGTATAATTATTCGCAATTAGTAGTTCTGAGATTGGTTAAATTCCATTTCACTTTTACTCCTGTGTTTGTTAAGGAACAGGTGTGAGTTTCAAATTGTTCCAATATAAACAGTCTCTCCCGGGTGTAAGTATTTTGGGACCTTTTTCATAAGAGACGGCACTCGGAGAGTACCTACTACTATCATAAGAGACGGCACTCGGAGAGTGCCTGCTACTATTAAGAGCTTATTTGCTGGTGTCTTTCCGTTCTAACTTGTTGTATGACGAGATAGTTTTGAGAATTTCATGTGCTCTGTCGACGTGTTTTAGTATCTCCTTGTACTATTCACAAGGGTTGTCCTCCTCTGAATCGTTTGCTGATTACCTATCTGTTGTGCAAAATGCTTATCCTACGCATACATCCTTGAATTCCAAGCCAATAATCCGTGCAATCCGTGTCATCGGCGATAATCCGCGATTCTGACAAACAAGGTGACAAAAACTTTACACACCCACATCCCAAATTAGGTTTGACATCTCCCCTTTTGCATAGTAGAATTACTTCAAGACCAAACTGAAATACCTATTGGACTATGGGTATCCCATATCTAATTTAATTGGGTATTTTGGTTTGGTCACCAGGGATACCCTTCTCCTTTTGTGTATATGAGTAAGGTATCATACTCAAAAACTCTATTTTGGCAATAACTTCAAAATCATTTTAGGAGCAATATGAATAACGGGGTAATGTTAAACGAGAAAGAAGTGACAGAAGTCGTTGTAAAATATTTCAATGAAGATGGATTTACTGTAGAAGAACAACGTAATATTCAGTTTGGAACAAAACATGGTGGCACTGTTGATGTTGTGGTCAAGAATTCCACGGGATACTGGGTAGCAATTGTTGAGTGTAAAGATAGACATATAGGTAAAACGAAAGAAGGTGTGGATCAACTTAAGAGTTACCTCTCTGCCACAGATTCGCGTTTTGGCATTCTTGCCTTCAGTGGAAAAACCCAAGAATGGATATATTATGAAAACTTACGTTGTAATGTAATTCCGGAAAGATCGCAAGGGTACTTTAATAAACACAAATCGGAACCACCAACAGAGGATAGAAAGACACAACATACTCTTAATCAAACAAAACGATACTTGAAACATCGAACTATTGCTTTGATA
This sequence comes from Candidatus Poribacteria bacterium, assembly GCA_022824835.1. Classification (GTDB taxonomy): domain Bacteria; phylum Poribacteria; class WGA-4E; order WGA-4E; family WGA-3G; genus MSPOR6. Next base: position 5,685 of record JAJDZB010000070.1, on the reverse strand, counting down.
GCTGCTGTGGCGATTTTAGTCGCTACACCAATCGGTCTTTTTATCTTCCAAGTTACCCAAAAAGAGACTAACTATGAAGTTAGAAGAATTATTGATGGCGATACAGTTGAAATACAGTACGAAGGTAAAGCCACAAGTGTTCAGCTTATTGGTGTCAACGCACCTGAAACTGGACACCTTGATAAACCCATTGAACCGTACGGTGAAGAAGCAACCCACTTCATGAGAGAATTATTATTAGATGAATCAGTATATATTCGTTTTGAGGAACACGAAAGAGATCAATATGATCGACTGTTAGGATACGTTTATCGAACTTCCGATGATATGTTTATAAATCTTGAAATTATTCGTGAAGGATATGGACGTGTTGACACACGTCACCAACCATTTAAACATGAAGAATTGTTTATGGCATATCAAAGCCGTGCGAAAGATATTCGAAAAGGACTATGGAAAGTAATTACCGATAATAATTAGGTGAGAATAATGCGGACTATACACCTTTCGCCTCTCTGAGGCTTTGGAAAATCACATAGCAGCACTATCGGGGCAAAAGGTGGTTGTAGAAGAAGCACAATCAAGGATGAATGTGCTACAGATATATAAACATGGATGGGGTACGGACAACACGAATGATGGATGAAGGGGTTGGAGGAAGAAGCACAATCTAACAGAATGTGCTACAAAGAAACGCACAATCTAACAGCATAACTATTATTGGCGCGGGATTGTTACGGTGTGCTGATTTTATAGATGTAGGTGTGTACTATCCATATAAGAATTTTCCAGGGACATTTTGTTGAGGATATTCTGCTTTTGGATCACGACTCGCTATAGGTTCAGGTATTTCAGCATCCCAATAATCTGGAACAGTGTTTGGTCGGCGATGCCATGCATGAAGCAGTGTGCGGCGTTTTTCGGTACTGTTCTTCCGTGCTGCATGCAATAGCCGTGCGTCTGTCAGAATCAACGAACCTGCACTAACGCACACATCTACCTGATTGGGATGGTCGTCGAACATAAAAGGATAGTCCTCCTCAAGAGACTCATATCTTTCTGCATCATAAAGTTCCTGCTTTGACAAAAGAATATCGTGAAATTTGATGCGTTTACGATGGGTACCAGGAATAATCTTTAAACAACCGTTTTCCCGGGTTGTATCGGTAAGATAATAATTGAGAAATATTTCCTGAGGCCAAGGTGCACAACTAATTGGGTCATCCCAATGGTACCAGTCCTGATGCCAATAGAGAGGAGCTCCTTTCGGTTCCTTTGCGAGTATAATCACACCACCGAATGAAGCAAAATCTCCGAATCCTATCTGGTTTAATGATTTTCGCGTGGGTTGCCACTCCAACAATTTATGAATAGCGTCACTTTCATCACCTTTAACAAATATGTGACATCCATGGTATTTGAATCTTTCTGATTGTTCATGCCCAGCAATATGTCGTTCCGATTCATCGTGAAGTTCCTGCAAGAATTCTTCTGTGAGGATATTTTCTATTACACAATACCCCTCGCGAATCATCTGCTCACGTTTTTCTAATGCAACTTTAGGCGTCATTTAAAATCTTCCTTATTGTGAAAAATTTGGACAATATTATAACACAAAATACAAGCATCGTCAACCTTAAATAACGTACAGGTAGCACAGTCTATTTATGAGGAATTATACCCATGTGGCTAACCCGGTAGGTTCAATATCCTTATCGCACCATAGACGTCAATTTAGTGAAAAACGTTAGTACGTTGATACACCTTTCGCCCCTCTGGGGCTTGCTATTAGTTGGCTCAATACAGACTATATACCTTTCGCCTCTCTGAGGCTTTGGAAAACCACATATCAGTACCAGCGGTGCGGAAGGTATATAGAAAACATATTCCGCGAAAACCCAAGCACCGGCCGCGGTGAAAGGTATGAGACTAAAACCGGACATATATAGCCTATCAACAAAAGGGAATATCCTTAAATTGACGCATAAGTGGTTGTAGAAGAAGCACAATCAAGGATGAATGTGCTACAAAGAAACGCACAATCTAACAGCATGTCTATCGTTGACGAGGGAATTGTTCAGGTGTGCTGATTTTATTGGTGTGTGCTATCCATATAAGAATTTTCCAGGGACATTTTGTTGAGGATATTCTACTTTTGGATCACGACTCGCTATAGGTTCAGGTATTTCAGCATCCCAAAAATCTGGAACAGTGTTTGGTCGGCGATGCCATGCAAGAAACAGTGTGCGGCGTTTTTCGGTACTGTTCTTCCGTGCTGCATGCAATAGCCGTGCATCTGTCAGAATCACCGAGCCTGCACTAACGCACACATCGACCTGATTAGGATGGTCGTCAAACATAAAAGGATAGTCCTCCTCAAGAAAATTATACCTTTCTACATCTTTAAGTTCTTCCCTTGACAAAAGAATATCGTGAAATTTGATGCGTTTACGATGGGTTCCAGGAATAATCTTTAAACAGCCGTTTTCCTGGGTTGTATCGGTAAGATAATAATTGAGAAATATTTCTTGAGGCCAAGGGGCACAACTAATTGGGTCATCCCAACGGAACCAGTCTTGATGCCAGTAGAGAGGAGCTCCTTTCGGTTCCTTTGCGAGTATAATCACACCACCGAGTGAAGCAAAATCTCCGAATCCTATCTCGTTTAATGATTTTCGCGTGGGCTGCCACTCCAATAATTTCTGAATAGGGTCACTTTCATCACCACTGACAAGTATGTGACATCCATGATATTTGACTCTTTCTGATTGTTTATGTCCAGCAATATGTCGTTCCGATTCATCGTGAAGTTCCTGCAAGAATTCTTCTGTGAGGATATTTTCTATTACACAATACCCCTCGCGAATCATTTGCTCACGTTTTTCTAATGCAACTTTAGGCGTCATTTAAAATCTTCCTTATTGTGTAAATATTGGATAATATTATAACACAAAATACAAGCACTGTAAACCTTAAAAAACATACAGCGAAAGGAAAAAATTATCTTATTTTCAAATTTTAACTTGACAAGTGTATTTCATATATGATAAAATATATGTTACAAACTAAATTACAAAAAGTTTATCATAAAGGTGTTACAATGTTATTTTGCACAATGTCCAGAAATGATCATAATATCAGAAAAAACCGATTTTTTCAGGCATATTTCAACATGGCGAGAATTTCGTACCATTTAGGAATTTAAAAAATTTGACTCTGTCAAAAAACACGCCACAAAACCTTACTGTAACTAACGCCAAAGCCAATGTACCAAATCGTACCACGGTACGAAATTTCGTACCATATGGTACGATTTTGAAAGAAGGCACACTACGAAATTACAGGATTTCCCCGCTAAATACGACTAACTCAGCGTTACCTTACCCGTTTGATACGCATCACAAACCTCTTATCCTGGTCAATCCTGAAAATCCTGGTTCAGACAAATTCAAGAACCTAACCCAAACATCTTCCATTCTTCCCTCCCTTCTTCCATTCTTCCAACCTCCCCCTTCCATTCTTCCAACCTTCCACCCTTCCATTCTTCCAACCTTCCCCTCCCATCTCCCACCCTTCCATCTATTTTTCTTTGCTATAGAGTCCAAATTATGATATAATTAACACTGTACGTCAAAATTGTGTAAAATGTCAGTGTTGAATCGTGTTTATCCTGATATTAGCAATATTCATTTGAACTCCCCAAACACATACTAAGTAGGAAGAAAACCAGACATGCAATTAACAGAAGATCAACTCGCGCATTTTAGAGAAGAAGGATATTTGGCAATAGACGGTTTTTTCTCACCAGTAGAGGCAGAGGCACTACGGTTAGAATTAGAAAGGATCTACAATACTGAGATTGAAAACGGTAGAGGTATCAATTGTGCTGTGCAAGAGGATGGTACGAAACGCGATAACGAAGGTGAACGACAGAATCTGCAGGTAATTCCCCTAAATAATCGGAGCGATTTACATAAGGCGTTACCTTTTCACCCTAAGGTTGTCTCAACCGTTAGCCAACTCATCGGTGAAGGATTCATGTTGGAACTGGATCAGGCGTTTTGGAAACCGCCTAAAGTAGGTGTCGGCACCAGTTGGCATCAAGATAACGCATATTTCAAAATTGCCGACCCTTTGCGAGGCACTGCTATGTGGATCGCTATTCACGATGCACATGTTGGAAATGGAACTATACATGTTATCCCTGGTAGTCACCGTGAAAGTTATGAACATTATCGTGACCCGTTGAGCGATCACCATATCCGATGCGATCCGCCTGAAGAACGTGCTGTACCGATTGAGTTGAAGGCTGGTGGTGTATTGTTCTTCTGCTATGGTGTTGCACATTGCACGAGATCAAATCTATCTGATAAGGAACGCGCAGGAGTTGCACTCCATTTCCTACACAACGATTTCGGTGGCAAGCAAATCTGGGAAAGAAATAACGCTACTAAACCGATGATTACAGGACCTTTAGCAACCGGTGGAGAAAAAGAATTCGGTGAGAAGTTTGAAGGAAAATGGCAAGCAGTGATGGACAATGTGCTTGCTTCAGTATAGTCAAGTTTATTGCTTCGTTGATACCAAATGGTAATTTAATTACACCGCAAACGAATAGACAGAAAGGAGACCAAAAATGGCAAGGATTGGACCAATAGATGTCAGTACGGGTAAGAATACATACCATTTTGTAGTTTACGACTTAGAGGGACCTATATACAATGCACCAGGGGTCTACATTTTTTCAAAAGGGACACCCAATGCAGAAAGTATAAATCAACATGAGTTATTGTATATCGGACAAACAGAGGGTTTTAGAACAAGGTTGAATCCAAATCATGAAAAATGGGATCATGCCCGCGATCTTGGTATGAATTATATCTCAGTTTATGTGCCCGGACCTACTGAATCCCGATTTGATATTGAACACAATCTAATTGAATATTTCAAACCACCACTTAACGACTATAAACGTATTGCTTTAAAATCCTAAAAAAACTTAGATTGGAAAGTGCTAAATCATACATTACGAATAATGCCTGAAGCTAAGATAAGGACTATACTTACTGAAAAATTAAACAACAATGCCGTACCAAAATAGTCCTTACTTTGACACTCCACGCGATGACAAAAAATTGTGGAGGTACATGTCTATAGACAAATTTCTGACAATGCTCTATAAGAGTTCACTCTTTTTTCCTGTAATATCCTTGTTCAGTGACAAAAAGGAAGGAACACTTTCAGAAAAATCAAAAATAGAAGTCTATAAGACAAATCTCTTAAATGAAGCAAACACACCAATAAAACAAGATCAAGCATTCCAGAGAATGAAAGATTTTGTAAGAGATGCTGAGGAGTTTTTTACTGAACTCGAGACAAATGAAATATACAAAAGCCTCCACTCATTTGAAACATTATTACAACTATTTTCAAACCATCTAATGTTCTGCAATAGTTGGTTTTTAAAGGAAAGTGAAAGTCATTCAATGTGGGAAGGATATGGTGATAAAAGTAATCCTACATCTGTAGCGATTCAGACAACCATAGGTGATTTCATCAATAGCATTGAATCAACAAGTCAACAGATACACATAGGAGAAATAAGATATAAAGACTATGAAAAAGAAGATATTGAAGGATACGAAAAATTTTCTGCAATAAAATTAAATGATCCTAAAAACGTAC
>JAJDZB010000086.1:0-25117 GCA_022824835.1 Candidatus Poribacteria bacterium | reverse complement strand
CTTCATCATAATATGCCTTTCTTATATCATAAATGAAATACACCTGTCGCCCCGCTGGGGCTTAGGTTTGAGATACGAATATGTTACTATACACCTGTCGTCCCTCTGGGACTGTTGTCTTGATGTCGTTTCTATTTTGGCTGAGTTTCTAAACCCCATATATATATATAACTACATTATATAGAACAGAGCAGCCCCAGCGGGGCGACAGGTGTATAGAAATGTGAATATACAATACTCTTTAGCCCCAGCGGGGCGACAGGTGTACAGTTATACAGACAGTTATTGTAGCCTTAAGTTAAGTCATTATAGAAACTGTCCAAACTATAGTAATAATTTAGGTAATTAGTGGAGATACCCGGCAGAATACGCGTTTGGTATTCTGCATTGGTTAGGAAACCGAACCTACCGGGTCTGGGAAGAATAAAATATCACCCAATTTAAAACTTGAACTCCATACGGGACTGAAGAAGGTTTAAAGCTATTCTCAAGGTTTGTCAGTGCATTGGGGTGCTGCACCTTCAGGGAGTGGTGGTACATCTATACCGGCTTTTGGCAGTGTGCCAGCGAGTTCCTGTTTCCAATGGTCGACATCTCCGGCAGGTCCGTAGCAGTATACCATGTGCATGGGTGTGTCGCTGGTGTTCGTGAGCTGATGGAAAACCCACGATGGAATAAACACGGTTTGTCCAGAAGAAACCGTTTGTCTTTCTTCACCGAGACACATTTCACCTTCACCTTCAACGATGAAGTATATCTCTTCCTGTTCGTGGTTGTGCCACGGTACTTGTCCACCGTTGGGTTCTAAGACGACAAACCCCATGCAAAATTCATCTATCTGTATCGGGGATGCACCTCCGACAAGGTTTCTGGTTAATCTACGAGCGGGATATGTGCGTCCCTCAATTTCATTTACATCTGCAATTAACATTGTGTTTCCTTTCCAAGTAATATAATGAGTCTTTATTCAAAAAGTTCGGCAACTGAACAAGAAAAACCTTCAACAACGTCCTCACCGCTGAGCGTGTCATTTCGCGATAGCAGTTTGAAGTCCGTTTCAGAACGATAGATAGTTACCGATTTGGCTCGTGGTGCAAGCACCCATACCAGCTGTGTACCTGCCTCAAGATAAGCAAAAACCATTTCATGAATTTCAAAAAACGTGTCAGTTGGAGAAACTACTTCTACAACAAGATTTGGGGCGTCATAGGATGGCTTACTCTTGTCATCAGGAAGTCGGTCGGTTGAAATATAGGAAATATCTGGAATTAGTCCAGATTCTCCAATTCTATATGCAGTGTATGGTAAAAAGATTCTTCCTATATGATTGGTACGAACATATTCACCTAAAAAGAAAGCAACATTAGAACATATTCCTCCTAATTCCACTGTCTTGGGTGGCATATACACTAATTCTCCATTAACATATTCATAACCCTTTAAGTCACTTTCAAGGAACTCCTGTAAGGTCATTACTGTCTTTCCAGGAGATAGGACATCTTGTTTATAATGATAAATGTCTTGTGAATTCATGCATTTTCTCCAATTTAAATTTGGCATTTAGTTTGCCTTCAATGTAATCATAATTTACCACATTATGCCGATATATATCAACCGTTTTGTGCTATGGGTGTGTAAATATTTTGTCATCTTTTTCATAAGAGACGGCACTCGGAGAATGCCTACTACTATTAAGAGCATAAGAAATTCCAAAATTGATACTTTAGTGACAATAACTTTACACACCCGTGCTATTGAATGTATTCAAAAAGATAAAGGCGTGTATGTAGAACACACATACACGCCTATGAAAAAACTGAATAATTAAATACAAACTAAGTGTTCGCTTCAATGGCAGCCTGTGCTGCAGCCAGACGCGCAATTGGCACACGGAACGGAGAACATGATACATAATCAAACCCTAAGCTGTAGCAGAATTTCACAGAGCTCGGTTCTCCACCATGCTCACCACAGATTCCTACTTTCAGATCAGGACGTGCGGAACGACCTTTTTCGTTTCCTATCTGTAATAGACTACCAACACCTTCTTGGTCCAATACTTGGAACGGATCATATTCAAGAACACCGTTCTCAACATAATCATCAAGAAATTTCACTGCATCATCACGACTCATGCCAAATGTTGTCTGTGTGAGGTCGTTAGTACCGTAAGAGAAGAATTCTGCTTCCGCTGCGATTTTGTCCGCAGTGAGTGCTGCACGAGGAAGCTCGATCATCGTACCCACAAGGTATTTAACACGAGTTCCCGTTTCATTAAATACCTCCTCAGCAGTATCCACGACAACTTTACGTTGCAGCGAGAATTCATTAATGTGTCCAACAAGCGGAATCATAATCTCAGGTAAAATTTTGATACCGCGTTTTGCGACATCAACAGCAGCTTCAAAAATGGCCCGTGCCTGCATTTCTGTAATCTCTGGATAGACAATGCCGAGTCTACATCCTCTATGCCCCAGCATGGGGTTGAATTCGTGTAGTTCTTCCACACGTTCGCGAAGTTTCTGTGCTGGGACGTTAATTCTTCCCGAGAGTTCATTGATCTCAGCTTCATTTTTCGGTAAAAACTCGTGTAATGGTGGATCCAGTGTCCGTATTGTCACGGGGTAACCCGCCATTGCTTCAAAGATACCGATAAAATCTGTTCGTTGATGTTCGAGGAGTTTACCTAATGCGTGTTTACGTTCAATTGTATCATCTGCAAGGATCATCTCACGAACAGCATCTATGCCGGTTCCAAAGAACATGTGTTCAGTCCGGCAAAGTCCGATTCCTTCTGCGCCAAATTCTCGGGCAGTTTTTGTATCTTCTGGTGTATCTGCGTTTGTTCGCACATCCAGTGTTCGCGCTTCATCTGCCCATTCCATTAGGATACCGAATTGTCCACTCAGTTCAGGTTGAATGAGAGAAACTTGCCCTTTGAGTACATCTCCTGTGGAACCGTTGAGTGTAATAAAGTCCCCTTCTGCATAACGATTTCCTGCGGCATAGAATTCCAATTTCCCTTCATCTATAAACAGATCGGAACATCCTGCGACACAGCATTTACCCATACCGCGTGCCACGACAGCTGCGTGGCTTGTCATACCGCCCCGTGCTGTGAGGATTCCTTGTGCGGCATCCATACCACCGATGTCTTCTGGTGAGGTCTCTGATCGGACGAGTATAACCTTTTCACCTTTTGCTGCGAGTTCTTCGGCACGTAAAGCTGTGAAAACGACTTTGCCGACAGCAGCACCTGGTGATGCTGGCAATCCCTTAGCGATCACCTCAACATGAGCATCAGGATCAACACTCGGATGCAATAACTGATCAAGATCGTTTGCGGGAACTCGCGTCAAGGCAGTTTCTTTATCAATCAAACCTTCTTCAACCATCTCAACTGCTATTCTGACTGCAGCTTGACCCGTACGTTTTCCATTTCGGGTTTGCAGCATATAAAGGGTACCGTCTTGGATCGTAAATTCCACGTCCTGCATATCACGATAATGTTTCTCAAGTCTTAAACCGATTTCGACCAATTCATTATAAGCGTCGGGTTGGATGTTTCGCAGTTCTGATATTGGTAGGGGTGTTCGAATACCAGCAACGACATCTTCTCCTTGAGCATTCATTAGGAATTCACCATAGAACTGATTGGCACCTGTGGATGGGTTTCTCGTGAATGCAACTCCTGTTCCGGAGCTACCTCCCATGTTCCCGAATACCATCGCTTGCACATTAACTGCGGTACGTCCGAGTTCTTCTGAAATATCGTTAAGTCTACGATACGTAATGGCGCGTGGATTGCCAGAAGACTCGAAGACTGCATCACGGGCCATGTCTAACTGCCGTCGTGGTTCGTCTGGGAAATCGTTACCTGTTTTCTGCTTGATGATGTTTTTAAATTCTTTGACAAGTTCCAACAGATCGGGTGCTTCTAATTCCGTATCTAAAGTAACACCTTTATCTGTTTTCTTCTGTTCAAGTAAATGTTCAAATTCGTCATGGTCGACACGCAGCACAACGTTCCCGAACATCTGAACGAACCTACGGTATGCATCATAAGCAAACCGTTCGTTTTCAGATTTCGCGATGAGTCCTTGAACAGCGTCATCATTCAGACCGAGGTTAAGAATCGTATCCATCATCCCTGGCATAGACACCGCAGCCCCTGAGCGAACAGAGATAAGGAGCGGGTTTTCCGTATCTCCGAATTTCTCGTCAAGAGTATCTTCTAATTTCTGTAGGTTTTCGGTAATCTGTTGGTCAAGACCGCTGGGGTACTTCTTATCATTTTCATAGTAGAATTTGCATACTTCAGTGGAGATAGTAAAGCCTGGGGGGACAGGAACACCAAGGGTGGTCATTTCAGCAAGGTTTGCGCCTTTACCACCGAGTAAGAGACGCATTGTAGCATCACCTTCGCCTTCACCGCCTCCAAAGAAGTAGACATACTTTGGTTGTGACATAAATTCCTCCTAAATGGAACCTTTCGTAATCTTCTTATCATCGAATTCTATATCTAATTAATGTCAATGAATCTACGATTTTTCTATAAAATGAATTATATAGCACTATACCCAAAAAGTCAATGCAATTCTGTGAGATGTGAAGCAGATATTGATGTCGTTTTCGTTGGCTCCGTATATTCTTTTTATATTAGATATACTGAAAGTTAATCCAGAATTTGAATGACCTTTCCACTTTCAATACTTTGACTAATCGCCTCCAAAACACGCATATTTTGATATGCATCCTCAAGGCTTGAGTGTGGTTGGGTTCCTGCTTGTAAGGATTGTGCCCAATGTTGCATCTCTTCCAGATAACCGGGTCTGTTTATACCGTGGTAAGCGGAATTTAGATTCCACTCTTCGGTCGGTGTATCAATATAGCCACCACCTGTTCCGAGCCAAGTTGGGACGCGATACCGTTTTAGTTTCATTGTTTCAAACACTTGTATTGCTTGATTGTTCGTTCCTTTGATAAAAACCATAGATTCTAATACGGGACCGGTGCCGAGTGTCATTGTGCCGATTGCCCCATTTTCGTATTTTAGGTTAACAGATATTGACACATTTCTGGATGGTGCATCAATTGTGCCAACTGCGTATACTTCGCTGACCTGCCCCATAAAAAATCGCATACCATCTGTTGGATGTATTACCTGATCAAGCATGAAGGGCCAGGCAAAGGGTGTCCCTGCTTCCTTAAGGCGTGGTCCTGGTGCAAGATAGCGGGTATGGTATTGGCACGGTGTTCCGAAATCATCTTCGTCAATCAAACGCTTTGCGATCTGATGTGCAGGTGCGTGCCGCCACATCGTGCCGACCATTCCTGTTTTGCCGGTTTCCAGAGAGGTATCAACCAACATTTTCGCTCCTGCAACGGTTGTTGCAGGCGGTTTCTCGGTATAGATGTTATAGCCATTTTTCATACACTCAATACCGATGTCACGATGCATGTTATCAGGTCTACCTATCACAGCAACAGCATGTAGGTCTTCATTCTTGAACATCTCATTGTAATCTGTATAGTGACGAAGTGCCCCAAATTTTCGTGCGTTTGATCTCGCCTTGTTTTCAACAAGATCACATGTAGCAACAAATTCAAACTCAGGTATCATTGGTATGCATTGCTGCAATCGGGATGACATTCTCCCACAACCAATAAAAGCAACTCTAATTTCGTCCATAAAATAAACTCCAATCAATTTTTCAATTGGCAAATTCAACCATACTTCGCCGATTGAGAAGTATATCAAAAACATCATCTTCAAAGCGCGGTTCTTCACAAACGACAACGACATCAGGGTAGAAATAGGATAAAGTGCTGGGTGTGCTAACCCGCATTTCGTTTGCGTAGGTTTCGCATCCGCGCCCCTTTAATTGGATATGGAGCATTGCAGATATATTCACAGTAATCAGATTATGTGCTCGACTTGCCCCAGACATTGCGATTATTTTCCCCTTAACGTATTCACTTCTAACTGTTTCTGCGTCAGGGATCGCTTTACGTTCTAAAGTAATGTACTCTTCGGGAGTGAGGTGTGTCTGTACTGCAGCAGTTGCCATAATCTTCTCTGGTAATTTATTAGATTGAATAAATCATTCTACTCGCTTCTTCAAATTCCGGTTTGAGTGGGTCTGTTGACAGATATAACTTCTGATAAGGTTCATATAGTTGGATATAACTCCAATTGACACCACACAGCACTTTGCCATTATTGACAAGTTTTATAAATCTACCGCGGAACTTTGCACGGGTGTTTTCAGGAGGCGAATGCATCGCCTTGCGGATGTGTGAGTCGTCCAATATCCTTTCTATCAAACCGCGTTTTTCAGCTTTATAAAAGACGCTTAAATCCTGACGGATATTATGGTATTCTAAATCTATTCGTTTAACCTCAGCAGAGTCCCACTTTAATGACCGATGTTTTACATACGTCTCAATACACTTTCTTTTTATGACCCAGTCTAATTCGCGGTCAAGTTGCATTGGGTCTTGTTCCAATTGTGTCATCACATATTCCCAACGTTTCATCACTTCATCCGTTGTTGGATCAGATTCAGCCTGTTCAAGATACCTTTTAGCACATTCAAAGTATCGCCATTGCAGTTCTATTGCTGATAATCGCTTGCCATTATCAAGCTCAATCAGTCTTTTACAGGCTATATCTTCAGAAATTTCATGAATAGCTTGTACCGAATTTCGTAGTGCGAAATGTTCCTGAATGAAGTGGTCTTCAATCATGCGAAGGATTATTCCGGTTATGCCAACCTTCAGAAAGGTTGAGTATTCCGACATATTAGAATCGCCTACAATGACGTGTAGCCGTCTATATTTTTCTCTATCCGCATGGGGTTCATCACGTGTGTTTATGATTCCGCGTGCGGTTGTTGTTGCTATTGAGATTTCTTCTCGTATATGTTGGGCGCGTTGTGATATTTCGTAGAAACCTTGGTCACTTCGTTTTACTTTTCCTGCGCCGGTGTATATTTGTCGGGTGACAAAAAAGGGTATGAGTTGTGATGCAAGTTGCCGAAAACTGACTTTTTCCCGTTCCATCAGATAGTTTTCATGACAACCGTAAGTATTGCCGACTGTATCTAAGTTGTTTTTGAATATAGAGATTTTTCCTCTAAAACCGTCCGCTTTCATTCTGCGTTCAGCAGTTGTTGCAAGTCGGGTTACGATTCGTTCTCCTGCTTTATCATGTGCGACCACATCGATCACATCATCACATTCGGGGGTAGCATATTCTGGATGACATCCGATATCTTGATAGAATCGTGCGCCGTTTTCCAAGAAAACATCTGGGTACATCCGTCCAGAGATGATTTCACGGAACAAGTACATCACGACATTCTGTACGGTGAGTTTCTTACCTCTGTTTTTATCTGGTGTGCAGATGATACCGTATTCCGTTTCCAACCCATAAATTCTACGATGCATGGTTCAAAGTCTCAGTTATTTCTTCAATAGAAAGCCTGCGAAATTTACGTCTACCAGCAGTAGCATCCAGGCACGCAACTTCTATTGTTTGTGGGGTAATCTGATACGGTTCGGACTCTTCGGATTCTACTTTTTCAAATGTTTGAGACGCAAGTTGCAAGGCGGCGGTCAATTCTAAATCGGAGGAATAATCTTCTTGAAGAATCTTTACGATGGCTTCTGCTCTTCCCCCAATGACTGCGAAATTCTCTTCCTCACGGTATGTCCCATCGAAATCTATGTAATATATCTGGTTTCCTGCTGTTGGCTCTGCATCTATCTCACATACAAGTAGTTCAATTTCAAGAGGCTTTGCATCCCATGTTTGTGATATGGACCCCATATATTGTGAATAGAGATTAGTCAACCACTTGCCGGTAACATCTTCTCGAAAATATGTGTAGCCTTTGATCTCTGATTCGCTAATTCCTGCTACCCGTAATGCCTCATATTCAGCAATACGACCTGTTGATGCAAGTGCTATTTTGTCATATATCTCAGATATTTTATAGGTAGTTCTACGCGGGTTTTCCGCTACCATCAAGAGGCCGTTTTTATATCCTAAGACAACTACCTCTTTTGCTTGTTCAATACCGCGTCGGACAAAATCTCTTTTATCTTCCCATATCTGTTCAGGGGAGACATAATAAGGTGTTGACATTAAAACTCCATATCGGTTTTAGGTAAATCTCCGTAATTGATAGACCTACGTCTGTTCTAAGCGTGAAATCAGTTCTCGGAACAGTTCAGCTACGGTGTCATCCGGGAGAGCGGCTACACCTTCATCTGTAACAGTTGTTAATGTTGGAAAGATATTCCTGATAAGATCTGGACCACCGGTGGCGATATCCTCATCTGCTGCATCCCATAATGCTTCGGCGACAGCATTCAAGGCTGTTATTTCCGACATCTGTGGCCGATACAATTTCTTCAAAGTTGCGCGGGCATCTTTACCACCAGAACCGATAGCATAGTAAGTGTCTTCCTCATACCTTCCCCCCAATGCATCGTACTTGAAAATCCTGCCTTTCCCAAGTTTCTTATCGTATCCAGCAAAAATCGGCAGCACGATTAATCCCTGCATAGCCAATCCTATGTTTGAGCGAACAAGTGTTGATAGATAGTTAGCTTGTCCGTCCAAGCTTAGGGACATACCTTCGATCTTTTCATAGTATTCCACTTGAACTTGAAAGAGTTTTGCTGTTTCAATACAGGGGCCCGCAACACCAGCGACAGCAATAGCAGAATGCTGATCAATTTTGTACACTTTTTGGATACGTCGTTCCCCGACTTGGTAACCTTCTGTTGCTTGTTTATCACCTGCGATGATAACCCCATCATCGTAGACGAGTGCCAGCACGGTCGTACCTTCCAGATAGTTGTGCGGAAGACTATCATTTATACTGTTCAGTTGTGTCCAGTCTCCTAACTGATCGGGGTGCCGGTTTTTCAGAACTTGTAGGAAATCGTTTGTTCCATATTCATGGAGTTTGAGCAATCCTACTGCCCTCCTCGCTGGATATAATTTTCGACGAATTCCTCTGAGTTTTCCTCCAGGATTTCATCAATTTCGTCGAGTAGTGCATCAAGGTCTTCTGTCAACTCGTCGACGTTTTCATTGAGTTCAGGATTTGGATAGATTTCCTCATTTTCTTTGATGGCCTCATTTTCTTTGAGGGCGTTATCTTTGTATTCTTGCTGTTTTTCGCTTGGCATGTTGTACTCCTTATTAGGATTAAGGTTACGGAATTCCGTATACCAATGTCGTCTTATATAACCAACTATAATCAACAGGGTTTACATCATTAAACAAGATCATTTACAGTCGTCACGAATTTGGTTCACGAGTTCATCAACTGTGCAATTGTTGAGCATTTCACCGACTATTTCTTGTGTTCCAAAGTGGGGTCGTTCCATCATAATCTTTTCAAATCCTGAAGGTCCGTTGAAAATAATAGAATTCCAACTGACGCTATGGATGTGACTTGGAAATCTCCGTAAACAGGTTCCTCGGAAATAGGCCCGTGTATCTGATGGTGGATGTTGAATTGCATGTACGACCTCCTCATGGGTTAAGATACGTTCTACATGTCCATTTTTTTGTAGTCGTAAGTACAATCCCTTATCTGGTCTTAGATCGTGATATTGCAGATCAAGCATTCTAACTTGAGGATCTGTCCACTTAAATCCGTGGCGTGCAATATACGCGTCAATGAGTTTTTTCTTGATGATCCAATCCAAGTGTCTTCCTAAAGACATCGGGTCGTTTTGTAGCCTATTTAGCACAAAATCCCATTTCTGCATTACATCATCAACAATCGGTGTCCTTTCATCATCTGACAGATGTTTTTGTGCAAGGTTAAGATATGCCCGTTGAATTTCAATTGCTGTCAAGTTGCGTCCATCTTTTAGTTCAATTTTCTGATTGCACATCAAATCTCTTGATATTGACTTGATTGCTGCGACAGGTTCATTTAGTGCGAATTGATTACGAACAACCTGTTTCTCGATTAATTGTAAGACTATTGCCGTGATACCGACTTTCAGATAAATTGTAAACTCGGACATGTTAGAATCGCCGACGATCACATGTAACCGTCTATAGCGAGTTGAATCAGCGTGTGGTTCATCTCTGGTATTAATAATGGGTCTTTCCACCATTGTGCTCAGTCCGACCTCTTTTTCAAAAAAGTCTGCCCGTTGAGAGATCTGAAAATCTGTTTCGTCTGCTCCGTTTTCAGCCCCTACCTTACCGCTACCGGTTATGATTTGACGTGTCACAATAAATGGTGTTAAACCGTCAACTATGTCCGAAAAATCTATTTTACGCGACATCAAATAGTTTTCATGTGATCCGTAGCTATGTCCTTTATAGTCAGTATTGTTTTTATAGATGATAATTTCTTGATTATCCAGTAGCAACTGTTCAGCTGCAAGTCTACTTAGGTCTAAAATCAACTCTCCTGCTTTTTCATATTTAACGAGGTCTCTTGCATTTGAGCATTCAGGTGTACAGTATTCAGGGTGTGCATGGTCTACATAATAACGTCCCCCGTTTATCAATATATCATTTATGACGCTGTATGTATCCTCTTCAACGATCGGTTTTTGACTTTCATCAATGAAACCGCGGGCGTCCATTAGCGGACTTTCTTGTGCATAGTCCCATGAAATAGTTGGAATATTGCGACTTCTATATGCATTAACAACTAATGTTGAAGCTGCAATTGGGTCTTGTTCTCTTGCGTTTTTTACCGAAATACCAAATTCTGTTTCTGTTCCGATTATCGTTGGGGTAGACATATTATCTTTCGGAGTGCAATACTGACGTAAAGTTACCGTATGTAATTTCACTCATATCTGAATGGACATTATGTTTTAGAGGTACGATCCGCCTTTGCTGACTCTCATCTCAGGTTTTTTCCGTGCTTCAGGTTCATTGATCAGAGCGCGAATATTGACAATTTTTTCACCTTTTCTCCCGGAAATCTTTGCCCAATCATCAGGGTTAGTGGTGTTAGGTAAGTCCTCATTTTCTCTGTATTCTTCCCGGATAGCAATCTTGAGGTCATTGGGAGAGATACCTTTTTCTTTTCCTTCAGAACTGATGAGGCGTTTAATAGCCATTTTCTTTGCTCGTGAAACGATGTTTCTAATCATTGCCCCGCTGACAAAGTCTTTAAAGAAGAGCGTTTCACGTTCACCGCGTGTATACGTTACCTCAATAAATCTGTTTCCCTCAGATGTGGCATACATTTCATCAACAGCTTCATTGATAAGGTGTTCTACAACCTTATCCGTATCTTCATCAAATTGTTCAGTAATGTTCTTAGCAAAAGGGAGGTCTGGTGTCAAATAGATAGCGAATATGTCCTTGGCGCCATCAATATTAGGACGATCAATCTTTATTTTTATGTCCAGTCTGCCGGGTCTCAAAACTGCTGGGTCAAGCAGGTCTTGTCGATTACTTGCCCCGATTACAATCACGTCGCGCAGGTTATCTACACCATCAATCTCTGCGAGGAATTGGGGTACAAGTGTAGACTCCATGTCAGATGAGATACCCATACCACGCGAACGGAACAGGGAATCCATTTCATCAAAGAAAATGACGACTGGATATCCTTCTTTTGACTTATCCCGTGCTTTTTGAAAAACTTCCCTTATTTTTCGTTCTGTTTCCCCGACATACTTGTTGAGAAGTTCAGGACCTTTAATGTTGATAAAATATCCTCTGATGTCTTCTCTACCATATTTTGTCCGTATTCGCTCAGCGAGACAGTTCGCTACGGCACGTGCAATTAATGTCTTCCCACATCCTGGGGGTCCGTATAGTAGTACACCTTTAGGGGGTGTTAAATCAAACTCTTTATATTCATCAGGATAGAGATATGGCATCTCAATTGCGTCTCGTATTGCCTCAATCTGAGAATCTAACCCACCTATGTCTGTGTAGCTTATATTGGGTACTTCTTCAAGTAACAAGTCATCGAGTTCGCGCTTTGGCAGTTTTTCAAGTAGCATACCACTGCTATGGTTTAGCAGGACAGGGTCTCCTGTTTTTAAGGTTTCATCTTTCAATGCGGAAGAAACGCGTACGACCTGTTCTTCATCGGTTCGCAGGCTAACAATTGCGCGACCGGATTCAAGTATCTCCTTAATCTTTACGACATCGCCGTGTTTCTCAGGTGGTTTGACAGCTATGACATTTAAACCGCTGTTAACAATTACTTCTTGCCCGACATCTATTTGGTCAACTACGATTGCTGGGTCAGGATTGACTCGCCATTTCTTTCCGCCGATGTCAACATCAATCGTATTGTCATCATTTTTACCGAGAAAAATACCGTAGTTGTTCGGCGGTGCACTCAGCTGTTTAACCTTCTCCTTCAATAATTCAAGTTTTTCTCTTGCTTCTTGAAGGGTTCCTGTAAGTTTTCGATTGCGTCTGTGTGCTTGCATTAATTCGCGAGTCATATCGTACAAACGAGCGTCAACATCTTCTTCGGGTGAAGATCTGAGCTGTCTTCTCAGATCAGACACCTCGTTCTCAAGCATCTCTATCTGCCAATTTAGCTCACGAACCATCTGAGGGTAATCAACTTTATCTGTAGCAATATCTTCCATTTCGGAACTTTTCAATAATTCAGATGGAGTGTTTCTTTTAGTTGCCATACAAGATTTCTCACTTTCTATTGAAAAGATTGATTGAAATAATTATTTTTATACTGATCTGAGTGCATACAAGTATATCATGTTGCAGTTTTTACTTCAAGAGAACTAACCAACAGTCCAGCGACATCTATGAAGATGTATTCTCAAATTCAGTATCATCGTCTTCTTCTGTATCAACGCCAGGGATATCTCCATCAAGGGAATCTGACTGAGCGGTTGTACTTAAATTCTCACGAATTTTCTTCTCCAGTTCATCGGCAATCTCGGAATTCTGTTCTAAGTAGGTTTTGACATTGTTTCGTCCCTGTCCAATTCTCTCATCGTTGTATGAGAACCATGAACCTCTCTTTTGAATATAACCGGCCTCAACAGCGATGTCCAACAGGTTGCCTTCTTTTGAGATACCTTTACCAAATGTTACATCAAACTCAGCTTCTCTGAAAGGTGGAGCTACTTTATTCTTCACGACCTTTACAAGTACTCTATTTCCGAGCACATCCTGTCCTTCTTTTATCTGTGTTGCCCTTCTAATTTCTAACCTAACGGATGCATGAAATTTCAAGGCGAGTCCGCCCGGCGTCGTGTCTGGATTTCCAAACATGATACCTATTTTCTGTCGTATCTGGTTTGTAAAAATTACACATGTTTTAGACTTGTTTGTAACGCCAGATAATTTACGTAGTGCTTTTGACATCAGTCGTGGTAATAAGCCGACGTGTGCATCACCCATCTCACCTTCAACCTCAGCTTGTGGTGTTAGTGCAGCGACTGAATCAATTATAACGACATCAATTGCTCCGCTTCTGATAAGCGTTTCAACGATTTCCAATGCTTGTTCACCTGCATCTGGTTGAGAAATCAATAAGTTCTCAAGATTTACGCCGATATTTCGGGCATAAGTGGTGTCCAGGGCGTGTTCTACATCAATAAATGCAGCGATTCCCCCCCTTTTCTGTGCTTCAGCAACGATGTGTAATGCTAACGTTGTCTTCCCTGTTCCTTCATGTCCAAAGACTTCAATGATTCTACCGCGTGGAACACCGCCAACACCTAATGCCAAATCAAGTGCGAGTGCGCCAGTAGGTATAACCTCTACCGGAACAACTTCGTCTCCTGTTAAACGCATTATGGCACCTTTTCCATAGGCACGTTCAACTTGAGAAATAGCTTGGTCTACAGCGTTCCTCTTCTCTGCTGCATTTTTCTGTTCTTCAGCACTGAGTTCATTTTCCACATTCGTTCTATCATCTTTCGCCATACTGTTTTACTCCTTATCCAAATGAAATCTACTAATTGGCGTATAAATTGCTCCATTTGGGTATAATTCGCTTTTGACAAGTGTAATCTCATCTACCGCCATAGCTGTATTCTGTATCGTCTGATATTCCTCAAACAGATCAACGTATCCTCTCAAGTTCATAGATTGTCTCAGTCTTGCCAATGTTACATGTGGATGAAATCGTTCATCCTTCTTAACATCACAGTGAGACAGTGCGTTGTTAATGTATTTACTTAAACCTGTCGTTATTTTTATACCTTGCTTTAACCCTATCCATAATACGCGTGGACGTGACAAATTCGGAAATGTGCCAATTCCACCAAATTCCAGAGAAAAAGGTCTCTGTTTTTTCGCTACTTTATCTATAGCATTACAGACATCAGAGATACTATCTTTTTTTACATCCCCAAGGAACTTCAATGTCAAATGGAAGTTTCCGATTTTTGTCCAAGATGCTTTTCCAATTTCTGTTCTCAATTCATTCTGAATTTTCTCAAAAACGCTTTGAACATGGACTGGAATCTCAATAGCAACAAAGCATCTAATGTAAACATTTTTCATTCCATTTATCCAACAAGACTCATCTATGTCTTGACAGAAAATACATTACGGTTGCCGTATAAGAATTCAATACCAGATGCGACAGTTAAGACGACCGGTAGAAGCATCATGAAAAAAATCGGTCCAAACTGTTGTATAACAAACTCCATGTGCTCAAAGAACGTAAGCAGAACTAAACTGATCGTAATAACCGAAAATTGTGTAACTGTCTTATATTTTCCCCATTTATTTGCAGATATAACATCTCCATTCTTAAGGACGACAACAATACGGACTATTGTTACGACAAGTTCACGACTCAGTATAACCGCTACCATCCATATAGGAATAAGTCTTGTCCCGTGTGCTAAAAGCTCATGTTGAAAAAAACACAAACTAATCAGTGCTGTAGCCGTTAATGCTTTATCAACAATAGAGTCCATGAAACTACCGAATTCTGTTATACCTTCTTTTCGTGCGATTCTTCCATCAAAAAAGTCAGTTAAAGCTGCCAGACCGAAACAAATTGCCGAAGGAAGCATCATTTTCGCACGAAAAAAGAGGAAAAAAGGGACAGTAAGCAGTAATCGCGCAAACGTCAGAAGATTAGCCAAACGAAGATATTGATGAGAACTCATAAATGCCTATTTTTCCGAAAAATCAATCACCTCTGCATCCTCTGGTATGTTGAACTTAAATACATCTGAAGACAGTTCTTGGTCTCGTTTTATCTTAGAGAGTGATGTTATCACGCTTCGACGGCTTTTATCAGGGAACTCTATTACATAACCGAACTGAACAGGCAGCCAATCTTTCTCTTGAACCCAAATTTCAAGTGTCTCTTTTTCTGTGTTTTCATCAGATGTTTTATTATTTGTTCTATTTAACAGATGCGGTTTAGGTGTCAGTCTTATCTGAAATACTCCTTTTGCCTTTGCAGCCTCATCTGGCACTAACTCCATATCCCAGTTCTCCGATACATCTTCAAGAGATGCCCCGATACCGGGTAGAATTTCACGTCGTTCAGAAGTATCCCATTTTCTTTTATTTACTTGTTTGTATAAAGGCACATAAGACCATGCGTAAGAACCGTCTAAAACGATAACTTTTACAATCTGTTCGGGATTTTTTGGTGAGACAAATTCCTTTCGCAGCAAATTTGGCTTGCCGAATGTAAAGTGTCCAGTTGTCACATTTTTGCGTGTCTTATAAAGTGTGGTCTCCTGAAATTCTGCGCTGAAGTTTTTTGACTTATTGTAAGCAGTTTTGAAATTTTCAAAAATCTCGTCCACTGTATAACTGTGTCCGTTGACAACAATTCCAAAGTTTAGACAAAATAAAATCAGCAAATACCGCAGATGTTTCACTCTGAATCTCCTATGATGTCAAATGAGGAACAACTATTTGTTAGGGAAATAGTATATCACAATCAATTATGCATGTCAATCATATTTTTCTGCTGGGTGTGTAAACTTTTTGTCACCTTTTTTTATAAGAGACGGCACTCGGAGAGTGCCTACTACTATTAAGCTTCTGCTTTCTCGTTTTGCACAACTTCAGAAAACTCGGCATCTGAGGCGAGTAATCGTGTCCAATCCGTTAGTTCTACTTCAAGATCAATTGCATCATCTAATGTATAATAGACAAGTCTTTCTAAAGTCTCGGCAAGGTGCGTATTCCGAAAAAGTGCTTGGAACCATATACTGAAGGATTTTATTGCATCTGCTGATTCTGAGAATACCCATAAAATCACTCTGCAGAAGTCCAGTCCTTCGTCAACCGATTGCTGTGAAATCCACACACGCTCCGGAAATCCACGAAACAGGGGTAATAGGTCTGCTATGACAATAACCCTATCATGGTCAAGGTATGAGATCTCTGGTGATATGTCAAATTGGATAGCGTATTTATGCGTAAGGAGTTCAATATCATCATCTTTTTTCAATATGAAGTATCTCCTATATATAACAATTCTGATGAAACTTAGCGTGTTAGAGTGAATGGCCTGCCCCCGATGATGGCATGTATAGATTCAATGCAAAACTGATCAGGCTCAAGATACTGCGCGGAATAAAGTCGCCTAATACCAGACCGAGAAAGAAAGGGATAGCTCTACGATAGGTGTGCCATCCAGAGAACCGTAGGATCATGAATTTGAGAAACCAACTTACCATCACAGGAAACCAGAAATAGATCAGTCCACCCCACGAAGCACCGGATAGCACATAACCTGATGGATGCAAAGTCCACCATAGTAGACGAGTCCGCAGAAAATGCAACAGGAAGACAAAACCGAATCCTCCACTCATAAAGGCGATAGAACTAACATTCGCTTCTCTGGGATGTTGCAACCAACTTTGAAGTGGATTGAAGCTTTCCCAACCAAAGTGTCCAACATGTCCTTGACACCTTGCCAGTACACCGTAATGATATGCAACGTGTAGATATGTCCAAAAAGTAGCAACTGCACCAACACCGATAGCAAGAGCCATGCTCAGAACTAATGTTTTACCGGGAATACGTGCTTGATCTCCGATGCGCAAGGATTCTATCTGGTTTGGCATCGGATGTGAACGATTGCAGCGGTTAAAAGCGTATAGAAAAGTCATGACAGTAAGATTCGGAGCCCCCAAAACGCGCGTCCCGATGGTGTTGACCATGATCTGACGTGGATTGATACCGATGACCTCATGGTATGGGGGACCTAACTCCGCACGCACACGCCCAATTGCTAAGGCGAACGCGATGAATAATGCATAGAAAACTGTGATGACCCATAGCGACATGCCAGCGAAATAGCAAAACACAAACACACCACCAACAGTTAGAATGGATAGAATTGCTGTTGTCCGATATGTCAAAGGTTCATTTGAATCATCGCCCCGCTCAAGCCCTATAGCATGTTTGAGGAATCTGATTATATGTCTGCGTCCCATCCAAAGCGTTAGTGCTGCGATCCCGATCCAGGCACCGGATGCGCGGTCATTGAGTCCAAGTCTACTGATATTGGTTACCCCGACAGCACTTGCGATCACCCGTTCTGCCCGCGTGAGCCAGAAGAAAAACCATGTTGAGAACGATAGATCCAGTGGCATAAAGTAGGTCAATCCGACAATCGCAAGGTTGAAGGACATTGAGACATATCCCACAGCGCTCCAAGGTCTTTCCGTTATGTGTCTGTCAAGTCTGTAACTTGATGGAAATGCGGGAATCACGGGAAATAGGTCATGTAAACCTGCTAATACACGTAACAGTGCAGCGATACCGAAACCAATCCAGAGTGAACGTAATTTGAAGAAACTACGGTTCGTTGTCATCTGTAGCGGTAATTGGGTTAATGGAAAGCTTAATTTTTCGCGTTCCATCCACTGCTTGCGAAGTAGCAGACCGAGGCAGAGTAAAGATCCGTATAGTATAAAGATAAAACCGGACCAGATGAGGATCGGTTTTATCCATACGGTGAGATGTTCTGACAGATAGAAACTGGATTCACCTTCATAATAGCCTGCCAACCATTCTGGATCATGCACTGTTAGCCAATCGGGAATATGGTGCAAAAAGAGTTGTGCCCATTCGTTTTCAGCACTTTCGAACCAGAACGGGTGCGCCAATGTTCCCATCAGAATTGCCATCATGGCATGACCTGAGATCGTAGAGACCATCGTCACCATGATGTAGATCAATAGCAATTCAGCACGCGTAAAAGCAGCACGCGGTGATATTCTCCCTAAGACGAAGTTCAGCGCGAGAAGAACGACTAATGTAAAAACAGCATTGGAAAAGGGGGAGACAAGTGTATAGACTGCGTACCAAAGCTCACTTGCAATGCCGACCCAGTACGCATTAACGATGACAAGGACTAAACCTACTATTATCGCTTTCTTGGAGATTACCTCATTGGACGTTGAGGGTGGTGGATGCATTGATAAAGCTACCCTTACGAACCCACATTAGGAGCAACTATCCTGAAATGTCTGTCAATGATTGCAGCTCTGTTCCTAAATGATCCATTATATCATCAAGTGTTTTATACAACTGAAGTGTATCTCCGACCTTTTCAGACTTGATGATACGAATTGCTTCTTGTAGTTGCGTGTCGTGTCTCAAATTTACGATCTGTTCAATGCCGACATTGAGATTAAATAGTTGTTCTGCCCGATATGTTAACCATCGCAAACTCACCCGGAAACCATCAGCAGCAAGTTCCTGTTTAAATTGTGGTAACGCTGCTTCAAGCTGAGTAAAATCTTTTGGTAATTCGCCAGTGCGTTTGGTTTCATCTTCAACCCAGTCGGTTACATAATCTTCAATAGCATTCTTTTCTGCGACAAGACGTTGCATGACCTGTTCAATTCTATCAGGCGATTCAGTGGATATAGGTATGTGTGGGGTAATACCTGATTTGTCTATAGATGTTCCGTTTGGGGTATAATAGGATGAAATTGTGAGGGACACTGCCCCGATGCCTCTTATAGGATATCGTTTTTGAACGACCCCTTTCCCGTAGGTTTTCTCACCGATGAGGATCCCTCTTCCGGTATCTTTAATTGCGCCTGCGACGATTTCGGATGCACTTGCACTATATTCATCTACGAGGATAACAAGTGGGATATCTATATCACATAAAACATCTGAATGTGCAGGATATTGTTCGTCAAAGGTTTCGTTTCTACCCTTAGTTGAGACGATGACGCCATTGTTGATAAAAGCGTCTGCAATATGGTAAGCCGCATCAAGTAAGCCGCCGTGATTGTTTCTCAGGTCAAGGATCAGTGCCTGCATTCCTGCTTTATTGTGTGATGCCAATGCTTTGTTGAACTCTTCTTCTGTTCCGCCTGCGCGATCCGTGCCGATAAACTTTGATATTCTGATGTAACCGATGCCATCATCCAATATCGTGGAGGTAACGCTCGGTATAGAAATTTTAGCACGTTTTAACCGAATATCAAAGGGTTCAAGATATTTGCGTTGCACCGTAATGGTTACATCAGTATTCACACGACCGCGTAGCAGATCCACGACATCCTCCAATGTCATACCTGTTCTTTCACCGAGATATATCTGTTTACCATTGACTTTTGTAATATAGTCACCTGCTTGAAGTTGTGCGGATTCGGCTGGTGTTCCTGGCATCGGTTTAGAGATTTTGACAAAACCGCGATGATCTGGATAGATACTCACCCCGAGTCCCCCGAATTGTGCGTTGTATAGATTCTCCACAGAACGTTTATGGTCACGTT
The DNA here is from genome assembly GCA_022824835.1 of Candidatus Poribacteria bacterium. GTDB lineage: Bacteria > Poribacteria > WGA-4E > WGA-4E > WGA-3G > MSPOR6. The sequence goes on along the minus strand of JAJDZB010000086.1, from coordinate 5,392 downwards.
CAGAGAGGAGGAATGTGTAAGGATCGTCAAGGGCGAGTAATGCCCCTTTAATCGCACCGTGGTACATTGCACTTTTGTCTACAGGCCTATAATAATTGTCTTCAGCAGTTTTGACAGCCTTTTCGAGTGCGTTATTCAATTCCTTAAGTGTCATAGGTTCATCATCACTTGTCGCAAATCTTTCACCTGAATTGATTATTAGCAACGGAAGACCTATGGCGATGATCAGAACGATGATTGATAAAGTAAATCTTTTCATGTGAGTACCCTTATGCAGGTAGATTGAATTTTATTCGGTGTATTTTATTCGGTATCTGTTATTACTCTTTTTAATTCTATCACGAATCCTATATTCATGCAACGGTAATTTTGAAAGTTTTGATGGACAGAAACATGGAAGGGTGGAATACACGATCTTTCACCACTGTTCTTTAAGGATTCCACAAAGTTGCTTCAATAAATCTCTCGCCATCAGGTTCTTCATTATAATAATAAACAGTTACCACTGTGCCATCTGGACGTTGAACAGTTCTTGGATATCCTATATCGTGATCGCCACCGTTGTCTCGTAATACGATTTCATCGGACCATGTTTCTCCGGCATTGTTACTGAGCTTTGCACAAATACGGTGTGGTGCATCCCTGAATCCATAAGTAAGACATATTCTACCATCGATGAGTTGTGTTAATGTAGGCGGATTTCCGCCTCGACCCGTATTTTCTACCGCACAATTCATAAACTGCCACGTTTTCCCGTTGTCATTAGATTTGTAGAGGTCGATCCAATTTTTGAGTTCCTCCCAATCTTTTCCGTTTTTCTTGCTCATGCCGCGGCACCTAACAGCGACTAAAATATTACTTTCAGAGAGTCTTACACTTGCTGGCATTATTGCAAACCCCTCAGGCTCAGGTCCAATCTGAGAATGCAGGGAGAAGGATTTTGCACCATCTTTCGTCCTTGCACAGAATATCAGTCCCTCATTGCCGTTTGCTTTTGATGCTGTAAGAAACATTAAGCCTTCTTCAGAATTCGAGACGAGATAGTCTGTTCGTGCAGCAATACCTGTATATCCAAACATCGGTAGTTCATAGGGTCCTTGCCAACTGTTGCAGCGATCTGTTGATGTATAAAACCATGAATGTGCACCGGCACTAAGACCGGTTCTACTGCACATCATAGCGAAATCAGGGTGTTCAAGATTCACACTTTGCGGTGTTTTGAAATCAGTTTCACCTTGTAGTCTATGTTTTCCCGCCACATGTTCATCCGCAGATAGCGTCCCTATTCCTGGGAGTTCACACGGTGTTTCTGTGACTTCCCATGTCTCACCGCCATCTAAACTCCTGGCTTGCATAGCGGTAAAGGGTCTATCTCGATCTCTCCGATGAAATCCAGCATCTGATTTGTGGTATCCTACGGTAAAACCTACCACTATTTCGTTTTCCCAAGACCATATACCGTAGTTCGCGGGCCACCCCGCGAATCGTCCCGGTTCACGATAGATTGTTATGTGTTGCATCACGACTCCTTTGAAAAAAGATAATGTTTCATTATAGCATTTGTCCGATCAAGGTTCAACTGAGACGGCACTCGGAGAGTGCCTACTACTATTAAGAGCAACAATTACTTTACGCACCCTAATCGACTACTAACCGTTTTATCTGTCCATTTGCACCACCAACAATTATATCACTGTTCGTGGGATGCACAATCAGGGAATAAATCCAACCATCAATAGCAGGATGCACAGTATCGACCTCTACCGTTTCTGGATTTATGATATATACATGACCATCATTACTGGCTGCAGCAACCCTGGACCCATCGTTTAACCACGCCACGTTGAGCAGTGGTGCTTTGACTCTGGCAAACTTCACCATGCGTCCGATGCTCGGTTGCCAGAAGCGTACAGTTTGATCGTCACTTGCAGAAGCAACCATCGGTAATCCCGTATTGTTAGGACGTAGCGCAAGATCATGCACGGACATTGTGTGGTTGTTAAGACTTCTCAGTAATTCGCCAGTTATTACGTTCCAAACGCGGATGTTCTGGTCTATACCGGTACTTACCAATGTATTGTTGTCGTTTAGGAAACGTAGAGAGGAAACACCTTTGGAATGCCCTTTAAAGACTTGTATCTGTTTCTCTTTGTGTATGTCCCATAGGATAATCTGTCTGTCTAAACTGCCTGATACAATTGTGGAGGAATCTCGCCAGGATATGGCAGTAACTGAATCACGATGTCCTTTAAGGGTTTTGATAATTGGTAGCGATCTACCTTTTGACCAGGATCGTATTTCAACTGTACCTTCTACTGAAGGATTGCCTCCACCGACAGCCAACAGTTTCCCATCAGGAGAGAATGCCATATCGTGTATGTTGTGCGCTTTTGCTTTTATAGTTCGTTGAAGTTTGAGTGTCGGATATTCGTAGATATTCAATCCTGCTTGTGAAGATGCTATGACAGATTTCCCATCCTCTGTTAGCACAAGATCAGTTATCGGTGCCGTTGGTGTAGAATAAAGAATGTCGGGTTGATGAGTATCTTCAGAGAGTACAGACAAAGTTAAACAGAGGAGAGATATGGTACTAAGAATCAGCAGACTGTGACGAATGGGATGAATAGGACGAATGCGACTAATGGTTGGTAACGAATTCATTGCAAGTTAACAGGCTCCATACCATATCCTCAAGAATGGCGCGTTGGGCATTTGCAGATACATTCACATCTATGTGTTGCTGCCAGAACGTTTGCTCTTTATGCGTGGGATGTCTGCTTAATGCTGCGAGATAGAATTCTCTAACGATCTCCATCGGTAATGTGCTACTTGTTATCAATTTGTCTAAGCGACTACCGGGGACACCGATTCGTGCGTTGAGGAGGTCTCCGTTAAAGAGGTGAAGTTTCCGCTGCAGCCCATCTGCTGCACCTACTGATGTTTCGCAGGAGGTTTGCCGCGAACATCTACCGAGTATATCGAGTGCATCGGAACGGGTATTTGGGTCAATTAAAGCCACCGCACGTGTGCCTTCAGGTTCAGCACCATAGGTGTCTGGTACACCCAGCACATCAGAGATAGCATCCGCTAACACCTCTGGTGCAAGTGGTTTTTTTAGGGCATGTGAATAGAAGCGGTCATCGGTCCTGTTCTGTGGTGTGGCATTTGCGCTACGGGCATAAGCGTTGCTTAGTGCTATCTGTCGGAGTGTGTGACGTAGGTCGTAACCGTTTGTAATAAAGTCATCTGCTAATGCTGTTAATAGATCGGGATGCGTTGCTGGATTGGTTGAACGAAAATCGTCAACAGGTTCTACTAATCCCCGTCCCATCATGGCTTTCCACAGTCTATTGACGATTGCTTTGGCAAAATATGGATTCGCTGGATCTGTTAACCAGTCAGCTAATTCTTTGCGACCATCAACCGCATCAACTGATAAGAAACGTTCCCCCGGAATACGCAATTGTGCCTTCTCGCGTGTAACAGGATGGATTACCGTGCCGGTAGGTTTCAACCTGACAATCTGTTCATTCTCTATTTTTGCAAATATCGCTGCCAATCCGTGATAATCATCTTGTGTCCATTTGTCAAGTGGATGATTGTGGCAATTTGCGCATCGTAACCGTGCTCCCATGAACAGTTCACTCATCAATTCAGCTTGTTCACGCGGACCATCAACGGTGCGATAGAAGTTCGCTGCACCGACTTGGTGCGAATCACCTGTGGCAAGAATAACTGAGCGTGCAATTTCGTCATAACCAACACCATCCCGAATCTGTTTAGAAAGCCATTGGTGATAAGTATATACGCCTTGTGTGTTTCTATCCCGTGATCGCACGCGAAACAACTTGGCTAACTGCATTGTCCAATACACATTGAATTCTTCTGAGGTAAGGAGTGTATCAACCCATGTTTCACGTTTTTTCGTGTCTGTTTTGGCAAGGAATGCATTCACATTTTCTGGTGTCGGTAGTCTACCTGTTAGGTCAAGCGTTACTCTACGGAGGAAGGTGGCATCATCAGCATTTGCGGAGACAGGTAATCGGAGCGTGGAAAGAAGTTTGTGTATCTCAGTGTCTATATTATTGGCAATATTACTGACAATAGTCGCATCAGTTTTCTCTACTGCGTTGTTTGTATTGCTGTTTATGTCTATCTTATCGTTCAATGGCGCGATGAATTCAATCGGTATAACTTCCGTGAGGTACCGTGCTATGATGATATGCCGACCTCTACGATTCAGTTTTGCTATGGCTGTTGCTGGATTGATTTTGATGGCGGATGTGTCTTCTGGTGTAAAGACTGTCCATCGGGTAACATCCTTTGTTGTTCCATCTGAGAAATGTGCTGATGCCTTGAGTTGAATAGTCTGCTTGAGATCTGAGACGATCTGTTTTTTTGGCGTGATGTGAACGTTTTTTAGATGGCGTTTTGTCTCATAGCGTGCACCTTGCCGAATCCAATCGTGGAGCAATTGAACTGGAACATCATTTTTTTTGAGTACTCGACCACCCCCGTGCCGGGTCTGTGCTGTTGGCTTTAGGATGACGAGGCTTTTTTCTGGGTGTATCAGGTTGATACGGCGTCCAGCAATTTGACGCACAATTGCTACGTAGTCTGCTTGCGGATTACCACCAAACAGTGACAATTTGAACTCTCCTCTACCAGCAGCTGAACCGTGGCATGCGCCCGCATTGCAACCGAACTTGGTAAAGATGGGTATCAGGTCATTTTCGAAGTTAATACGTTCATTAGAGTCTAGGGGGTTTTTATCATCTACTGCATAAGACGAGTTTATGTAGATTGGACAACACAAGATAAGGAGCAATGATAGGATGTTGGTTATGTGTTTTTGATGATTATTCTTCATCAATCTTCGGGCAGGAGCCCCCATGCTTTAGCTTGGGGAGGAATGCCCGCTCCTATAATTGAAGTTTAGTTTTCTCAAAATTGTAAAGTCTTTCTGTTTGGCACCTGTTGTTAGTCGTTTTCCATCAAGGCTGTAGACTGAAAACAACCCTTTTGAGTTTATACCTGCCAGTCGTGTCAAGCCGTATTTGGCATGTTTAACAAGTGTATTCTTCACCAACCCATTTTTTAGAATCGTGCCACCATATCTGCTACGAATACCACCTTTCTTTGGGACTTCACGATGTAGATTGCGCCTGGCAATCGGTATCGGTGAAATGCAGAAAATATCTGTATTATCAGGTATAGGCTCACCGCCTACAGTGTGATATGCTAAACACCAGGAGTCAACACAATGAGCATCAAAAGTTTCTGCTAACTTGTTAGATGATTTTTTCAAGATAAGTCTATCGCGTATCTCTTTCGTTTCATAACCTGGCAGTGTTAGCAGTTCCCATCGCTTTTTGACTTCAAAATAAAACCA
>JAJDZB010000114.1:0-75555 GCA_022824835.1 Candidatus Poribacteria bacterium | reverse complement strand
CGTGAGTTTGATTAATCATTTCGGTTGCGTTCACTCACACCATTTCGTATCCGAGAGGCGTGCATTGTAGCACAAACTTTCAGTTTGTGGCACATCTTCGCAAACTGGAAAGTTTGCGCTACATTTATCAAACTCACGTTAACTTAGACCAAGACTTGAGACAGTTTAACGTCTTCTGTTGGATTGGGATGGTCGCAGTTTACGTTTATTGCTATGGAGGATTATCCAAGATGCTTATCAAACGTTTGTTCTTCACTCTCATAGTTTTATTTAGTGTTTTAGCGTTGAGTTATGCAGAAGACGGTAGACAGATTGTACGTCTCAATAAAGGTGCTGTTAGTGAAGTCCAATATTCGCCGGATGGGCAGATTTTAGCAGTTGCCAGCAGTGTCGGAATTTGGCTCTACCCTACGCAGACAGACGACCCACCTACCCTGATTGAGCATCCAAATCGTATAAGCAATATATCTTTCAGTGCGGATGGAAAAACACTCGCTGCTTCGGATGGGCACGATAATGTTATCTTGTGGGATGTTACAACCGGAGAAATCCAAGATTCACTTGAACAGGATACAAATACTGTTCTTATAGACATATCAATCAGTTCAAATGGACAGTTTCTTGCTATTTCTAATTCGGATGGGACGATTCGGATGTGGGATATCAGTACAGGTGAAGTCCCCTATACACTTGATGCACATCCAGGTAAAAATGTCACTACCGTATTGTTCAGTCCGAATGGAAAGACGTTTGCAAGTGGTGGTTCGGACGGTTTAGTTCACCTTTGGAATGTTAGTTCAGGTGAACGCCTTCACACATTTAAAGGACATAAAGATTCAGTCAGAAACGTGGCGTTCAGTCCTGATGGACGATTACTTGCAAGTTGTGGTCTTGAGAGAATTATTCTAATATGGGACGTTCAGACAGGTAAAATCCACAACGCAATTACCGGAAAATCAGATTGGGTCTTCAGTTTATCGTTCAGTCCGGATGGGGAGATGCTTGCGTCTGGAGGAACAGATGGTAATGTCTATATATGGGATGTTAGAACCGTTCAACCCCTTCACACACTCATAGGTCACCGATATTTTGTTAATGGTTTATCGTTCAGTCCGGATGGGGAGACATTAGCAAGCGTGAATACTCAGGGCAGTGATGTCCGAATATGGAATCTTAGTACAAGTAGTCTCAGTCATACACTCCCAGGACATAGTGGTGACATTTGGAGTTTATCGTTTAGTCCGGATGGACGTATACTTGCCAATATAAGTCAGGGAACCATTAGTTTGTTGGACGTTAGGACAGGCGCAACCTTACATACACTGATGGGGAATACGGTTTCTTTTAGTCCAGATGGACAGACAGTTGCTATCGCGGGATTAGATCCAACTGTACGTTTGTTGGATGTAAGAACAGGTGAAATTCAACAGACACTTACGTTAGAAATTGATCCTTTATACATATCGTTCAACCGTGATGGACAGAAACTTGGTATTCTGGATAGAGATGGTACCATTTATTTATGGGATGTAAAGACAAATGGTCTTCAACATGCATTCTTAGAGTATGCGGATTTCGTTGGGATCCGTTTTCATGGTAACATCACGTTCAGTCCAGATTTGCGATTTCTTGCAAAAACACACTATGACAAGCACACTGATACGCATAGTAAAATATATGTGTTGGATGCTATTACAGGTAAACGCCTTCACACACTCTACGGTCATGGGAATTCGGTCAGGAAGTTATCTTTCAGTACAGATGGACAGATACTTGTAAGTGCAAGTTGGGACACAACTGTGCGTTTTTGGGATGTTGAAACGGGTCGTCTCCTTAGGGTGCCATTTGTACATGCAGGACAGATAGATAGTATATCGCTCAGTCCAGATGACCAAACACTTGCAAGTGGCGGATCGCACGGTATCGTCTATCTGTGGGATGTAGAGGCAGGTGAACAGAAAGACACACTCACGGGGAATAGCAGTGGCGTAACCAATGTGTTGTTCAGTCCGGACGGAGCGACGCTTGCAATTAGCAGATTGGATGGAACCCTTTATTTGTGGGAAATAGGTCCCGATTCCCCTGAACCCGAAAGCCTCAAGGCAGACATCAACGCCGATGGTGTGGTCAACGTTCAAGATTTGGTGTTGGTTGCAGCAGACTTCGGTAAGGTGGGTGAATATAGGACAGATGTCAATGGTGATGGTACAGTCAACATCCAGGACCTCGTCATTGTTGTATCGGAATTTGATGGATAATTACGTTATAAAATATCAGGCCGGTAGGTTCGGTTTCCTAACCGAACCATAAGCGTCAATTTAGCGTCCTTCCAAGTCCGGTAGGTTCGGTTTGGAAACCGAACCAAGTGAATAGAACAAAACAAAGAACAGACATCATGGAGAATAGTATGTCAATAGAGGAACTCAAACGTGAAAACGCAGAGTTAAAGGCTACCAACCTTGAACTGAAAAATCAAATCAACCTGATGCAGACTATTTTTGATAGCCTCAGTGAAGGGGTGGTAGCTACGAGTTTAGAAGGTGAGTTTTTACTTGTTAATTCAACTACCCAAGACATTACGGGGGCGGAACCAACGGAAGGTTCACCTGAAGAATGGGATAAGACTTATGGGACGTTTTATGCCGATACAGTGACCGTGGTTCCTTCTACTGAACTCCCACTCTATAAAGCCATGCAAGGTAAAACAACTGACGATGTTAAGTTGTTTATGCGGAATGCCAACAAGCCAGCTGGCGTTTTTATTGGGGTTAGTGGGAGACCTTTATTTGATGAAAGTAACGACTTGATAGGCGGCGTTATCGTTATCCGAGATATTTCTGAGATGGAGAAGGTCACGCAGCAATTAGAAACAACAGTCAACGAACTACAAAACCGAAACACGCTGATGGATACTGTTTTCAATAGTATCGGTGATGGTGTTATCGTCGCAAATAAAGAAGGTCAGTTTCTGTTTTTCAATCCAACTGCACAGGAAATTGTCGGAGTAGGACCAACTACAGAGAAACTTGAAAATTGGAGTGAAACCCACGGGAGATTTCATCCTGATAAAGTTACACCTATTCCATCAGACGAACTTCCGCTCTCCAAAGCCATACGGGGAGAGGTGACAAACGACGTAGAGATATTTATTCGTAATCAGAATCGCCCCGAGGGGTTTCTGATCAGTGTCAGTGGGAGACCTTTATACGATGAAACTGACAACTTAGTTGGAGGGGTCGTCGTTTTCCGTGATGTCACACAACTGAATTTGGTAAAGAGAGAATTGGAAACAGCAGTTAACGAACTACAAAACCAGAACGCGTTGATGGATACTGTTTTCAATAGTATCGGTGATGGTGTTATCGTTGCAGATAAAGAAGGTCAGTTTCTATTTTTCAATCCAACTGCACAGGAAATTGTCGGGATTGGACCAACGGAGGAGGACCTTGAAAAATGGAGTGAGACGTACGGAACATTTTATCCTGATAAAGTTACACCCATTCCCTCAACTGAACTTCCGCTCTCTAAAGCTATACAGGGAGAGGTGACAGACGACATAGAGATATTTATTCGTAATCAGAATCGTCCAGAAGGGGTTCTTATTAGTGTTAGTGGGCGTCCCTTATACGATGAAACTGACAACTTAGTTGGGGGTGTCGTCGTTTTCCATGATGTCACCCAACTGAATTTGGTCAAGAGAGAATTGGAAACAACAGTCAACAAATTACAAACGCAAAACGCGTTGATGGACGCTATTTTCAATAGTATCAGCGACGGGCTTGTTGTCTCTGACAAAGATGGAAAATATGTGATGGTTAATGATACTGCTAAGGCAATGGGAGGTCAGGTGCCTGATATTGTCCACAGCACGCAAGCATCTGAAACTTTTGGGCTCTTTCAACCGGATAGTGAAACTCCTTTTCCGTCTGATGAAATGCCTATCGTCAGAGCACTGCGGGGTGAGCATCCAGATAACGTGCAGATGTCTGTACGAAATCTGCAAGTACCGCACGGGGTTGATATTAGTGTCAGCGCAAGACCTATATATGGTGAAAAAGATCTTGTAAATGGGGCAGTTTCTATTATTCGTGATGTGTCGGAGCGCAAGGCATCAGAGAAGCAGTTGATCGCAATAAACGATCAATTAACTGCTCAAAGCCAACTCATGAAATCTATTTTTAATAGCATCAGCGATGGCGTGATAGTTGCCGATGAAGCCGGACATATTATCATGTTTAATCCGAGCGCAGAACGAATTGCAGGCCTAGTAGCAGGATCATCTACAAATATGATAAGGCGCGAACAGTGGCTTAGAGAATATAAGTTCTTTCAGCCTGATGGAGTGACTCCCTGGCCACTGGATAACCTTCCACTGATACAGGCTCTCCGCGGTGAATCAATAGATAACGTTGAAATGTTTCTCAAACACGACAGAATATCAGATGGACTTTATCTCAGTGTAAGTGGCAGACCGCTGCAGCACAGTGATGGAAAAAAGGCAGGGGGTGTCCTCGTCTTTCACGACATGACAGATAGAATCAAATCGCAAGAAGCGGTAGCACAAGCATTTGTCCAAGGAAGATTAGAAATTGTTGATACGATCCTCCATAATATCGGCAATGCGATTAACAGCGTGACTGTAGGCATTGATACTGTCTACAATTTGCTTGCCGATGATCTACTTGTTAGCCGGCTCACTGCCCTCGCCGAAGCTCTGAAGCAACATGAAAATAACCTGGGGGATTACATTGAGAATCACCCGCAAGGGCAGAAGGTCCTCCCTTTCCTCCTTACGCTGTCCGAAGATTTCAAAGATGCAGACGAAAAGTTGAGACAAACAGTAGAACGCATCCAAAACAGAACAAGACATATCGTTGATATTATCCGTACCCAGAATTCATACCAGAATACGAGCGGGATACACAAAGATATAAATCTTGCGGAGGCAATCTCAGACGCAGTTAAGATACTCCAAGACTCAATAAATAAGCGACAGATACAAATTGTGATTGATTGTGACAACGCGCTTCCTGAAATTCGGACGCAAGAAAGTCAATTTCATCAGATGTTGGTCAACCTTATCAAAAATTCTATTGAAGCAATTGATGAGTTAGCAAACTTGGGAAAACTTTATGAGGAACCGCGTATCAAGGTTCACGGCTACATTGATGATGATTTTTTATGTCTTGATATTACGGATAACGGTATAGGACTTGCTCCTGAAACTGTTGATAAGATTTTTTCGGCTGGATTTACCACTAAAGAACAAGGAAGTGGGTTAGGGCTACATTCAAGTGCAAATTTTGTGGTCAGCTCTGGTGGGCACATCCAGGCATTTAGTGATGGAAAAGGGAAAGGAACAACACTGCACATCAGGTTACGGAATTCCCTCAATTCAGCTGGATAACATAATCCCTCCAGTCCGGTAGGCTCGGTTTCCTAACCGAGCCGGATTCTTCTCTAAAACCTTTTTGAACGCAATTTGCACAACACCGGTTCGGTTAGGAAACCGAACCTACCGTAATGTTCAAATAATCATGGATTTCACTATAATTAACAAGGTCGGATTCTGTTCAGCCGGATAACCGTAATCCCCCCAGACCCGGTAGATGCGGTTTCCTAACCAATTCAGAATACCACACGCGTATTCTGACATACGCATAAGCGTCAATTTAGGGGTGTTCTCAGGGGGTATATACGCATTGCGTTATTCTCCGCAAAAAAGTTTCAAGATAGTCTTTGGTTTTATTCTTCTGTAGCACATTCATCCTTGATTGTGCTACCAATACTCCCAATCAAGGATGCATGGGTTGTAGAGAAAGATACAATCAAGATGTATGGGGTACGGAGAAGGATAATCAAGGATGCATGGGTTATATATAGTCTTATCCATATTAAAAGTTGACAATTTTAAGAAATTGCCTTATTATATATTGTGTAGGACTTACACGTTTTTAATGAGAAAAATAAAAGATGTCAGTTCTATAAGCAGTATTTTGTTCCAAGGCCCACCTTGTAGCACAAACTTTCCAGTTTGTGTGCTATGAAACAAACTAAAAGTTTGTCATACAAGGTGTTTTATCAAACTCACGTTACTTTACCAATTGTATAGAAGAATGGACGATTTCAACACACGGGTATTAATCGTTGACGATCAGGACGAAATCCATATTGACTTTCAAGAGATATTCAACGAAAAAAACAGAAAAATTGCTTCCGATGATTTGGCGGATGCTTTTCTTCCTAATAGTTCGCAAAATAGCAAAACCTATCTGCCCTCGTTTGAACTATCACACGCTTCAAGCGGGATTGAAGCATATCAGATTGTCAAGGATGCAACAGAAGCAGATTTGCCCTTCGCGGTTGCTTATATTGACATCCGGATGCCACCAGGTATAGATGGCGTTGAAACTATTCGGAGAATTAGAGAGTTTGAGAAAAATCTTGAAGTCGTTATCATGACTGCTTACACCGATAAGCCACTGCACGAAATTGTCACAAATATGGAATTGCTACATAAATTGCTCTATATACGTAAACCGGTTGCAAGGGAGGAAATTCAGCAGATTACGCTTTCACTTGTCCAGAAGTGGAACATTGAACAGCAATCGATTAAGCACCAGCAGTCACTCGCTCTTAGCTATCAAAGGCTTAAAGCAGTACTTGACGCTACGGGTGACGCTATCGGTGTGTTAGATAAAGACAACCAACTCTTATTCGCGAATCAACAGTATTGTCAACTGTTTGATATCTCTACGAATGACCTTAGACAGATATCCCCAGATGAACTTAAAGCACGCATTAACGCTCGATTCCGAAAGTTGAAGTTATCGGAAATAGACCACATCGTTGAGCCTATTGAGGATTTCACGAGCGTTTTAGAAGATGTTGGCGACACGGACAAAAAACAACCACGATTGTTTTATTCCTTAACCAAACCCCTTACCGAAACTGAAAACGGTGTAGTGGATAAAGTTGTAAGCTACCGGGATATGTCAAAAGATGTTGAAATTCAACGGATGACAGCAGAGGTTATGGCCTTACGGTCTGAACTTGAAAAGAACTATGCATTTGGTGAAATTATCGGTAAAAGCAAAAAGATGCAGCAGCTGTTCACCCTGATTCAAACGGCGACAGAAGGTAATATCACCGTACTGATTCAAGGGGAAAGCGGTACCGGCAAAGAACTAGTCGCAAAATCAATACATTATAACAGTCCCCGAAAAAGCGGTCCTTTCGTTGCAGTCAATTGTGCCGCAATACCAGAGACACTGATTGAAAGTGAATTGTTCGGTCATGAACGCGGGGCTTTTACGGGAGCATCTGCTCGGAGAATCGGTAAGTTTGAAGAAGCGAACAAGGGAACACTTTTTCTTGATGAAATCGGTGATATGCAACCGGAGTTGCAGGCAAAGTTGCTGCGGGTACTACAAGACTACCAATTTCAGCGCGTCGGTGGCACAAGCACTATTTCTACAGATATACGTGTGCTAACAGCGACAAATCAAGACTTAGCGGACGCAATTGAAAGGGGAGACTTCCGTATGGACCTGTACTATCGCATTGCAGCGTTCCGAATTGTGATTCCTCCGCTTAGGGAAAGACCCGAAGATATTCCTATCCTGGCAAACCACTTCCTGAAGAAGTTTGCTGCAATCACTGGAAAAACTATCCTCGCTATTTCCGCTGATACCTTACAAACTTTGATGAAGTACGACTTCCCTGGCAACGTACGCGAATTAGAAAACGCCATTGAAAGTGCCGTTTTAGTTGAAACAACAGACCTACTGCAACGCCGTAGCCTTCCGTTACATCTGTTACAAGCTATGCCACAAACCGATGCAGGTGAACCGACAGATACCGATGTCATCTTACCGCTTGACGAAGTTGAACGGAGAACCATCCAACACGCGCTTGAAGTGATAGACAATAATGTCTCTCGGGCAGCTCGCGCCCTGGGCATTGACAGATCCACATTGCATCGGAAGTTGAAAAAGTATCAAATGCTCGAGTAACGTGAGTTTGATAAATCAGATTTTCCCAGGCTGGTAGGTTCTGTTTCCTAACCGATTTTCCCAGGCTGGTAGGTTCGGTTTCCTAACCGAACCGGGGCTATGCAAATAAAATGCTGTGTTGCGATATGCTATACCGTTGTTTATTGCAACACAGCACTTGTGTACCTTGTCTAATCAAGGCTTTCTCCCCTAAAATCTAACCCAAACCGTTGTATTTTAGGTCACTCGCCCAAAATTCTATCCTAATAGATCACATCACACCGTTGACTCTATCTATCCCTAATTCTTGATTTGCCAAGTAGATAGTATTAAGTGTTCTAAGATTCCATTTTCACCCGCTTGCATTAGACGTAGCGTGGTATAAGCACACTTCCCTACAGCAGAAAAACGCGAAACATTCTACGCAAATTGAACCTGATAGACGAAATATTTACACCTACCTATTTTGTAATTTCACCTATTGGCACAGTTCCTGCTTTACTACCATCAAAATTGGAATTGGATTTTCGATTTAACAACTTTGTGAAATATGAAACCTTACGAATTGGTTCTGCAAAAAAGGAGTTTAACATTGAAACCGTTAGTTACGAATAAAGTTTTTAGGTTTATTTTATTTGCTAGCTTGATAATTTTTAGTATACAGAATTTAAGTTATGGACAACAAGAAAGCACATCAACACAAGGAATCATGCCAATCAGTAAACGTACACCACAAGTACGCGATGCCATTGCTGCTGCAATTGGTGTTGATGCTGATGCAATTAACGAAACACATCTCGCAGCAGTTACGAGCCTTAATTTAAGAGGTAAGTCAATCACATCACTGAAAACCGGTGATTTTTCTGGGCTTACCGCACTGACGAATCTCAATCTACACAATAACCAATTAAATAGCCTCCCAGACGGTATCTTTAGCGGTTTGACTTCGCTGCAAACGCTCCGTTTGGCTGGTAACGCGATTGAACCTCTCCCTATTGAGGTTTCACTACAGCAGGTTGCGGAGGGGCAGTTTAAAGCGGTGACACCGACTGGATCCCCATTTGATATTGTTTTACCAATTGTCGTTACAAATGGTAACATCACTGATGGTACAGCGCAGGTTACCATTCCGAAAGGTAGCGTAGAAAGCCGCGTGCTGACTGTATCTCGTCCTGATGATATGATTACTGCTGTCACCATAGACATTGGCACGCTGCCGGAGTGTCCCCCAGGATATTACGGTTGTATGTTGTCTAAATCTGGCGAGTTCCCTTTGAAAATACTCCCTTCGAAAATACTCAAAACAGTCAACACTGCCCCCGTGTTTAGGGAAGGACCTAACACGACACGTATAGTCGGGGAGACTGCAGTTTCTGGCGCCCACATCGGAAGTGCTTTGGCAGCGACTGATGCTGATGACGATGAGCTCACTTTCAGTCTCGGCGGTCCTGATGCCGCAGCGTTTTCCATTGAGAACATTACCGGTCAACTGACAGCTTATGCACCACTGAATTATAAAATAAAATCTATCTATACAGTAACCGCCACCGTTTCCGATGGCAGTTTGACTGACACACTTACCGTCACTATTCATGTGAATGCTGCACCAAAGTTTCCTGAAGGTGAGGTTACGACTCGCGTTGTGATGGAGGATACACTATCAGGGACAACTCTTGGAAAACCTATATTGGCTACAGATTTGAATGGCGACCCTTTAACATATACCCTGGGTGGTATTGATGCTGAAGCATTTGAACTGGATTATGACAACTATCTGAAAACCAGGGTACCGCTTGGTTATGACGACAGGAGTGTTTATTGTGTAACAATCACTGCAGCTGATGGCAGCCTCACGGATACGATCACTGTCGTTACGAGTGTGATTGGCACTAATGATACGTTCATGTCCGGTAAGTTTGTTCCTGTGCATGAACGTACGTCGCAAGTGCGTGATGCTATTGTGGACGCGCTACCGGACGTAGAGGAAGCCGAAAATGTGACTTTAGCACACCTCGCCACAATTACACACCTGAATCTACGTAATAGCGGTATTTCAAAACTGAAATCAGGAGATTTTTCAGGACTGACAGCACTCACAGATCTGAATTTACACAATAACTACCTCAGTTTTCTCCCCAAAGGCATTTTCAAAGATTTGACGATGCTGAAAACGCTTCGACTTGGCAGCAACGCCGTTAAAAAGGCATCCGTGATTCTGTACCTTAAACAGGTAAGCGAAGATGAATTCAAAGTTGTGGTACCTTCTGGTGCACCTTTTGATATGATTTTACCTGTTACCGTTATCAACGGTGTTATCACTCATGGTGAAACGCCGCTTGTGATTCCACAAGGTGGAACGGAAAGCGCAACCTTCGGTGTGGCATGCCCACTCGGAAGACCCATAACCCCCACTGTAGTACTCAACACGCTGCCACAGTTGCCACCGGGTCATTACGGCTATCGGATCGCCCAATCCACGGTTCATCTCCGCACCCCGCAAGTTGCAAAAGCGATTACTGATGCGGTACCGGATGTAACCGATCCGCATTATGTCACGGATATACACCTCGCAGCAATTACAACCCTTAAACTGGATAACAAAAAGATCACATCTCTCAAAGTTGGTGATTTCGCGGGGATGCTGTCGTTAAGGACAATCTTTTTGCAGAACAACAAACTAAAAAGTTTGCCGTATAATATCTTTAGTGGTTTGAGGGCACTGACGCATCTTGACCTATCCGGGAACGAATTCACATCCGTACCTGCTATATCTTATGATGGCTTGTTCTCCCTAAGTTATTTTAACCTAAGTGGGAACAGACTTACTTCGTTATCGGAAAGCTCCTTTGTAGGTATACCGGATCTTGAACAACTTCACTTGGCAGGAAACGTTGTTGACCCATTACGACTTCGGGTGAAACTTGAGAAGGTTGGAGACGATCAAGTCAAGGCAGTTGTCCCAGCGGGGGCACCTTTTACAATTTACCTGCCAATCACTGTCCAGAATGGAAAAATGGCAAATGGTGCAACCCCTATCATAATTTGGACAGGGGAAATGGAAAGTCAACCGCGTACCGTTACCCGAAGTGTTGACACTACAGAGGCTGTCACAGCATCTATAGACACATTTCCGGACATACCAGAATTTCATACAGGTTACTTCCTCGGGAGATCAGATGGGACGACGTTAGACCCGATACCGTTAGCGGTTATAGAAGCGATAAATGTGCCACCGGTATTCACGGAAGGCGATAACGCAGTCCGCACTGTGCCAGAAGATGCACCAGCAGGCACATACATCGGTACTCCCATTACTGCAACCGATACTAACAAAGAAACTACCTTAGTATACACCTTAGGCGGTATTGATGCTGCAAGCTTTGATATTGATGAGCAAACTGGACAGCTGAAAACTAAGGTAGTGCTTGACTATGAGACAAAACCTACCTACACCATCACAATTACGGTAACTGATGGTACCTTTACAGATACTATCACTGTTACAATCAATATCAGTGATATTGAGGAAATACTCGAAAACAACGCGCCTATGTTTGCAGAGGACAGCAGTACAACACGAACAATTGCTGAAAACACGGACAGCGGTGTGAATATCGGCACACCTATAACTGCAACTGATGCGGATGGGGACACACTCACATACAGTCTCGGTGCCACTGATACAAAGGCTTTTAGCATTGATAGCAATACCGGCCAGTTACAGACTAAAGCGGCACTTGACTATGAGACAAAGTCCAGCTATACCCTCACAATTACCGTAGATGATGGGAACGGTGGCAGTGCGTCTATTGATGTCACAATCAATGTCACTGATATCAATGAACAACCTGGAAACGGTGATCCTATCAGTGAACAACCCGAAAACGAAGAACCTATCAATGAACAACCTGTAAATGAAGATCCTAATAATCAACAGCCCGGAAACGAAGATCCTAATAATCAACAACCCGAAAACGGTGATCCTATCAATGAACAGCCCGGAAACAACGCTCCTGTGTTTACAGAGGGAAGCAGCACTACGCGCTCGGTTGCTGAAAACACGGGTAGTGGTGTCGATATCGGCAGTGCTGTTACAGCGACTGATGCGGATGGGGATGCACTCACATACAGCCTTGGGGGCACCGACGCGCATGTTTTCAGTATAGATAGCACTACTGGGCAGCTACGGACTAACGCTGAGCTTGGCTATGAAGCACAGTCTACTAATATTGCTACCAATACTGCGCAGCTACAGACTAAAGCGGCACTTGACTATGAGGCAAAGCCTACTTATACCGTCACAATTACTGCAGATGATGGCAATGGCGGTAGCACATCTATTGATGTCACAATCAATATCACTGATATCGATGAAACCCCGGTAACCACCCCCATCAATGAACAACCCGAAAACAACGTCCCTGTGTTCACAGAAGGCAGTAGCACAACACGTTCTATTGCTGAAAACACAGACATCAGCACCTATTTCGGCACACCTATTACAGCAATTGATCCTGATGGGGACACACTCACATACAGCCTCAATGGCACTGATGCTAAGGCATTTACTGTTGATAGTACAACCGGACAGTTGCAGACCAGTGCTACACTTGACTATGAGACGAAGTCCAGTTATAGCGTTACAATTACAGCGTCTGATGGGAAGGGGGGTATTACGTCTATTGATGTCACAATCAATATCACTGATATCAATGAAACCCCGGTAACCACCCCGATCAATGAACAACCCGGAAATTCCCCGATCAATGAGCAGCCCGTACCTCCCCCGATCAATGAACCGGTTATAAACAATGTCCCTGTGTTCACAGAAGGCAGCAGCACCACACGTTCTATTGCTGAAAACACTGCAAGCAATGTCAGTATCGGTGATCCTATCTCTGCGACTGATGCGGACGAGGATACGATCACATACAGTCTCGGTGGTATAGATGCAAATGCTTTCGTTTTTGATAGCACAAACGGTCAGCTAAAGACAAGTGCTGCACTTGACTATGAGACAAAGTCCAGCTATAGCGTTACAGTTACAGCAGCTGATGGGAATGGTGGTAGTGTGGCTATTGCTGTCACAATCAATATCACTGATATCGATGAAACCCCCGTAACGCCCCCTATCAATGAACAACCCGGAAACACTCCTATCAATGAACCGGTTGTAAACAATGCTCCCGTGTTCACAGAGGGAAGCAGCACCACCCGTTCTATTGCTGAAAACACTGAAAATGGTACCAATATCGGTGGTCCTGTCTCTGCAACCGATGCAGACAATGACACACTCACATACAGCCTCGGTGGTACCAATGCCAACGCGTTTACTCTTGTTGCCAAGACGGGTCAGTTGAAGACAAAAGCTGCACTTGACTATGAGACAAAGTCCAGCTATAGCGTCACAATTAAAGCGTCTGATGGGAATGGTGGTAGTGCGTCTATTGCTGTCACAATCAATATCACCCGGGAACAGGCAGAATTAATAGTAGAAAACAGACCTCCTGTGTTTACAGAGGGCAGCAGCACCACACGTTCTATTGCTGAAAACACAGCTGCTGCAAGCAATATCGGCAGTGCTGTTACGGCAACTGATCCAGATAACGATACACTCACTTATAAACTCTATGGCACCGATCAGGATTCCTTTAGTATCAATAGCAGCACAGGTCAGTTGCAGACAAGTGCTACGCTTGACTATGAGACGAAGTCCAGCTATAGCGTCACAATTAAAGCGTCTGATGGGAATGGTGAAAGTGCGTCTATTGATGTCACAATCAATGTCACAAACGTAAACGACAACGCACCCGTGTTCACAGAAGGGGATAGGACAGCACGCAAGTTTCCTTATACAACCTCCCGACCTATGGGGTTAATTGGAGGGAATATCGGTGCCCCTGTCTCTGCAACTGATGCTGATGGTGACACACTCACATATAGTTTTAACCATAACACTCCTATATTTCTTGTAGGTAGCACGAATGGCCAGTTGATGACATTTCAAGCTTTTGATCTCGGTATCACGGTCACACTTACGGTCTCTGATGGCACCTTCACAGATACCATCGACATCATGGTCAATAGCACCGGCATTCTTCCCAGTGAAGCACCTGTATTCACCGATGGCAGCAGTACCACACGTTCTATTGCTGAAAATTCTCCGAGTGGGATGAATATCGGTGGTCCTGTCTCTGCAACTGATGTGGATAGTGATACATTGACATATAGTCTCGGTGGTACCGATGCGGCTTCGTTTAGTATTGATAGCAGCACCGGACAGTTGCAGACAAGTGCTGCACTTGACTATGAGACAAAGTCCAGCTATAGCGTCACAGTTACCGCAGACGATGGCACTGGTAGTAGCGCGTCTATTACGGTCACCATTAATGTCACAGACGGCAACGATGCTCCCGTGTTCACAGAAGGGAGCAGCACCACACGATCAGTTCATAGAAAAATTCCGGGACCTCTTGTCTATCTCGACGTTGGTTCTCCCGTTACTGCGACTGATCCAAATGACGATTCAATTACATATAGCCTCAGCGGCACCGATTCTGATACGTTTTCTATTAATCAGAGTACTGGACAATTGAGAACGAGGACGAACTTTTTTGCCGCTATTACGAGAAACACCTTTTCTGTGAAAGTCACTGCCTCTGATGGTGGACTTTCATCTTCCATCGACGTCACTATCAATATTGACAACGATCCTACTTTCAGTGATGGAAGCAGCACGACACGATCCATTGCTGAAAATTCGGTGGCTGATGCCGATGTCGGCTTACCTGTTACTGCGACTGATCCAGCGGGTGATACGTTGACATATAGCCTCAGTGGTGACGATGCGGCTTCCTTTTATCTTAGTAGCACAACCGGTCAGTTGAAGGTTAATTATCCTCTTGACTATGAGAAAAAGTCCAGCTATAGTGTAACAGTCACTGCATCTAATACGTATGGTGGGAGTCAGTCTATTACCGTCACGGTGAATGTCACGAATGTCAACGAAGCTCCCGTGTTCAATGATGGTACCAGTACGACACGCAAGATTCGGATGAACCCGGATAATAATGACCCGATAGGCAGTCCAGTCGCTGCGACTGATCCAGAAGGTGATACGCTCACATACAGCAAAAGCGGTGCTAAGGCACACCTTTTTGGTTTAGATACAAAGACCGGACAGTTAAAAATCATCTCGTCTGCAAACTGGAATTCTGGAGTGAAGATCACAATGACGGTTACTGATGGTACCTTCACAGATACCATTGAAGTCACGATCGAGGTTGATGTCACGCCTGTATTCAGTGATGGAAGCACTGCCACACGATCAATTGCTAAAGACGCGACTATTGGCACTAACATTGGTAGTCCTATCACTGCAAAGGATCCGGGGAAGGTTCTTGCCCATACTTATGAGATCATCTTCGAGGGGGAGGGGTTTCATAGAACTGTTAATGAGTATACTTTTAGTATTGATAGCAACACCGGACAGCTGAAGACAAAGCACTGGATCTACTATAATGTAGGGGTTACCTATTCGAACTTTAAAGTTAAAGCCTCTAATTCGTTTGGTGGCAGCGCGACCATTGACGTTGAAGTGACTGTCACTGCGGCGGCAAGCGCACCAGTTGCTCAACAATCTCCTGCTAAAACGGCTCTGTTAGCCAACTATCCGAACCCGTTTAACCCGGAGACATGGATCCCATATCAGTTGTCTAAGTCGGCTGAGGTTACATTGGCGATCTACAATGTGAAAGGTGAAATGGTCCGGCAGCTGGAATTAGGACATAAAGCTGCGGGCAGCTACCTTAGCAGAAGTCAGGCGATCTATTGGGATGGTAAAAATCAATCCGGTGAGAAGGTCGCGACAGGCGTATATTTCTATCGGTTTACCGCTGGAGATTTCTCCGCAACGCGAAAAATGTTAATCATCAAATAATTCTGTCCTAAACCGAAAAAACGTTACAGAGGAAAGGTTGTCAAAACCTTTCCTCTTCTCCTTATCCCATCGATTTTGATATTTCTGTAGCACATTCATCCTTGATTGTGCTTCTTTCTGCCCCCGTTTTATCCTTGACTGTGCCTTTTTGTAGCACATTCTGTTAGATTGTGCGTATCTTCGTAGCACATTCATCCTTGATTGTGCTTCTTTCTACAAAAACCTTCCTCCTTGATTCCCCTTCTCCGTAACCCATCCATTAAGGATCGCTGACCCCTTGCTCCAGCGGAGCAATATGTCTATAGAAAAAGGATTATCAACTTATCCTGAAAATCCTAATAATCCTGTAAATCCTGGTTCAGACAAAGGATGCATTCCCCAAGACAGATAAAAACATTGACATTTTACGTTTAAAGATGTAAAATTTCACCAGCAATTTCAAAGGAGATGAACCATGGAAGATCAGAAATCCAAAATAGCACAACTATTAGAAAACGGTTATATCTTAATAGAAGACGCGTTGTCCCCAGAAGAAACCGAAAATATCCGTCAACGGGTTAACTTTGCACGCGAACAGGGGTGGGAAGAAGGTCTAAACGCTGTCGGTAATATGTGGTTTGATTCTTTGCTGGATCGAGAACCGGATACCTACGCACCCCTTGTAGGACATCCGAGTGTTCGTCCCTATCTTGAAGGACTTATGGGGAAACAGTGTCAGCTTCGTAGTCTGCGCGCACATATCAATCCAGGTCCCTATCTACAGGAATGGCACATGGATTTCTACGGATATTGGCACGAAAAGCGATATGTGGAAGACCACCCATTTGCAATGGCTCCTGTTGGGATAAACACAACTTACTATTTCCAGGACAACGGTCCTGGCGAGGGACATCTCAAGTTTGTAAAGGGTGGACATCTGAACGAACCACCGCATCTATACCCAATGGACCGTCCCAAATTTGAGGAGTGGTGCGAATCGCAAGAACACGTTGTCTTGTACCCAAAAGCAGGTGATTGTGTCGTGTTCATCAACCACATGCCACACCAAGGGGCAAAGGAACGTGACGATATGGAACGGAGTAATGTCGTCTGTCATTATCAGGTTACACCGATGTATGATGGTGTATGGCATGTTTCGCGTCCACGCGGATATCAGGGAACCTTCCCTTTCGCTTAGAGGTATTTTTAGATTTCTATACACATTTCATTTTCCCAGGCCGGTAGGTGCGATTTCCTAACCGAACCATTGGCGTCAATTTAAGGAAATACGAAAGTGATAATACCCCCAGGCCGGTAGGTTCGGTTTCCTAACCGAACCGGGTTCTTCGCGAAGACCTTTATGAACGCAATTGGCACAAAACCGGTTCGGTTAGGAAACCGAACCTACCGGGTCTATGCAAGTGATATTTTGGGCAAAATAAAGTCCATATACCTATTATCAAACTCACGTTATTGAACCAAAATTAGATAGAGGAAAAACTCATGCGAACCTTTATAGTTATGTTCCTTACAACTGTATTTCTGGCAGCGAGTTTTCAAATCAGCACAGCAAAAGAAACGAACGGATTGCTTGTCTATTTTGCTTTTGAAGATGGCGCAGGTGAAACCGTAACGGATCTCTCAGGAAACGGACAGGATGGAATCTTAGAAGGAGATACAAGCTGGACCAGAGGCAAATATGGAAAGGGACTCAATTTCGGTGGGGAAAACGGATTTGTTCGCGTTCCGCATTCTCGTCAGTTTGAATTTACAGAGGGAATCACCATCTGTGCATGGATTCGGCCTACGCTGGAAAGAGGTCCAGGTGAATGGCAACTCATCACAGCGAAGGGACCTGATGGAGATGAGTTTTTCGAAATCCTCCTACATCCAGATGGTTTTATCTGGATGGGATGGAGACTCACAGAGGAACGTGTAGTGCCTCAGAAAAGTCTCAACAAGATTGCGAAAGATAAATGGCAACACGTTGCCGTTTCGTTTAAAAGCGGAGAGTGGTGGACAGTTTATCTTGATGGTGAGGTGCTAATTAATCATCCAAAACAGGATGCAAAATTAGCTCATGTTCAATCACCGCTGCTGCTTGGTACTGAAGAACCGCCCAATTTAAACCGATACTATAACGGTGATATGGATGAATTCGCTCTGTTCAACCGGGGACTTTCCCAAAAAGAAATCAGAAAAATTCAGGCAGGTATTGAGATTTTATTAGCCGTTGAACCATCCGAGAAACTAACCACTACGTGGGCACGCCTTAAAGCCTCTTGATTATTCCGCTTGTGCCAAATTGACATCAACCGGCGGTAGCTTGATTTATTTAAAACTGCCAAATTGACACACTTTTTACTAAATGCAGCTTAATATGCCGATATATCTTGGCACATATATTGCACTTATATCTTAGTTTGTTGACGATAAAACATTAAATAATAACGTGAATTTGATAATTAAATGCGATACGCGTTGTAGGTCGGGTTGAGGCACGAAACCCGACATGTATTGCTCTATAATGGGTCAAGATGTTGGGTTTCGTTCCTCAACCCAACCTACGTATTTATTTGTTCTGATTTATCAAACTCACGTTAAATGATACATATACATTGGAGATAAGAATGTCTAAAGTAATTGGAATTGATTTGGGAACAACGAATTCTTGTGTGGCTGTCTTAGAAAGCGGCGATGCAAAGGTTATTGAAAACGCGGAAGGTAATCGGACGACTCCCTCGGTTGTTGGTTTTACGAAAGAGGGAGAACGACCTGTCGGGCAAGTCGCCAAAAGACAAGCGATAACAAATCCTGAAAATACAATATTTTCCATTAAGCGATTCATGGGACGGAAATTCAACGAACTCGGTGATGATACTTCACGAGTGCCTTATGAATTAAAAAGCGACAAAGATGGGGATGTTGCCGTAAATATTGAGGGTAAAGAATACTCCCCACCTGAAATTTCAGCGATGGTATTGCGGAAAATGAAGGAAACAGCGGAAGCATATCTTGGCGAAGATGTTACGCAAGCTGTTATCACCGTACCTGCCTATTTCAACGATTCGCAACGTCAAGCAACCGCGGATGCTGGTAAAATCGCAGGTTTGGAAGTCTTACGGATTATCAATGAACCTACCGCTGCATCACTCGCTTATGGACTACAAAATGAAGGCGACAAAAAGATCGCTGTTTACGACCTCGGTGGTGGAACGTTTGACATCTCTATTCTGGAGATCGGCGATGGTGTCTTCGAAGTGAAAAGCACAAATGGAGATACACATCTGGGTGGTGATGATTTTGACCAAACTATCATTGATTGGATGGCACAGGAATTTCTCAGCAGTCAAGGTATTGACCTCCGTAACGATCAGATGGCATTGCAGCGTCTAAAAGAGGCAGCGGAAACAGCAAAATGTGAACTTTCCAGCACATTACAGACAGATATTAACCTGCCGTTTATTACTGTTGATGCCAGCGGACCGAAGCACCTTAACTTGACGCTTACACGTGCAAAATTGGAGCAGATAACAGATGAACTCGTTCAACGTTCCCTTGAACCGTGCCGACAAGCTCTTACTGACTCTGAAATTCAACCCTCTGAGATTGATGAAGTGATACTCGTCGGTGGACAGACTCGGATGCCGAAAGTGCAAGAGGCAGTAAAGGAACTCTTTGGAAAAGAACCACACAAGGGTGTGAATCCTGATGAGGTCGTTGCAGTAGGTGCAGCTATTCAGGGCGGTGTCCTCGCGGGTGATGAAGAGGTAAAAGACATCCTGCTGCTTGATGTTACCCCACTCTCACTCGGTATTGAGACCCTTGGCGGCATGTTCACACGGTTGATAGAAAAAAATACGACTATTCCCACGAAGAAATCCGAAAAATTCACGACTGCTGAAAATAATCAGACGGCTGTTGATGTTCACGTGCTTCAAGGGGAACGCGAACAGGCTGTCTACAACAAGACAATCGGTCGGTTCCGATTGGGGGACATTCCACCGGCTCCCAGAGGTATTCCGCAGATTGAGGTTACGTTTGATATCGATGCAAACGGTATCCTCAACGTTTCTGCTAAGGATACTGCAACGGGCAAAGAACAGAAGATCACAATCACTGCTTCCTCAGGCCTAACTGATGCTGAAATAGAACAGATGGTAAAAGATGCTGAAGTCCATGCTGAAGAAGATAAGCAGAAACGGGAAGAAGTTGAAACCCGTAATCGTGCAGATTCTTTAGTCTATGAAACTGAGAAAAACTTGCAGGAGTTTGGTGACAAGGTAGACGATGCGACGAAAGAGAAAGTTAACGCTGGTGTTGAACGTGTGAAGCAAGCACTGGAAGCGAATAACAACGCTGAGATAAAATCGGCTACGGATGACCTGATGCAGATATGGCATGAGGCATCTGCAAAACTTTATCAACAGACGGCGGATGCGGAACAGGGAACACCCCCCGATGATGCTCCCTCTGAAGATGTTCCTGAAGGCGATGTCGTTGATGCTGAATACGAAGTCGTTGATGACGATGAAGATGAGGATGAAGAGAAGAAGGAATAAAAGAGTACACTAACCGTCTACTTCTC
This sequence comes from Candidatus Poribacteria bacterium, assembly GCA_022824835.1. Taxonomy (GTDB): domain Bacteria; phylum Poribacteria; class WGA-4E; order WGA-4E; family WGA-3G; genus MSPOR6. The sequence goes on along the minus strand of JAJDZB010000114.1, from coordinate 55,055 downwards.
CCAAGAGGTGTTATTATGTCTTATAGCGAATGGACCTTAGAATCGGTGCTGCCAGCATTTCAGCTTGAAGCAGTTGATACTGTAGGACTCTTTTCTGAAATAGAGACGGTTGATCCGACTGCACATCTCGTGACAGCTTTAGCAAGAAAAGCCCCCTTAGCTGCGACTATAGGCACAGAGAAGGCAAAATCAGAAATGATCGTTGCAGACGTACTTGTTGAACTTCTGGAACACTTTGATCGTAGTATCAGCCTTTTTTCTGGCATTGACTTCAACGTTGATGCTGAAAACGGATTAACCGGCGTGTGCGATTTCTTAGTGAGTTTGTCCCCGCGGCAATCTGTTTTGGAGGCACCCGTTATTATCGTGGTTGAGGCGAAAAAAGATGACCTTCTCATTGGACTTGGACAGTGTGTAGCCGAGATGCTCGCCGCACAACGTTTTAATGCTGAAAAAGGGAATGATATCCAGTGTGTTTATGGTGCCACCACTTCAGGGACAGACTGGAAATTTCTTAAATTGGAAGGGAACCGTCTTAATATTGATATGGTAATCTACACGATTGAGCGGTGTGATAGGATCCTCGGTATCCTTTCCAGTATGGTTGACCAAAAGGTGTGATATAGCATTCAACATCATAGAAATAATGTTTTTGTTCACAAACCTACAACGTATAAAAATTACAGGACTTACGCATTCCCCCCTTGATAAGGGGGGTTAGGGGGGTTAAATGGTGCGATATTTCAGTGTTTTTAGTAGAGTTGTAGGTTGGGTAGAGGCACGAAACCCGACATGTATTGCTCTATAATGGGTCAAAATGTTGGGTTTCGTTCCTCTACCCAACCTACGTAATTTATTTGTTCTGATTTATCAAACTCCCGTTTATGGTAAAGTTTGAAAATAATTACACACTTTCGGACCACGGTAGGTGCGGTTTCCCAACCGCACTGGTACAGATTGTATAATTAATTCAAAAATTTACTATAATAAGAAGTTACATGCCAATACCTTATTATGAACGAAGCCGAAACGCGTATCAAAAACATAGATCCTTTGCTAAAAGAAGCTGGTTGGAGTGATTCAAACAATCCGAACGAGCCATCTTTTGTCCGTGAGCATTATATCACTGCTGGGAAAATAAGAGGGAAAAGGATACGCGGAAAAGCTAAACGGGCAGATTATCTCCTCTACTACCGGCAACCCCATTTTCCGATTGCTGTTGTTGAAGCAAAAGCTGACTACAAGCTTCCATCTGATGGTCTCCAACAAGCAAAAACCTACGCAGAAATGTTAGAACTTAAATTCGCCTATTCTACAAATGGTGAACTACTTGTAGAGTTTGATTTTATAACAGGCGTAGAGTCGACATTCTACGAAATGCCTCAACCATCGGAACTTTGGCAACGCTTAAAAACACATGAAGGTTTTACTTCACAACAGGAAGACATTATTCTTTCACCGTTCGACCTTACTGGTGGCAAAACTCCCAGGTACTACCAACAAATTGCGATAAACAATGTTATTTCTGCCATTGTAAAAGATCAAAAACGAATTCTTTTAACAATGGCAACCGGAACAGGTAAAACCACTACTGCTTTCCAAATCTGTTGGAAACTTTGGCAGCAACGTTGGAATCTCAAAACAGATCCGCGTCGACCCAAAATTCTCTACTTATCCGATAGAAAAATTCTCGTTGACGATCCAATGAATAAAGAGTTTGCAGCCTTTGGCGATGCGCGACATCGGTTGGAGCATGGTGAAGTGGTCAAAAGTCGTGGAATCTATTTCGCGCTTTATCAGTCTATTGGCCCAAGAGAGAATAATCCTGGTATCTATCGTGAATACGCAAAGGATTTCTTTGATCTTATTGTTGTAGACGAATGCCACCGCGGTTCTGCTCAAGACGAAAGTGTATGGCGATCAGTTCTGGAATACTTTGAACCAGCAGTGCAACTCGGTATGACTGCTACACCTCTTCACGAAGAGACACGGAACACCTATCAATATTTTGACAAGCCTGTCTATACTTACTCACTTAAACAGGGAATTGAAGATGGATTTCTTGCCCCTTATCGTGTTCGACACGTCTTAACTACAGCAGATGCGGAAGGTTGGCAACCTGATCCAGGACAAACAGATCGACATGGTAAAATGATACCTGAGAGGGAGTACAACACTGAAGACTTTGAAAATACACTTGTTTTAAGACCGCGTACCGAAGCGATTGCTGAACATTTGACAGGTTTATTAGGATCTGACCCTTACGCCAAAACTATTGTTTTTTGTGTTGACCAAGAGCATGCAGGTACTATGCGAGAAATCCTCTCTAATCTGAACACTGAGCATGTGCAAAGATACCCCGACTATGTAAGTAGAATCACCGCAGACGAAGGTGATTTTGGCCGTGACCGTCTCAGTAGATTCCAAGATATTGAGGATGATTCTGTTATCATTGTAACTACCTCCAAACTTCTCACGACAGGTGTTGATGCACCGACCGTGAAGAATATTGCAATTGCACGCGGTGTTGGTTCAATGGTTGAATTTAAGCAGATGATCGGTAGAGGCACTCGGGTCTGTGAGGAATATGACAAATTCACTTTTAATATTGTTGATTACACAGGAGCTTCGTTTAAACATTTTGCAGACCCTGATTTTGATGGCGAACCGATAGATGAAGATGAAGAACTTATAGAAACAGATACCGATAGCCAACAAAGCAAAGGTGGAGGAAAACGCACTTCTGTTCGATCATCGGGAGTCCGAAAGTTTTATGTTGATGAAGGCACTGTGACAATTGCTGAAGACGGAGTTATTATCCTGAATCCTGATGGAAGTCAGCAACATAAAACATACATAGAATATGTAAGTGGTAAAATCTATACCTTTTACGAATTTGAATCAAAACTGCGTGAAAAGTGGATAGACCAACAATCACGCAGTGAAACTATTGACGAATTGGGACAATTCGGTATTGAAAGAGAACAGTTAGTGAAAGAATTACAACTTCCAGATGGTGACACCTATGATTCAATTGATCTGTTTTGCCATGTCGCTTTCGGAGCTAATCTCCAAACAAGAGAGCAACGCGCGCAACGGGTGCGAACAGAAACCGATTTTTTTAACCAGTATACAGTCAATGGCCAGTTTGTGCTTGGGGCGTTGCTTGATAATTATACCCAACACGGTCCCGAAGAATTGACAATCCCAGATGCTTTACACGTTCCGCCTATTTCTGAGTTTGGCAATATCCCTGAAATCCTCAGAATTTTTGAAGGGGCAGAACAACTACGAAATGCTGTTGCAGAACTTCAGAAGCTGCTTTATGAGACATAATATAACGTGAGTTTGATACATCAGAACAAATAACTTACGTAGGTTGGGTAGAGGCACGAAACCCAACAAAATGACCCATTATAGAGCAATACATGTTGGGTTTCGTGCCTCTACCCAACCTACGACGCATATTGCATTTAATTATCAAACTCACGTTAATATATACAAAGAAAGGAAAATGATATGACACAAAACGCGAAACAGTTAAAACTACTTCAGGAAAAATCACAGACAACAGCGCAGCAGTTGAACACCCTTATCAAATCTGCACGTGACATCATGCGGAAGGACAAAGGACTCAGCGGTGAATTAGACCGTATTCCGATGCTAACGTGGATTATGTTTCTTAAATTCCTTGACGACATGGAGCATATCCGAGAATCAGAAGCTGAACTTGCAGGCAAAGATTTCCACCCACTTATTGATGAGCCATACCGTTGGCGAGATTGGGCAGCAGATGAAGGTGGAATCACTGGTGACGATCTGATAAACTTTATCAATCTTGAAGAAGCAAATCTTCCAGATGGCACTAAAGGACAAGGGCTTTTTCACTATTTACGTAACCTTCGATCTACAGATGGGAAGGGGCGTGAAGATGTCATTGCAACTGTTTTCAAAGGAATCATCAATCGGATACAATCTGGTTGGCTACTCAGAGATATAGTTAACAAAGTCAACAGTATCCATTTTGATGCCTCTGAGGAAATGCATACGCTTAGCCGTTTTTATGAAACGATGCTTCGGGAAATGCGTGATGCCGCGAAGGGATCTGGAGAATTTTATACACCTCGTCCCGTAGTTAAGTTTATTGTTGCTGTAACCAACCTTCAACTCGGTGAAACTGTACTTGATCCTGCTTGTGGTACTGGTGGTTTCCTCGTTGAAGCATTTACGCATCTTGAAAAACAGTGTCAAACTATTGCCAAACGGCAAACGCTCCAAGAATCGACTATTTATGGTATAGAAGCTAAACCGATGTCTTATCTTCTCGGTCAGATGAATCTACTTTTGCATGGGTTGGAAAATCCACAGATTGAGTTCGGAAATTCTCTCACTATTAAAAGATATAACGAAATTGGTGACAGTGACCGATACGATGTCATTCTGACAAATCCACCCTTTGGTGGCGAAGAAGAGGTAAGCGTCAAAAACTATTTCCCAACCAACATGCAAACCGCAGAAACCGCGCTGCTATTCCTCCAGATTATCATGCGGAGACTCAAACGTCCTGAACGCAATAAGGGAAAACCGGGACGTGCTGCTGTTGTTGTGCCAAACGGAACGCTTTTTGAAGACGGAGTCTGTGCGCGTATTAAGGAGGAGCTTCTTAAGAACTTCAATCTTCATACTATTGTTAGATTGCCAAAAGGGGTTTTCGCACCATATACCGGCATTCCAACAAACTTACTCTTTTTTGACCGTTCCCATCCGACTAAGGAAATATGGTTTTATGAGATTCCGCTTCCTGAAGGCCGAAAAAATTATACGAAAACAAAGCCTATGAGATTTGAGGAATTTTCAGACTGCATTGAGTGGTTCCATCCGATAGCAGAACGTGAAGAAAATGAGTACGCATGGAAAATTAACGTTAATGATGTCCTGAAATATGATGAAGATAATAAAATTACTTCTGTGAATTTGGATATAAAAAATCCGAACAATATTGAATCTATAGACCGCTTACCTCCTATGGAAATTACCGAAAGCATTATTCGTCAGGAACAGGCCATTTTAGAATTGTTAGAGGAAGTCAAATCTGAATGTGTATCAGTTTACGGTGACGCTCTAAAACCTAACGAGGATTGGGTTGTTAAATACGTTAGTGAATTATGTGAAAAACCACAGTATGGATATACTGCCTCGGCTACAATTGAACAAATTGGGCCTCATTTTCTCCGCATTACAGATATTCAAGGTGGTTCGGTTAATTGGGAAACAGTGCCTTACTGTGACTGCCCGAAACCGGAAAAATATCTTCTTCAAAAAGACGATATCTTATTTGCACGAACTGGACCAACAGGTAAAAGTTTCCTTGTAGAAAACTGCCCATCAGCCGTGTTTGCTTCATACTTAATTCGCCTTCGCGTTCGTGAATGGGTCACGCCACAATATCTCTATACATTTTTTCAGTCTCCAGACTATTGGGCGCAGGTTTTAGCAAACACCAGTGTGAGTGCACAACCAAACTGTAATGCAACGAAACTTTCAAATCTCAAAGTACCAGTTCCACCACTTGAGCAACAGCAAAACATTGTAACCTATTTGAATAATTTTCAGGAGAACATACGTGAGAAAGTAAATCGTATCAAAGCCTTACAAACCCGAACGGCTCATGATCTTGATGAAATTCTACCTTCTGCTTTTGATAAAGTTTTTCGGCGGAATGAATAGATCAGGACTTACGCATTCCCCCTTGATAAGGGGGGTTAGGGGGGTTAAATAGTGCGATATTTCAGTGTTTTTAGTTTTTTTAACCCCCTAAATCCCCCTTATCAAGGGGACTTTAAGAGAAAATGCGTAAGTCCTGTAGAATACACCAACTTATGCAAACTTCTAAATAAAGTCCTCGGGACAGACAATATTTTTTGACAAGAATCATTTTCCCTCGCTTGCGGGGGTTAGGGGGTGTTCAAAACTTATAGTGCACAATTAATTCTAACTTTTACTATAATCATGACTCTGGTAAGAAACACTATGCTCTCTATTGTCAATTGCGCGAAAACTGCTTTAATACCCAAGTAACGCGATCCCCTCACGATACGTCTGTGCAGATGTCTGCAAAGCACCCAATTCATCGTCTCAATCTGCAACTTCAGAATCCGCGGATTTTGGGAGTTTTGGCTTTTGACTTGGTAAGTCTGCGAATTTGTATTTGCCAGACCGCCGCATCTCTTCTTGAATCTCTTGATAATGTGCTACCAATTGACCGATATCGTGGTTAAATCGTGCAGAGATCTTATGCCGGACTTCGCGAACTTCCTTAACTATTTCGCATTCGGTATTTTCTATGATTTCTCTATCTCTCATTTTAAGCATTATCTCCGAAGTAATTCAGTAATACCCAAGCAACGCAATTCCCTCACGATACGTCTGTGCGGAAGTTTGCGCCTCAACTTTTTTAGCATCAAGGGACATCCCAGAAATGAATAGTCCCATCGCTACAACCACTTGCGAGCGTCTTCCCATCCGGACTGAATGCGACGCTATTGACAAAAGGCGGATACTCTCTAAACGTGTGTTTGTGCGTACCTGTTGCCACATCCCACAGACGAATAGTCCAATCCCAGCTGCCACTTGCGATTGTATTTCCATCCGGACTGAATGCGACACTTCTGACTGAACTCCGATGCCCCTCAAGCGTGTGTTTGTGTGTACCTGTTTCCGCATCCCACAGGCGAATAGTATCATCTTCGCTGCCACTTGCGATTGTATTTCCATCCGGACTGAATGCGATGCTATAGACAGTACCCAGATGTCCCTCAAGCGTGTGTTTGTGCGTACCTGTTGCCACATCCCACAGACGAATAGTGCCATCCGCGATGCTACTACTTGTGAGTGTACCCGCGCTGCCACTTGCGATTGTATTTCCATCCGGACTGAATGCGACACACTTGGCATACCCCAGTCCCCCAAGGGTGTGTTTTTGTGTACCTGTTGCCACATCCCAAAAAAGAATCAGAGCATCACGGCTGCTGCCACTTGTGATTGTATTTCCATCCGGACTGAATGCGACGCTATTAACATACCTCCGATTCCCCTCAAGTGTGTGCTCGTGTGTACCTGTTGCTACATCCCACAGACGAATAGTCCCATCCCTGCTGAGACTTGCGATTGTTTTTCCATCCGGACTGAATGCTACGCTATTGACAGAATCCAGATTCCCCTCAAGCGTGTGTATATATGTGCCTGTTGCCACATCAAACAAAAGGACAGTAGAATCCTCGCTGCCACTTGCGATTGTTTTTCCGTCCGGACTGAATGCGACGCTATTGACAGAATCATCGGTTATGATTTTACTAAATTTCTGTCCGTTCTGATCCCAGGCTGCCCACAAGCCACTTTCAACACCGTCTTTGAAGACTCCTTCTTGCCACTTCTGTCCGTTGTCATACCAGTATGTCCACAAGCCACTTTCAGCACCATCTTTGAAGCTTCCTTCTTTCCATTTCTGTCCGTTATCATGCCAATACGTCCACAAGCCACTTTCAGCACCGTCTTTGAAAGTTCCCTCTTTCCATTTCTGTCCGTTGTCATGCCAATAATTCCACCAACCACTTTCAGCATCGTTTTTGAAAGTTCCTTCACTTTTTCGTCCGTAATTATCCTGGTATGTCCACGTTCCATTTTTAAATCCATTTTTGTAGACTCCTGTCTCTCGGTTTTCTTGGTTGCTGTACCACCTTAGATAGATACCGTGCCTTTTACCGTTCTGCACCTGCCAGAGTGAGAAAGGGACAACACCGTCAGACATTATCCCTTTGACCCATCCTGTATAGGGTACTTGTTGATTAGGGGCATAATACAGTAGTTCACCTGACGGTGAGTTACGAAGTTTCAAGTTATACTCGTATATCGCTTCCGCCAGGATCTGTTCGCGTACTTTCAGGTCATCCAAATTAGGGAGATTTCCCGCAATCGAATCCGTAGGAGAATCTGTATCATCTGAATCAGACCCGCACCCAATGAACAATGCGAAACAGATACATAACGTTGTGAAAAGTTTCATCTAATCTATGGGCATTCCTCCCAATGCTTTAACAGTGGGAGGAATGCCCACCTCCTGTATTGTTTTTTTGACGAATTAAGTGTTTTACACAGTTGTGCAATTTTTGTGCCTGCACTGGAGGGGTTTACGGACGCATTGCTGCACATATCTGTACATGCAACCATTGCGTATTCATGTGCTGCACATATTTGTGCAATTGCGTCTCTGCTTTATCCTGAACATGTTTTGAAGAGGTAATAGGGATGAATGTCGTAGAAGAAGCACAATCAAGGATGAATGTGCTACAGCCAGGTCTTGGGAATTGCTCTTAATAGTAGTAGGCACTCTCCGAGTGCCGTCTCTTATGAAAAAAGGGGGCAAAATACTTGCACACTCCGCGCCAGTTATATTGTTGACACGGAGAACATGGCTACTCCCAATCAAGGATGAATGTGCTACAGCCATGGTCTTGGGAATTGCTAAATTGACGCTTATGGCAGAATACGCGTTGGTATTCTGCATTGATAGGGATATTGCACCATAAGCGTCAATTTAAATTGCCTAATATCCTAACAACGCAATCCCTTCACGATATGTCTGTGCGGATGTTTGCAAAGCATTTAACTCATCATCTGTCAAATCAATCTCAATGATATCTTCAACGCCATTTGCACCGAGTTTAATTGGGACACCGATATAAAGGTCAATGATACCGTACTGTCCTGTAAGATGTGCAGAACACGGCAGTAGTCGTTTCTTATCCAAAACGATTGCTTCTGCCATCTGTGCTAATGATGCACCTGCGGCGTAGTATCCGCTTGTTTTGAGGAGATTTACGACTTCAGCACCACCATCGCGTGTGCGCTGTGCCATCGCTTCAATCCGTTCATCTGTTATCAGTTGCGGGATTGGGATGCCGTTGACGGTGGTATAACGTGGTAATGGCACCATCGTATCACCGTGTCCGCCAAGCACGAGTGCATGGATGTCTTCTACGGATACACCAAGTTCCAGTGAAATAAAATAGCGGAACCGTGCTGAATCCAATACACCTGCTTGTCCGACGACTCGGTGTGAAGGAAATCCTGATACCTTCCACGCGTGATATGTCATGATGTCAAGTGGGTTGGTGAGCATCACGATAATAGTGTCTGGTGAGTGTTTTACCACGTTTTCCGTTACACTGCCTACGATTTTAGCATTTGTCTGTAATAGGTCTTCGCGTGTCATACCCGGTTTACGTGGGGAACCCGATGTGATAATCACTAAATCCGAGTTAGCGGTTGCAGAATAGTCAAGGTCGCCGCTAATTGATGCGTCAAACAGTTCTACTGGGCCCATCTCTGCCATATCCAACGCTTTACCTTGCGGTACACCATCAACGATGTCAATCATGACGACATCACCGAGCTGCTTCTGTGCTATCAGAAATGCTGCTGTTGCGCCGACGTTTCCTGCGCCTATTACACTTATTTTCTTTCTTGCCACTTCTTCCTCCAATAACAAAATTTTTAATTTAAGATATTATGTTCAATACTATTTTTCTATATGCTCACGAATTGCAATGACTTCTTCCAAAATGCGTTTGTGAAGATAATATATCACATACACCATCAAAAAACCGATGCCAGCTAATAAACCTAAACTCAATATTATTTTAGTTTTTAATGACATCTGCTTTTCCCTTGTAAACCGGAACAGAATGTTTTTACTGAAAGTTTTCAACAATCGCTTCACCGTATTCAGATGTGCGGACTTTTGTCGCGCCCTCCATCAATCTTTCCAGATCGTAGGTTACTTTCTTCTGTAGAATTGTCTTCTCAAGTCCAGCGATAATCAGATCGGCGGCTTCTTGCCAACCGAGATGCTCTAACATCATCACTGCTGAAAGGATAAGTGAACTCGGATTGACAACATCCTGATCAGCATATTTCGGCGCGGTGCCGTGTGTTGCTTCAAAAAGTGCAACCGCGTCGTTGAGATTGCCACCCGGTGCCATGCCGATGCCACCGACTTGGGCCGCCGCTGCATCCGACAGATAGTCACCATTTAAGTTTGGTGTAACGATCACATCGTATTCATCTGTTCGTGTCAATATCTGTTGTAGCATGCTATCCGCAATCCTGTCATTGATGATGATTTTACCATCGGGGACGTTTCCATCATATTCGTCATAGAGTTCTGCTTCCGTGATGGTGGTATCCGCAAACTCTTCTTTAGCGAGTTCATATCCCCAGGCACAGAATGCACCCTCAGTAAACTTCATAATATTGCCTTTGTGGACAAAGGTGACACTGCTTCTGTTGTGGTCTATTGCGTATTGGATAGCCATACGTGCAAGACGTTTCGTGCCAAAGATACTAATGGGTTTAATGCCGACACCAGAGTCTTCGCGTATTTCCACTCCCATTTCTGTGCGAAGCAGGTCAATTACCTTTTTAACCTCTGGTGTTCCTTGTTCCCACTCAATCCCTGCATATACATCTTCGGTATTCTCACGAAAGATGACAACGTCCATCTTTTCGGGGTGTGTAACCGGAGCGGGAACACCTTGAAAATAGCGGACAGGTCGTACACAAGCATAGAGTTCAAGTACCTGTCGCAGTGTCACATTCAAGCTGCGAAAACCGCCACCGACAGGCGTTGTTAAAGGACCTTTCAATGCAACTTTGAAATGTTCAATAGCATTGAATGTATCTTGCGGTAGCCATTCGTCATATTTTGCCTTGGCGTTTTCACCAGCGTATACATCAAACCAAACGATTTTTCTTTTGCCATCATAAGCAGTTTGGACAGCGGCATCAACGACACGTCGGGTTGTTTTCATAATGTCTCGTCCGATACCGTCACCTTCTATGACAGGGATAATCGGATTATCTGGAACAACCTTTTGTCCATCTGCAGATTCTATTCTTGCACCCGCTGTTGGGATTGTCAATTGTTCAAATTCAATCACTGGGATTCCTCTCTTGTTCACACAGACACTTTATAAATTACTTTCACACGTTGGTTTTTTGAAGGAAGGAACAGCGAAAGTTTATCAGTCAAAAATACCTGTTCCTGCCATTTTGTTGTGTAAAGCAACGACTTCGTTTGAGATTGTGAGATCGTCGGAAGGTTTAGGAATAATTTCGGGGTCTGGGGGAATGACGGGTCGGATAATCTTCAGTTGAAGTTGTTCCCGTGCATCCATAATCCACCCAAATCCGCGGAAGATATATGTAAGAAATGTCCTGTCGCTTTCATAGATGTCAAGTCCTTCTTGAACTGCCCATCCTCCGAAATCGGTATTAGGCGTTAGGCGGAGTGGGGGTTCGTCTTCACGTCCGGGACGCACAATTCCTTCAACAAAAGCGATCTGATAGAGCCGTTGCATGATTGCTAATCGCTCTTTCTGTCTACCGTTGAGTTGAATTTCACCTTTTTCAACTGCCTCTATGAACGGGTTGAAATATATTGCGGGTCTTGGGTCTTGCTGAATTTCATCGGATCTACCAGCAGCAGCGATCATGGGATGTCCGAATGTTGGGAGTGCGGTGCGCATCCGTTCACGAATTGCGGTCTCTCTTGCTTCAATATCAAGGGGTTCAATTTCATTGACAAATGCTGTCATGTCGTGTATTGCACCGAAATGTCGATCACCATCTAAAGCCATCTGTGAAGCGACAAAGAAATCGGAGACTGCACCTGCGTATAATGTTGCAAGATACCGTGCGACGACGTTTGAGCCTGCTGAGCCGTGGTGTGTCTGTATAACTCCCATCCGTTCTAAAATATGTGCTTCAACAGAAGTTGCTTCTCTACCTAATAGGAGACTGTAACATGTTTGAAATGCTGTTTTTTCATCTTTTTTGTGTTGAACAATCAGGTCATTTGTTCGCATTGCGAGAACCTGCGGGTGTAATGCACTGCTATCTCTCAGTTGGTGCCGCATGAAAACTGAAATTGTACCCAATGCGACGTTCTCCATGTGTGTGCTGATGAGTTCCATCAAGAGAGCACCCGGTTTTCGTGTTCCCTTAATCCCTTTCTGGTGTGGAATGCTAAGTTTGCGAAGTGTAGAAAAATGTTGTATAACTGTTTCAGGTCCAGCATCTGGGAAGGATTTAACGAATTCTGCGATCTGATTGATGATACGTTGGTTTCCTGAGAGACCATCTCTTCGGAGTTCAGTAATACGGTAAAACTTTTTGTCTATTAGATCTGATAAGACAGATTCTTCATCTACCCCATCAGAATCTTCTTCAGGTTTCCGTCCAAAGAGTCCGGTAAAGATAACAGAGGCGGGTGAAAGTCGGTTGGCGATTATTTCACTTTCTGTAACAACGCCGCGAATCCCAAAACTCCTAATATTAAGTGTGATTTGCGTTTCCCCGCAGTTCACAGCGGCTTTATGTAACACGGGATTGGCAAAGACATTTGTGGATTGCGGCATTGAGCTGACGTTTGTGAGGACCGCTGCTATTTTTTCTTCCCCCAACGTTGTCGCCCTATCCACTGCATCAGTTACGGGGGAATATGACGAAGCTGCTGGCACTTCAGACAGGATTTTTCTGACCGCCGCTACCTGTTTCGCCTCCATATTTTTATTCAACATGAAATCTCCTTCGTTCAGAATCTGATTTGTCTGGAATCACAAAACTGCATGAAAACCCAATTCACAAGCCGTTTGCCATAAACCGTTTGAATGAGTCTTACGACACATCAGATGTTTCTCAGATTATATCTATTCATTTAAAACAACTGCTGATTGACTAATTTCTTCTTTAAAATATGTTATCAAAATATAGAATAAAAGTCAAGGTAAAATCTTAATAGTAGTAGGCACTCTCCGAGTGCCGTCTCTTATGAAAAAAGGTGACAAAATCTTTATACACCCGTTTGAATAGCAGTAACAATAGTGTGAGTTTTATGGTTGGACAACGTGGTGTCATTTTTACACTGACGATTCAGACGTTAAAGTAAGGAACAATTCTTCCAGACGCATTTCGTCTGGACACATTTCAAGGAGGTCCCATCCCCGTTCAATGATAGACTTTGCGACATTCGCACGAATATCCACCTCTGCATTGTAACAAACTTGGAATTTCTCATCAGAATCTGTAGTGGTATATTCAACGGAAATTACCTGAGGAATATCTTTGAGCACATCTAATACTTCTTCAGTTGTAGCACCGGATACCTTGACTGCAAGTGTTGTTACTGAAGTATCATCTTTTTCTATGTTGTTTGAAGCGGAAGTTGAGTCGCCATTCTTAAATGGTTGATTTGAGACGGCTCGACCATCTGATAAAAACACATCTCCAGTGATTTTACCTTTACTGATAATAAGTAATCTTTCACATGTCATGCTCGCTTCAGAAAGGATGTGTGTGCTGAAAAGTATGGTGCGTTCTTTTCCGAGTGTTTTAATCAATTCTCTGATTTCAACGATCTGTCTGGGGTCTAACCCTGATGTCGGTTCATCAAGAATCAGAACCTGGGGGTCATGTATCATAGCTTGTGCTAAACCGACACGTTGTCGGAATCCGCGGGAGAGTTGGCCGATTATCTGATTTCTCCGTTCAACTAAACCACAGGATTCTATGACGATGTCTAATCTGTTTTTGATCTGCTGACGCGGGACATCACGGATTTTCGCCATGTAAGTAAGATATCTTGAGACGGTCATTTCAGTGTATAGTGGGATATTTTCAGGGAGGTATCCGATGTGTTTCCGTACTTCACGCGATTGTTTGAAAACGTCGTATCCTGCAATGGTCACCTTTCCGCTACTTGCAGGCATGAAACATGTCAGTATTCGCATCGTTGTCGTCTTTCCTGCTCCGTTAGGACCAAGAAACCCGACGATTTGCTCGCCGTCTACACTAAAGGATACGTCCTTCAATGCCTGAAATGGACCGTAGTTTTTTGACAGGTTTTGAACTTTGATCATAGGTCAATTAGTTTTCAGTTGCCAGGTATCAGTGAAAAAGGATACGTCATGGTTGCAATTTGCGCTGTTTTGGTGTTCTATTCCTTATCCAAAGCACTGTAGTAACGGGGAATAGAAAATTCCTGATCACGTGGACGTCCAGAAAGATATAAATTGTTATCTGGATTAACAGATTCTGATTCTGCAAGCACGTCAGGTAGGTCAACCGGAACAGAATTGACCTTAATCGTATCAGGATAAACATTAACCTGTCGCCACATCATCGGATAACAGATAATTCCAGAGGTTACAATGCATAACAACCCCTGTTCTCTGAAGACGCGATTTAGGTGTTGATGTCCACAGAAGAATGCTAAAATCTGTTTCTCGAAGGGTGCGACGATTTCAAGTATCTCTGCTGAGTTAGCGATTCTTGATCCAACCCCTTGGAATTCTACGTTTGGAAAAGGCAGCTGATGTGAAAAGAAGATGATTTCCTCTTCGTAATCCGCCGCTTTTTTCATTTCACGTTCAATCCAAGCGAGTTGATTCGTGCTAACATATCCATGAGTCAAATCTTCTGGTACTTCTTGCGCATCAATGAGGATAAAGCGAATATTCTCCTTGACGAAACTGGTAGACCCTCTGCCATTTACACCGAATCGTTCCAGATACGAAATTTTTGAACCTGTCTCTGGGTCAAGATCGTGATTACCGGGAATATAATAGCAAGGAGCATTTATCCGTTCACCGAGAGCTTGTGCAGTATTGAGAGCGACTACGTATTCCTCTGCAGACATATCAAAACTCTGTCCACCAGAGACTATATCGCCGCCATGGACTACAAAATCAGGATCATAGATGTTCAATTGTTCGATCAACTTTTCGTATAGCGCGAGACTGTTTATCTGTTGTTGTAATCCTCCTGCAAAGTTTTGCTGTGCATCCGGGTATAGATGTGTATCGGTGATAAATGCAAACTTGAAAGGTTCCATTACATTACTCGTTTCTTTTTTCTAATTCTTGACATATCCAGTGGTGCCGTTTCGTTCTTCCTTATGTGTTTCCCAGTAATCTTCAATACCTTGTCGCCATGTTTGTGCTGCTTCAGTCAACTCAGCGGTGATTTCAGGAAATTCATCTTTTAGATTCTTCGTTTCACCCATATCGGTTTCAAGGTTAGCAAGGTGCACATCATCTTCGGGGGGTGCGCCCTCCACTAATTGGCCGTTTAGGACTAATTTCCACTTATCACGCCGCATAGCAGTCTGTTTCCCCATTTCCCAATAAATATCTTTGTGCGGCGTGAATTGACCATCACATACGACAGGTATTTGATTGAGTCCGTCAACGTCATATTTAGATAGATCGCCCTCAGCAGCAGATAGAAAAGTCGGAAAAACATCCATTGCCGCACCATATTGCGGTATAACATTTCCAGGAGGAATTTCATTAGGCCAATGCATAATTCCAGGTGAACGTATGCCACCTTCATATAGACTGAATTTGTGTCCTTTGAGTTTGCCTGCGCTTCCGCCATAGTATGGGTCTTGTGTTCCGTCCAGCCAATTTCGTGTTTCACGAGAGGGTCCATTATCACTCTGGAAATAGGAGAAGGTATTTTCAGCGACACCTTGCCGTTCCAATTCGGCAAAAATTTCACCGACACTATCGTCAACAGCACTCAACATTGCAGCCATAATCTGTCTATCCCACGGTAGATCTGGGAACCTGTCCACATATTCTTGTGGTGCATGCATTGGATAGTGAGGTGCGTTATACGGCACATAGAGGAAAAAAGGTTTATCTTGTTCAATCGATCTTCGGATATATCTTATTGCGTATTCAGTAATCAGTTCAGTAAAGTATTCCCCGTTTCGGTATATTTCCTCTCCATTTTCCCACAGGTCATGTGTTTGATCGAAATCCGGTCTTCCTAATGCCCAATAAAAGATATGTGAGTAGAAGTCGATACATCCTGCCATAAAACCGAACCAATCATCAAACCCGTGGTCTTCTGGTCGTGAACCTTCTGCAAGTCCGAGATGCCACTTGCCGGACATGGCAGTGTAATAACCGAGTTCTTTAAGTGCAGTCGCAATAGTTGGAACTGAAGGAGGCAATCCTGTTGCTGTTCGATGTCCTGCTAAGATGGAGCGTACACCAGCATGGCAAGGGTACCGTCCTGTTAACAGTGCTGCGCGGGAAGGCGAACAGACAGGGGAATTGGAATACCAATCTGTAAATCGGATACCTTCAGCAGCCATTCTATCCAGATGGGGTGTTTTGAAATCTGTTGCGCCCATGCAGGAGAGGTCACCGTAGCCTTGGTCGTCTGTCAAAAAGATAATAAAATTAGGTTGCATTTTTTCTCCTTTGCCACACTCCCCCTGCTTGCGAGGGGTTAGGGGGGTTACTGTTTCCAGAAACTTCGGTCTAAACTGCGATACTGTATTGCCTCAGAGACATGCATGCCTTCTATATTCGGATTTTCATCTAAATCGGCGATAGTTCGCGATACTTTCAAAATTCGGTCATACGCTCTTGCACTGAGACCCAATTGATTTATTGCGACACGTAGGAGTTCTTGTGCCTGCGTTTCAATTCTACAGTATTCCCGTATCTGTTTGGATTCCATATTAGCGTTTGCGTGTATTGATGTGCCACTAAAACGTTGATGTTGTATCTGTCGTGCTGCTTCCACTCGTTTTTGAACAGTAGCGGATCGTTCACCGGAGACATCTGCTGAGAGTTCTGCATATTTGACAGCTGGCACTTCAACTTGGATATCGATTCTATCCAGTAGCGGTCCGGAGATACGTGAAACGTAGGTTTGTATCTGTTTGTCAGAACATTTGCATTCTCTGTTTGGGTCGCTGAAGAAACCGCATGGACATGGATTCATCGCTGCGACTAACATAAAATTGGCAGGATAGGTAAGTGATGCTGCGGCACGTGAAATAGTTACATAACCATCTTCTAAAGGTTGGCGCATGACTTCAAGCACGTTCCTACGAAATTCAGGGAGTTCATCCAGGAAAAGGACGCCGTTATGAGCGAGACTCACCTCTCCTGGACGGGGTATATTCCCGCCCCCGATCAAGCCAGCGTCAGAAATTGTGTGATGCGGAGATCGGAATGGACGTGTCATTACCAGAGGCGTCTCGCTTGGCAGAATTCCGATTATACTTTGAATCTTTGTCGTTTCCAAGGATTCATCTATGGATAATGTTGGTAAAATAGAAGAGATTCGTTTTGCGATCATCGTCTTACCAGAACCTGGGGGACCGATCATGATGAGATTGTGTGCACCAGCTGCAGCGACTTCGACCGCACGTTTTACATGTTCTTGTCCTTTTACATCCATCAGATCCAGAAGATTATCTATTTCTACTCGCTCTAATGCATTTTTGAGCGTCGGGGGTTCAGGTTGAATCACCTTTGTAGAATTGAGGAATTCGACGGTTTCAGTTAGGTTTTTAACGGGATAGATGTTCAGACCTTCTACGATTGCAGCCTCTTTTGCGTTTTCTGCTGGTAAAACAAGATGTTGCAGTCCATGGTGTTTTGCAGCAAGCGCAATAGGGAGTCCGCCTTGTATACTGCGAATGCTACCATCCAGTGCCAGTTCCCCTAATATCATGGTATTTTCAAGGTGGCTAAAATTGACCTGATTTGTTGCAGCCATCACACCGATGGCAATAGGTAGATCAAAAGCGGACCCTGTTTTTCGTATATCCGCGGGTGCTAAGTTTGCCGTAATCCTATTCGATGGAAAATAGAATCCAGAGTTTTTTATTGCTGCTGTTACCCTGTCTCTACTCTCTTTGATTGCGCTGTCTGGTAAACCGACTGTGTTAAACGCTGGGAGTCCACCTGCGACATCTACCTCTACTTTTACGATGTATGCATCAATGCCAAGTACTGCACTGCTAATAACAGTTGCAAGCATGTTGTTGTTTCCTTTACTGTAGTGGATAGTCCAGACTAAATAAGTAGGTCGGGTAGAGGAACGAAACCCGACAAATACCAAAAAGCGTATTTGGCGTTGATTTGGACACGTAATGATTGTGTCTAACCTGTCGGGTTTCGCTTCGCTCTACCCGACCTACAAGTTTAACTTGGATTGTCCAGTAGTGTGTTTTTAATGCGGATCTCCAGTTAGTTTGTCAAGTGCCTGTAGTTGTCTGGAATCAGCGATAATGAACAGGCCGTCTCCTGCTTCAATTTTCCAATCACCAGCGGGATTATAGATATAGGTTCCATCCTTACTGCGAAGCGCAATGACGACTAATCCGGTCTCTTCCTGTATTTGTGATTCTCTAAGTGTAACACCATCAAGTTTGGATTCAGGTTGAACAATGGATTCTGCAAACCGTGTAGTCTGACGACTTTCCTGCATCTTTGTGATGAAATCAATGAGATGCGGTTCAAGTATACCGGATGCAAGACGGATACCACCGATATGGTCAGGTAAAACAACTTCATCTGCCCCAGCAGTAATCAGTTTGTCTGGTGAGTTGTGTTCCACAGCTTTTGAGGCAATCCGTAGCGTTGGGTTTAAATTCTTTGCGGATATGACGACGAAGAGGTTATCTTGGTCTCGACTGAGACAAGCAACAAGACCTTTTGCTCTTTCAACACCAGACCGTATGAGCACATCATCGTCCGTTGCGTCTCCGTGTATGTAAAGAAAATCCCGTGTTTCAACGAGATGTTCCAAACGTTCGTCGTTCGCGTCTATTCCGACGAAGCTGACTTCAGATTTTAGCATTTCGTCAAGGACATGGACGCCTGTATCACCGATCCCACAGATAATATAATGATTAGATAATTTATCAACAGAATTCATCATTCTCCTATGTTTGAAAAAACTAACCAATCCTCCTTCAACAAGAAAAGTGGTTGCGATGGTAATGCAGTAGATATACATACTGATACCACCGATGATTAGAAACACAGTAAAAGCTCTTCCCGAATCACTCATCTCCAAATCGTCGTACCCCACTGTTGCAAGGGTAATGACGGTCATCCAAATTGCATCCAGTAATGTCCAATCTGTATCGGGATTGTTCTTTTCAATAATTAAATAACCGACAGTCCCCACGACTAAAAGTCCTATCAGTAGTAGGAAGGCAATAATAGTCTTGCTTTGATAATTCATTGTCCTCCGTTTCTTCTGTTTTAGCAAGGTTAAGTCTTAACGTTTGATGAAACAGATTGATCCAGACTTTCGGGTCTATTCTTCGCTTGATGGTTCGGTCATATCTGCTGTGTCGCTGTCTTCGTTTACCTCTTCGTGTTCAGGTGTATCCTGTTCAGGTTGATCTTTTTGACTATTTACAGCACGGACATAATTCATCCTTAGTTCATAAAGGGAATTGGCTAAATAGTTGGTTTCAGGTGCTGTTAGGTTTCCTTTAGTTTTTTCTTCTAACATCTCTATCGTATCAATCATGCGTTTTGCTAAGCCGAGATTGACAATCACCTCTTCAGTCTCAGGATCACGAAAACCTTGTAGATAGAGATGAGCAGTGGTTATGAGATCAGTAATAAAAGTGATGAAATCTATTGGTGGGAGCTTGACATCTTCCTGTGTTGTATTTTCTTCCATTCAGCATCTCCTGCTTAGCCGTATCTATTCTACGATAATTTGCGTGAGTAGACTTCCTGCTTGGTTGTTATTGTTTGGATTTTCATTCATTGCCAGAAAAATGACACCTTCTGCGGGTGCAGGATTATCGTAGCGTGAGCCAACAGCAAATACAGATGCACCGATTTTTGCTATGAGTGCACCGATATTGGTACCGGGAAGGAGGTAACCATCACCCGCCGGGGTTTTGGCGACACCATCAGCCCCACACCATCCTGTTCTATTTTTAAGGTCAGGTGACCAGGCTCCATCAGCATCAATTACAATTCGTTGCCCTTTTTTTACACGGACATAACTCTCTTGCCACACTGGACTCGGACGTGCGGTCCGAATAACTGTTAACGCCATTCAAATATCCTTTCAATCATTGAGACAGGCGGTTTAGACGTTTGCTTTGACCACCATGTTTATTCATCTTCGCTGCGTTCACGAATTGTGATATTCACTATTTTGTCATCTTGTACAATCTTGTCTAATACATCCAAACCCTTGATCACTTTCCCGAGTGTGGTATAGTCTCCATCAAGGAGTACAGCATCTTTACAGATAAAGAATTCATCACCGTCAGAGACGGTTGCGCCTTCTTCCTTTGCCATTAGGACAACACCTTTTTCAAACGGTTTGTCACTCTTCTCAATCGGCAGCGTCTCATTTGAAAAACTTGATCCTGCCTGAATGATGAGTTCTTCAACACGGTGAAAGGATTCGTTTCTGTAGAATCCCTTACTGGCATTTTTAATGAAGTGTTTTGAAGTGTTTGGTGCATCAGTAGCATAAAATTCAAATTCAATGTTGCCTTTAGCGGTTTCAATGACAGCGATTGCTTTCGCTGGGTCAATCTGCGGTTCAGGTTCTTTCTTCTCAGGTTCCTCCGGTTGTTCAACAACTGTTTCGGTTTCTGTTTGTGTGTCGGCAGTGTCGGTCTGCGTATCGGATTCCGTAGTCTTTTTGTCTTGTTGCGCACAACTGGACAAGAAAACTACAAACAGAGCGGTTAATATCAAGAGCGCACGTCTGAATTGGTTAGTTTTTTGTAGCCTTAACATGTTTTGACTTTGCCTCCAATCGTATGGAAGTAATAACATCGCCTACTACGAGCGTATCCACGATCTCCATGCCTTGTATTACGCCGCCGAATGTGGTGTAGTTTCCATCGAGATGGGGTTGCGGTTTTAGACAGATGTAAAATTGACTTCCAGATGAGTTTGGTAAACTTGATCGTGCCATTGCCACTGTCCCTCTTAGGTGTTTCCGCTGTTCTGGATTTGTGTATTCATCTTCAATTGCCCAACCGGGTCCCCCGTATCCATCACCATTCGGACAGCCACCTTGAACAATATTCAATCCGGGATTATTTTCTATACGATGGAATATCAAGCCATCGTAGAAGTTCATGCCAATCAATTTTTGGAAGTTCTCTACTGCGATAGGTGCAGCATCGGTATAGAATTCAATCACAAAAGTGCCTTTTTCGGTTTTTACGACTGCGACCTGTTCTTTAGCCTCTTTACCAAAAGGCAAGATTGCACAACCTGTTACTGTTTGTAAAATTACAATTGTGGATAATAGATAAACAAATTTTTTCATTAATTTTCCTTATATGTTAGTTTCCTTGTTTTATAAGTGCCCATGTCGTCGTTAGTTTGTCTTGCGGGATCACACTTGCTGCCTGTGGGTTTTCCATGTCCGCTTGGAGTTCATCTACGGTAAGTGGATAGTTGTACATTTTAATTTCGTCAAGTGCGCCGTTGATGAACCGTTGGTTTCCGCCGCGAGCACCGATAAACAAGGGTTCATTGTTTCCGGTAAGTGTACCTTTGCATTCCAGTTCTTTATTGAGTTCACCATCAATGAATAACTTAATGGTTGTGCCATCCCATGTGCCTGCGAGGTGGTGCCATTTTTCGTCCTGTATACTGTCCCCAATATTCTGTTCGCGACAGCCATCGGGTAAATCGAAGAACTGTAGGAGCGAACCGCCTCTATACCATGCAGCAAGTGTATAGAGTCCTGCTTTCCATGTAGTGCCTTTTTCAACACCGGTTTGCACATCACTTCCTGGGCCGCCGGCACTGGGACGTATATTTGTCCAGAAATGGATTGTTATACCATCAACCATATCTAAGCTATCATTATCAGGGATTTCTCCCCAAGATGCGCCATCAAATTCGAGTGCTTTTCCAAACTTGCCAGTGATCAGTTCAACATCTCCCTGAAATGTTGCATCATTCCCGAACTTTGAAATATCTTCTGCAACGTCTCCTCTTAATTCATCAAATGTGAGATGTAGGACGAGATCATTGGCATAACAGATGGCTGCCATCATAGATATAGCAGTGACGAAGAAAACGAACCGAATAGGTTTAGTCAGAATTGTCGGACTGAGTGAGAAGTGTTTCATTACATACCTCATAAACGTGCTTATATTGTCTTTCCTGTTTGATTTAGAACATTGTGTTTTTCAATAAATCATCATCTCAAAAGGTTTCTAATCATTAAGACTACCAAAATTTCTTGAAAAAGTCAAGATTTTCTTTTTTAGACATAAGTGTGTATCTTCGCAAACAGAAAAAGAAGAGCCATCATTCCAACACAAAACAAAATACCGGTGATCCATAGAATTACAGTTGTGAAACCTTTAAATGGTTCCCAATTTCTCCTGTTTCTCTTATATTTCGTGTTCCAATCCCTTTTTATTATCAGGTTCAAATTCCTTAGCAAAAGTATGAAGTTCAAGAAATAGCCGTGGATGCCAATCTGAGATCCTCTCAATGGAGCATTTAAATCTGGGCATAGCTACTGAACAACCTATTGAATAGTCTCTCTACGTAAGTTAAGTACAAGACACTAAAAGTCTCTTGTATTTTAACACATGGATTGTGTATAGTAAAGGGAAATAACTTATTAACATCATTTGCCTGATGTATTGATTGACATCTATCCTATAATATGTTAGATTACATTAGTTCTTAGTTCAGAGAGAGCAGAACGAAACCGATAGATGACGTTATTAATTGACTGACAAGATGAATTGATTAAGGAGAAAATGTATGTATGTTATTATAGCCCCGATACAGATTAAGGAAGGTCATAGAGATGAATTTATTGAAGCGATGTTGGATGATGCCAAAGGGTCAGTTAGGGATGAACCTGGGTGTTTGAGATTTGATGTGATTCAGGACGGGTCAGATGAAAATCGGATATGGTTATACGAGGTATATGTAGACGAGGACGCTTTCAAGGAACATCTCAAAACACCACACTTCATCAAATGGCGTGATACTGTCAAAGACTGGTTCGCTGAAGGAATTCAGGGGGCTGGTGGCGGCAGCTACAACATTTATCCGCACGATGATGATTGGCAATAGATTATGATTCCTCTAATCCAGCAGCATGTCTACCAGCAGCAGGATCGCCAGCAGCATAGTATGTTCCACTGTCCTGATCAACATATAGCATGACAGGCACAGCAACAGGACCTGCCTGTGTTCTTACCTGATGTCCACGTCTTGAGAGTTCATCACGCACACCCGTTTTCACACTGTTATTGATCGTTAATGAACCTGCCTCTTTGAAGGTCTGTTCACGGTTGGGATGTGGGTCAAAAGAATCTTGATGATGCGCGGTTGCAAAGCGAGGGGTCCTAACAGCCGTCTCAGGTAATAGGTCAAACTCAATGAAATTCAGTAGCAAATTCAACGTTGTTTGATCCTGTAGATCACCGCCTGCGACACTTATCGCTAAAATCGGTGTGTCATCTTTGAGGACTAATGTTGGTGTAAGTGTTATCCTCGGCCGTTTACCTGCTTCAATACAGTTCGGATGTCCTGGGGTGGTATTGAGACTGCGTAAACGGTTTCCATAACTTACACCTGTTGATCCGCCAAGGTTGTCTTCAAAATGAACATTTGCACTGGGTGTGGCAGAAACCACATTTCCCCATCTATCAGCAACGACACAAGTTGTGGTTCCGCCAATACCAGGACGAAATACACCGTCTGTTTTCAAAGGGATCATGTTTTCAACATCACCAGGCCTAGCTTCGTGTGATGCTTTCTCCATGTCAATGAGGGGACGACGTATTTCAGTATAAGCATCAGAGAGCAATTTTGAGATAGGCACTTCAACAAAGTCAGGGTCGGCATAATATTCATCTCTATCTGCCATCGCTAACTTGAGTGCTTCTGTTACCACATGTACATAATCAGCTGAGAGGTGCCCCATACCTTTTAGATCGAAACCTTCCAACAGACGCAATGCCTGACAGAGATAGGGACCTTGGGTCCACGGTCCACACTTGTATACGGTATACCCTTTATAGTCAACTGTCACTGGTTGTTCGATCAAAGTTACGTGTGATGCGAGATCATTCCTACGAAGAAATCCGCCTTTCTCAATATAGAAAGATTCTAATTCATTAGCGATATCACTGTTAGCACCGTTGCGTCCGTAAAACCGGTCACTTGCTGCTTGGACTTTCTGCTCTCGACTTCCCGATGTATTCTGTTCCTCATCAACCATTCGTCGCAGTGTCATCGCTAATTTTGGATGCCATTCTCTTTCACCCGTGTCAAGCAGTGCTAAAGTAGGCGATACGATTTCCTCAAACGTCTTTGTTCCGTATCGCTTAAGCGTTGTTGTACATAGGTCTACGACAGATGGAACGGGAGCCATCTTAATGTCTCTGTTCGGTATACCGTTCTCCATATACCAATCAATTGCATCCTGAGACATCGGAGCCCGTCCTTGTCCAGAGAGGGATTTGACTTCCTTCTTTTCTGCGTCATATATGAGTAGTGGTACTTCTCCTCCGATTGAACATTCGCCGTGGTCTGTCACATTGAGTGCAAGGATAGTTGCTGCTGCGGCATCTGCAGCGTTTCCATCGGCTTCCAAAATTTGGATTCCCGCTTTTACAGCTTTCATTCCACCTGCTGCAACGACACCTATTTTGCTTGTTGCTTTCCATCCAATATTCTTACTGTTTTTCATCTATTGTCCTTAGATTGCTGTTCAAATATTGTTGATCAAATATCGTCTTCCACTGGCATTGCACGTTTATCATCCTCCACTGGCATTGCACGTTTGGGAATTTCTACACCTTGTTCCTGCCAGAACCTATATGCGCCGTTGTGTAATGGAATGACAAACGCTTTCTCAGCATTCTCTATTGTCATATCTGATGCTGCTTTATTTGTTTGAACCATTACTTGATGTCCTTTGTCTGAATAAATATGCTTTATAATGTTATAGATGATGTCATCTGGAACTGCTTTGTTTGCAATCAGCACAGTCGGCATCATGATCGTTCTTACTGTTTCTACCTTTCCGTCGTAAGCCCCCTCAGGTAAACTTGCTGGATAATAATATGGATATTTGTCGTAAAGACCGTGTTTTGTAGCGGGTGTATCCAGATCAATCATTCGGATAGATTTTATCGCTGTCAACTCAATAATTGCGCTGTTCGGTACACTGACTAACCACATAAAACCTTTAACTTGTCCATCTTGGAGTTCTTGCGCAGCAGGACTACCACCCCTATATATTGGTGTAAATTGTCCCCAGATACCGGCGGCTTTTGCCAATCGTTCCAGTGTTTTGGCAGTACCAGATCCTGGTGCACCACAAGCAATTTTTTTACCAACAATATCTTCAAAATGATGTATATTGCTGTTCTGAAGTGTTGAGAATTGTCCGTAGGCAAAATAAAGAAGTGTTACCATTCTAATATCTGTCTTGGGACCCCCTTCTGCGAATATCTCTTCCCCGTTGTATCCGAGAGAACCCTCAGATGCAAAGACAACACCGAGCGCATTTTTGTCCTCGTTGACACGACGTGTATTTTCCACTGAACCTGCAGATGCGACGATTGATAGTTTCAACGTAGGCTCACGGTGTTTGACAACTTGATTAATACCGCCTGCAAATTGTGAGAAACTTCCACCGATTACACCACCATAGATTGTTAACCACTTCTTGTTCTGTTTGTCACCACAACCGGAAAAGACTATTAACAGTCCTGTAACAAGACAGATACATGGATACAGAAAGAACTGCAATATTTTGTGCATAATATCATCCTTACTAATATTCAAAATCGTTGGTAGATAATACCAAACCTGACTAAATAAATCAAGTATTTTTTCTTGTCATAATCCAGTAAAATAAATATCTAATTTTTAGTGGACGGCACACGGAGAGTGCCTACTACTATTAAGAAACGGCACACGGAGAGTGCCTACTACTATTAAGAATGAGATTGAATTATTTATGCACACCCCTCAGATAAATTTGCCATCTTCTGCATCGTATAATATAATTTATTCACATATAATATTCAAGGAGAATTGTCAGTGCAAGAATACATAAGATTAGTAATTATCGCTATAATACTTTGTATGGTGTCCTTTGCTGGTTGCAATAAAATGCAACAAATGGAGGGAACAGTTGTACAAAATACAGAATCATTAGAAATGGAAAAGCAGAAATCATCTGAAGCAATACCTGTTGAAATCATAGATAGTTCAGTAGATGTGTTAATTTACGTGGGTAAAAGTCTGTGGATCAGGCAGGAACATGCTATAATTGAAGCAGACATAACAGAACGCCTTTTGGAATCAGAGGATATTCAAGTAGAGATAACGGAAAGTAAGGAAACTGTCAGAGATTGGATGCTTAAAACAACTGGAAACGGTGTCGTGAATGTTTGTATCCTTTACGGTATTTTACCATCCACAATCTATCCGTCGGGAAATGCACAACCGGATGGTTCTGTCGTTGAAAACTGGATCGAAACAACGGATGGTGATACAGTTCTGAATCACGCAGATTATTTTGGGTATAACAGTTCAGAAAGCACAGCCAATGAGCGTGGGGCAATGCAAAACTTGATGGACCTACCCGATATTGAGATCAATGTCTATGAACATAATATAGGGATGGTTGTTACCGATGAAGGTAGAACGCTAACACCAAGTTTGGGTGATTTTGGTTCTGACAGACCCTTTCCTTTAGATGAACTTGATGCTGATTGGTTTGCAGAAAAGGTTTTAGCGACTGATTCACAGGGGACCTTAGCGGATCCGATCATTGTTCGAGACGGGAACCGTGGCAGATTAGCGATTGTTTTTCATACACTCTACAAGCATGATCCAAAAGGGGAGGTCGCTGCTGAGATAATCAAATACCTTCTAACAGAATAGTGTCTTGTCAAGTGCTATTTTCCGTTCTTCCAGGTCCGGTAGGTTCGGTTTCCTAACCGAACCGGTTTTGTGCCAATTGCGTTCATAAAGGTTTTCGCGTAGGATCCGGTTCGGTTAGGAAACCGAACCTACCGGCCTGGGAACATCCCTAAATTGACACCTATGGTTAGATTTCCTAACCAATGCAGAATACCAAACGCGTATTCTGCCGACTTTGTGCCATCTGTATCAGCATATCATTGATGCATCTCTACAAGAATGCCGAGATCTTTTTTCTCTGCCTCTTTTAGAATTGCTGCAGCTGCGACTGCATCTTGTACGGCTACACCTACTGATTTGAAAAAGGTGATTTCATCGTCTGCTTGTCGACCGGGTTTATCTCCATTAACGATTTCACCAATTTCTGCATCTGCTTCTGTGTTTGGAATAATCAGATCCCCTGCTTCTTCTGAGCAGGCTTCGCGCGAATCTACAACGATACGATTTGCACGTCTGATAGTTGCCGTATCAACTTCGCGTTTCTCTGGAACAAACGTGCCGACTGCTGTGATGTGTGTACCCGGTTTTAGATCGTTGCCATCAAAGAGTGGGGATGCGGATGTTGTTGCACAGATAACGATATCGGCATCCATGACCACTTCATGGGGTGTAGATGTGAGATTAACTTCGGGAGCATCATCCCAAGCCGCAATTTCTGATGCGAGTTGTTGTGCTGAGGATTGTGTGCGACTGATGAGATTTACACACGTAATATCCCTGACATTCATAACGGCTTGGAGTTGTGCCCTTGCTTGCACACCTGCTCCGAAGAGACCGACTTTCTTGGCGTTGTGTCGGGCAAGTAGATCAGCTGCTACGCCACCACCTGCCCCCGTGCGTATAGCGGTAATGCTTGTGCCATCCATAAACGCTTTCGGAAGCCCTGTCTCAGGATCAAGTACTAATACTGTCGCAGTGATACGCGGTAGATTGATGTCTGGATTTTCGTCATAGACAGAGACGACTTTGATTCCGAACTCGCTGTTTTCAGGTAAATAGGCTGGCATTATGATCGTGACACCTTTGTCAGAGGTGATATGTTGTCGTGGCGGTGCAATTGCTTTACCTGCTGAAAGTTGACTGTAGGCATGACGCATTGCCGTAATTGCTCTGGACATTGGCAGTGCTGCACGAACATCTGCGGCGGATAGGATTCTTATTGCCATATTACTTCACTCTACTTGAACGACGACTTCTCCTAATACGTTCATATCAGGTGTGATTCCCAATCCCGGTTGTGTGGACGCAGCCATTCTCCCGTTCACTCTTTGGGGTGCCCCTTCAGCAGTGCTGACGGTGACATAACTATTGAAATCGGTTGCTGTGAATAAGAATTCTGTGGGGGTGCTATGGGCAAGATGTGCGATTGCGGCGGTTGTTATATCGCCTCCCCAACTATCCTCAATCGTCATCGCTATACCGAGTTCAACGCACAAGTCTCTTGCGAGTTTTGCTCTGGTGAGTCCCCCAAATTTACTGATCTTTATGTTGACAACATCCATGGCACGGTCAGCATGACCACGCAATAAGACGTGTATACTATCAATTGTCTCATCAAGTACAAATGGGTGATCTGTTCGTTCACGGATAGCAAGGCATTCCTGATATGATAGACACGGTTGTTCAATATAGACATCTACATTACTTACACCTCTGACGACGCGGGTTGCTTGATGCATCAACCAGCCAGTATTTGCATCGGCGATGAGAACATCCCCAGGCTCCATCAATTCGGAGACAGCGTGAATCCGTTCTATATCGGTATCTGGGTCTCCACCGACTTTCAACTGGAATTTGCGATATCCTTCGGCACGGTAAGCAGCAACCTTTTCCGCCATCTCTTCGGGAGATTGTTGAGAGATTGCGCGATATAGCATAAAATCATCTCCATATCTCCCTCCGAGTAACGTGCAAACGGATGTGTTTGATATTTTTCCGAGTATATCCCAACACGCTATGTCTATACCTGATTTTATGTACGGATGTCCTTTGAGCGCGACGTCCATGAATTGATTGAGAGGTAGCAACTGTGTTGGGTCTTTACCGATAAGGTGGGGTGCCAGTTCAGCAATACCCGTGCGGACACCTTTTGCATAAGCGGGGAGATAGAAGGGACCCAACGGACATACCTCTCCGTAACCCGTTATGCCTTCATCTGTTTCAACAGCGATGATTGTGCTGTCAAAAACAGAAACAGATTTTCCGCCAGACCAATTATAGCTGCCTTCGTGGAGTGGTAGATCAACTTGATATGCTTTAATACTGCGAATTTTCACATAGTCTCCAAAGTTTCTATTGTCTTAAAAGTAGTAGGCACACTCCGTGTGCCGTTCTTACAATATTAATTACCGCTGCGTGGCACTTGTGCGATGATGCGGTCAGCAAGTTTTGAGAATGGTAGACTTTGGAGATAGACGGTCCCTGTTCCCTGTAGTGTTGCGAGAAATAACCCCTCACCGCCAAAGAACATTGACTTTAGACCTTTGGTCATCTCTATATCATATTGCACACCTGCTGTGAAGGCAACAAGGCACCCCGTGTCGACTCGTATTATTTCATTATTGAGTTCTTTTTTAACAACACTGCCACCGGCGTGAATAAAAGCCATACCGTCACCGCGTAGGGATTGGAGGATAAAACCTTCTCCGCCGAAAAATCCTGCACCGAGTTTTCGTGAGAAAGCGATATTGAGTTCAGTACCGAGGGCAGCACATAGAAATGCATCCTTCTGACAGGTGAGTACGCCACCGATCTCTGATAGGTCTACCGGAATAATATGCCCGGGATAAGGTGCAGCGAATGCAACTTTTCTCTTGTTGCTATTGTGATTTGTGAAGTGTGTCAAGAACAGAGACTCGCCGCTGAGTGCACGTTTTCCTGCACCGATGAGTTTGCCCATCAATCCGCCTTCAGGACTGGACCCGTCTCCCATTTTTGCCTCAAAAGTGATGTCATCCTCCATCCAGTTCATTGCGCCAGCTTCAGCTATTATTGTTTCACCCCTATCAAGTTCCACCTCAACGACTTGCATGTCGTTTCCAAATATTTCATAATCAACTTCGTGGCTTTGCATGTTTGTTCCTCCACAATTGAAATCCTTATATATTATGCCGTAAATGCATACAGAAGCGTAGTATCCTCATTCACCATAAAATAATAGCATAATTGTGTAATATATTCAAGATAAAGGTTAGAATGAAGGCACTCGGAGAGTGCCTACTACTATTAAGATCATAAACCTCAATAATCCTATTGGATTAAAAAGCATCCGCAATTCTTGAGAAACTGTGTTAAACTAATGCATATATGTGTGGTGTAATAGGAGAAATAGAATGGACACATTAACCTTCGTCCTGCTGGGGTTAGCACTCGTTTTTGCTGTGTTCCTAAATGTATTCTTTAAACCTCCCTTTGGAAAGAATGTTGTTAAATTACGCACTGAACAACGGGAAATCGCGCTCACCTTTGATGATGGTCCAAATCCACCTTATACTGACCGTTTGCTTGATGTCCTTGCCAAACACGACGTTAAAGCAACCTTCTTCATGATTGGAAGCCGAATAGAAAAACATCCTGAAACAGTTCAACGTGTGATCGCTGAAGGTCATCAGATTGGCAATCATTCCTATAGTCATCCATTACTCGGTTTCTTACCACCTTCAACGGTACAAAAAGAAATTGAACAAACGGATGCGTTAATTCAGCAATTTGGTGTATCAGAGGACATTGCATTTCGATCACCATTCTTAGCACGTTATTTTCCGATTGCATGGGTGCTTTCAAAACAGAAGCGACCTCATATCAGCTGCAATGTGTGGAGTTGGGATTGGATGACACAGAATCCTGATAAAATTACGAAAACTGTGTTGAAGAAAACACTTTCAGACGCAGGGATTGGTTCAATTATCGTTCTGCACGATGGAATAGCAAAGAATGAAAGTGCTGATAGGTCAGGAACTATTGAAGCAACGGACAGGATTATTGAGAGGTTAAAACAACAGGAGTACCAGTTTGTTATTATTTATGGTGAAGTTTGAAAATAATTATATACTTTCAACCACGGTAGGTGCGGTTTCCCAACCGCACTGGTACAGACTGTATAATTAATTCAAAATTTTACCATAGTTGTCTGATTGCAATTTGAGAGGAAAGAGGGTTGTATTACCGATAACGTCACTTATTGAAAAAAAAGCTAAAGATTTTCTTGTAAAAGCGATATAATTAATATAGGGATATATACATTCTGAAAAAATGGGAGTGAACCGGGATGAAAACAATCCACGGAAATCCATCTCACAGAGAACGATGTCCATTCAATATCGTTCCAAATGAACCGCTCTCCGCAAAAGCATCTATTGATCATTGTGTCTCTTGCGTATGCAGCAACAACGCATACCTGAAAAGCCATTATGATGATTTACGACAGATCGCTTTTTTGACTATCCTTGAAGAAACACCTAACTATAACCCAAACCATCCAAGCGGTGCAAGTTTCATTACCTTTATCAAGGCAAAGGTCTGTATACGCTTATGGCGCGAGCAAAGGAAACTATTGCAAGAGACACCTTTTCCATATCAAAAATGCTCTGAAAATGAGAAGAATAATCCGTTAGAAGCAGAATTGATCACACAAGCGTGTGCTGTTGAGGATATGGCTGACAGTGTGATACAGCAAATTGAAGTCGATTTTTTACGAAAGTGTTTACCCAAACTCATTGAAAAACTTACCGAAAAAGAAAAACGGGTCATTCAAATGAAGTTCTTTAAAGAACATACCGGAGTGCAAATTGCAAAAGAACTCAACATATCCGAGGGACGTGTAACACAACTCACACAGAAAGCATTGGCAAAACTTGGTAAAGCATATCTCACGACACTCAAATGTAAGCAAGGAAACCCATATAGAGTAACGGAATAAGTCGTTTTGTACCTGAAAATTATTCTGTTTCTTTATAGTCAACCTTAAAAATATCGGGGTACTTCTTGGCACGGAGGGAAACCGTGAATTGTCCTACTACTAACGGATAAGAGTCTACTTGATTCTAAGTTTTGCTCTGTTTTACTGATATTGTAGCGAGAAATGCATTGACATTCCCTTTTCCGCTGAACCAGGTACCGGTTGCACCAAGTTTAAAGATTTGTCCTCTGTCAAAATGATAACGGATTGTTCCTTGCATCCCAGAAGGGACATCCCAAACCCCAGCAACTGCTTCGGTAGGGATACCTTTGGTTGGCAGTTCTGTATTCTCATCGAATAGGTCAAACGAACCCCCCGATTTAGCATTTCCCATCTGTATTTCAATTACAAGTTCACCGCCTCCCTTTATTTGCGTAGTATCGATTTCAATGACATTGTAATCTTGGTAACCGTAACTTGGCGCACGAAGTATATCTAAGACTCTCTGTTCAAGCTGCCCATTTTTGAGGACGACTTTTGATCCTGTCATGAAAGAGTCTGTTGTGTTTTCATTGAAACCGGGGAATTTTGAATCTAAGGCGTCGGTAAGAAAGTTCGTATAACCGTCAACCTCAGGAATGCGTTTTTTGTAGCAGTCATCAAAAAAATCGTTGAGTGGTAGTTTTCCCATCACATCATATTCTGGCGCGATGACTAAGCAATCTACGGGTGAATCTTCTGTCCAACCCTCCATGATTGCTTGTGCAAGAGGATGCGTTTTATTGAAGACATCGGATCCGCTCTTAGGTCTCTGTGCCATGTATGCCTTCTTACGCGGAGTTCGTTCTAATGCGACATTGGACACCCAGATGTTGATAAAGTTCTCATTCAAGAATTTGATCACCTGATCATCAGAGAGGACACCTGCCCTCAAACCTTTACCACTCCCTCAGCACGCTTCATCTGCTAATGGTCCGTCAACTGAGATGACATGAATGAGTTTGCTTTGTTCCTCAGCCAATTCAACGGCTTGCTCAGGTCGTACCCAGTTGATCTGTTCCGATTTGTAAAACTGTCTGTCTAAGATTCGGGTTGCTTCGTCTTCGGTGATGTGTATTACATATTGGATATCTTGAATATCCTCTTGTGTCCCTGCCTGCAATTCCATTCGCTGGATTAGACCTGCATCGGTAATAGAATAAGAAGCATCCTTGTCCTGTTTCCAATTCACATCAAAGTTGACAGTGCCTTCTGGGACAGACATCTTGAAGAAAGCGATTTCTTCTTCAAGTCTGTCAATGATAAGATTCCCGATAAACTTGGATGGTGTGAACCATCCATCTGTAAGTTTAAATTCTACATGGATACGGAATTGTATATCAGCATATCTCTGATTACAAGCGCGCAAACATGCCCATAAACCTTGGGAATCACCAGAGTCAAGGTGCATATCCAAATTTGGATTGGGATGTAATTGTTTGAACAACTTAGTCACGCCGGTTTTTTCTATCTCCCAGCATTCACCGACTGAGACCGATTCTATCGATATAAATGAGTGAAATACAGATAGCGGATGGTTCTTTTCCGGTTCTGCAACTCGGAGATTTGCTAACGCCTCCCACTCTTTATGGAAATTTGAGAGTGTATGTTCAATTGGTTTGATGTATCCTTTCACAGATATGGTTTTAGCACCATCTATGAAAAGCGTGATCCTGTCTAATACTGTATTCATTAAACTTCCTTTACTGAAATGTTTGCGCGAAAAGCGTTGATTTCACCTATATTTCCCCATTGGTCCCCAGTGGCACACAGTTTAAAACGTTGTCCTTTATGGAAATCGTACGTAATTTTGCCTGCTTCGCCTGGGAAGATTCCCCAACACTGTGTTAATGCGCCGAGTGTCTTCTCATATCCATCACTTTGCTGATTATACCATTCTTCTGCATCAATATCCGCTGGAGGTTCCACAGATGGAAGTTTCTTATTTCCATCCAACAAGTGGAAGATTCCTATTGCATCATCTCTTCCGACTTCAATTTCAATATTGAGTGTGCCACCATTTTGATATGCAGTAGCATCAATATGTACAACTGTATAATCGTTGTGTGCTTTAGCAGGGACTTGGAAAGTGTCTAAAACCTGTTGTGAAGGTTGTTCAGGTGTGATGATGATGTTTCCCAATCCTGGTCGTTTTCCTGCTACAGATTCTTTTAGAAAGTATATATAAGCATCTACATCGTTCTCAAACTCACCCAAACATTCAGGAAAATAATTATAGTCTATACCGCCCAGGAGTTCAAACTCATGTGAGATAACCATACAATCAACGGGTGAGCCTTTCTTCCAGCCTTTCATAATGGCCTTCGCAAGAGCGTGAGTTGAGTCAAAAGTCTTACCTTCACGTATACGTCGTTTTGCAATCGGTTCTCGTAAGCTTTGTGTCCTTCCTAATTCAGCATTTTCAATCCAGGTGTTAATAAAATTTTCGTTTAGAAATGTGATGATGTTGTCTTTAGAGAGGACACCTGCCCTCAAGATTCTTCCGGTTCCTCAGCATGACTCGTCGAACAGAGGACCGTCCAATGAAACAACATGAATCGGTTTTCTTAGGATAGGTGCAAGTTCAACTGCCTCCTCCAGTGTCTTCCAGTTAACTCTGTGAAATCTATAGTAATGTAAAATGAGTATACTCTCTGCTTCTTCTCGTGAGATGAATTGGGTGTAATCTATATCAGCAAGGAATGTGCCAGCAGAAAGTTCAAGTTGTGGACAGTAGCCGATCTCAGCAAAATAGTTCCCATCTTTTTGTTTCCAACCTGCGTCAAAATTTAGTGTTGTGGGTGGAACAGACATCTTGAATGAGAGTAAATTCCCTTGAATTCGGTCGATGATCATATATCCTGCAAATTGGGATGGTGTGAACTTGCCGTTTTTGAAGATGAATTCTGCATGCACACGGAACACGATTTCGGCGTGCTTCTCATTGTATGCGCGTAGACATGCCCATATTCCTTGATAGTCTCCATCATCATTGTCAAGTGTCAATTTGGTATGTGGATGCAGTTGTTGCAGTAGTGTTAATGCACTTTCTTCACCAACCCTCCAACATTCCCCGACTGAAACAGGGGTAGATGGAAGAAATGTTTGAAAAACGGATGCGGGATACTGCTTCTCTGCTTCGGCGACTTGGAAATTTGCCAATTCATCCCAATCTACATGGAAATTGTATTGTGTGTATTCAATTGGTGCAATGTGCCCTTTGACAGAAACATCGACATCTGCATTAAGATTGAGTTCGATTTTGTTTGCCTGTGAATCCATATAATTTCTCCACAGTAGTTTTCAACTATACTCTTTTTTGGATGCAGTTTTCGTTTATTGTCCTTAACGTGAGTTTAGCGAAAACGAACACTTGTTTTACAATCAATTCATTTGTTTGATTAGTCCCCACTGAATCGTTAGTTTGTCTATAGGAAAAACACCAAGGGTTGTATCATGTATCCAATCCGGGAACCCATCGTTAATCGCGGAAAAACTCGTAAGATTCAAGACTTCATCAGTGGCAATAGTATACCGAAAAATATCGCTCTGCCCGAGCCCCTCATCTCCTGCAGCGTGAATAAGAACGTGCCGTGTTCCCATCCAGCAGACTAAGCTAATCATCCATCTTTCAGTAGATGGTAACATGAACTCTTTGACTAAAATACCACCCGTGGAACGGATGACGACTTTGTCGTCTTTTCCATGCCTTGCTTCTATATACAGAAGATGTTTTCCATCTGGTGACCATTGTGGCGAAAAATAGCTTGAACCTACCTTGTGGACAAAACGACGAGGGTTTTTACCGTTTGCATCCATAACATAGATAGCATCTTCAAAAGGATCTCTTCGCGTAAAAATATAAGCGATTTTTTCACCATCAGGTGACCATGTCGGACTAGACGTATAGTAAAACTTCATATTGCGTGTAAGTTGTTGCACTCTACGTGTCTCAATGTCAATAGTATGGATACTTGTATAATTACCGCGAGTGCTTGTAAATGCTATGTGTTGACTATCGGGTGACCAAGCAGGATTTATATCAATCCCTGTATAAGTAGTGAGTTTCTGCACTTGTGTACCATCTATATTCATAATGAACAGATCTATATTCTGTTCATTCGTTACTCTCTCTTGTTCGCGTACAAAAGCAATATACTTCCCATTAGGAGACCAACGTGGTTCTGCATCATAGAGAGTATTATTTGTTAACCTTTGAATGTTGCTGCCATCATCGTCCATAATATAGATTTCCCAATTAGACATCCATACGATTTTTGCAGCGGCAAAAGGCACGAGAGAAAAGAAAAGTATTCCGACAGTAATTAATGGACGCATTGTCTTTCTCCTTTGGTTTTACAATGTTCTCTATATATATCACATAAGATCCAAATTCTTTAGTACTTTTTTTCTTAAAATGGATAAACGTCACTTATTGAAAAAAAACTAAAGATTTTCTTGTAAAAGCGATATTAAGGTAACGGAATAAATCGTTTTGGACCTGAAAATTATTCCGTTTCTTTATAGTGAACTTTCTCCTTTACTGAAATGTTTGCATGAAATGCGTTGATTTCACCTATATTTCCCCATTGGTCCCCAGTGGCACACAGTTTAAAACGTTGTCCTGTATGGAAATCGTTTTCCTGCTACAGATTCTTTGAGAAAGTATTCATAGCGGTAGTTTTCACCTATACCCTTTTTTGGATGCAGTTTGCTAACTGTTTGTTTTATCTCCTTTGATATAAGCGCGATATTCCAATAGTGCTGATTTACCAACGATGGCAACGATGCGTACTGATAGTTCTCTGCCGTTGGTGTCAGTGAGGTGTAAATCATCTCCTGGAATGCAATGTACCGGCTGCGGTTGCCCCTGATTTATGGAGATATTGGAGGCGTAGAGCGAGATACGATCATAGATATCGCGTTTTGGATTCAAAGTCCCAGACAAACCTGGTAGACTCCCTTGCCCTTCTGGATAAAATACTGAACCTCCATCGGTCAGACTTTTCATTTCAATCGCAAGTCCTCCTTTTGCTGGCACCCAATCATGTTCAAGGTGTGCGGCGCAGCCAGGTGCAGCAGCGAACACCTTCATGGGAAGATGTGCGGTATGCAGGTTGATCATCGCCTCGCCGTTGTTATCGGTAACCGCTTGTTTCCATGTCTTATTTGGAAACAGCATTAATACCTTAACCTCTGGCAAGGCAACACCTGCGTGCCGAGTCTGGATGAGAGCGGTCGCTGGTGTTATATCCGTTGGAGCAGCAGGAATTCTGAGAACAAGATCTGATCCATCAATGAGGTGATACTGTGGCGGTTCTCCACTTAATGCTTTTGTTTCTCGAAAGATAATTGGTACACCATCTCCGCGGCGTTCCATGAAAAAAAGTCGATCCTCCGAGCCCCGTATATTTCCAACAGACATCCTTCCAAGCATTGAGGTGAGAGCTTCATTACGCGTTGATTGTCGGACATCCATGCTTTCAATCGTGAGGTTGTTTGGCAAGTCGCCGGGAGAATTTATTTCAAGTCGATCTGTGAACATTGATAGCCGAATTCGACTGCCGCGAATTGCGTAGTCGCGATGAGCTACTGCGTTGACAATCGCTTCAAAGAGAGCTTTTTCACTGTATTGCGGTAGATCGGTACGAGCAGGGTTCTTGTATGCCCCGACACGCATGTTGCGTACAGCGAAGGCAACCGCCTCAGCAATCTGTCGGTTCAACGGACCTGTAATTGTTTGTGCATCAATCTGTCCAGAGGCGCGGTCTGTACCTCGGTAACAGGTTGCAGAGATGCAGGCATTGGGAAGCCACTGTTCTGGAGAAAGACTGCACAACAGTAACCCTGCTACAGTAGCGTGTGTTATGCCGTTTTCGTCTTTTATTAATAGTCCCATCTTTTCCAGTGCCAATTCAGGATCAGTGGCACCTTCGGTACTTAACAAAGGTTTCCAAAGGGACTCATCCAATGATCCGAACCCTGTGCCTGGGATCGGTTGTTTATCAAACCAAAGAAATCGTGACTGCCCGCGTTTCTGTGCAAGACGCAACCGTTCATCACTGGTCATTTTGCGTTTTGAGCTGCCGACTCGATGGTAGCCACCACCAGGACTATCGTGCAGTGCATATCCTTGTGGTATTTCAACGAGCAGGAAAGGTTTGCCATCTTCTATTTCTCTACGAAAAATAGCAGGACGAATTGAGGGTTTTATCGTATCAGTGCAAATCTCGGTTAAGACTCTTTCCAATTCGTCCATTTGCTCGCGCGACAAACCTTGTACATTGCCTTTGTCAGTCACGCCGCACAGGACTACTCCGCCATCCGTATTTGCGAATGCAGCGAATTCGTCCGCCAGATCGGCACGACTGGGACTCTTCGGTTTGTTACCTGCAAATACGATTTCTTTGAATTCCCAGTGGTTATCTTCACCTAAGCGTATTTGACGTCTGATTTCTTCGTCACTGAAATTCATAACTTATCCCCAAACGCAGCATTATGACCATAATTATACATGGAAAAATCTGAACATCTTACCCTATATCAAGGATGTTAAAAAGAATACCACATTGAAACCAGACTTTCAACGTCCAGTAGACGGAGCTTGCGGCCAGTGAAGTTCGCGTTGTCCAGATAAGCTGCGATTCGCAGAGGGACGATATGCCTTATCCGGTAGACCAACAAGTCCACCATCTTTTACCCATTCTTCATCTCCCCCGTAGAGTTCACCGATGAGTAGGTTCGTCAATCGCTTAAGGATTTCAGCATGCGCGGGTGAATTGGACAGGTCGTTGAGTTCTCTTGGGTCTTCTTCCAAATCAAAGAGTTGTGAGTAATTCCCCATAGCGTAATAGATCAGTTTGTAACGTCCTTCATGAATCATGCGTGTGGCACTACCGCCACTACCAACTTCACCGTATAACCATTCACGTTTTTTGTCACCTACCATTGGCATGCCGTCAACTGTATCAGGTATATCAATGCCAGCAAGATGGAGTAATGTAGGCATAACGTCTTGCCATCCGACGAGTCGATCATCTACTCTGTTGTGTCCTACGCGTTCATCTCCGGCAGTACCGACAAGTAGCATCGGTACGTTGGCAGAGTCTTCATAGTAGAGACGTTTTGCCCAAAGTCTGTGGTTCCCGAGCATATCTCCGTGGTCAGATGTAAAGAGTATGATGGTGTTGTTCAACAGTCCCTCTTCACGTAGGGTACCGATAACGAGGCGCAGTTGATGGTCAATGTGTGTACAGAGTGCGTAGAAGGCTTGTCGCGCAGAACGGATAAGGTTTTCACTGTATTGTTCGCTTTGCATCTGTTTGGATTTTAGTGGCAAAGGTAGCTTGTCTGAGTCTTTAGACCATTCTCCGTGATAAGGCATTTGGATGTCAATATCACGATACATGTCCATATAGCATTGCAGCGGTGCTAAAGGTGGATGCGGATGGCAATAGGACAAGAACCAGAAACCGGGACGCGTTGGGTCGCGTCTTTTAATCGTGCGCACCATCTGTTGGGTACTCCAGTTGGTCACATGACAATCCTCTGGGAGATGCCAGGGACGGTTGAGATAATCGTTATTACACATACCGTGCGCGAACTGTTGTCCAGCAAATCCTCTGTCTCCAAGGAACAGTTCATAGTCGTCAATAACACCGTATTGTAATCTCCCTTCTTCACCTAAAATGACATCATCGAATCCAATGCGGTCACGTTGTGGATAGACATGTAATTTACCGACTGCGTAAGCCTGATAACCGGCATTCCGAAAGGTTTGAGCGATAGTTGGGAGTCCGTCTATTCCTTTCTTATCATTAAAGACTCTATCTTTGTGTGTACGTGTTGTCGTTCCTGTCATCAATGTTTTCCGTGCTGGCACACAGACTGGACATTCACTATAACCGCGAGTGTAACGTGTGCCTGCTCGAGCGAGTGAATCAAGTGTTGGGGTTTGGATATCCTGATGTCCGCTGACACCTAAGAGTGAGTTTGGCCAATGGTCTGTTGAGATGAGAAGAACATTCGGTTTGTCTGCCATTGTAGTGTTTCCCTTCCTATTGCAGCATTCTGTATTTTGTAGTTATCTTATCAGATACGATGAGGATTGGCAAGGGAAAACGTGATTGTTTTGCTCAGGGAAGGGTGGAAGGATGGAATGTTGGAAGAGTGGAAGAGGGGAGGGATGGAAGGTTGGAAGTAGGGTACGTAAAGTTATTGTCCCT
This sequence comes from Candidatus Poribacteria bacterium, assembly GCA_022824835.1. Taxonomy (GTDB): domain Bacteria; phylum Poribacteria; class WGA-4E; order WGA-4E; family WGA-3G; genus MSPOR6. The sequence continues at coordinate 15,045 of JAJDZB010000114.1, read as the reverse complement.
ATAAATGTCAATTTTGGGATTTCATAAGCTCTTAATAGTAGCAGGCACTCTCCGTGTGCCGTTGATGGAAATTACTGAACCTGCTTGTTATAAGGCTTTTTTCTGATGGTCTACGATAATTTTACCTAATGCTCGTAAAGCATCATTAACAGATTTTGCATCGGGGAACATATCAGCAACATCCGCATCAAGGCGAATTAGGTTTCTATCTGCGTGGTATCTTTCTGCATATTTACCTTGAATTCCTTCGCTGAAATCATATTCATCGAGCATTTCTGTGTCATGTTGATTTGATGTAGCGTGATTCATACGTTTTCCTTTCATAAGATGTCGCTTTTCGGGCAGAGATAATGCGGATATCATCATCCCTTTCTGTATGGACAACGACCAAAATCCTCTGTTTTTCAGAGTATCCGATCGTTACTAATCTTTCCTCTGCTTTAGAATGGATCGGATCTGGAATAGTCAAAGAGAGAAAATCAGAAAAAACAGTCCTTGCTTCCTCAAATGAAATACTGTGTTTTCTTAAATTTTCTTTTGCCTTTTGGTTATCCCATTGAAATTCCAATCCCACGTCTTTCACCGTTGTTGACTGTGTTCGGATCAAATACTGATTAAGTATTACATAATGTTATAGAAAAAGTCAATTCAATTTCATCTGGCGGGTGCGTAAAGTTATTGTCACTATAAGTGTCAATTTTAGGATTTCATAAGATCTTAATAGTAGTAGGCGCTCTCCGTGTGCCGTCTCTTATGAAAAAAGGTAACAAAACACTTACACATCCAGAATTATTTTAATTTGACATTTTTTAGGTTATATGTTACAATAAAATTGCTTTTAGTCTTATTCCATTCTTGAAGGGATAAGTTAAGAGTGTTTGCGGGAGTAGCTCAGCGGTAGAGCTCCACCTTGCCAAGGTGGAGGTCGCGAGTTCAAATCTCGTCTCCCGCTCCATAATGGTGGCGTAGCCAAGTGGTAAGGCCAGAGTCTGCAAAACTCTCATTCGTCGGTTCGATTCCGACCGCCACCTCCAATCTTCCTTAATTGGGCGGTTAGCTCAGGTGGCTAGAGCGTTTGCTTGACATGCAAGAGGTCACAGGTTCAAGTCCTGTACCGCCCATTCTTCCTTGAATCAGAACATATACCTGGATATGTTCCCACTTCCGTTTAGACCGATGTGTCGCTACACGCCTCTTAATGATGTTTGAACAGGTAAATCCCGATTCGGTTATGATGGTTTCAAGGTTGGATATTGCTTTAGGACCGGAAGCATCCGCATAACCTAATAGTAGCGTTCCATCAGGTTTTAGGTAGTTCGGCACTTGCTCAAAAAAACGTTTCAATGTTCGCTGCTTTTCGTCATGGATCGCTAATTCGGATCTGTTTCGGACGCGCGCAACAACCCACGGTGCGTTAAAGATCACGACATCAAATTGTTTAGATGTAAACGGTTCAAACAGGTCACCTGCAGGCATCACATGGATAATCTCTGCCTCCTGGTTCTTAGAAAGTGGAAGTAGATGTTGCACGTTTATTCTCGTTGTTGCTATCGCTTCGGGTAGAATGTCAGAGGCATATATTTCTGCATTTTCTCCAAATTCCTGATGTGCAAGTAACGTCAAACACCCGCTGCCACAACCGACATCTGCAATGACAGGTTTTTTCGGTAGGTCAACGTTTTCTAAACTTTGCATCGCCTCTTGAAAACACGTTATTGTCTCTTGAGAACGGGGTGCCAAGACATTTTTTGATGCGATAAGCGATGCACCCAAGGCGTCAATAGGGTAGGTTTCTTCAAGCGCGCTTTGGATACTTTGAACAGTAACAACCGGCACCAGAAAGGGACAATCTTCATTGGCGTTTGGTGGTTCGCCTATCAATTCCAACAGATAAGGCAACTCAGGTGTAGGTGAAACTTGTAGTGAACCGTCTTTGTCTGCCCAACACATCAACTTTGCTATTGCTGCTTCACGATTCTGTTTAGGTGAATTCCGTTGATGTCTTGCCTTACCTTTCCTGCCATATTCGGAACCTGGCGTTGCCAGTTCTCGTTTGTGTCGGTTGACATAATCGGTTACATTGATAATCTGTTCCCATTCACCTTCTACAATAGCCACACCACCACGCTGAATATGTGTAAAGATACGGCTCAACTGTTCCAACTCTTGATTGTTGAATAACTTTACACTGCCCCGTGCAAAGACGGCTTCTCGACATTCTTCAGGGATATAGAGTTCACCGATAGGATTGACTGAATAGAATACTTCCATCTTGGGTTTGTGGATTTAGTGGATTGGGACAATTTCACCAGTCTTGACAGATTCTGCTTCTTTATAGCAAAGCAGCAGTGCATCTCTGGCACCGACTCCAGACAACGCTGTCGGTTCACTGTTACTATCAATTGCATCAACGGCATACTGTATCTCTGCAGTGAACGCATCAATGGGGTCAACTTCACCTAAATCAACCTGTTCAACCGTTCCATTCTCGGTAAGAAGTGTCAGCGGCATGGCGGTAGAGGGTTCACCTGCGAGTGTAGAGAAATCGAAGAGGAGTGTTGCTTTCTCAAGATAGAGTTCGAAACCGTGTGAAAAGGCTCTGCCCTTTTGTGAGATTGCACCGGATGAACAACTCACTGACAGGTCTTTATCGTTGTAGATATACTGCGTTGTCAGATAGTCGATGAAATTGCCAGTAACAAGTTTCCCTTGAGAAAAGACTGCATCTGGCACACCGCAGAGCAGTTGAATAAAATGTGTATCGTGAATATGTAGGTCAATACCCGGACCACCACTTTTTTCAATATCAGCAATATCTCGTGACCAGCTCGGTTTTGAAATGACCCGCTTAAAATGTCCACCGAGAAGTGCGCCATAATCTCCAGATTCAACAATCTGTTTCGCGTAAGCATATTCTGCAAAGAAGGGTAGCACATGTGCTACCATAAACTCTTTATCTGTCTCCTCAGAAAGTGCAACTATCTCGTTTGCGTCGTCAATGTCAATAGAGATCGGTTTTTCAACAAGGGTATGTTTCCCTGCTTTGAGTGACGCAATACTCACAGATTTGTGAAGGTGTGTCGGCAAACAAATATCAACAAGGTCAATCTCTTCATCTGCAAGCAGTTCGTCAATATCACTGTATTTTTGGATGTTAGATAGGTCTTCTATGCCGCCACGAGGTCCAAAGTTGCCTTGTATACCTGTCCAATCTCCATCAAGTTTTTTTTGATCTCGGGTGCATATAGCGACGACTTCCGCGCCGGTGCCTCGGTTGATCCCGTAGTAGTGGATCATTCCCATAAATCCGATACCAATAATTCCGATTTTTACCATACTTTTTTCCTTGTTGAATTTTTGAAGAACGGCACTCGGAGAGTGCCTACTACTATTAAAAAAGGTTAATTGGCAAGTGTTCTGTGCTTAATATTTGCCCAAGTTGTTGAGACTTTATCTTTTGGTGTAACAGAAAGGATGTCTCCTGCCATAGCTGCTTGGATTTCATTTTGACTGAGTGCGCGACTCCATATTGCAGCCTCGTCAATCATACCGTTATCAAACGTGTACTGTGGTCTGTCTTTGGAACAACCGATCCGGAGTGGTGAGTCGTTAGTACCCGTAAAGTTGACTTTTTCTACGTGTTCAGCTGCGAGTTCACCGTCAACGTAAACTATCCAATTTTCACCGTCGTAAGTTCCGACGACATAATGCCAGGTTTTCTCTTTAAGCGCATGCGGTTGACTCAGTCTGGGACGAGCTGCACCTGTACCCAAAAATATATTGAAATTCCTACCGCTCTCAAAAGCACCTATTCCGTAGGAGGTATGTTCTCCTCCGTTGTGGCAATTCTTATCAAACCATTGTCCATCGTTATTCCAAGCATCCTGATATATCCAAGCAGCCATCGTAATCTCTCCACTGATTTTCAGTTTTTCGTCGGCGGGAACATTGACGCAATCAGCACCTTCAGCAGTGATTTTAATCGCATTACCATATTTACCTTTAACAATTTCTGCATTGGCAACGATGTTTGCATCAAGTCCGTTGCCAGAACTATCCTTAATGGTTTTACCACTAACATCGTCAAACGTGAAGTAAACTACCAAACCATCATTAAGTTCTGCAGTGAGTGTACCAGCAGTGAATAACATCAATATAGTTAAGAGTGAGAATGTCATTGCGCGTAACATTGTAAATACCTCCTCCTACAACGTTTTGTGCGGAAGCATTAAGTTTACTATAAAATACAGCACGCCAATTTATAGGTGTCTTTGTACATTATGGCTTAACACTGTTTTTTAATCAAGTTTTTTTAATAGTAGTAGGCACTCTCCGTGTGCCGTCTTTTTAATAGTAGTAGGCACTCTCCGTGTGCCGTCTCTTCTGAAAAAAGGTGACAAAAACTTTACACACCCCGGGTGGCGTATGTAAATATTATAAAGAGACGGCACTCGGAGAGTGCCTACTACTATGCAAAATATGACTTACCGATCATCCTGTATCTCGTCAATTTTCAGATCAGGAATAGGCTTTCCATCAGTGTCAGTAATGCGGAAGTAGAAACCCCAACTCAACTCTTCATTACAGATTTTGACAAGGACACTGTTTTTCCCTGCCTTGAGTGTAACGGGTATGGTTTCACCATCAGCTTGCGCCCAACGATACTCTGGGAATGCATATACCTCTTTGCCGTTGAGCCATACTTTGCTCTGGTCGTCACTGCCGAAACGGAACTGTACCTCCCTTTCATCAGGGGAGTCTATTGTTACCCATGCATAAGAGACGAGCCAGTTCTTATTCCGACCGAAGTCAATAAAACCGTTGAAGGTTTCATCTGCTGATTTTTGCCATTTTACCTTACTTTCTTCACCATCGACAACACCATCATATTCCGCTGTTAAATCAATTTCTGTAGTGTCTTCTGCAATATAAGCGGTGTCATATCCGATTCCGCTGGTGTTATCAAAAGGTCCCAGCACTAACCACTGCTTTTCATGGATAATGCCGGTCTTTAGCATCTCCTCCATGGCTTTGTCTTGCATGTCGTTTTTGCTGTAGTGTTCAACCATACCGAGAACAGCATTCAGATGGAATGTTGGTTCGGGGGGTTTGGCATTGAGCAATTCATCTTCAGACTTGTATGTCAGGTCATCAAATGGCATACCTTCATCGTCGGTTATTCGGAAATAGAAACCCCATTCTTGTGATGCATTGCATACTTTCACAAGGATAGTATTTTCCCCCTGCTTAAGTTTTACGGGGAAGTTGTATCGGTCAATTATTTCAGCACTGGTTCTGTCGTGTTTATATTCCTGTTTTCCGTTGAACCATACTGTGCCTTGATCATCGCTATCAAAGCGGATAGTAACGTCCCGTTCTTCAGGGGAAACAACGATTGCCCAAAAATATGCTGCACTGCCATCGGTGGGGTCCGTCAAGTTATAATGTCCATCTAAAGACCTATATTCTGATTTTTTCCAACTGATGAGTCCATCTTTCCCGTAGTATTTTGCTGTCGGGTCAATCTGCGTTGTTTCCTCAGGAATAAACGCATTTACATGCGCCCTGGAATCTATATTGTGAAAGGATTCAAGGACAAGCCATCGGTTTTCAGGAATAAATCCACCTCTCATGACATAACTTTCTGCTGTTTCCGGCATGCCTTTATCACTATAGAATTGTGCAACCATCCGGTGTCCGTTTGCCCATTTGCTAAAGGCTGTTTTGGGAATTGTGTCAATAAGATTATCAAGAAATTGTCTGTAGTGTTCATCGTCTTTAAGCTTATCGCCAGCATCAAGAACACCATTCCAAACATAATCAGTTGTAGATGGTGAGGTAATAGTGCTAAACGCATATCCGTAGAACTTGAGAGCGTCATCATATAGTGCGTTAGCAATACATGCACGGCCAACTGTTGAAGGATAGTGATAACTAACGTAGGAATAACCTTGGAGTGCGCGTTTTGCGAATTTTAATGCCACTTCCGGATAGAGTTCTTTATCAAGGAGTTCAGTCGCAAAATTACGGTGACTATATGCGCTCGTTGTCCGGTTCATCTCTCTCTCACGAATTTGTATCCATTGATCGTAAGCAAGATCTGATTTTTCAGAATCTTCTATTTTCTTATAGGTTTCTGCTAACATCTGATGTATAAAGGCGCGACTCTGCATAATCGGTTTGAATTCTTCAAGGACAGCGATGCGTTTTTCCTCCTGTCCCTTCTCACTATAGAGACCTGCGATAGCACGGACTGCTGATTCGTGGTTGCTCTGTGAGAGCGGCGCGTCTAATGCTTGCCGGTAGAGTTGTTCGGCATCGGATACCCTGTCCGATTTCATATAGGACTTTGCTAATAGGTCGTAATGACTGTATATAGTCGGTTTAAGTTCAAGAGCCTTTTCGTAAGCAGCTGTTGATTTTTCTAAATTCTCATTCTCTGTCGTCTCAAATATTGGACGTGTATACGTTTCAATTTTGGTGTCACCGACCAACTTTCCATGATTATTGTTAGGTGAAGAATCGGTAATAACACCTTCTGTTTCTTCATCAAATTTCCAATATCCGACCAAACCGGGTTCATCGCCGTTAAGTTGTCTATTCATGTCTGCGCGAATTTGTTCTTTCTCGCGTGTGATGTTCCAGATACGCACCTCATCAATTTGCCCAACGTAAGTTTTTTGCAATTTTGGATCACTCCAATGCATCCAACCAAACCTGAACGGTAGTTTACTCTTATGTATACTTTCCGAGCCACGATAATTTCTTTTGCCAACCTCATTACCATCAATAAATAGTTTAATATAATCCTTTTTAACATCAATAACAGCTGCAATGTGGTGCCACCTGTTAAGTTCAATGGTATTAGTTGGCGAAGAGATGGACACAAAGTCCTTACCTTGCGGTGCCGATGTAAGTCTAATTTTTCCACCCTCTACTATTTGTAACAGGAAACTTCGTTTATGCGGGTCTTGACTTTGCTCATCAGTCTTTAATATAATCCGTGTGTATTCATTTGGATATCCAGTAGCATTAATCCAGGCAGACACCGTCATCTGTTCAGTGATGTTGTTTAGCGTTTCACTATCCGCAATTTTGACGTAGCTCCTATCTCCGGTCAACGTTAGTGCGGTGTTTTCAAAAACTTCACCTGTTTCGCGTCTTTCTATCGGCAATTTTGCATACATGTCGCCTAATTTCTTATGCCATTCCGCTTTATCAGGTTTGTGTGTTGTCAGTTGTTCATACTGAGCGATGGCTTCTTTATGTTTTTCTGCCGATTCATAATTCTGTGCCAGTTTCAAACGGAGATTGGTATCATCAGGATTTTTCTCAACTTTCGCGAGTTGTTCTGGGATCCATTTTTCAAAGAGTTTTCCCTCTTTAGCGAGCTTACGAATTTCGGATTGCACATTCATTCCGCTTCCACTTGGCACTGAACGATACGCCTCAACAGCATCTTCGTAACGTTTCATTGCCTGATAGTTCTTTGCCAGCAATTCATACAGTGTGTCCTTCATGTAAGTGCTACCGTATCTGTTACTATCTTCAATTGCTAATTTTGTGAGTTTTGTGGCTGTATCGTGCAATTTATTCTCATAACAGAAGGTGGCGATTCCGGCAAGGTAATACATATCCAGATGGATGCCGCTGCTTCTTGTATCAACTGCCTTTTCCGCTTTTTTGATTATCTCATTGAATGCCTCAGTCTGTTTGTCTTTTTCAAAGGCAACCGCTGCATAGTAAAAGTTGAAGATATTATCTGATTGTGCTTTACTCAACTTTTGATATGCCTCACCCGCTTTCTTATAGTCTTCTTCATCCCAATAGATGTTTGCCAGGACTGAAAGAGATGAAACATCATCAGGGTTCTCCTCAAGTTTACTTTCATAACGGGTTTTCAGTTCACTCAGTTTGTTTTGATCTTTAAATGCATTAATCAAAGTCTCGCGTGAGGAATCGGCATCGGACTCAACTGACACACCTACGGATTGGTACATTATTGACCTAACGGATGTATCTTTACTTGCTTCATTTTCGTAGGTTTCCAGCACTTTATCGGTATCTCCGAGTTTGACTTGGATTCTGAGGATGCTATCTGAGATGTCACTTTGCTCATAGGTACTTGTTGTCATATTCTGTGCTTTCTTATAGGCTTCAATAGCTTTCTGTGATTCACCTTTACTGTTAAGGTTATCTGCCCATAATTTTTGCATCTCAAAAGTGATAGTGCCTTCTTCTTCAGCCTTTTGAAGTTTCTCATCTAAAATCCCTTGCATACGATATAGATTTATGATCTGTCGTTCTGTGTTTCGTCGATCATATTCGGAAGTCGTAAATGGAATAGCATTTCTGTATGCTTTTTCGACGTTTGGCATGTCGTCTTTGAGAAAATAGAGTTGTGCCATCTGGAGGTAAGTCTGCTTATCTCCCGGTGCAAGTTCAGTTGCTTTCTCATAAGTAGCGATAGCGTCATCTATCTTATTGTTATTTGCGTAATATTTTGCGAGTCGGATGTGATGGACGCTACTATCGGGATCGGCTTCAATGTATTTCAGCGTAAGTTGAAGTGCCTCATCCTTTTTCCCGGCATCTTGAAGGCTGTTAACTATTCCGTCTTGATATTTTGTGTTTTCTGGGTCAGCATCAAGCAATTCAGTCCATGTTTCAGAAGCTTTATCGTGCTGGTTATTTTGTGAATATAAGGACGCGAGTTTTGCACGAGATTCGAAGTCTTCTGGCATCTCTTTCCTGATCTTCTCGTATACGTTAATTGCCTTGTTAACCTGATTACGTTGCGCGAACTCTTGTGCCATCGCGCGCTGCATGCTTACGCTCATCTCTTGTAAGTTCTCTGTAATCTGTTCCTGCGTATTTAACTCACCCCGTTGCTGTTTGATCTGCATTATCCTATCTTGTGAATAATCGCGGTCATAAGAAGATGCAGCGAGATCGTTGATTATCTCAGTAAAGATAGCTTCTGCATCATCCCACATTTTATGCGTCATATAGGTCGAGCCAAGACTTCTCTTCTGATATGTGCTTCTTAGATTACCTCTCATTGCCTGTAAAGTACCCATTTTGCGAAATGCGTTCTGTGCTTTTTCTGTCTCATCTCTTTTGGCATAAGCTTCAGCGAGTTTCTTGTAACATTCTTGAAGATCCCATGAATTGTCGCGTTCAAGTTTTTCAGCTACCGCTTCCAAAATACGAAATTGAAGTTTATATCCGCCAGCTTCTTCAGACGATTTAGCGAGATTGTAGAGCCACTGTGTTTTCACAGTATCCAGTGATGAATCGATAATCTGATTGACATGTTGACTTGCACCTTCAGTATCTTCTGCTTTTAGTTTTAGATTTGCAGCAAGATACAGCAGCTTCGTATCTTCAGGAGATTCAACAAGTTTAGCGTCATATTCTGCTATAAAACTATCTAATCCGTCATCCTCTTGATAGAGTTCAGCAAGTTTCAGGACATAAGAGATGTCTGAGTTAGATGAATCATCATCTTCAACAGTTTCAACCTGTTCCCGTAAGTATTGTATAGCATTCTCGCGCTGATCTGCTTCTTCAAGATACTTTGCAATTTTCAATACAAACGCCGACTGATTTAGTGATGTTTCCTCTTTTTCATGCATTTCGGTTAAGTATTGAATTGCTTGATCCACATCTCCCGCTGCGACATAAGCATCGGCTAAGTCTTGATGTATATAGTCCCAACTGGGATGGACCTTGATAATTTTCTTGAATATTTCTATTGCGTCATCGTATTTTTCTTCCTTTAAACATCTACGTCCAACATTTACGGTCATATCGCTGCCGGCATATTTTCCGACAGGATCAATCATATCTTTTACAAGTGTAATAAGTTCATCAAATCTATCTGCAGTGACGAAAGCATCAATCGCTTTTTTGTAATTGTATCCGAGTGCGCTCGAATCATTTTTAAGAAGTGTGAGATATTCGGGTACAACATCAACAGCCTTTCCGTTTCGTTCCATCATCTGGATATAACGCAACCGAACCATATCGTCTTTAGGTTGTAATTTCAGTACAATTTTAAACGCTTCCGCTGCTTTGTTATATTTGTTCGTTCCCTCATAATACATTGCTAATCTGAGTTGTGCTTGAAGCGAGTCGGGGTTTTTCTCGGCATCAGCGATGAACTTATTTTCACGTTCTTTCATACTATTGGAACGGTTCGCAAGACTCGTTGCCTGCTGGAAATAGTGCGAATACATCATACGTCCAGATCTGTCTGGACGGCTTGCGAAACGGAGTGCGCGTTCGGCGAGAAGTGAAGCATCCTGTCCTCTACCCAGACTATTCAGATGCTGTCCCAATTGAATTAAGAATGTAGCGTTCCGTTGCACCATCGCCAATGACATCGCTTTTTTCGCTGCGGCGATAGCATACTGCGTAAAACCTGCATCGCGAAGTTTCTGTGAGTATTGATAGAGTTCTGTCGCACCTGTCGGTGAACTCAGCAGTTTTGACATTAACTCACGTATCGCAATCGTATCTCCAGTATGAATGGCAAGTTGCAGCAAGAGGTCTTGATATTGCTTTCGATTTCTGGGTTCCGTTGCGACAAGATTCTCAAGCAGTTCCGTTGCCTCTTTATGTTTCGCTGTCTGGATAGATGCAAGAGCGGTGTTGAGTTTCAGTGTCAGATCATCGGGGAATTCTTGTTGTAGGACTGTTAGCACCTGTTGTGCTTCATCCTGTTTTTCGTCCCACCAGTAGCAATAACTGAGTGCCAATGCGGGGAAGATCCGATTTCTGCCTTCGGTTGTTTCAAATTCGGTCTGTAATTTCGTAAGCAATACCTGTTGTTGATCCCGCAACCAAAATTCTCGGAAGATAGATTGTAGATAACTGAGACGATCACTATTGAAATAAGCTGTTGGAGCAGGATAGCTGGTTTGAATCGGTCTATAACCGCCATAATAATAAGTCGTCTGTGCCAGTGCAGCAACGCGTCGTGGATTAATCTTCGTGGGTTTTGTGCGTTCACAAAATGTCCAGAAAAGTTCTACTGCTTTCTCCAAGTGCCCTTTTTTGATATATTCGGTTGTGAGGCTTGAAAACAGTCGTCTATATTCATACTGCTTTTTCTGTGGGGGTGTGGGTAAACCGACAAGTATCCTCTCAGCGACATCAGATTTATTAATTAGATCAAAAGCTGCGACCAATTCAAAACCTGTGTTAATATCGGTCACCTTTGCATCTTCAATCTCGCTCAATAGTTTTTTCGCATCATCTTTTTTGTCTTTACGGTAAAGTATCTGTGCATATTCTGCTATGTAAGCAAGTCGTGCTTTGTCGTCTATCCCCGGCATTTCCTCAAGTGATTTCTTCAGCATTTCATAGTCGGGGTTTTCTTCCATGATGCGGTGTAATCTAAGGGGTTGGTATGTAGAATCGTTTGGTGATATTTCAACTAATCTGTCAATAGCCTCTTTTGCTTTGTCCTCAAATTGGACCAGCGTATATAGTTTCACCAGGATTTCAAGAGTCTTAACATCCGTGGGATTTGCCTCAGCCTTGTCCTCAAAATGTTTAATGAGTTCGGGTAGGTTCCCTTGTGTTTGTGCGATAGTGGTTAATTGAACAAGTGCGCCGGATTGTGCTTCCTCAAAATCCTTCGGCATCCATGGCATACTTGCTCCCGCAAAATTCGGTCTGCTCTGTATAGTACCAACGCTGCCGCGTGATATTTCAAATTTGTTTCGTTCAATGCCAGGTATTGAAGATGTAAGGAAGATTGATGCTTGCGATGACTTCCTTCTTGTAGTACTTCCGATCGGTTCGGACATCTCAAGGATTCGGTGGAAATATGTCTGTGCTCTGTCAGGTTCATTCATCCCAACTAACATCACTCCCAAGCGATATAGCGGTAGATGTGCGTCCGTTCCACTGATTTTCTCTGATGCGCGGTCAAGCACAAGAAACGCCTCTTCTGATAGTCCGTGCCGTAACAACAACGCTGCAAGTTTAACTTCTGCCTCAAGTGTCTGGTTTTTTGCGTGAAGTAGTTTCGTCCAGGCTTGAATTGCTTCCTGTTCCCGTCCTGCATCAAACAGTAGCTCACCGAGTCTACGTTGATGTGCATAGTCAGGGTCAACCTTGACGAGTCGTTCTTGATATGTAAGCGCGTCTTGCAGGTCCCCGAGTTCCATGCTAATTTGAACGAGGTTTATTAAGAGTTCTGCGTTTTCGCGTTGTCTGTTTAATGCTTGTGCTAATTGGAAGCGAGCACTTGGCAGGTCACCCTCAAGTCTGTGGAGTTCTGCAAGTGCAAGAACAGGTCCTACACCCACAGTGCTTGACTTCGCCATCTGCTTAAGTCTCTCTTCAAATTCACCGCGTCTGCCGAGGTCGTAATACACCTCTGAGAGTGGTTTGACAAAGTTGAGTTTGTCGTTAATATTATCGCTCAATTCCCAACAACGCCAATACTGTGCGAGGGATTGCTGCAGTTTCCCCGCAAGTTTATAGGTAGCAGCCAAATCACTGCGGATGTCTATTGCTTCTGGACGCAAACGCACTGCTTGTTTCAAACTATCAATAGCAGTTTCATATTCACCAGATTGCTTTGCAACCTGTGCAAGCAATTGGTGTCCTTCAGGATTGCGTGGACTATGTGCAATGACCTGTTTTGCTGCAGTGGTCGCCGCCTCAAAGTCCAACACATTCAGGTATGACTTTGCAATGTTTGCGTGATATTCACGAGCATTTGCGCTATCCAATTCAATCAGCTGCAGATAGACAGCATTAGAATCATCTCGTCTGCCTTGTCTGTGGTATACTTCCGCCAGCCAACGGTTGACGCCGATATCGTTAGGTTGTTGTTCCTTAGCTTTTAGGAGGACTTCAAGTGCGTAGGTAACATTTCCTAACCGAAGATACATTTTGGCAAGTTGTTTGTGAAGCGTGAAAACATTTTCCTGAGACGATCCAGCTTTTTCGAGTTGGGTTTCAAGTTCTTCTATTTTTTCGTGTAGCGTTCCTTGTCGTCGGTAGAGTTCAATCCTCTTGTCATCCATCTTTTCAGCGAAGAATGCATTAGGCGCAAGTTCCATCGCCTTCGTGAATTCTTTAAGTGCATCTTCATACTCACCGTTCTCCATAAGCTGTTTTGCCAATGCTTCACGATAGCGATATTCATCAGGCATTAACTCAACTGCTTTCCGGGTGGCAGTAGCTGCTTCAGTTTTGAATTTCTTTGCATTGAGTAGTTCAGCCAACTGGTTATAATTCTGTGCAGTATTCAACTCACCAGCAACCATGCGATTCCACGTTTCAAGTGCCTTTTCACGATCACCTTGACGAAAATAGAAATCACCGAAATACTCAATGAAATCGAGGTTTTTTGGTGCCAGGGAAATTGCTTTCTCATACTGTGCAACAGCATCTTCAATCCATTCGTGTCCAGCATATATCTCTGCAAGAATGAGGTGTGTGCTTGGATTCTTCGGATCCCGTTCAATCATTTTCTGATATACGGACTTCGCCTTTTCCTGATTTCCAATTTGCAGATACAGCTCACCGAGTTCACGGTAGATGCCGAAATCATCGGGGTCCTGTTCACTAAGCACTTCGTATTCTGCTGCTGCAAGCTCATATTTTTCTGCAGTGCGGAGAGAAGCGATAAGATTGAGACGCAGGTTTGCGTCAGTCGGTGCAAGTTCTAATCCTTTCCGATAGGTCTTCATCCCTTCTTCAATCTGTTGATTCTCAATATAGGCTGCTGCCAGTAGTCCGATGAGTTCCGGTTCATTCGGCGTTGCTTCAAGTTTCTTCTGATAGTATTCTATGAGTCCTTCCCAATTACTGTCGGCTGCAAAGATACCGATGATACGGTGTTGTAGGTCTTTGCGTAGCCAGTTTCCGGGAGCCGTTAGAGAGAGTGCCTCGTCATATTGTTGTATCGCTTTCTCAAAATCACCTTTCGCTTCGTGTATATTACCGATTTCCCTACGGCTCAAACAGACGCGATAGGGTTCATCCTTTTTCAACTGAATAATTGCTTCGTGTTGTCCAATTGCTTGTTCAAAGAGTTCCTGTTCCCGGAATAGGTCAGCAAGTTCAATCCGTGCGAATATGTCGTCAGGATCAAGTTCAGATATTTTCTTCCATGCTTGAATTGCTTCGTCAACTTTATCGCGACTAAAATATGCGTTTCCGAGTGCTTTATATATTGCCGTTAACTCTTCAGGGGGAACATTTTGTGCTTGTTCAGACAACGATGCCGCCTTCATCAACTCTTGAATTGCCTCTTCGTGTTGACGTAGTGTAGCATACATCTGTCCCAATGCGACGTGTGGATAGTATTTGTTGGGTGCAAGTTCAACAGCGCGTTGAAATGTGGACAGTGCTTCACTGTCTTTCCCGAGTCTTTTATAGATGTGTCCTAATATAAGTTGGAGGTTAGCATCGTTTGGTTTTGCTTGTACTTCAGCTTGATAATCGCTGACCAATGCCTCTAATCCAGCATTTTCCAAGTAGAACTGGTAGATACGGTCAAATGTACTACCTTCTTTTGGCTTCCGTGCCAGCATGAGCTTGTATCGTTGGATGATTTGCTCATCACTGGTTACATCTTGTGCAAAAATAAATGGTGTAATAAAGAAAGTTAAAACAGAGAGACAAAACAGAGAAACCGTAAATAATCTTTTTTCACGTCTGAACATTCATTATCCTCCGAGTTGAAAAATGTTTTCCTGAGTAATAACAAAAGGTTTGCATTAGATTCCGACCATGTCATATTCGATCTTTATATTTCAGATTTACGAACTATTTTCGGGTCTATACCATAGTATCCTATATTATCTTTAAATGTATCATAGAAATAACATTTTGCGTTTGGTGATAATACAATACTTTTGAGTAAGGTCTGAATATCTGAATGAACAGAAATTCCATTTTTGGGAATATCTTTCATTATGTTAGTGTCATATTGCCTAAACAATGTGTCATCTTTCCTTGATAGTTGGTCACTATAAAAGGGTATTTCAGATGTGTATATACGATCCAGATATT
>JAJDZB010000072.1:0-33898 GCA_022824835.1 Candidatus Poribacteria bacterium | reverse complement strand
AAATGTATCAAGCATGCTAAAAACTTCAAACAGATAGGTAAATGGACTGCCACTACTAAACCTTGCAGTGATTGTGGCAAGCATAATAAAAATCTTTCTCTTTCAGATAGACAGTGGAGATGTCCAAGTTGTGGTGTAAATCACGACAGAGACATAAACGCTGCTATTAATATCAAAAAGGCTGGCTTAGCAGCCTGAAGTGGAGCAGAAATAAGACGACTGTTTTCTAAGAAAACAACGCATCTGCTACGAAACACAAGCCCCAACCTTTAGGTTGTGGGTACTATGACTCGCACCAGTTTGGAATAGAAACACCAGGGTGATTAATGACTCCCCGTAGCTCAGTGAATAGAGCATGAGGTTTCTATCCTCAGTGTCACAGGTTTGAATCCTGTCGGGGAGTCCATAATAACTTTACACTCCCTTTTCTATATACCTTTCGCCCCTCTGGGGCTTGCGAGGGTGATGTTGACGTTTTCTATATACCTTTCGCCCCTCTGGGGCTTGCGAGGGTGTGAGGTCGTTCTGCTATAAACATATCGTCCCTATGGGACTGAAGACACTACCTCAACGGATTTATC
Organism: Candidatus Poribacteria bacterium; assembly: GCA_022824835.1. Classification (GTDB taxonomy): domain Bacteria; phylum Poribacteria; class WGA-4E; order WGA-4E; family WGA-3G; genus MSPOR6. Next base: position 33,317 of record JAJDZB010000072.1, on the reverse strand, counting down.
CCTTAAATTAACACATAAGGTGGTTTCAGAAAGAAGCACAATCAAGGATGAATGTGCTACAGCAATACGTACATTCATAGCGTTGAAACTTACGCAGCATCCATCCCCTCTTCCAATCTTCCATCCTTCCAATCTTCCATCCTTCCAATCCTCCCCTCTTCCAATCTTCCAATCTTCCCCTCTTCCAACCTTCTAATTAATGTAATTCACTAAAATCTTAATTAAAATGAAAAATATGCTTGCATTACTTTTGCAGTAATTGTATAATCTTATGAAATCCTATGTTATGTTTACTAAAAAGGTCGGGTTTAAAATGTCAATTTATGAAAAATGGATGGGTAATCTGTACATTCTAACAGTTAAATCAATTTTTAACTCGACATTCACAAGAGGAGAGGACAATGGTTAATAAATTTTTCATTCTGCTTTCACTTTTATGTATCTGTGCCTTTATGATTGGATGTAGTACGCTGTTTTCGGTACAGGAATGGAGCGATAACTACTCGCTACTCGATGGCACGAAGTCAACCAGCATGGAAGCGATTGATGGTGACCTGGAAACCATCGGACATGCACAGGCGAGAAGGGGAACAAAGGGAGTCGGGAGAAGTGCTCCTGAAGTTATTGTCACTTTACCTGAGAAAAAGGTCGTTCGTAAGGTTATTGTCTATTCAGATAATATTAAAAAATTTAATCTCTATGTAGATAAAGGTGGAAGTGCTTTATCAGATACAGATTGGGAGTTGATTAAAGAGGTGCAAACTGTCAAAAAAGGGATAGCCGTTATTCCCGTTTTTCACCTGCATCCAACCGATAAAGTCAAGGTCGTTGTTATAGGCACAACGGACGATGCATCATTATCACGTCAGCAAAATGCAAGTAGGTTAACCAATGTAAAAAACAATTCACGAGATGGCACAACCGGGGTAGGGAGTTTCAGACGTGCTCGTGCTACTGCGAAAATCCGTGAAATAGAGATTTTTGGCTACAAAACAAATAAAAAGATCAAAGATGATCCAATTGTTGAAGATGATCCAATCGTTGAAGATGAACCAATCGTTGAAGATGAACCAATTGAGGCAAAGGAGGAAAAGGATACGGGTCAGTTTGACCCACTATTATATTAACCCTCACTAAACAAAACTAAAATTATTCATAGATGGAGGATCAAATAATGAATAAACGAGTTTTTTTTATGGTTGCGCTACTGCTATTGTGTGCTCTGATTTTTTTACAGCAAGACGTTGATGCAACACTCATAGAAGTTGTTGGCTCGTCAACGCAGCGCACGCTCACAACTGATACTGAAAATGTAATTTTTACTGTACGTTTTACAGGTGAAACCGGAGAACTCCGCCAATTTGTCTATGAGGCTGCTGCGATTATAGAAAGTACAGGAACAGAAGTTAACGTTGTACTTAGGCCCAAGGAGGATGCGCCGCTTAGTGTTGCAGACGGAGAAACACACGATGTGACACTTAGAGTTAATCGGAAGAGAATCCCAAATGTTAGAGACCAAATTAATATCACGTTTCAAGGCATAGATGCTCTTGAAACGACTTACGTCTTTCAAGTAAATCTCACGATTGCTGTTAGAACTCCTACTGACCCTGTTGCTGATATCAGTTTGGGTGTTGATGGAAAAGGATCTCTGATCGTACCACCAAGCGATATTGCAGATGAAACTTTTACGCTAACGCTTGATAACAATGGTAATGCCAATGACACAATAAGTGTGGCGTTAGTTCCTCATAGTACTTTTTATGAGGAGTTCACTAACGTCTATGCGTTTGAGGAAGAGGTCGCGGCGTTGGAGATTGCAGCAGACATGGCATTATTGTCACTTTCAAGTACATCGGTAACGGTTGCCCCGAACGGTCAAGGCACATTGACCTTAAGAATTCCAGGAAGACTCATAAGGAAATACAATGGGTATGCTGCCATCGTCACAGCGACTTCCGGAGCTGACAGTCTGTTTACGTCCACCACTACTGTCTGGGTGAATGTACGCGGCACGAGAAGTGGTATGTTGTTAGAAGGCTTAGGTGATCTAACGCAGACATCTAAAACGACTGATATTGAAGATATAACGTATACTTTGCGTGCAACAAATACCGGTGACAGTTTGGACGGGTTGGACTTTGTTCTCGTCAGCGATGCTATTGACACCGCGACATTAAGTTCAGAGACACTGACGTTGTTTCCGGATAGTGATGAGGATATTATATTGACGATTCCACGCACAGCACTTTCGCAAGCCGGTACATATCAAATCTATGTCATAGCGTCATCGCAGAATGATAGTAGTGTATCCGTTAAAGTTCTCACTGAAACGATCATCATAGACGATACAGCAACAAAAACTGAGGAAACGGATGAAACGGAGGAAGCAGGGGGAGAAGGGGAAGAAAATGGATCTGATGAAACAGATGAAATAGTCCTCCCGCCAAAAATCATTTTTAGCGAATTTATGTTTGTGGCAGGCGAGGATGAAACCGGATTACCCCAATGGATTGAAGTTTATAACGATGGCGGTTCAGAGGTAAACCTGCGCGGATGGAAACTTCAGTTAAAAAGCCTTGAGCCTTCCTCTTTGGATGTGACAGTTCTGATCAATACGGATTTTCTCATTCCGGCACAACAAGCGAGAGTTGTTGTTACCGCTTTAGGCAGACATTCAGGGGGTGGCAATCTTTCCAATGACGCTGTTTATGAACTCCTCCCTTTCGCTTTAGCAGGACCTGCACAAGAAGCATTAGAAAATCAGATTCAACACATTGCTGGTGACGGTTTCTCAGTCAAACTCAGCACATCTGAAGATGTGCTTATTGACCACATCGGTACACTGAGTGGTGACGAGAAGACGTGGGAATTACCGGAATGCTTGATTGAAGGTGTTCGTAGTTCTCTGATACGTCGTTTTGATGAGGGTGAACCGCGTTCGGGGATAGAAAGGCGTGGTTGGGTTCGTGCTTACGACACGAAAAATCTCGCTGCGGGGATTTACTACGGCAGTCCACAGGATATCGGCACGCCAGGGTATCGGCGTGGCAAACCTGTACCTGTGGAGCTTTCACAATTCTCAGCCAAGTCTGTTAGCGATGAAGTGGTTATCAGTTGGACAACGGAATCTGAATTGGATAATGCTGGGTTCAACATATTCCGCAGCACTTCACGTACCCAAAACTTCCAACGGATCAATGTAAGGTTGATAGAGGGTGCCGGTACTACCGGGGAACGCACCCAGTATCAATTCATTGACAAAACAGTTAAGCCTGATGTTGTGTATTACTATCGTCTTGAGGATGTAGACTTCTCGGGCACTCGTGGTATTCTTACAACGTACCGGTTACGGGGTATTATTGCACCGACCGGCAAACGCATAACAACCTGGGGAACAGTTAAAGCTCATAGATAACGTGAGTTTGATAAATCAAAACAAATAACTCCGTAGGTTGGGTTGAGGAACGAAACCCAACATCTTGAACCATTATAGAGAAATACATGTCGCCAGTTAATATTTTATTGGCGTGCCTCTACCCGACCTACAACACTGGGAAAATCTGATTTATCAAACTCACGTTAAAATCAAAACAAATAACTCCGTAGGTTGGGTTGAGGAACGAAACCCAACATCTTGAACCATTATAGAGAAATACATGTCGGGTTTCGTGCCTCTACCCGACCTACAACGCTGGGAAAATCTGATTTATCAAACTCATGTTAAATCCAAATTCAACCATTTTAAAGGAGTTTAGAATGAAAACTTTAGTCTTTAATTCCGTTTTTTGTCTTTTGCTTATGACAACGTTCATCTTCGTTGCAATGCCAGCAATGGCTGAACCTGTTGAAATATCAATATCTGTCGTGTATACAGCGGACAATCCAGATACGACTGAAACTGACCAACGGCTTGTTGTCAAACTTGAATATAATGTCGATCCCAATCCCGTACTCGTAGAAGACGATTTATTATTCGGGGAGATGATTGGCATAGGCGGTATGGACCCTTCTGTTCGTTTGGCTCAAGGTGATGATAACAATCCAAGAACATACTTCATAACTTGGAGTGGTGACATTACCACTAACATTACCGATGGATCACTTCCCATGTTTATCTTGCGAGGTTATGAATTGATAGGGGTTACAAGTGTTGAACCCGATGTTATATTTGGTATCCTAGCTGGCTCTGATGATCCTATGCCAACAGATAAGCTTGTACCTCGTGCAGGTTACTTGCAAGGTTTAGGTTATGCGATTGTTGTTGCAGATAAGGATAATGCGGAGGTACCAACGTTACCAGTGAACAGTTCACCCTACGAAATTACTAAAGTTTCGTGGAGTGATGTTTCAGATGAGAGTATGCCGAATCTCTACACACTTTTCCAAAGTACCGGCACACTCAACCTTCGCGTTAATGTACCCGGTACGGAGCACAGATGGGGTAGCAAACAAGATGATGGCACTTATGATGACAACCACGGACGTAACATACGTCATGTCGTTATCAACGAGGTGATGTGGGCGGAAGATCATGGTCATGTCGGGGATGCTACGGAAATTGCGCGGGAACAGTGGATTGAGATTTACAATAGATCGACTATCCCGATTGCGATTCGGGCAGCAACGGAGATAATACCAGCCGATCCAAATGCCATAACGTATTTTTCTGACATCAAATTCACCACTTCAGACCTTTTCCCCGCTCCCGCTCCTGAAACTGATATGCTGAGTAATGTTCCGTTTTTTGATCTGACGTGGTCCATTATAGGTAAAGGACAGCATGGGAGTAGCGAAACACCGAGGCGAGAGTTCAGATCTATGAAACGTGTTAACTATAGCAACGGTTGGACGCCTACACATTGGGATATTGCTACGAATCTATTCCTACGGAACTATAGAGGTACACCCGGTAAGCCAAACCTTGCTGCCACCGTGCCAATCGCACGGACAAAACCGACCCAAGATATCCCGGCAAAGGACAAGATTATTATCAATGAAATTGGGAACTTTACGTCCGATACGTTAGATTGGATTGAACTGCGCAATGTTTCGGATACGGATCAATCTCTTGAAAATTGGGTACTGACCAAAACCACAGGCTACGGTAATGAGGACGAAATTATTCGTTTCCCAAAGTATACTATTCCTGCCCGTGGTCTGCTACTGTTAGTGAATAGGGACCCGATAGATACGCCGCTATCTGTTGGATTTGATATCACTTATGATGCTGCTAATCAGGCGTTTGGTGCGGGCCCCCAACGTTATTTCGTCGTTGGTAATAACAAACTTGCAATTCCAAACGATGATGCGTGGTTGCTGCTTTTACGTAGCAATAAACCGTGGGATGTTGAGGCTGGTAGGAATGTCTACGAAACCGGTTTTCGTGTTGAGGATGCTGTGGGTCCCGGTGCGCTACACGATAATTTCGTCAGACAGGATCTAAGAGTTGGTACACCTGCCTATGAAAAGCTACCGGATGGTAACCCTAATGGTGATATATGGGAGACAAAAGTTTTCCCGTTGAACGGAAATTTGCAAGAGGATGCTGAATTTCTCCAAGGTGATCGCTTGAATGCTGCAGGTAAAGTGTGGGTGCGTGATGGTGCTATACACGGTTACCTTAAAGATGCGTGGAAGAAAGCCGATTTCACCGGTATCGGTTATGATAGGCGTGTTGAAGGAGCAGATCAATACGGCGGCACGCCAGGTTATGCCAATGACGTAGCGAAAGGGAAAATATCACAGCTTGCTGGTGGTAAACTGATAGTCAATGAATTGATGCTTACCACATCAGACAATAATAGGTTGCCGCAATGGATTGAACTTTATAATACCTCAAAAACCCGAGGTATTGACCTTGCAGCGGATAGTAGTGATCCAAAAACAGGGTGGCAGTTGATTATAGAGAACCATGATTCAGGTTCATGGAAAGAAAATAGGCGTAATCTGTATATCACGGTTAACTTAAAGGACCTATTTACCTACATTCCACCGAATCAAACTGTGCTTATTGTAGCAGATGATGGGACACCCTCAAATAAACATTATTACCCAGCTACCCGTGTCGCTAGTATATATCCAGATCGCGCGCTTCGTAATAAGTTCAGCATGGCGAATAGGAAGAACCTCATTCTGAATGCGGAGGGTGGTTTCTACATCAAGATAGTTGATGGTGATGGTACTATTTCCGATGAGGTTGGCAATCTTGATGGGAAGCCAGCCAATCTTCGTCAGGGTATCGGTATTGATGCGCCTTATAGTTGGGATTGGTCGACAGCGTTAGCGGAAGGAGGTAATCGCACGTCGTTGATACGTCTCAGGGATGCAAATGGTCGTCCGCGTATTGGTATTCCGAATCGTAATGTTGAGGGTGATTTGACGGGTGCTGTTCTGCCGTTAGGAATGCAAAACGCACGTCCACCTAAATATGCGTGGGTACACGCTGTGGATACCGCATTCAGGAGAGTTAAGAAAGAAAAGATATGGTATGGTGCGAGCAGCGACATCAGCACGCCTGGATTTGTGCGAGGCATCCAATTGCCCGTATCCTTGTCCTTTTTCCGTGCGACACTTGAAAACAGTGAAGTCGTTATCCGATGGACAACTGAATCTGAAACCGATAACGCTGGTTTTAATATCCTGCGGAGTCGTAGTAAGGATGGCGAGTATCAACAGGTCAATACTGCGATGATTCAAGGTGCTGGCACAACAGGTGAACGCAACACCTATAAATGGGTTGACCAGACTGCAAAAGCGGGTGTTGTGTATTACTATCAAATTGAAGATGTATCTTTCGCGGGTGAGCATAATGTGCTTACCACATCACGTCTCAAAGGTTACATTTCTGCGAAGAATAAACTGGCAACGACGTGGAGCGAATTGAAAAGCTTACGATGAGGTTAATTTCAGGGAAAAAATAACCTATTCCGTAGAGTAGTGAGGATGCATTGCCAGTATTCTCACTATTCTTATATCATTTTTGGCGATGTTACCAGGCCGGATCTTGCGCTTTGAAACCAGACACGGTAGGTTCGGTTTCATAACCGAACCGGGTTTGTGCGGAAACGTTTATGAACACAATTGGAAAAAAACCCCGGTGCGATTAGGAAATCGCACCTACCAGAACGGGGAATTCGTGTAATTCAGGTGCGGTTAGGAAACCGAACAGACAGCGATAATACCCCCAGGCCCGGTAGGTTCGGTTATGAAACCGAACCTACCGGCCTGGGGAATATAAATTTTACAATACTAAAAGGAATTCATTCTCATGAAAAGCAAATTATTTACAATAGTGCTAACCTGCTACTTGACACTAACGTTTTCAACGAGCATCCTTGCGCAAGACGCATCAAAATGGAAGTTACCGGAAGGTGCGAAAGTACGGCTCGGAAAGGGTGATATCCGTGAGATTAAGTATTCACCAGATGGTACCAAATTTGCCGTGGCGAGTAGTATCGGCGTATGGATATATGATGCACAAACAGGTGCAGAACTGAATCTATTTACTAGACATACAGATACCGTCCAAACCGTATCTTTTAGTCCTGATAGCAGCATGCTTGCAAGTGGTGGTAATGACAATACCATCCGACTATGGGAGGTGAACACGGGAAGACCTCTCTATACCCTTCATGGACATAATCATGGCGTACTATTGAGTTTATCCTTTAGTCCTGATGGTAGTATGCTTGCGAGTGGTGGTAATGACGATTTCATCAGACTATGGGATGTGATCACAGGTGATCTTATTCACACGCTTGGGGGACATACGAATGCAGTGTTGAGTGTATCCTTTAGTTCTGATGGCAGCATCCTTGCAAGTGGGAGTAGGGACAACACTATTCGGCTATGGGAGGTGAACACGGGTGATCTTCACGACACGCTTCGGGGACATACGAATAACGTGCTGAGTGTATCCTTTAGTCCTGATGGCAGCATCCTGGCGAGTGGGAGTGCGGATAGTTCTATCCGGTTATGGGATGTGAACACGGGTGATCTTATCCGTAGAATTTGGGTGCATAAAACCCTTTTTGGCGATAAAGAGCAGGTCTCCAGTGTATCCTTTAGTCCTGATTTCAGAACCCTTGCCAGTGGCAGTTCTGACTCCATCATTCGGCTATGGCAGGTGCTCACGGGTGATCTTATCCGTACGTTTAAAGGGCATACGGATCGGGTACGATGTATATCTTTTAGTCCTGATGGTAATACGCTCGCAAGTGGGAGTAGGGACAACACGATACGTTTATGGAATCCAAATACGGGTACACAGATCCGCACCCTTGAGGGACATTCGGATCAGGTCCAGAGTGTGTCTTTTAATTTTGATGGTAGCACATGTGCCAGTGGAGGTAATGACAAGAACATCCATCTTTGGCAGGTGGACACGGGTAGACATATCCGTACGTTTGTAGGACATACGGATATGGTCTGCGGCATATCTTTTAGTCCTGATGGTAATACACTTGCGAGTGGGGGTGGGAGTTGGGACAGCACTATCCGACTCTGGCATGTAAACACAGGAAAGCATCTACGCACCCTTGAAGGACATACAAATTCGGTCTGGAGTGTATCTTTTAGTCCTGATGGTAAAACACTTGTGAGTGGGGGGAGTGACGATACTGTCCGACTCTGGCATGTGAATACGGGTGAACTTATCCGTACGTTATCAGGGCATACGTCTTGGGTCAAGAGCGTCTGCTTTAGTCCTGATGGCAGCACCATTGGCAGTGGGAGTTTAGATGGAACAGTGATTTTATGGGAATAAAAATTGTCCAAGCTTGAGTCTAATTTTAGAACTGATTAAAAATAACACTGGCATAGACTCGGTAGGTTCGGTTTCCTAACCGAACTGGATTTTGCGCGGAAACAAACCCGGTTCGGTTAGGAAACCGAACCTACCGGCCAGGGGAAATCTGATGTATCAAACTCACGTTAGAGCCTATAAAATATAAGGAGTATCATGAAATTCATAAGTTTGTGTGTTGCGATAATTACGTTTTTGGTTTTTTTGCTTCCCTGTTTAGCACAGGAAGATACACCGGAAAAATATATAGTTAAACTTGTCTATTTTGTTTCAAAAGACCGAGAACCTCAGAAGGACATAGATACTAAGATCGAAAACATGATGAAGCGGACACAAAAATTTTGGGGCGACGAGATGGTAAAGTATGGATATGAGAGAAAAACCTTTAAAGTGGAAACCGATGCAGATGGAGATATGGTGGTGCACCATGTAAAAGGAAAACAAAATGGCACACAATATCAGAAAAAACCTTATAGCGTGTTTCATGAATGTGCGAATAGAATTCAAACGCCAAACACGATCTTATTTGTTGTGCTTGACCATGGTAGTCGTAGAGTAGGAAGATTTGCTGGTGTGTTTTATTCAGGAGATCGAATACTGGTCCCAGTAACGGGAAGTTGGTATGTCGCTGCGCATGAACTCGGACATGCCTTTGGATTACCACATGCTCTCCGTGATGGTAGACCCAGAATGTCTTATGGAAAATGTGCAGCAGCATGGATAGATCTCAATCCCTACCTTAACGGCGGTAGAATTAGTAAGGTTGAGCGAAGGGGAAAGGTTGAGATGCTTCCATCTTCTATAGCATATCCACCCAATAAGCTGCATCTCTTTCTTAAGGTAACGGATCCTGACGGACTGTATCTTGTCCGCTTTCGTCACGCCAACCGACTTCTGCATAGTTGTCAGTCTATATCCGGCGAGCAGGCAATCGTCCAATTCGATACCTCAACAGTAATGGGTAAAGCCATCTATGTTGAAACCCTTGATCTCAATGGAAATGTAAGAAGGGGTGCAGGTCATTTTAACTTTGGGAATATTAAGCCGAATCTGACAATAGACATTTCTGGTAAGGTCCCAGATGTTCCCGATCAACACTATAACGACATTCGGGGACCGTGGCTATGGATGATCGCACCAACGCAAGAGAATCAAGGTGGCAAGGATTCAACGCATATTGATTCTTTAGCCGTTGTCAGTGAAAACACGATCAACGAAGAAACTATATCTAAATACGGGGCAAATAAAGGAGATACCGTTGGCGCGTATAAGTGGACACTCGGTAGGCTTCCTTCAGATGGAAACATCAACACGATGCTCGTAAAAAGAGGCATGACAGAAAACACCGATCTCAACGATTTTACGTCTTATGCACTCACGACACTTGTATCTAAAACAGATCAATCCGATGTCATGATGAGAGTTGGGAGTGACGATTCCATCAAAGTTTGGCTTAACGGTGAAGTCGTCTTTAGTAACGCAGTAAACAGAGTCTATCAGAAAAACAGTGATGTTTTTCCAGTTAACTTGAAAAAAGGTGATAATCTTCTGCTTGTGAAAGTCAGTGATCGGGAGGGTCCCTGGGGTATGCATGTTGGTGTGGATGCTGAGGTCTTCCCTGTCTATAGAGTTCCAACGCGGGATCCTGTTTATGGTGTTGCTTTAGGCGGTGTATGCAATTTGACCCCTGAAATGGGCAATGCAAGTGCAGATATTGCGTATACCCTTACAGTGATAAATACCGGCAATGCAAAGGACACAATAAAGTTGACAACATCAGGTAAGGTAAACGCGACACTCAGTCAGGAGTCTGTATCGCTTGCTCCTGGTGCTTCTTCAAAAGTGGCATTAGTGGTTCCGGGATCTGTGCGTGCTAATGCTGGTGTCTATGTTGTTAACGTCACAGCGACTTCAGAAAGCGATAGTACAAAAACCGCTGAAATCATAACCACCGCTACCGTTAGGTGAGGTGAAACATATAAAGGAGTTTCATAATGAAATTCAGATTTTGTAGTTTTGTGGGTATAGTATTTAGTATTTTATTGATGTTATTATCTAATAGTATATATGCTAATGCTGCTGATAAATCATTTTTAATTCAGGTAGTATATTTTGAGCCATCTAATTCTAAGAGGTTTAAGAAAATGAAGCCTAAAATAGAAAAGTCAATTTTAGATTCTCAACGTATATTTGGATTAGGTCTTCAAGCGCATGGGTTTGGTTTTAAAACCTTTAAATATGAAAAGGATGAAAAGGGTAAATTAGTTATCCATGTAGTAAAAGGCAAGCATAAAGTAATGCATTATAAAGACAAGACGCATAATAGAGTTTTATCTGAAGTGCCTCGTGAGTTTCAGTTTTTTGGTGGTGCTCCTGGTAAAAATAAGGACAAAATAGTTGTATTTGTTGTAGGTGGCGTATCAGTGGTAGAATCAAGCAGGGCGGGTTTTGGTTATAACTTCCAGAATGGCAGGTATGGTGGATTATGTTTTATAGCTGGCAATCGAATTAGCAGTATGTTAGTCGGTCATGAGATTGGTCATACTTTTGGGTTATTTCATAGAAACAGTTGTAATGGTTGTTTAATGAATGCCAGTAGAAATATGGGAGATGTGTTAAAACCTGAGCAAGCAAGATGGTTAGACAAAAGTTATTTTTTCAATGATAAGAAGAGTAATCGTGTATATCCAAATATACGCGATGAGAATTATGTAATGCGTAAATTTGGCAATTCTTTACAGTTTCAGTTAGGTATTAGTAGTGAGACCGGTTTGCATCAAATTCGGGTTCATAAATGGAGATTTGGTCCTACGTTCCTAAGAAAATATTACAATGGTGAGAAAAAAACCATTCTTTTCATTAATGTCAATAAGAACAACATACCTAAAGAAGGTTTTTATGTAACTGTGATGAATACAGATGGGGCTATGGCAAGTAAAGTAATTAAAATTAAAGGGACTCCAGATGTAAATGACCTTGATGATTGGGACAATGATGATCAAGGTAATAATGATTCGGTGCCGCATAGTGTTGATCCTGTACATAAGATTACTTTAACTTGGGCACAATTAAAATATAATTTATTCTGAGAGTATAAGGGGTAGGGTGTACTGCCATCGGAAATTTAGTTAGGTAGTGATTTTCCCAGGTCGGTAGGTTCGGTTTCCTAACCGAACCGGATCCTACGCGAAAACCTTTATGAACACAATTGGCACAAACCCGGTTCGGTTAGGAAACCGAACCTACCAGCCTGGGAAATTCTGATTTAATGGTTCGGTTAGGAAACCGAACCTACCAGCCTGAGAAATTCTGATTTATCAAACTGACGTTATTTAACAATGATCAACCGTCGGGTTTGCTGGAATGACTCCGTTGTCAACTGGTAGAAATAGAGTCCACTTGCGACACTTTCTCCGGATGCGTTCTTACCATCCCAATAGGCAGCCCGACCCCGGTCTTGATAGAATCCTACCGATTGGAAACCGAGTGGGAAGGTTCGGACAACGCTACCTGTTGCGTCATATATCGTGATGGATACGTTGCTATCTTCTGATAGACGATAGGGTATCCACGTCTCTGGATTGAACGGGTTCGGATAATTTTGTAATAGCGCGCTCTGCTTCGGTGTGCCAATGCTGTCAAGTGTAACGGATAGAACAGCTTCTGCTACACTGGGAGGTGTTACTTCAAAGGTGAACTCGTCAGATGCAATATTTCCATCTGAGTCGGTAACGATGAGCTGCATGGTATCACCCACCTGAACGACACTTCGGTAGCTGAGGTCTGCTGTGGCAGCGGCGAAGTAGTTATCCTGCACTTGCGTGGTCATAACGTTCTGTGTTCGCAAGTTCTTGACTGTGATGTGATAACCGTCATATTTCTGCTTACCGTCTAAGTGTCCACTTACGATGAATGCCCAGGTCTGCTGCTGGGTTGCGATTTCCGTTGCGCTGGGAGCTGCAGCTGCGTCAGTTTCGTTGCGCCACTCTGCACCGACGAAAGCGACATCGCGATCTGCTGTGACATTGACGATATAACCCTGTCCACCCTCAATTTGAAATCCGTTATCTGGTGCGTCTGGTGTCCAACCGATGAACTTTTGGTTATCTGCATCAAGTGCGATGACCATTGTTGAACTTGTCAAACCTGCAAATGCTCTGGCATTCACCGGTTTCGGTGTTGCTAAAGGTAGCGATAGCATGTTCAAGCCTTTTAACAGTTTTAGATTGAATATGTTGGCATACCGGTCGCTGTCTTCCTTGGTGGCGGGTCTTGCGATAAATCCGTGTTTGCGTCCATCGTCTGAGTTATAGTTCCCCACAACAGAACCATCCTGATTGATATTCCAACCTTCTGTGCTAACACTGCCTGGGAATACCAATGGACGTAGTCCGTGCTGTAGTGATCCGACAGAGGTTCGGACGATACCTCCGAATCGTCTGGATCTGCAGACGAGAGTCCCCGCATCGTTGATACCGTGCACAAAAAAGTACTCAAACGTTGCAGCTTGTGGCAGGTCAAGTGAAATTATCCTACCGTCAGGTTGCCGCACAAATGGGTGATAAACACCTGCATCAGAAATGTAGCTACCCACTATCTGTCCATTCGCATTTACAAAATATGAAAAAGTATCCTGTGCATCTGTTGCTTCAATGATGATGTCTCCAGAGAATCCGCGACGGATACCAGCGTCGTTTGTAAAGTGTCCTGTTAGTGCGCCGGTTGCATCACTGATGCCGTATATCTCAGTTTGGACAGCATTTGGGAAATCGTATTGTGTCAGTTCACCATTTTCTAAGATAACACCGTGGAGCCGACCGTCGCTATCCTGATAGTGTCCGGCAGCTGATCCATCGTTTCCGAGTGCGTAGAAATGCGTTTTCTGGGAGTCTGGAAAATCATAAGTGGTAAAGACCCGGAGATGAGCGTAAAGGCGACCTCTTTTCCATCAGCATTCCGCGTGTATCCAGCATAATCCTCAAAATCGCTACTTGCAGTCACCGCTAAAAAGTCTACACCAGGTACATTGATACTCTCAAAAGTATAGTTGAGTTCTGCGGGTGTGGGTGTCGGAACGGGAATGTCTACGGGCGGTTCATCAGTGTCTGTTATAGGTCTTGCGATGAATCCGTGTCTGCGTCCATCTGCTGTTTCATAGTGTCCAACGATGGATCCGTCTTGATTGATATTATATCCCTCTGTGCTAACGCTGTCTGGAACCATAAGGATCTTTAACCCACCTTGAAATGTACCGACAAGTGTGCCCGGGACGTCACCAATGCGTTTAGTTCGGGCAACGACAACATTAGAATCGTTGATACCGTGGACGAAGAAGTATTCCAGCTGCGCCGCCCCTGGCAGGTCAAGAGATACAAAACGTCCATTCGGTGTTCTGACATAAGGATGATATAAACCGTCAGCATCAATGTAACTTCCGACCATACCCCCGCTTGCGTTGACGAAATCAGCGAATGTTTCAGTTGCGCCGGGGACTTCAATTATTTCGTCTGCCGAGAATCCGCGTCGAACCCCCGATTCATCTGTAAAGTTTCCTGTCAGTGCACCTGTGGCGTCACTAATACCGTATATTTCGGTTTGGACGGAACCTGGAAAATCGTATTGTCGCAGCTCACCATTTTCTAAGACGACACCGTGGAACAGTCCATCGCTATCCTCGTAGTGTCCGGCAGCGTTTCCATTATTCCCGAGTGCAAAGAAATATGTGTTTTTTGCATCGGGGAATTCGTACGTCGTAAAAACTCCATCAATGAGGGTGAAGGCGACATCTTTTTCGCCATCAGCACTACGTGTGTAGCCTGCATAATCCTCAAAGTCGCTACTTGCGGTAACTGATAAACTGTCTACTCCGGGTACCTCTATCATTTCAAAAGTGTAGTCATCGCTGATAGAAGCGGAAACAGGTTGAACGTTCTGTTGCGCGTCAATGTGCAATGGGAAAAATGTATTGAGACACATGAAGAACGTTAAAATAAAAAACAGTGAACTGGATTTAATCAAATTTCGCATACTATACTCCTCTCCCTTTGGGAATTCCTTACTAAAAGAACTATAAGAATATGTGGGTTATTTTACGCATTACAGAATTTATTATTTGCAGTGCAAAGACAAGTATTTGGTATACAGGAACTGCATAAAGATTACCATATTTTTCCTGAAAAGTCAATACCAGATTTACCTTAATCAGTTGAATACTATTTAACAATGATCAACCGTCGGGTTTGTTGGAATGACTCCGTTGTCAACTGATAGAAATAGAGTCCACTTGCGACACTTTCACCGGATGCGTTCTTACCATCCCAATAGGCAGCACGACCGCGGTCTTGATAGAAGCCTACCGACTGGAAACCGAGTGAGAAGGTTCGGACAACACTACCTGTTGCGTCATATATCGTGATAGAAACCTTGCTATCTTCCGATAGACGATAGGGTATCCACGTCTCTGGATTGAACGGGTTAGGATAGTTTTGTAATAACGCACTATGCTTCGGTGTGCCGATGCTGTCAAGTGTGACGGATAGAACAGCTTCTGCTACGCTCGCGGGTGTTACTTCAAAGGTGAACGTTTCAGAGGCAATATTACCGTTTGTATCGGCTACGGTCACTTCCATTTTATCACCTACCTGTACGACATTTCGGTAGCTGAGGTCCGCTGTAGCAGCAGCGAAGTAGTTATCCTTCACTTGTGTTGTCATGGTACTGTTTGAACGTAAGTTTCGGACTGTTATCTGATACCCATCATATTCTTGCTTACCGTCTAAGTGTCCACTTAGGATAAATGCCCATGCCTCTTTCTGCTTGGGTATGGCAGCGGGTGCAGCGGTTATCACCGGTTGATCTGTCCAGGGTGCGCCGACGAATAGAACACTCCGAGTTTCTGGGACGTTGACGATATATCCCTGTCCACCTTCAATTGTGAATCCTTCGTTAGGTGCGCTGGGTGTCCACCCGACGAACCGTTGGTTTTCAGCATCAAGTGCGATGACCATTGTTGATCCAGCGAGTCCCGCGAGTGATTTGGCTGTCATCGGATTCGGCATTTCTAAAGGTAACGATACCATGTTCAGACCTTTGGTGAGTGTGACGTTGAAGATGTTGCTGTAATTGTCACTTACTGTTTTTTCGACGAGTCTTGCGATAAATCCGTGTCTGCGTCCATCCGCTGTATCGTAGTGTCCGACGATGGAACCGTCCTGATTGATATTCCACCCCTCCGTGCTAACAGCACCGGGAAACTGCAATTCTTGTAGGTTGAGAGGACTGCCGACATAAGTGCGTGGCACATCACCGATCTCTTTGGCTCTACCAACGACAGCTCTTGCATTGTTGAGTCCGTGGAGAAAGAAGTATTCCAGGTTTGTTGCGTTTGGCAGGTCAATAGATAGAAATCTGCCTATTGAACTCCGCATGTATGCATGATATACCCCTGCGGCATCCTGGTAGCTGCCGACGATATGGCCTGTCCAGCTTACAAAATCGGCATAAGTTGCCGATGCTCTGGGAGCTTCGACTACTGTATCCCCTGAGAACCCACGGCGAACACCGGAGGCATCTATATAACTACCTGTCAGTGCCCCCGTTGCGTCACTTAAACCGTATATCTCGGTTTGAACGGCCTCTGGAAAATCGTATTGTTGCAATTCACCATTCTTTAAGATGACACCGTGGTACAAACCGTTGCTATCTCTGTAGTGTCCGGCAGCTGTACCGTCATTACCGAGTGCATAGAAATAGGTTCCCTGTGAGTCGAGGTAATCATAAGTGGTAAAAACGCCATTGATGAGAGTAAAAGCGATATCTTTTTCATCATTAGCATTCCGCATGTTGCTGGCGTAATCAAAAAAGTCGCTACTGGCAGTTACCGCTAAGAAATCTACACCGGGAACATTAATACTCTCAAAAGTATATTTGAGTGCGGGGGGTACAACACCGGGTCGCGCTTGTGGAGTCCCCGGTTTCGGTCTTGCGATAAACCCGTGTCTACGTCCATCCGCAGAGTCATAATGTCCTACGATAGAGTTGTCCTCATTAACATTCCATCCTTCCGTGCTGACGCTGCCTGGAAACTGCAATTCTTGTAAGGCGACCGGATTACCGGCATAAGTGCGTGGGACATCACCCGCTGTTTTGGCTCTACCAACGGCAATTAGGGCACTGTTGATGCCATGGAGATAGAAGTATTCAAGATTTGCTTCTACAGGAAGGTCGAGTGTTGCAAAACTACCCCCTGGTCCACGCAGGTATGCATGATAATTACCTTCGGTGTCTACGTAGCTACCCACGACATTGCCTATCGTGCTTACAAAATCAGCATAAGTTTCGGTTGCGCCTGGGAACTCGACGACAGTATCTCCTGAGAATCCTCGTCGGACACCGGATGCATCCGTAAAATTACCTGTCAGTGCCCCGGTTGAATCACTATACCCGTATATCTCGGTTTGAACGGCACCCGGATAATCGTATTGCCGCATTTCTCCGTTTTCCAATATAACGCCATGATAGAGCCCTTCGGTATCTTCGTAGTGTCCGGCTGCGACCCCATTATTACCGAGTGCGTAGAAATAAGTATTTTGTGCCCCAGGGAAATCGTGTGTTGTGTAAACGCCATCTATAAGTGTAAACGCGATGAATTTTTCACCATCAACACTATTCGTGTAGCCTGCGTAATCCTCAAAATCGCTACTGGCGGTCAAAGCTAAGAAATCAACATCGGGGACGTCTATCGTTTCAAAAGTATAGTTGTCACTAAGGGATGCTGCAACGTTTTGCGCTGTAGCATTTGATGGAAAAAAGGCATTGAGACATAGAGGCATTGAAAACATGAAGAATAGAAAATAGGTTTTAATCAAATTTTGCATAATATAAACCTCTCTTGGGTCTTTTTGTTTATGGATCAATAACATGAATTTAGGAAGTGCTATTTTTTGTCCCCGCAGCTAAACCTGATGCGAACTGTTTCACTGCAGCAAGCATCTTCACTTCGTCGTCCATATATTCTTCAATTACATTGATGATTGCACTTCCCACAATAACACCATCAGCGACTTCTGCAACCTGTCCTGCCTGTTCAGGTGTTGAAACACCAAACCCAACACTAATGGGTTTGTCGGTATGTTTACGAAGTTCAGTTATCATCGGCGCGACTTCGTCAGACAAAGTTGCACGCGCCCCTGTTACACCTGTCAACGAGACGCAATAGATAAATCCTGTACTCACCGATGCAATACGTTGCATCCGTTCTGGTGAACTTGTCGGAGCGACAAGAAATATGGTTGAGAGATTATAGTGCGTAGCCGCTTCCAAAAGAGGTTGTGCCTCCTCTGGTGGTAAATCAGGAACGATAACACCGTCAACACCTGCGTCTTGTGCAGCTTCACAAAACGCTGATTCCCCCATACTGAAGATCGGATTATAGTAACTCATCAGTGCAATGGGAATATCTGTTTGCTGACGGAGTGTTTTTACCATCTCAAGTATCTGATGCAGTGAGATACGATGTTTGAGCGCACGTTCGCTGGCACGTTGGATCGTAGGACCATCTGCTATCGGATCAGAAAAGGGGACACCGAGTTCTATAAGGTCAGCACCTGCTTTTTCAAGTGTGAGGAGAAGTTTCCCTGTATGTTCGGGTGTCGGATCTCCCGCACACAAATATGGCATAAATGCGCGTCTGTTTTGCTCGCGGAGAATTTTAAATTTCTTGTCAATTCGATTCATAGATAGGATTGTGTTTTACCTGCTTTTATGGGATTTATCCAATTATACGTTGTATAGACCAAATTGTCAAGAGGAGTTTTGAGAGCATAATACAACAACCAAAATTGATTGAAAATACACCGATACTATGTTATTATAGATGTATGGAAGGGTGGAAGAGGAAGAGGGGAAGGGTGGAAGAGGGAGAGGGGAAGGGTGGAAGAAGAAGAATGGAAGGATGGAAGAGGAAGAGGAAGAGGGGGAGGATGGAAGAGTGGAAGAGGGGAAGAATGGAAGAGGGAGAGTGGAGGAGTGAAAAAGACAGAATACGGTAGAATAACAGTTATTGAGCCATTTCAGGAGATTTTTAATGATAATCAGAACAAGAGCACCCGTTCGTATTGATTTCGCGGGGGGTTGGAGTGATGTAGCACTCTTCACAGAAGAATCAGCAGGACGTGTCGTCAACGGGACGATAAATCGTTATGCATACACAACGCTTGTCTGTGAAAGCCAAACCGAATTCCCCGAATCAGTTGAATTGCGGCGTGTCTTGGATAAGAAGATTAGTATCTACTCCGCCGATTTTGATATGTTTGTGGAGGCAGAAGATGTCCGGCAGCTTGAATATGACGGCAATATTGACCTCGTTAAGGCAGCTGTTCGTCAAATGTCTATCCAGATAGGGAGTTTTGACCTTATTACACAGTCAAATGCACCCCCTGGTAGTGGACTTGGCACTTCTGCTGCTATGGGAGTTGCGTTAATTGGTGTGTTGGGGGCAATTAAGGATGTTACATATCTACCTTACCAGTATGCGGAACTTGCCAGTCGCATTGAACGGTATGAACTCGGTATTCTTGGTGGCAAACAAGATCACTACGGTAGTGCTGTCGGCGGTATCAATTTTATGGAGTTTCAAGGTGAAGATGTCAAGACGTCACCGATAAAATTACCACCACAAATTCGTTATGA
Organism: Candidatus Poribacteria bacterium; assembly: GCA_022824835.1. Taxonomy (GTDB): domain Bacteria; phylum Poribacteria; class WGA-4E; order WGA-4E; family WGA-3G; genus MSPOR6. The sequence goes on along the minus strand of JAJDZB010000072.1, from coordinate 13,822 downwards.
ATTGGAAAAAAACCTTGTGTTGTGCTATACAGGACAGTCCCGACTCTCTGGCGATATCCACAAGAATGTCACACAGGCGTATAAGAGCGGTGAACCGAGTGTGCGGGCAGCTCTTGAAAACCTTAAAGCGATTGCAGAATCCACTAAGACGGCACTTATGAGGGGTCGTCTAACAGAATTCGGTGAACTTCTAACTGAAAATTGGCAGAATCAGCAGAAACTGCACCCATCTGTCTCAAATGAACAGATAGATAAACTCTTCAAGATAGCACATGAACAAGGTGCTATCGGTGGGAAAGCGTGTGGTGCGGGTGGCGGCGGATGTCTCCTCTTTTACTGTCAACCGACACGCGAACACAACGTCCGTAAAAAACTTGAAGAAGCGGGGACTCAGATAATTGACTTCAACTTTGATTTTGAAGGACTCCAGATATGGAGATCGGATTAAAAAAACAATATCCAATGAAAGGTAGATACATGGAAAACACACAAATTGAGACAGATTTAGAGGCAGCTGAATTTTTAAAGACTGCTCGGGAAAATATATTAAACGAACTAAAAAAACGCATCGTGGGACAGAGCGATGTAATTGATCAACTTCTCATAGCACTCTTTTCGCAAGGACACTGTCTTCTTGTAGGCGTGCCCGGATTAGCAAAGACTTTACTCATCAGCACCTTTTCCAAAATACTTGAGCTACCATTTAATCGCATCCAATTTACACCTGACCTCATGCCTTCAGACATTATCGGAACGGATATTATTGAGGAAGAGATAAATACGGGGAAACGTGCTTTTCGTTTTATTAAGGGACCTGTTTTTGCTAATGTCGTTCTTGCTGATGAGATTAACCGTACACCTCCAAAAACGCAAGCCGCACTCCTACAAGCGATGCAGGAGTACAAGGTAACAGCGGGTGGCAATACTTACGGATTAGAACTCCCCTTCTTTGTATTGGCTACGCAGAACCCAATTGAACAGGAGGGAACATATCCGCTACCTGAAGCACAACTTGACCGCTTTATGTTCAACATATACATAGACTATCCAGAGAAGTCTGAAGAGAAAGAGATTGTGCTGACGACGACTTCCGCTTATGAACCTGAAATAGAACCGATTATCACAGGTGAAGAGGTGTTGAGATTACAACAGATAGTACGTAAAGTGCCAATTGCTGAAGCGATGGTAGACTACGCTGTGGAATTAAGCGTCAATACACGTCCCACACAACCGGATGCACCAGATTTCATTAGAGATTGGGTTAATTGGGGAGCAGGTCCACGTGCATCACAATATCTTGTGTTGGGTGCAAAGGCGCGCGCAATCATGCACGGACGATATCACGTCAGCTACGAGGACATAAAGGCTGTCGCGAAACCTGTCCTGCGACACCGAATATTGACAAACTTTAATGCGGAGGCAGATGGAATTACCAGTCTGGACATTATCTCACAATTGTTGGAAAAAGTTGAACCACCAGAGGTAAATTGATTTTCCCATCCTGTCTGAAATGGTACTATGAAAAAAGGCAGGTGCTATTTCGTAGGTCGGGTAGAGCGAAGTGCCAATAAAATATTAACTAGCGACATGAGTTCCAAGACATGGGTTCCAATCAATACGTGTCGGGTTTCGCTTCGCTCTACCCGACCTACGAAATAATGAGAGTTGTTAATCTAAAATGGTATTATGAAAAAAGAAAATACTGACCTTGATATTTTGAGGAATAAGCAAATGGAAAACAGAGAACTTAAACCACACAATTCAGAATTACCATCCGCTCAACCTACACTCCTCACAGCTGAAGACCTGTGGAAACAGACTGATGATGGCTATCGATATGAATTGGTAAAAGGAGTAATACATAGAATGCCGCCAGCAGGATTCGAACACGGAATTCGAGCGATAAAAATTGGAAAACACCTTGATGTATATGTGGAAAAACATAAATTAGGATATGTTTGTTGTGCTGAAACAGGATTTAAGATTTCTCAAAATCCAGATACCGTGCGTGCTCCAGATGCTGCCTTTGTTCGCCAAGCAGCAATTGATGAAAAAGGCATTCCAAAAGGTTACTGGGAGGGTGCCCCCGATCTTGCGGTTGAGGTAATTTCTCCAAGCGACACATACACTGAGGTTGATGAAAAAGTAGATGAATGGTTAGATGCGGGTTGCGCGATGGTCTGGGTAATAAATCCACGTAGAGAGACTGTGGCAGTGTATCGGTCACCTGAAGATATGACCGTCTTGCATGGGGATGATATCCTTGAGGGAGAGGATGTTATTGAAGGGTTTCAATGTCAAGTGCGGGATCTTTTCCTGTAAGGTCTATTCAATCGTCAGTGTTGTTGTTTTGCTGTTCGTATTCGTCCAATTTTCTGTATATCGTTCGCACACCGATGCCGAGTATTTTCGCCGCTTCTGTCTTATTGTTGCCGGTTTCTCTAAGTGTCTTATAGATGGCTGCCTTTTCAATCTCCTCCATTTTCATGCCGACCCATCCGATGACCTTTTCCTCATCCAGTATTGGCAGAAATTCGTCCGGCTTTTGCGGGTCTCCACGTTGTTCTACCGATGTAGCAATTGATGTTACTTCTTCTGGTGTCAGATTCTCCAGTTCCTCTTGACTCGCTAAGAGTACATCATAAGCTTTTCTAAAAACATCAGCAGCATCGTCAGTATCTGCGATATGCATCCAACCGTTTTCCGCATCGGTCATTGGGAAAGACGTCTGGTCTTCAAGGTTAGTCGTTGATTTAAGCAAGCGCGACACGTACGCAATCAGTGCAAGGATTGTCTTGTATATGGCTTCATTTTTTGCAGCGATACTCTCAGGGGGTAGATCTATGACCTGCATTGCTGTTCCAGGTTGATCTAAAACGTGAACAGGAAATTGGGATTGTCCAAGTTCTAACTCCTTAGGAAAATCTTCAATCTGAAGTTCATCTGATGTTGCTACGATCATCGCGGATTCAACTGCATTTTTGAGTTGTCGGATATTTCCGGGCAGATCTGCATTTTGAAGATGGTTGAGTGCATCCGCTTTTATACCAGTAATAGTTTTATTGTGTCTCTCATTAAATTCATCTATGAAAGCATCTACAAAAAGCGGTATGTCTTCACGTCTGTCACGGAGTGGGGGGATGTGGATCTGAAATAGGTTCAGTCTATAATATAGGTCTTGTCTAAACTTGTTCTCCTTGACCGATTGACCGAGATTGACGTTTGTCGCAGCGATAATACGCACATCAACTTTTACGTTTTTTTCTCCGCCGAGTCGTGTGAATTCTTGTGTCTCTAACACTCGGAGAAACTTCACCTGTACTTCGGGAGACATTTCTGCTATCTCATCAAGGAATAACGTGCCACCATCAGCGAGTTCAAACATACCCCGTCGTTGATTCGTTGCACCTGTAAAAGCACCTTTTTCATGTCCAAAAAGTTCACTTTGCAGGAGGTCTTGGTATAGCACGCCGCAGTTGACTGCCTGAAAGGAACGGTCTTTGCGAGGACTATTCTCGTGGATGGTTCTTGCGATAACATCTTTTCCAACACCTGTTTCCCCTGTGACGAGGACAGTTGCAGTCGTCGGTGCAACCTGATGGACTTTACGTATAACAGCCTGCATCGCTTCAGATTCCCCGATGATGGATAGGGAATGAATAGGAGATGTTGGAAGATTCATTTCTTTTCCCTAAATTCAATCTTGCTTAAGGTGCTTTTCTACGAGTCTATCAATGAGCGGACGATAAATTGTATTATGTAAGTGTTTTTTGTACCAATTCACATAGGATCCATCTTTTAGATGCTTTTGAATCAGGCGGTTCTCTTCTAAAAGTGTCCATAGGTTGTGCGTGGCACGGTTGCAGAAACCTTCTGTGCGATTTTTTTTAAGCCCTTCTAAACCATGTTTTTGACAAGCGGGACATTGACATTCTTCCAATAACTTCAATTCTTTTGTGTTCGGTTCGCGCACCTTCCAATTACCGAGATCGGCTATGGAACGATCACCAATTCCTTGTAATTGTATAAGTCCCCGTGCTGCGCGAGTACGCCAACCCACTGAATCCACTGAGTCCATACCTAACAATGCTGCGACATGTAATGTAGATGTTCCACCCACTCCAAATAGGTGCAATTTCTTGTCATCGAATGTTTCCCGAACTTGAAATACACCATCAAGAATCTTCTCATAAGACATGGCTTTAGAAGCCCGTAAAAGGTTAGGTACAATTCCCCCAATGGCAAGATTTTCTTTGTTTTTGAGTTTAGTATTTATCGCAAATTCGCAAAAATACTCGTCCAAATGACGACAAATGTGGAGGATTGGTACAAACCCATCATAATCAAACTCGTTATTGACATTCATTGTCTGATGTAGGCACTCAAGCTGCTCTTCATCGCTCATGCGCGGTGCAGGAATGTAGTCTTGAGGAATTGCGTACCAATAAGGTTTTGTGGATTTCACGAATTCCTCATAATCCTCACGTGGCACTTCGCCTCCAGCACGTGAAAATTTAAATGCCCCATTATCTAAGTAGATTTTCAACTTTTTGGGGATACCAAGACTGTCATGTAAACCATCCTCCATTGCACGCTTGCGGCGAGATGGACTTTGATGAAACTCGGCGTAGGAAACCATTACAGCATTTAATTGAGGCAAGTAGTAATCCGAGGACGCATCCCATACCTTTGGCTTAATACTGGTTAGATTCAGTCCAGCTATAATTTCCATAGTTAATTTCTCTGTTTATCATAGGACATTGGTCTTCAACTATTGCCCGATTGATTGTGAGATTCCTCAGCATGAACATTTTCAAGGTAATCAAAAGCGTTAGTTTCCTCTCGTTCGGCTCTAGACTTAGGCTTTTTCATTTTCACTAAAATCGGAAAGCTCACCATCTGTCCCGATAACAGTGCCTCACCTACCTCAAGATCAGGAAGTAAGCTTACTTCGTTTTCACCTAATGATTCGATGACTCTTCTCACGAAGGTTTGATCTGCTGGGTTCACCATTCGCATAATAATATAGGAGTTGCATTGAGATAGAGCTGTTTCATCCAGTCGTGAAGGTCGTTGACTTATTAAAACTAAACCTACTCCGAATTTCCTTCCCTCTTGGGCGATCTGTTTAGTAATTTTAATAGACTGTTGTTCAGCAGGTGTCCTACCATCTCCCGGAACGAAATTATGTGCCTCTTCAAGCAAGATTAAAAAAGGTAATTTTAATTCTTGCCTACTTTTGGCTTCAAAAAGTTCGTCTGCTATAAGGTTATAAATCGTAGCCTGAAACTCGCCAGTATAACCTGCCAAAGATACAATTGAAATTTTGCCGTACTGCACAAGATCAATTCGATTCTCAGGTAAAGCTTTCGAACTGCCAGCGATATTTCTATTGAGATTTTCCATTCTTGTCAAGTGTTTAGCTGCTCTTAGAGTTTTATTGCGTATACTTTCTAGAGTCCTTGCATCTTGTAGATTTGTCCGAAGATTGTCCCAGCACAAGTCCCTTAGGTAATCAAAAGAAGCAGAATCCTCATCCTCGCGAGCAGCCCTTATTGATTGAACTGCGGCATCAGCTATATCAGCAATTAGCCAAAGGTTTAGATGAATGTCATATTGACGAATACGATTAGCACTCATAGTATTTAACCTCTCAACTAGCCAATTTCTTCTCTCTATTTTCTCAGATTCATTAGCTTCATAAAATCTTTGTGTTGCATCAAATAAATCACCAAATAATTCTAACATCCTAGATGACAGAGGTTTAGATGCGAGATTGCCAATAATCTGAGCTACTGTATCTGCATCTTCATCAAGAATTGGAAAGGTGACGTGATAACGATTAACTTGATTGCGAAGCGATTTAATATCCTCTAGTCCTGTGTAATCTCCATGCGGATCGAACACAACCATCGGATAACTTTTGTCCGCCAATTGTTCAATGATCCGTCGGGCAGCCCAACTTTTTCCAGCCCCTGTCATTGCGAGGATAGCTAAATGACGAGTAACTATAGCATGTCCGTCTACTTCTATATCAACGTTATCGCGATTAGAAAGAGTAGCAATATTTATAGCACTTTCTGGTTTATTTTCTAATTTTCCCACTAGCACCCGTTTTAGATCCATCGGATCTGGGTCATAAGCACGAGTAGCTGGTTTAGGCGGATATCGTAAACTTTCAAGTTTACCGGACCATTCTCCATCCAAGTGTTCATACCCAAGTACTTGGCATACAGCTGATACCATTTCACGACTAAGAGAAAGCACGGTGTCCATAGGATCAGTCTGTGTTTCTGCCAGTTCGTGGCCTGCTTCAGCTGGAAAAAGAGGGTTAATACGTTCTATTCTCTGAACCTTTGCCCAAACTCTTATCTCCTTCGCTTCTTTGCTATCCTCAGTTTCATTTAACGCGGCATCCACAGCAATAATATCTTGTTCTCGTATTGCATCAGGCGTTACAGCAAGACGAAATTCTTTGCTTGTACTTTCACCAACAAGTGTACCAACGATTCTATCTTTTTCCATAATTACTTCCCTTCTACAGTTGGACGAAGAAACCAATCTCGAGGTGTCATATAGATTGTCTGTACCAACACTCTTCGCATTTCTTCATCGTTTATTTCACCCTTCTGCATACTTACACTAAGTGTGTGACGAATCAACTTCGTATAAGCCTCTGTCATCCAATTAGGGACATGGGCATACTTATCCGCGATATCTAAACCGACAGGAAATCCGTAATTGGGTAAGAGACGAGAATATAAGTATACACGTCTAACAGCTTCCTTTACTTGATCTGCACCAAGTGCAGAAAACACCTCAACCCTAATCGGTTCAGTATTCTCGGTAACCTTAATATAGGTTCCCTTTATGGCGGGAAATCCAAACGGGTTGTTTTCTTTTAAACAAGAAAAGTCTACTCTTGAACTTTCAGATTCACCCGGGAGTTTGACTAATCCTAGTCTCAAATCAGTAGACTTGTCCATCTCCCAATGTTCGGAATATTCACCAGTATTAAGAAGTAAAGCTAAGAGAAGATTATCTGTATAACCTAACTTGTCCATTAAATTTTTTTCAGAGGTAAGATCAGATAGGCCGAACATGTCGTTGAAGTAATTCTGCTTCTTGTTTTTACGCAAATTACGAAAAACTCGTTTAAGCAATTTTTCCTCGCAAAATTTACGTGACCCTCCTCGCTCTACAACACCTGCTATGATAGGTCGAGGTTCCCTGTTTAGTGCTACAGTAATTAGTTTCCTATATAGAAAAGCAATCCATGATAGCGGTTCAAAAAGCCGACGGTCTGACCATTCATCGGATCTTCCACCAGCCATAGCAGGATAGACATCAAGACGAGCTTCGTTAAGGAATTCTTCTTTAAGTTGTTTTGCTTGTTCTCCATCTTCTGAATAGTGTTTTAGAAACAGGTCAATGTCTATTTCAGTAAAAGGTGTATGTCCAGCATATTGATTCATCAAATAAACCAGTGGTCCTTGAAACATCAGGACTCTTAGATCTGGATTTCGGTACAACGCCGCCAGACCACCCAGAAGTTCAGCAGTGATGCGAACGATATCAGGAAAGTCACCCCGCTCCTTATTACCCCCTTCAAGATCCCCGAAAATTACTGGATAATAGCCGAAATTTTCTCGTTCAGCCAGGTTTCCTTCACCTACACGTACAGTATAAGATCCCACACGTAATAGGATCGGTACTTGGACTAATTCTGGCTTACCGATTCCACCATCAATGAAACTAACATGTTCGTTTTGAAACTCTTCCCAAGCTGCGTCTTTTACTGAAAATTTCCGGAGTATAACATTATCGCGCTTCCCTTTATCTACTTCATCTATAGTTTGCCGCAAATGACTTATAAAACGCGCTGTGTTATGGATGTAGTTATCTCTTAGGTTTTCAGCTACTAACAGTGATTTTGCTACCAACTTCATCATTAACTGAGGTTGTTGAAGTAGGTCTCATACACATCGCTCTCAACCGATCGTTCATCTATTTCCGTTTTATCAGCTTGTGTGTCCTCATCAGGAGTAACTTTCTTAATTGATTCTGTATTGGTCACTTGAATCTCCCCTATAGTCTTGAATAAACTTCAATTCCAAGTTGCTGTAAGACTCGTTTTGCTTCGTTTGTGTGGAAAGCACTCACAGGTAAGTCAGTTAATTGGTTAACTATCCACTTAACCGGTACCTTTTGATTACCTACCTGAACATACCACATCTGATATTCTGGTATCTTTTTTTCCTTTTCAAGTGTGACATTTATTTTCTCTATTATTTGTTCGGGAGTTAGGACAATTTCAATACCGCGTAATGATGCTTTTCCTTGCTTGGTAATTTTCGTATGATTACTGACAGGTTTTGATATATTAGAATGTAACCAGTTGCGAAGTTCTGTCAGCTTTCGCCCCATTGACCCTTGAGCAACAGTCACATTGAGATTAGAAGAAATTAGAGATTCATATCCATCCAATACCTTCAGATAGTCTTTTCCCATACTTATGAAAAAATCTTGATACTGTTTATCATTTAAAATCTGTTTCGCTTCACTTAGAGTTTGTTGCTTCAATTGCTCAACTCGTTGTGGTGTCATTCGGAGATCGTAGTTAGGAATCGGGTGATCGGCAGAAATCAATCCAAATTTGGCTGACAAGATGTAGGTATCAGGTAAATGCACTTCAGATGTGCATTCGCGTATATACTTTTTCATTACCCTGAATGACGGTCCGTCATAACGGCTTAAGGCAGGCAATTTGCCTTTAACGGAATGTTTGCTTTGTGAGCAAGAGAGAATTAGCAAGCGAGGGTTTATAGGTTTATTCTCGTCATACGTTGAGTTCATCACGAGGTAATTCCTTTACTGTAAAGTAGACATATTGCTATTGATTTTGAACAATCTCAAGCATCCGTTGAGGATCTTTCTTCACTTCCTCAAACACCTGAAAACCATCACGACATGCAGCTTCACACAATCTTCTCATCACAACGCCTTTGAGTGCATAATTTGAGGTGCGGAGTTTTTTCTGTAAATCTCTTCCTGTTTCAACCACGTGGATATTCGGTAAATCCTCATTAACTGCCTTTCTCTGGCTTTTTGGCAGTAGGAAAATGAGTGGCACTGAACGTTCCACTTCAAAAACACGCTGTAAAGATTGAATGTCGTCAGGTCTCAATAACGAAAATACGAGGTCGTAACGCTCAAGCAGTTCTATTGTGCGTTCAGGAACACCACTCTCACCAAGTTCCAATATCTCAAGTTCGTGAAGGGGCGCAGTATCAAAGGGGATAACGATATCCTTTTCGTTAACAGGTTCTCTCTTCTCGTCAACTCGGCAGTAATACCAGGGATAATAGAGGTCAACGGTTGTTTTACCGTAGTCTTCATGTTCACGTATCAGCTTTAAACCTTCACGCAATTGGGTGGACATAGGTCCGGTGAACATCTCTCCAGCGGGTAGTCGGTAGTCTCTATCCTTGCTATACCATCCCTCTTCATTGAAACCACACAGTTCCTTTATACGAGACTTAAGACGACCAGAAGAACGGCAATCTTCAGCACTGAGCGGATTTTCAAGTTTGTGATTTTGTCCTGTTGTATATGCGTTAAAGATCAATACTTTCATATATTATGCTTCTGCTTCCTATTCTCGTCGTTGCCATAGATATACGATTGGACTGGCGATAAACACTGAGGAATATGTTCCGATTAGCACACCAACGATCAATGCTAAAGCGAATGTGTTGATTTCCTCACCCGAGCTGGAAAGTACAAAAATGACAGCAACAACAAACAACGTTGTCAGGGATGTAATTACGGTTCGACTTAGCGATTGATTGATGCTACGGTTTAGTACTTCTACATATTCTGTGCCGCGTAAAGAGATACCGTTTTCTCTGATACGGTCAAATACGACGATTGTATCATTTAGCGAATATCCGATAATTGTGAGGAACGCTGCGACTGTGGGTAGATTAATTTCTCTTGATAACACAGCGAATAACCCTAACGTGATAAGGACATCGTGAACGAGTGCTGCGATTGCCCCGATGGCAAAACGGAACTCAAACCGCCAAGAGATATAAATCAGCAGAATAGCAATAGATGAGATAACAGACCAAAGTGCTGACCATTTAAGGTCGCGGCCCACACTGGGTCCTACTTCAGTAACATTGATGTTATCTGGCACTGCATGCCAATCATCACCACCTTCTAGGAGTGCTTCTGTAAGAATGCTACCGATACTTGCCTGTAATTGGATAATAGCATTCTCTGTCAGGTCTATGCCAAATTCATTTAGAAACACCAGTTGAATTGCGGTACCCTCAGCGACGGTTTCTACTTGGTCAATTTCGTTCCGTCGTTGTAAATTGCCATCGATTAATTCAACTGTTGCACCCGGTTTCAGTAGATGTGCTTTATCTATTGAACTGCTCACTTGAAGACTTTTTGCGGTCGCATCACCAGGGTCTTCCATGACGGGTATATCATACGTTTGTTTCTGAAATTCAGGACGATGTCCCATTGAAATGAAGGCTTTGTTTTCATTAGGTTCGAGTTGTATTTTCACACCCTCGTATCCCAATTCGGCTAACTTTGTCTCTAATTCTATTTCTGTTACTGCCCTATCAAATTTTGCTTCTATTTTCACACCTCCGCGAAAATCGATTCCAAAATTGGGTCCTCCGTGAACTATCAGGAAGACGATACCGATAAGGATTAAACAGGCAGAGAACATAAACCCTGTACGGTATTTACTGACGAAATCAAACTTAGTATCTCTTAAAAATTCCAATTGTCTATCCTTTTATCCTTTCCGATTTTGCTATTAAATGCTTAATTCCTGCACGTCCCGATTACCGATGACTAAACCGTATATTTCACGTGTGACAACGATTGCGGTGAACATACTTGCGAGAATACCGATGCCGAGTGTGACCGCAAACCCCCTGATTGGACCGGTACCAAAATGATATAAGACAAGGGCGGTAAAGAAAGTTGTGAGATTAGCATCCAAGATTGTTATAAATGCGCGTTGATAACCGCTGGTAATTGCAGCCCAAACAGCCTTTCCTGATCGTAGTTCCTCCCGTATCCGTTCAAAGATGAGTACATTTGCGTCAACAGCCATACCGATAGTAAGCACAAGTCCAGCGATACCGGGCAGTGTTAGTGCTGCACCAAAACCTGCTAAAGCACTTATGATGATGATCATATTAAAGACAAGTGCAATAATCGCGATAATACCCGAAAGTCTATAGTAAAGTATCATAAAGACCAAGACAAATGCCATGCCGATGATAGCTGCTTTTATACCGTTATCAATAGACTCTTGGCCGAGGGTGGGAGCGACAGCCCGTTCTTCACCGACTTGAACACCAACAGGGAAAGCACCTGCATTTAAGATATTTGAGAGATAGTTTGCTTCCTCAGATGTAAAATTTCCCTCAATCATAGCATTTCTTCTAATCTGAGTTCTGATGACTGGAGCAGATTGCACCTTATCATCAAGGAGAATTGCCAGGTGTTCTCCGATATGTTCACCAGTGATTTTTGCGAATTTGTTGCTACCTTCACTATCAAAGGTCATAAGAACCACAATGTTAAAAGCGGATCCGGTGCTGGGTCTTGAATCTTCAATGTTGTGTCCTGATAAGAGGACGGGACTTTCCAAGACATACCAGTTCCCGGTTTCGTAATGATACCGAATTTCGTCATTTTCATCCAGTTCTTCTGGTGCAGGGGGTGGCGTATTGGCTGATCCGGTCCACAGGCTGCCGCCTGATGGTGATTTTTTTGCGATTTTGAATTCTAAGCGTCCCATAGTTTGGACAATACGTAGCGGTTCTGATGAGTCTTTTGCCCCTGGTAACTCTATGATTATTCTTGGACGATTCGCCTCCTGGACAATAGAAGGTTCAGCAACACCGAAAGCATCCACTCTATTACGCAACACGATCAACACCTGTTGAATTGCCGCATCACTGTACTCTTGCATACTCTTCTCTGTTAAATTGAGCCGGTACATTGTTTGTGACTCATTTTCAGTAACGACCTCTGCGTCCTCAAAAAAGTCTACATCGTTCAAAAGTTCAACTGCTTTTTTTAGATATTTATCCTTTTCTTTTTGATCAGATTTCAAACGGGAAGGAATTTCAACGAGGACGTTTAGTGCATCTTCACCATTCACCAATTCGGCTTGTCGGCATATAATCTGTTCAGCTTTAAGCGTTTCGGGAATAGCATAAGCATTATCTCTTAGCAACGCTCGTTTTGATTTTTCTAAATCAACTTCAAGCACAAGGTGAACACCCCCTTTCAGATCTAACCCTAACTTTAGTCGGTTTGCGGGTAGAATTTTCCTTAACGTTGGTGGGATACTCCCGTATAGATGCAAATTCTCAAGTGTTTCATTTGGGTTTTCTTTTGCTCTATCAGATATAAGTCGGACGAAGAATTCTTTTTCTTCAGTACTGTCAAACTCATAGTCGACATTTTCCTCAAATCCCAGGTTCTTTAAATGGACATTAAAGACGTCTTGCAGTTCATCGGTTGCTTCTTGTAAGTTTTTACCTTCAGGGTAGTCGACGTCTGCTAAGTTTACCTTAAAAGCATTATCCTCTGTGACTTCAAAAAGAGGAAGGTCTTCTTGGATCCACAACGGCAGGTTACCGTACAGGGGTAGGTATAAACTATCCGGTGTAGGCATAAGGTATAAGAGTGATAATAGCAAAACGCCAATGATTAAAACAATTTTCCAGATATTAAATCTGTACATCAAATGCTCCTATTTTCTAAACTATTGGTTTGTCCAAACTAAAAAAGTAGGTCGGGTAGAGGAACGAAACCCGACCCGTAATGAGTGGGTCTGTCATGTCGGGTTTCGCTTCGCTCTACCCGACCTACAAGTTTAACTTGGACTGTCCACTATATTTCAGACGAAAGAATTAGGCATATTACATAATGGATGCGCCTGGGAGGAATCGAACCCCCGACACAAGGCTTAGGAAGCCTCTGCTCTATCCGCTGAGCTACAGGCGCGCATCCGTTAGAACCCTTTATATTCACAAATATTACGGTGGCAATCTGTTGACTTCTGTCAATTGCGCGGTTCGGCATTAAACCTCATTTTCAGCTAAATTTCAACCAGAGAAAAGATCGGTTGATTCGGTACTTTTTTACGTCCCTCGAATTTCGTGAGTTCTAACAATAGCGCAACACCTACGATGTTCCCGCTAAGTTTTTTGACAAGTTCAATGGATGCTGCGAGCGTTCCACCCGTAGCTAAGACATCATCGCAGATCAGAACGCGACTTCCTCTCGGGAAAGCGTCCTGATGGATAGCGAGTGTGTCAACACCGTATTCCAGATCGTAGGTCACTTCATAACAGTCATAAGGTAACTTGCCACTCTTACGTATTGGAACAAAGCCGACTCCCAGACGATGCGCCAGGGCGGCACCAAGGATAAAACCACGAGCGTCAATTCCTACAATTACGTCAATCAACTCAGATTTAAAACGATTTACGAATATATCAATTGCAGCATTAAAGGCTAATCCATTCCCTAACAGCGGTGTAATGTCTTTAAATGATACGCCGGGTTCGGGGAAATTAGGTATATCTCGTATAAACTTTGTAAAGTCGCTCATAGCTGTCAATTAGTTTATTTATGGTATTTATAGTGAAATATATAATTACTTTTACATCCCTGGTAGGTGCGGTTTCCTAACCGCACGTTTTACCCAGACTTAGTCCAGTGCGGTTAGGAAACCGCACCTACCGAGGGGTTCACATATTTTTTGATTTTA
>JAJDZB010000013.1:0-58013 GCA_022824835.1 Candidatus Poribacteria bacterium | reverse complement strand
TAAAAGATACGATTACATTGCGATAGAAACTCTCAATCTTCGGGGTATGAAGAAGTTGTGGGGCAGGAAAGTGTCTGACGTTGCTTTTGGTGAGTTTTCGCAGATACTTGAATGGCAATGTAAGAAGTTTGGAAAAACATTCGCGAAAGCAGATAGGTGGCAACCTACAACTAAAACATGCTATAAGTGCGGATATAAGAACAAAGACCTCACACTTGAAGATAGGTTTTGGGCGTGTGAAAGTTGCAATACACATCACGATAGAGACATCAATGCTGCTAATATAGTTTTGCAGGCTGGGGTACCCGTGTCTTGATACATGATAGCGGTTCTAAAAACTGCAAATAGCCTGCTGGTGGAGACGATATAAGACGGTTGACCCTTTGGCGAAACCGCTATTGTCTAAGAAACCGAAGCCCCTACCTTCAGGTAGTGGGTGGTATCACTATGTTTCACATGTTGTAGGGAATCCGTATACGCGCAATATATATGCAGATATGGGTGTTTCAGTTTTTATTAAATAGTCTAAGAAATGTTGTATTATGGACTGGTTTGCACAGCGATTACTAAAGATAGACAAAACTTGCGAGAGGGTACACGTCTTTTAGCAAATTTGGCACATAAACACAATATTCCGGTTACGTGGGCAATTTCTGCAGATACAGCACAGTTCTTGGCAAAAGACTTAACGGCATGGCATGCAGAATTCGGTGATGAACCGCTGCTCATGTTAGATATAAAAGGAGTATGGAATAAGTACTGGTCATCACTCACGGGTCAACCTGAGGCTGACAGTGAAGACATTGATAGTGAACATATTATAGAGACAGAAGAAATCCTCGCTCCACCTGAGATAGTAGCGGAACATCTGGTGAACATGCGAGAAGTTCTACCGAAGTATATTCGGACAGAGTGGAAGAAAATTGCACATGCAATGGATTGGGTTGAGCCGAGTATAGTTGGGGCTGATTGGAAACATCAGCTCTTAGTAAATGCGTTGGAACTGACCGGTTTCAAAGGTCTATGGGGGTATCAATATGATGCACGCGGGACAGATGCTGAAGTTGATCGGGGATGTCCTTTTGGTTGCTTCTATCCATCCGGCGAACAACATAATTTCAGTACGCCTGCGGCGGGTAGCATCGCTGCTATACCGTATCATAGTGCTGCGCATTTGCAGAAGACAGAGATGAGTTTGAGGGCATCTGTAATTGGAGATAGAATTCAAGACTTCTATAACATCTATTCAGAGAATCAAAAGTGGAATAGATGGCTAAGTTTTGTTGAACATGTTAATCTGTGGGACATAAAACTGTTAGGACAGGAATCATTGGAGAAACTGGATACATATTTTGAACACGTATCCAGTAGTGATCTAACTAATATTCTACCCCTATCAGAAATTGTAGATGATTATTGGGCGAATTGTCAACAAACTGAACCGACATTCATCGTAGCTGATGTTCCAGATGTAGAAGTAGTGTCTTCAACTGATGGGGCGGATCCTTCTGCAACAGTTGAAATGAATGCTGTTGGAAAACACGAGAACAAGAAACTTTTCCACTATTATGATGCAGAATGTCAATTCATTTTTGTTGAAGGTGAGATGGAACCGACTCAAATGAACAACTATATTTCACCACCGATCATTGAAAGTCACGGGAAAGATTCCTTACATGTTTATGGGTCTATGCATGGGATTGAGTTTCATTTACCGAAGATTTCGGGTTTCAGACCTATCAGAAAACGTTCTCGCTTGCACATTGTTTTTTCGGTAGAATCTACGAAATCAATGCCTTACGGTATTGCAGTTTGGGGAAATCATCTGGGTTTACAGTTGGAGAATACGAATACCCGAAAGGTAAAATGGGTAGATGAGCATCTGCTGTTTATCCGTCTCGCTTTGGAACAGGGAAATAACGAGTTTGAGGTTGTATTGACGATATAATACCATTAATTATTTGGAGGAGAATGTGGCAAAAGTCTTAGGTTTAAAATGTAGAGAGTGTGGAAGGGAATATCCGAAGGAGCCGCTTCATGTTTGTGAGTTCTGTTTCGGTCCTTTAGAGGTGAACTACAACTACGATGAAATCAAAACGTCTATCTCAAGGCAGTCAATAGAGCAGGGACCTGAAAGTTTGTGGAGATATGCTGACCTTTTACCTATTGATGGTGATCCGACGGATGGACTTAATTCCGGTTTTACACCCTTGATTCGTGCAAAGAATCTTGGAGATGCGCTTGGTGTATCAGAAATCTATGTTAAGGACGATTCTGTATGTCATCCAACATTATCATTTAAAGACCGTGTCGTTTCTATTGCCCTGAGCAAGTCAAAGGAATTCGATTTTGATACAGTATCTTGTGCGTCGACAGGTAATTTGGCGAATGCTGTTGCGGCACATGCTGCGATTGCAAATCTCAATTGTTATATCTTCATTCCAGCAGACTTGGAAACAGGTAAAGTGGTTGCCTCACTTGTATACGCGCCAACAGTAGTCGGCATTATGGGAAATTATGACGATGTCAATCGGTTATGCAGTGAGATAGCAGGTGTGTATCCGTGGGCATTCGTGAACATCAATATCCGTCCATACTATGCGGAAGGTTCAAAGACGTTATGTTTTGAGATAATAGAACAGCTCGGTTGGGAAGCTCCCGACCATATTGTTGCACCCGCTGCGGGGGGTTCACTCATAACAAAGATAGGAAAAGCCTTAAAAGAATTTCATCTATTAGAATTGATTGAAAAACCGAACACAAAAATACATGTTGCCCAAGCAGAAGGATGTGGACCGATCGTCAATACATACAAGGAGAATAGTGATTTTGTCAAACCTGTCAAACCTGATACGATTGCGAAGTCTCTCGCCATTGGAAATCCTGCAGATGGAATCTATGCTGTTGATACCGTAAGAAAGTCGGGTGGTGTTGGTGAACATGCCACTGATGATGAGATTGTTGAAGCGATAAACCTGCTTGCTGCAACAGAAGGTATCTTCACAGAGACAGCTGGCGGGGTTACGCTTGCTGTAACGAAGAAACTAATAGATAACGGTGACATCGGACGTGATGAAAAAGTAGTTGTTGCGATTACGGGTAACGGTTTCAAGACGATTGAGGCAATTGAGGACAAAATGGATCAACCTCATATAATTGCACCGCAACTGAATGCATTCCGGAAACTCATGACAAAAATTGAGTGATGTCGTTCTAGGTTTCTCCTGTCCAGTAGAACTACTGTTTGCGTAGTAGATTATGGATACACTAAATGGCATTCTTGAACGGATAGTATTTGAAAATCCTGATTCCGGTTATACAGTCGGCAGGTTTTCTGCGCGGGGTCATGCAGAACTAATTACTATCGTTGGAAACCTTGTCTCTGTTAATCCTGGAGAAAGTCTGCTGCTGAACGGTGAATGGGTCAACAATCTCAAATATGGCAGACAATTCCAGATTGAGAAATATGAGACGATTCAACCGGCAAATGTGATGGGTATACGTAAGTATCTCGGTTCTGGATTGATTAAGGGTATTGGTCCCAAAATGGCTACGCGAATTGTTGGTCAATTCGGATTGGACACAATTGATGTGATTGAGCAGCATCCCCAAAAGTTAGCCAGTGTACCTGGAATCGGTCAGAAACGCGTTAAAATGATCCAGCAGGCGTGGGAAGAACAGCGGGAAATAAAGAATGTCATGCTTTTTCTGCAATCTCATAATGTCAGCACCTCACATGCAGCGAAGATATACAAAACCTACCAAAATGAAGCGATTCCAATTGTAACTGAAAACCCCTATCGTCTTGCTGATGACATTTATGGCATCGGTTTTGTTACTGCTGATACTATTGCACAGAAACTCGGTATTGATAGAAACGATCCGCATCGTATACAAGCGGGGATCAAGTACGTTCTTAGTCAGAAAGCGGATGAAGGACATGTCTTTCAACATCCAGATGAACTATGTAATGCATGTGAAGAGATGCTTGAGCAAGAATCAAACACAATAGAATTGGGTATAGTAGCACTTACTCATAAAGAGGAAATAATACTGTCGTCAGGAGAAAATACGGTTGAATTCATCAGCGAACACAACATCATAAATGAATGGCTAAACAGGAGTTCCAAAGCATCATCATTCGTGGAAAGTGAAAATAGATACATTGAGACTGTAGACGATAATGACGTTTTTACTGAGATGAAACTATCTGAAGAAACATCTAAATCAATTGAGGAATCTGCGGTATATCTGTCACCATTTTATTATGCAGAAATAGGCGTTGCCAATCATCTCACACGTCTGTTGCATAATAATGTAAGGAAAACGCCACAAATGGATATCAATGCCGCTTTGCAGCAATTAGGAAGTGAATTGCAGATCGAATTTGCTCCACAACAAAGGGAAGCAATTCAAACAGCACTCTCAGAAAACGTGATGATTCTCACGGGTGGACCAGGTACAGGGAAAACGACTACTACGGTAGGTATGATTCATCTGTTTGAGAAAGATAAGAGGACAATTGTATTGGCAGCACCGACAGGTCGTGCAGCGAAACGTCTGAGTGAAACAACGGGTAGGGAAGCGAAGACTATTCATCGTCTACTTGAATACTCTTTTCAACATAACGGATTTAAGCGGAACAAGGATAATCCATTAGAGGCAGATGTCTTGATAGTGGATGAAATGTCTATGGTAGATCTTGTCTTAATGAATAGGTTGATCCAAGCCGTACCGACAGGTGCAACTGTTATCCTGATAGGGGATACAGACCAACTTCCATCTGTTGGCGCAGGGAATGTTCTGCACAGTTTAATTGATTCAGAAAGGATACCTGTTGTAAAACTTACGGAGATATTCAGACAAGCACAGCAGAGCATGATCGTTACAAATGCACACTTAATTAATTCAGGTGAATTCCCAAAGACATCAGGTATAGATGACAGAAATTTCTTCTTTATTGAAGAAGATGAACCGGAAGCTTGTGCGGAACAGATTACATCTTTGATTTCTATGAGATTACCTGAACATTTTAACTTGCATCCTATAGACGATATACAGTTGCTATGTCCCATGCGGCGGGGGATTCTCGGTTCGGAGAACCTGAATAAATGTTTGCAGGAGAAACTGAATCCACATGCTGAAGAAGTCATCCGCGGTTGGCATGCATTCAGACGGGGGGATAAGGTGATGCAGATACGGAACAACTACGACTATGATGTGTATAATGGTGATATCGGTAGGATTCTGGACATTGACTCTGTTGAAAAGCAGGTTAAGGTACGATTTCCTGAAAAGACTGTTGTTTATGATATGGCTGACCTAAATGAACTGGTCTTAGCGTATGCTACAACTATCCACAAGTCGCAAGGGAGTGAATATCCTGCTGTTATCATTCCTGTGCATACGCAGCATTATATCATGTTGCAACGGAATCTACTTTACACAGGTATAACGCGGGCAAAAGAACTTGTCGTAATAGTCGGCACAAAACAAGCACTTGGAATATGTATACGCAATAATAACGTGATGGAACGTAATAGTTTTCTTTCACAGCGACTAAAATATGTGAGCAATTAGGAGAACATCCTAAACGTATATGTGTCAAGAAAGAATCAATTTGTGGTAAAATAGTGGGAAACGCAATCCCATAACTATAGTAGAATATGGTATTTCTTACACAGTTTAGAACGGTGCGATTAGGAAATCGCACCTACCGGGGTGTGTAAGGGTGTAAATATTTTCAAATTTCACCATACTTACAAAAAAGGAGATACTAATGAAAATAGGTTTAATCATTCTGATAAGTGCCTTGATGATGTCACACAGTTTTGCATTTGCGGAGGTAAAGTTACCCCGTATTTTCGGTAATAACATGGTGCTACAACGGGAAATGCCTGTACCGATCTGGGGTTGGGCAGAGGCAGAAGCAGAAGTTACACTGACTCTCTTGGATGGTAACACGAACAGTGAAATTGAAACAATAACAGTGGCAGCGGATGCAAAAGGCAACTGGCGAACTCAACTACAAGCCAGACCTGCAGGTGGACCTTACACACTTAAGGTTAATGGTAAAAACTCTGTAATCTTCACAGATATACTTTTCGGTGAAGTGTGGGTCTGTTCTGGTCAGTCGAATATGGGGTGGACTGTCAACCAATCAGACAACAGTCGGGAAGAGATTGCTGCGGCAAATTATCCGAATATCCGTCTGTTCCATATACCGTTACAATCTTCTGGGTTACCATCAGAGGATGTGGATACTGAGTGGCGACCAACATCCCCTGATACAATCCGTCACTTCTCCGCTGTTGCCTACAACTTTGGCAAACATGTCCACAAGGAGCTTGATGTTCCGATAGGTTTGATTGACACGTCCTGGGGTGGTACACGTGTTGAAGCTTGGACATCACCCGTAGGGTTTGATTCTGTCCCCGCGCTGTCATCCATTTCTGAGGAAATTCGCGATATTGACAAGAACTATCGCATGGGTTTACCTGAAAAGATTAGTGAAATCGAAGATTGGATAGCAGAAACACGTGAGGCATTGGAAACTGGTGGCACTATTTTTGAATTACCCGATAATCCGCATCCCTTAACCCCGCATAATCGTCCGACCGCAATCTATAATAAGATGATCTATCCCATTGTTCCATTTGCCATTCGCGGTGCGCTATGGTATCAAGGTGAGTCAAATGTAGGTGATGGAATGATGTATTATGAGAAGAAGAAAGCTCTGATAAATGGCTGGCGTAAACTCTGGGACCAAGGTGAATTTCCGTTCTATTTTGTTCAACTTGCACCGTGGGGTGGATATGATAGGAACAATCCTGATGTCCTTCCAAAATTTTGGGAAGGTCAAACTGCAACGTTACAAGTACCCAACACGGGTATGGTGGTAACCACTGACATTGGAAACGTCAATGATATTCATCCGAGAAACAAACAGGATGTCGGTTTACGACTTGCTTATTGGGCACTCGCCAAAACTTACGGTCATGATGATCTCGTCTGTTCGGGCCCACTATACAAATCCATGCAGATTGATGGAAATTCAATCCGTTTAAGTTTTGATCATGTTGGCAGCGGTTTAGCGGCACGACATGATGAAGCATTATCTTGGTTTCAGATTGCAGGTGAAGACCAAGAGTTTGTTGATGCTGTAGCAGTTATTGATGGCGATACTGTCGTAGTATCAAGTGATGCAGTTGAGTCACCTGTTGCTGTGCGATTCGGTTGGGATAGGAGAGCTGAACCGAATCTTATGAACAAAGAGGGATTGCCAGCTTCTCCATTCAGGACAGATTCCTGGTAACTGTTCTTATTTATTTGCAGATATTTGAGCGAGCCAGTGGATAGTCCAAGTTGAACTTGGACTATCCACTATGCTGCTAATGCTGCAAACAGAGCTTTAATGTATCCGACAGAATACGCTAACCCAACGTTTCCTTCCAGTCTTGGAATATGGTCAGCATTGATACATCCATCAAATCCGATCTTTCTTAGTTCGCGAACGATCCTGAACATGTTCATGTCGCCGTCATCAAGTAGTGTTTCCTCAAATGCCCCTGCAGTTGCAAGACTACCTCTCACATTGCGGAGATGAACCATAAAGATCCGTCCTTTGCGTCCGTAGTTGTTAATTTCATCAAGTACGATCGTACTTCCTCCTGCTTCAGCACGAGTGCCACAACAGTACAGATAACCAACATTCTTACTTGGAAAGGCATCAATAACACGGTGAAATCCAAGACTACCCAAGGGTGTGTCAGGATTCGGTACATCTGATGGATGAATTGCAAGTTTGATGTCGTATTCATCTGCAATTGGTACTAATGCCCCGTAGACTTGACAGAAACGTACCCACCATTCGTCAAGTTCTTCCATAGTCGGTGTGTCAGGAGGGTTCTTTGTTGCAGCGCGACTTTCACCTCGCGAGGTATATCCGCCACGATGGACTGCAGAATATCGTGTCATAAGGTAGTCAAACGTATCCCCCCAGAACCTTTGTCGTGCGATGGGTATTCCTGCTTCAGCAAACACTTTAAGAGCGTTGCATGTGTTTTCTAATTCTATTTCACTATCGGGTAGTCCTTTCATGAACTTTTCGGTGATATTCGGCAGTGTCACTCGGTTTATGTCTAATCCGAAAGAGCGAATCTGTTTTTTAATTTTTAGCAGTTCATCCAGATCAGGATACCCCTGTTCCTTAACCCCTGGAAACGAACCGCCATTTCCAAAGTCGATGCAGTCTGCACCGAGTTGTGTTACCTGTTTCAAGTATGATTCCGAAAGTCCGCCATCCCATACAGATACTTTCATATTGTCCTCCATTACAACGGCAATTCTACCAGTTTTCCGGTTTTCACGGATTGATATGCGGCTAAAGCGATTTCAACAGCAGCACGTCCATCAACCCCTGTGATAGGTGGGTCTGTATCATTGCGAATTGCATCAACAAATACACGAACTTCCTGCTGTACAGGTGGTGGTACTCTAATATCACCAATCCTTATGCTCCTGCCTTCACTTTCAAAGGGTTTAACTTGGATTGCAGCGTCTCCACCCCAAATTTGTGGAAAGTAGATACTTCCCTTCTCACAGTCCACACGTCCGCCATATCCGCCAACTGCTGCGACATGACTTGAGTGTAGTAATCCGACAGCACCGTTTTCAAAATTGAGTGAAGCTAATACGATGTCAGGATAGTCTGTATCTTCCTGTATATACGTCCCACCAGTAGCATAGACAGATTTAACATCTCCGAAAGTCCATCGCATGAAGTCTATTTCGTGAGCATTGATTTCCATCAGACTTCCGCCAGATTTTGCGCGTTCCAGACGCCAAGGTGTTCGGTTTCCTCCTCGCCAGGGACCGCCAATGCGGTGTACCATCATGTTGACCGGTGCGCCAAGTTCTCCGCTATGTACTATTTCTCTTACTTTTGAATGTGTTGCATGATAGCGACATACCAATCCGATTGTGAGTTTGACACTATTCTCAAATGCAGCATGTAGCATCGCATCACAAGCTTCCAGAGTTGGTGCCATCGGTTTTTCAGAGAAAACGTGCTTACCTGCTTTTGCTGCATCAACTGCCATCTGTGAGTGTAAGAATGGGGGTGATGCGATCAATACAACGTCGATATCATCATTTTCAAGCAATTCATGATAGTCGGTTGTGTATGCTGTTTCAAGGTTATCGGCGAGGGTTTTCGCCAATTCCGCTTGGAGATCGCTAACGCAGATAATGTTGATTCCTTCAACAGCATTTGCCGCATTTGCGAGACTTCTTCCCATCCCTCCACATCCGATAACACCAATACCGATTGTTTCCATACAATTCTCCGTTTAGAATTCTTGTGTCTAAAGTATAATAGGAGCGTGTCACAAACGCTCCTATTTTCAGTTTATATATGATCTTAATGTTCGGATGCGTCTTATCCAATAGTGTTGATACTTATCTTCTACTCGACTTTATGTGTGCCCATGTGACACTCAGATGGTTTGAAGTTGGAGCAACATCAAGCCCTGTAGCATCCATATTATTTTGTATTTCGGCTGCAGTTAAAGCTCTATCGTAGATTCGGAATTCGTCTATGTAACCTTGAATAGCATCACAATTACAACCATCTGATCTATCACCGATAGACAGTTGGAGACCACCTTTTGGGATCTTCCCAGCGGGCACGTTATGTGTCTTCGCAAGTTTCCCATTAACATAGTAGTTTGCGACTGTTCCATCATAGGTGCCTACCAGATGTAACCATTCTTCAAGCGGAATATCTTCTAAAACAGTATGTTGCGCAGCTTGTGTCTCTTCTCCACTTGCTTTTACGTAGAATCCGTGTCGGTTGTCATCATCATCATAGTAGAGACTAACAACTGCAGAATTTGCAGGCCTATCATCAAGTGAAATGATTCGATTCCAACTATCATCTAATGCATTTATGTATGTCCAGCATTCTAATGATATTTCATTCCAATCACGGTCAATTTTCGCTGGTAAAGAATCTTCAACGAATAAGTAATCTCCATTACCGTCAAATAGGATACATTCTCCGACTTTGCAATCAGATGCTGAAGCAAGTTCTGGGTCACCATTGACTTTTGCGATGAGTCCGGAAAAGGTATCTTGTGCGCTTTCTTGGATTTTTACTGTTTCTTTGTTGAATGACCAATATCCTATGAGACCGTCTTCTACCGCTCCCTTGATAGCGATTCCTTTTGGGACATTTAACAACAACATAATCAGGAAAGAAACTATGCAGATTATTGTCTTTTTCAACATTTTTGCGCCTCCTATAATCTATGTTGCCACATAGTAGCACAAACTTCAAAATTTACTATCTTGTGTTAAGTTGCGATTCGGAGATCGCTTCCTACAGAAAAACAGTGCTGAACAATCTACCAGAAGTCTAAAACAGGTCTCTTGCAGCACGTCGGCGACGGTCAGCCAAATCGTCTTCTCTTTCTTCATCCGAAACTTGGTCAACGGCAAATGCATCAATTGGACGATATTGTGACACTTCTCCTCTACGTTTGAAGAGGCGGAAATAGTCAAATCTTGTTAATGTTGGTGGGATATTTCCTGGACAGAGTGAATGCAAGCCCACTTGAACTCTGGGACCCATCGCAACGCGCGTTACGCCGACGCCTCGCCAATGAATACCATCCTGACTTGCATACGCCGTGAATTGATTTCCTCGACGTTCCAGTCGCAAGAAAAGTTCTCTAACTCTCCGCATCCCGCCGCGGGCGACCAGGGCAAAACGTCGGTTAACGTGTCTTTCAAAACGGACATCTCCTCTAAAGGCGTGTGGACCAGAGGTTTTTTCCAAACGGAGAAATTGGTTTTGGTTTTTCCAAACAATCAAACCACCGTGTTCTCTAAGTTGTGGTGAAATACGCATACGGGTTTCAATTGCGAAGTCCTCAGAAACTTCCATCAGGAGTCGGGGTGCGTCCATGTCACCACCTTGTCCGTTTGGACCGTGCCATAGGTCTTGACCTGGATCAGTTCTCATTTCGAGGTATCCTTGTCGTTCTGACCATTGTCCTCCACCTTGTGGATCTTCCCAACGCCACTCAGGACGCATGTCATTCCCTATGAATTCATCGTCAAACACCATCTCTGTGAACTCACCTGATGATGCCCATCCCTCAATTTTTATAGCCGATATTGAATCACCGAAACTTTGTGGTAATAGATGTAGGTTTGGAAATTCTTTTTTGAATTCGGAAGGTTCCATCCGTACCTGTAGTTTCTGCCCTTCAAAATCTGGATGCTCATAGAAAATTATATCTGCACCTTCGGCAGGGAAATCGGGACCTTTAAACATGCGAATAGATGAAATTCGGTCTTCAAACCATGTGCCGCCTTGGGGGTCCCGTAAGTTTGCTATATCTCGCAGTATCGTAATCTTTTTGCCTCTAAATTCTACATGTTCAAAGCAATCAACGATGACAGGGATTGTACCCCACTCTGGTCCTACAACGTCAATGGATGAACCGAAATTGATAGAAGAGACTCTATCAGCGAAATTATACGCAACATCATGCAAATTGGGGTAGAATCCTGGTCCGAGGGATAACTTTTTACCTTTAAAGTTCGCGTGCTGATAAAGATTTACTTTATAATTTGGACTGCCTGAGAAATTCGGACCTTTAAAAACGCGTAGAGAAGAGATATTGTCTTGAAATCCAATTCTACCCGTGTGTGGCACCGGTTCTAAGACATATCCCATCCTACCACGAAAGTTAACATGTTGAAAAATCTCTACGATAAGGCGGGGTATTACGACTGGCATTTTATTCTCCTATGTGTTGAAATTATATTTAACTGGTGTTCTGTCAAGTGCAATTTTGTAGGTCGGGTATAGCGGAGTGAAACCCGACAATGCCAAACGTGTATTTGGCGTTGATTTAGACCTGATAGACATAATCAATACGTGTCGCCAGTTAATATTTTAATGGCGCTCCGCTCTACCCGACCTACAGAAGAAAACTATGTGTTGCCATTATGTTGACTGTATATCTACTTGATCGGTATATTGATACTACTCTTCAAAAGCTGCATCAAAAGCAACAGCAGAAGGTTCAAAATCAAAACCTTTCACAGCACTGCATGCTTCGCTTGCGCCGTGTTCACGATCCATACCGCTATCTTCCCACTCAATAGAAAGGGGGCCATCATAACCGATACTGTTTAACGCCCGGATTATCTCTTCAAAATTGATGCTACCACGACCAATAGAACGGAAATCCCAAAAACGTTTCGAATCCCCAAAGTTGAGATGACCACCAAAAACACCTGATAATCGGGGAGTGTCTGCCCACCATACATCCTTCATGTGAACGTGATATATCCTATCACTCAGCCGTTCAATGAATGCAACGTAATCCACACCTTGGTATCCGAGATGACTGGGGTCATAATTGAAACCGAATGTCTCTCTTCCGTTGACTGCCGCAATGGCTCTTTCTGCAGTGACAATGTCAAAAGCAATTTCTGTCGGATGAACTTCAAGACCGAATTTGACACCGACTTCATCAAAAACATCAAAGATGGGATTCCACCGATTAGCGAAATCTTCAAAACCCGCATCAATCTGTGCGGGGTCTACAGGTGGAAATGAATATAGCAGATGCCAGATAGAACTACCTGTAAAACCGTTGACAACATCAACTCCGAGTTTTGCTGCAGCACGTGCCGTGTTTTTCATCTCCTCGGCAGCGCGTTCTTGAACACCGTCTGGATCACCGTCTCCCCAAATATCCTCCGACAGGATGGATTGATGCCGTGCGTCGATATTGTCGCAGACTGCTTGTCCAACAAGGTGGTTGCTGATTGACCAGACTTTCAGATCATACTTTGCAAGTAGGTCGTGTCTTCCTTGACAGTAGGCATCGTCAGAAAGTGCTTTGTCAACCTCAAAATGGTCTCCCCAGCATGCGAGCTCTAATCCGTCATATCCCCATTCCCTGGCTTTCTTTGCTAAATCTTCAAGTGTAAGGTCTGCCCATTGTCCTGTAAACAGTGTGACAGGTCTTGCCATGTTATAATTCTCCTTTATATTTTGATATATTCTTTAAAGTCTCTCAATCTACTTATGCAGGTGGTGTATAACTTGCATCAACCCATCCGCGCTGTTTACCACTTTCGACAGCAGTATTTATGAAATGGACGCCGCGTGCACCATCCTGAACAGTTGGGAAATCGGTGTCAAATTCTCCAGGACTATCTCCTGCAATTTTTGCCGACATTGTACGGGAAGCGTTGACATAGATGTTTGCAAAAGCTTCAATAAAAGCTTCAGGATGTCCGAACGGTATTCTTGAGTTGTGTTGGGTGATTTCCGCGAGATAGTCATTCCCCCGTTTGTATACCTGTTCGGGTCCATCGGGGAAACGTAAGGATAGATAGTTAGGATTTTCCTGATGCCATTCTAACGAAGCATCTGTCCCATATACGCGTATGCGTAGATTGTTTTCCTCTCCGACTGATATCTGTGATGCGTATAATACGCCCCTGACACCGTTCTCATAATGAACTAATATATTACCATCGTCTTCTAATAGGCGTCCTTCAACGAAGGTTGTCATATCAGCACATATCTCTTCCATTTCAAGTCCTGTGATGTAGTGTGCTAAGTTCTCAGCATGGGAACCGATGTCTCCGATACATGACGATGCGCCTGCTTGTTTTGGGTCGGTCCGCCAGACAGCTTGTTTTGCGCCTTCGTCTTCCAAGAATGTTGACAACCATCCTTGTGGATATTCAACGACGATTTTTCGTAATGTCCCAAGTTTTCCCTCTTTAACAAGCTCACGCGCCTGTTTAACCATCGGGTAACCGGTATAATTGTGTGTTAATGCGAAGACAACATCGTTTGATTTTACTAAATTGCAGAGGGATTCGGCATCTTCAACTGTCGTTGTCATCGGCTTATCACAGACGACGTGGAAACCGGCTTCTATGAAGGTTTTTGCGACATCATAATGTACGTGATTGGGTGTGACGATAGAGACGAAGTCGATGCGTTCACCGTCGGGTAGTTGGCTCTCTTTTTCTGCCATCTCCTTATACGACCCGTAAGTTCTATTACCATCAAGAAAGAGTTCAGCACCTTGCTGTTTTGATTTTTCTGGTGACGATGAAAAAGCACCGGCCACCAGCTCAATCTCACCATCCAACGCAGCAGCTTTACGATGCACAGCTCCGATGAAGGCGTCCGGTCCACCACCAACCATTCCATAACGTATTTTCCTACCAAGTGGCATATTTTGTATCCATTCCTTTTTTCTTTTGCGATGACGTCTGTAATCTACTTTCAACAATTACTGGCAACAATTACTGGCAACAATACGTCAACGCACATATTAGATTAAATTCCTTGTATATGAATTATGTCATATTTTTTCACTATTTTCAAGGTATTTTTGTCAAGAACGCTGAATTCCTTTAAACTGTCCTCTCGCTTTTTTCTTGACATACTTTTTATGGATTGCTAAAATACAAATTGCAGTCTACACACGGGAACACTTCAACCGAGTTGTCGGCACGCAGGAGAATAGTGTATGAACGAAGCACAGAAATACCTATTTGATTTGACAAGTTATCTCATTGTTGAAAACGCACTTTCAACGATGGCAGTTCCTCACATCAGGCATTGATGGATTGTATTATGACTGATTTAAATGTTTGTGTTATCGGGTGTGGTAGTCGTGGGCGCGGGCACATGCAAATCTTGTCAGAATTTGATGATACTCGGCTTGTTGCTGTCTGTGACCCAGCAGAAAACGCACGAAATAACGCCGGAAAGTTATTCAACATTCCAAATCGTTATGATAATATAGAAGAATTACTGGATAATGAAACACTTGATGCAGCTTTTGTTGCCACACCAGCACATCTTAACGGGGAAGCAGCTTTACCTTGTTTAGAACGTGGTATCAATACACTGCTTGAAAAACCACCTGGGATGACTGTTAAAGAAACAATCAATTTGCGTGATGTTGCTAAAAAAACCGGGGCAAAAGGGATGGTTGGTTGGAATCGTCGTTTTCATCCGATTATTGTGCAAGCATCACAGATGGTAAAAGCACGGGGACACATCACTCAACTTGTTGGTGAATTCCATAAGAGCATTACGCGTTTAGCACAATCTGGTAGATTTCCTGAAATACTGATGGATAATATGTTTCTGGAAACACCAATCCATGCATTAGATACACTGTGTGCAATTGCAGAATCGGATGTTACTGAAGTCTATAGTATTGTTAAGCGAACAATTTCAGACTACAAGGATATACATGCTGCAATGATCCTATTTGAAAATGGTTGTGTAGCACAACTCATTGCGAACTATACGACAGATGCACGACTTGAAAGATATGAGATCCATGGCAACAACATTTCTGCATATCTTGAGGGAGTATCTCACGGCACAGTTTTCTGTGATGGCACGCAGCACAAACTTACAGATCCCGGAAGTGGTGGCACTGTTGAACAGAATAGGTATTTTTTGGATCGTATAAAAACTAATTCACCTATTTCACTACCGGCAGCGAATTTGGACGAAGCAGTTAAAACTATGCAACTTGCTGACAATATTTTAGGTAGTATTAAATAAGTTGGATATATCCAACTTTAGAAACGATGCGGATAGGAAGCACTAATGTTGTGGGATTAAGAGAAAGGTTCAGGTTCTTCACTTCAAACCACTTGCCAAGAACTGACTTTTGAAATTATCAGGACTTACGCAAAATGACCAAATTTCACCTATTTTCACAGGATCCGGTGCGGTTAGGAAACCGCACCTACCGGGGGAGTGCGTAAGTCCTAATTATCTTATTGGAAAAATAATCAATACAACAGGATACTCTAATGACGTCATTAGATGAAAGATTGGAAGCATATAAAACCGATGGTTTCACAATCTTTGAAAGCGTTTTTGATGAAACACAGATGCAACTTTGGAAAGAAAAACATAAAGAACTTTCTGCGGCAAACAGTGGACAAACATGGTTTGGAAACACTTTAGAATTAGCACCGGATCTTATGTGGCATGCTGTCTCTAATCCTACAATTCTTGAGTTTCTTGAGAAAGTTATGGGACCGTTTGTTCAGTTAGACAATCTTACCTTGGCAGCATTTCCCTCAATTAAAACAGATGATGCTGAAGGTAAAGTCTCAGGATGGCATCGGGATCGGTGGGCACATTTGCCTTTTACGGATGCCTATCATCGACCCAATGCCATTAATGCAATCTCATACCTTCAAGACTTAACGGATGCGTTTGGTCCCCTCCGTGTGATCGTAGGTTCACACCTGAGACCCTTGACCATCGCAGATGCTGACCGTAGTAAACCGCATCCTGATGAAACTCTCATCCACATGAAAGCGGGTGATGTTGTCATCACTCACAACGGACTTGTTCATTCTGGCACACCGAATACATCGGGTGAATTGCGTTACTTTTTCAGTATTTACTACAATTTGACGTGGTTAAAGCACACAGATCATCATACAGGTCCACATACACAAAAATTGCTCGCGGAAGCAAAAGAAGCAAACAACCATCAACACATGCGTCTTCTCGGTGTTGATGAGCAACTTCAGCCACGATGTAACTCCGGTTTTCTTCAGTCTGATGAAGAACGGTGGGAAGCATGGGCAGCAGCCGATCAAGCTGCAATTAAGGAGGAATAGTTTATGTCTGATGGACCTGTTGTACCTCCTACACTGAATGTTGAGCTTGATCACGAACTCCAACAAGAAGTGAATTTTTTCCTGAAATGGGGTTACCTAATTGTGAATGACGCTGCAACTCCTGAGCAGATTGAGGAACTGCGGAACGCTCTTGATGAAAGTTACGAGAGACATAATAAGAATCAATTCATCGGTGAACTGCTTGAAGAGGATGATAGGTTTGCTTTCTTGCTTGATAATGGACCCGTGATGAGACGGATGGAAGCGATTTTGGGGACTTGTGTTCAGTTACATAGTGCAACAGCGCGTATCACTGAACCTGGAACACCTGACCAGAACTGGCATCGTGATGGTCCTTGGCCTGTTGACCCATTCGGAACACCTTACGGTAGTCTTCCGGCACAGATAAACTGCGGGTATTACCTTGATGAGGTAACTGATGAAGCAGGACCGACTGTTATACAACCCGGTAGTCATAGAGCACCCTTCCGTCCGCCGCCGAGTCCAATTCAACTTCCAGATGAGAAACGTGTGTTGGTTTCACCTGGACAAGCGGTTATGTTTGATGGATGGACATGGCATCGGGGTGCTGCAAACACTTCTACTCAACGTAGACGTGTCTGTCTTATGTGTTATCAGAATGCATGGATGAAGTCGCGAGAACTCTTTAACGGACCACGTGTTACCAAACTCCGGGAAGAGGGAACACCGAAGCAGAAGTTATTACTCGGTGCTATTCCAAAATGGTAATGCATAGTAGTAGGCACACTCCGTGTGCCGTAATTTATATTTGGTACAAAAACTGTACCATAACCCATTGGAGAAATAAAATGAATGTCGCTTACATTATCATTGATACGTTAAGATATGATCATATCGGGGCAAATGGAAATGATTGGATAGAAACACCTAACTTTGACCGTTTTGCCTCAAAGGCGATAGCTTATGATCGTGTTTTCTGTGCCAGTTTTCCGACTATTCCTAACCGCACAGATGTCATCACAGGTCAATATGGTTCACCTTTCCATTCTTGGAAACCCTTAAGACATGAACGGCAGACACTGCCGTGGACACTTGCACAAAAAGGCTATGCTACACAACTGATACACGACACGCCGCATCTTGTCAATGGTGGACATAACTTCGATTGGCCCTTCCATGCATGGACATTTGTGCGTGGTGCAGAGGTAGACAGGGATTGGATTATGGACACTGATCCATTTCCTGATAACTGGGCAAAAGAAGCTCTATTTGATAGTCTTGATGATAGTGCATTCAGCGCAAATATGCTGCGGAGTTATGCGCGCGCAAACCGAAATAGGAAATCGTTAGAGGATTGGAATTGCGCCAAACTCTTTAATACAGCAGCACAGTTTCTTAAAGATAATACGAAACGGGAGAACTTCTTCCTTTGGGTAGACTGCTTTGATCCACACGAACCTTGGGACGCACCACCTGAATTTATGAAGAAATACGATAAGCGACCTGGATATGATGGCAGAATTGACCCGCGCAGTCTTGGTGGTAGGAACAATCGTGTGCTTTCTGATGCAGCACGGGAACATATCAAACACCAATACTCAGCAAAACTGACTTTCATGGACTACTGCTTCGGACAATTTCTGGATGCGCTTGAGTCTACAGGACTTGATAAGAACACTGCGGTTATATTGACTGCTGATCACGGTACGAATGTTGGGGACCGTGGTTCCTTTGGCAAAGGACAACCCGTACGTGAACAAGAAGCACACGTCCCTCTCTTTGTCCGTTTACCTGAAGGTGATACGGGTCGTAGCAATGTGATAGTTCAACCACAAGACTTCTTTCCAACTGTTCTGAGTATTCTTGGTGAAGACCGTCCCGATGGACTACATGGTCATGACTTCTTAACGCCTGCTCGTGAAGGAAAGTCGGGTGAAAGGGAGATAGCACTGTCTGGTGGTAGCATTGAAAGATGGAGACAGGCTGCAAACAGAGAGAATGCCGTGCTATTTACCGCATTCAATCAGGAGTGGAGTTTGGAAGTTGCTGCCAAACCTGAAAATTCTAAGCTTGTCAGACTTGGTGAATTGGAATATGTTCAGGATCAGCATCAAGATATCGTAGCAGAGATGCATGCTGTTGCAGTAGATGAAATTTCACAACGGGGTACAGATCCTGGTATAGTCGAGTGGTTGCATAGTGGCGGTGAGAAGGATTTCCCAGAAAATCCTATCTATTTTGATGGATATCCGGGTCCTGCTGGTTACCGTCCCTATTTTGGAAAACTCTATTCCGGTGAATAATTCCTATAGGAGAAAAACATGCCACACACATATAAAACCTGCCTCATCGGATGCGGACGGATGGGAGCAACCATAGATGATGAAGTTGCACATCGTCCTGATAACTTCATTTGGCAGCCCTTCTCTCACGCAGCGGCTGCTGTTGCATGTGATAGAACAGATCTTGTCGCTGTCTCGGATGTTTTTGAGGAAAAAGCTGAAAACATTCGTAAACGATACGGTGCTGAACGTGCCTATACAGATTACCAAGAGATGATTGATAAAGAGAAACCTGATATCGTCTGTATTGCTACGCGCCCTGGACCGCATGCAGATATTACTGTTTTCGCTGCTGAGAACAGTGTTAAAGGCATCTACTGTGAAAAACCGCTCTGTTGTTCTATGGAGGAGGCAGACATCATGGTAGAAATTGTTCAGAAACACGGTGTAAAGTTTAACTATGGGACACAACGTCGTTTCATGCCGATTTATCGTAAGGTGCGCGAACTCGTTGACGCGGGTGAAATAGGAGATATTCAGTGCACCATCGCACAATACGGGGTAGGTTCTGCGCTCTGGGGATTGACGCACGCGGCTGATATGCTTCTGTTTCTGGCGGGTGACCCTGAAGTTGATTTCGTTCAAGGTACGATTTCTTGTAAGGAATCTGATTGGGATGGCAATCGTCTAAATGTTGATCCGGCTATCACAAATGGGTATATCCGCTATTCTAACGGTGTCCACGGCTATAATACAGCAGGAACTGGACCCGAATATGAGGTTTGCGGTAATCGGGGTAAAATCCGAATCCAGAACAACAGTCGCGAAGTGCAGTTTCGTAAGAAGGACGGTACTTTCTATGAGGAGGTTCCGTTTCCTGAAACATCTCGTGCTACAGGCACTTTGATGGGAATTACAGATATTGCCGAAGCACTGGATGAAGACAGAGAGACTAAAGGTCCTGTTCACTTGGCAAGACGAAGTCAAGAGACATTGATGGGTATAATTGAGTCGAGTCGGTTAGGTGGTCAACGTGTCTCACTGCCGATGGAAAATCGGTCATTATATGTAACGCGAGATAACTGGTAACGTTTGTTGAGGTTATTCTATATTATCAAAATTCAAAATATGGAATTCTATATTGGCAAAAATTGATAAAAATGATAATATGAAAAATTTTATAGCAGGTACATATAAGCAGCAAGGCGGATATAAAAGTTTCACACCTTCCTCCGTAAATCTACATTTTGACTGGGCAAACCCACAGATAGATGTTCTATTAGAACAAGCAGGAAGATTCTTAGGAGAACTCAACGCTTATGCAGATTTTATTCCGGATGTTGATTTTTTCATCAAAATGAACGTTATAAAAGAAGCAACAGGCTCTACCCGGATTGAAGGAACAAAAACCGAACTTGATGAAGCTGTTTTGCCACAAGAGGAAATTGATCCAGAAAGAAGAGATGACTGGGAAGAAGTCCAAAACTATATTGACGCTATGAATTTCGCAATAACTGAACTCCCAAAAATCCCACTTTCAATGCGACTTCTCAAGGAAACTCATAGAATACTACTCTCCGGTGTTCGTGGAAAAAATAGAGCTCCGGGAGAAATTCGAAAAAATCAAAATCGGATTGGAGGCACATCGCTTGCAGACGCGATTTTTGTTCCACCTTCCGCTGTAGAACTGCCAGATCTCTTAAATGATTTAGAAGAATTTTTGCACAACGAATCCTTACAAATTCCAGAACTGATAAAAACCGCTATAACGCATTACCAGTTTGAAACCATTCATCCTTTCCTTGATGGAAACGGTAGATGTGGTAGGTTGTTGATTATCTTGCAGCTAATTAGTTCAGGTATACTGCGGAAACCGGTCCTCTACATGTCTACCTTTTTTGAGAAATATAGAGACACATACTATGACTCACTTACGAAAGTTCGGACAGCAAACGATTTAGAGCAATGGATTACATTTTTCCTAAATGGAATAGCGGAAACTGCTCAGCATGGAATTGAAACATTCAAGGCGATTATTGCACTCCAGGAAGAATATAAAGAAAAAATACTAACATTAGGATCTCGTGCAAAAAAAGCACATAAGCTGCTTCACCTTATGTACACTAAACCAAAAGTTAAAGTGAGAACGGTTGAAGACAGATTAGAAATGGATTTCTCAAGTGCTAATCGTCTACTAAAATCCTTGACAGAACTTGATATACTTGAGGAAATCACAGGATATTCCCGGAATCGTCTCTTTGTCCTTGAGAAATACCTGGATCTGTTTAGAGATTAGAAAATTCAACGCAAAACTTGACATCTCAACGTCATTCCAATATAATTGGTCTTTCAGTTATTTATGGAGGAAACCGTGTCAATAGGTGCTGCACAAACAATTCTGTCACCAGAGGAATACATAAGTTTTGAACGTAAATTTGTACCAGATGCAGAAACGGTCAGACATGAATACGTAAAGGGAAAGATTATATCTATGTCAGGTGCAAGTCGCGCCCATAATCTTATTTCATTCAATATCGCTGCTGAACTTCACTCGCAGATTATAGATAGGGAAATTGAGGCTTACATCGGTGAAATGCGCGTGGGTTCTCCGACAATAGCATCATATTTCTATCCAGATATTGTAGTTGTATCCCAAGAACCAAGATTTGAAGACGATGTATTCGATACGTTACTCAATCCAATAGTTATTATTGAGATTCTTTCTCCCAGCACAGAAGCGTTTGATAGGGGTGAAAAATTCTCACATTATCGCCAGATTGAATCCCTTCAGGAATATATCATTGTCTCACAAGATAAAGTGAACGTGGAACGTTTCCTGCGTAGACCTGATGAATGGGGTTATACCAGTTTTCAGGATCTCAATCAGCAAGTTCCGATTGTCTCAATTGAAAGCGAATTATCGTTGCAGAGGATATATCAGGGTGTGACTTTTCCAGATTAGACGTTCAAAGACATTCTCTTCACTTTCACTTGCTACTACCCACAATTCATGCTAAAATACCGATAGCATGAACAAACACTGTAAGCAACAACCCCTTAGAGAATTCCAATCACTTCTCGGAACGCGATACACCACCGACAAAATCATCCGAGAAGCACATGCAAAGGATGCATCATATCACCAAGGTGCACTTCCAGATGCGGTAGTTTTTCCTGACTCCAATAAGGAAGTATCGGAGATTGTGAAGATATGTGCACACTATAAAATACCGATAATCCCTTATGGGACTGGCACAGGCGTTGAGGGAGCAGTCGTTTCTTCCGAAGGTACACTCTGCTTGTCACTAAACCGAATGAATCGAATCCTCAATATAAATCCGAGCGATAGAGATGCAACTGTACAAGCTGGCGTAACACGATCAGAACTCAACACACATCTTGCTAAAATGGGAACACAACTTCATTTTCCTGTTGATCCGGGTGCGGATGCCTCTTTGGGTGGTATGGTAGCGACACGCGCTTCAGGTACGAGTGCTGTGCATTACGGAACGATGTCGGATAACGTGCTCGGATTGACAGTAATAACAGCAGATGGAGATACTATAAGTACCGGTGGACGAGCGCGAAAATCAGCAGCAGGATATGATCTGACAAGGCTATTCATTGGTTCGGAGGGGACATTAGGGGTTATCACAGAGATTACGGTAAAGTTAGCACGGTTGCCTGAATCTGTCGCGGCTGCAGTATGTACATTCTCAACAGTTGATGCTGCTGTGAACACCGTCATAAAACTGATGGATACCGGTATAAACGTCGCGCGAATAGAGTTATTGGACGCATTACAGATGGATGCAGTCAACAGATACTCAAGACTCAATTACGATGTTGCACCGACACTCTTCTTTGAGTTTCACGGTTCACCTAACACCGTCACAGAGAGTTCAGAAATTGCTGGATCCATAGCATCGGTGAATGGTAGCGGAGATTTTCGTTGGGCAACTGACGAGACTGAACGCAGACAACTTTGGCAAGCTCGTTATGACAGTTACTATGCAGCACTCAACTTGCGTCCAGGTTCGGTTGGTTATGTTACTGATGTTTGTGTACCGATTTCTGAATTAGCACTTTGTATCAACAAAACAAGAGCATTGCTTGATGCCTCTGAACTATCGGCAACTATGCTTGGACATGTTGGTGATGGCAACTTCCATGTCGTCTTCCCACTGGAACCGAACAACAGAGAAGAATTGGCTGAAGCACATAAAATTAGCAATCAGATTGTGGATATTGCATTAGAGATGGGTGGAACATGCACAGGTGAACACGGTATCGGCATCGGGAAACGGGGTGCGTTAAAAAAAGAACACGGCACGGCTGTTGATCTGATGCGAAAAATAAAAAATGCACTTGATCCACAGAATTTGATGAATCCTGGCAAAGTATTCTTGTAGCAATTGAGCATCTTAAACAGACCGGTAATCCTCAACCCGATTCTACGTAGATAATAGTAAACAGAGCATGAATGGCAATTTATTAAAAGTACTTATAACAGATTACGCGTGGTCATCTCTTGAACCAGAACGGAAGGTTTTAGCGGATGCTGGATCAGAGATAATCGTAGCAGAGACAGGTGAAGAAAGTGAACTCCTGACCCATGCACCGATGGCGGATGGTATACTCACATGCTGGAAGCCTGTCCGTGAACCTGTAATCGTCGCAGCGAAACAGTGTCAGATTATCGCACGTTACGGCATAGGTCTTGATAATATAGATGTTGATGCTGCAACTGAAAACGGGATTATCGTTACGAATGTCCCGACATACTGTGTTGATGAAGTATCCGACCATGCAATGGCACTCATACTCACTTGTGCGCGGAAAATCACACGTTACAATAAAGCCGTGAAATCCGGTATCTGGGACCAGAACATTGGACAGAAAATGTTTAGGCTACGCGGTAAAACATTAGGAATCGTTGGGATTGGTAACATCGCGAAATCACTTATACCAAAGGCAAAGGCATTCGGACTTATTGTGAATGTCTATTCCCCGCGAACAGAATCTGATGCCATCAAATCGCTTGGAGCCAATAAGGTTACTTTTGATGAATTGCTCAAGACATCAGACTATATCTCAATACATGTACCCTTAACAGCTACAACGCAGCACATGTTCAGTGTTGAAGAGTTTCGTGCTATGAAACCGACTGCATATCTCATCAATACTGCACGTGGAGGGATTGTAGATACAGACGCACTCTTTGCAGCATTACAGCATAATGAAATCGCTGGTGCAGGATTAGATGTCTTAGAAACAGAACCACCCAAACAGAATGAAGCGTTATTAGACCTTGAAAACGTAATCATTACACCTCATGCAGCCTTTATTTCTGAAGAATCAATCCTTGAATTGCAGGTTACAGCTGCGAGCTGCGTTGCGGAGGTTTTAAACGGAAAACTACCAGAAACTGTCGTAAACCCATCAGTCCTAAATCGATCCAACCTTCGCTCAGCGTTGCTACGTCAACAGAGACTTTAGACAGACTATTACATGCAAATCTACTATAGAATTGGAGTAACTTAGATGCCACAATTACCTGATGCAACAGGACACTTCGGACAGTTCGGGGGAAGATATGTCCCCGAGACCCTCATGCCAGCACTCATAGAATTAGAAGATGCGTATACTGAACTCAAAGACAATCACGCTTTTCAAGAAGAGTTTCGATACTATCTCAGAGAATATGTTGGTCGTCCTAACCCGCTTTACTACGCAGAACGTCTTACGCATACACTCGGTGGCGCGAAGATATATCTCAAGAGAGAAGACCTGAATCATACAGGCGCACATAAAATCAACAGTGCAATCGGACAGATTCTGCTTGCGCGCTGGATGGGTAAGAAACGTATCATAGCCGAAACGGGAGCAGGACAGCATGGCGTTGCAACTGCTACCGTCGCAGCAAAATTTGATATGGAATGTGAAGTCTATATGGGGGAAGAGGATATTGAAAGACAAGCACTGAACGTCTTTCGGATGCAGTTGATGGGAACCAAGGTTGTACCCGTTGATTCCGGTTCACGCACCCTTAAAGACGCTATCAATGCCTGTTTTCGCGACTGGGTTACGAATGTCCGCACTACATACCTACTGCTCGGTTCTGTCGTAGGTGCACATCCTTATCCTATGATTGTCCGCGATTTTCAAGCAGTCATTGGTGAAGAAGCAAGATCTCAGGTCTTAGAACAGGAAGGCAACCTCCCCGATTGTGTCGTTGCATGTGTCGGAGGCGGCAGTAATTCCCTCGGTATGTTCTACCCGTTCTACAATGATGAAGATGTTCGTCTAATCGGGGTTGAAGCAGCGGGTGAGAGTATTCGGAGTGGA
Source organism: Candidatus Poribacteria bacterium (assembly GCA_022824835.1). Classification (GTDB taxonomy): domain Bacteria; phylum Poribacteria; class WGA-4E; order WGA-4E; family WGA-3G; genus MSPOR6. The sequence continues at coordinate 32,688 of JAJDZB010000013.1, read as the reverse complement.
AGACATGCAGCGCCACTCACGGCAGGAAGTGTCGGTGTTTTCCACGGAGCAAAATGCTATCTGCTGCAAGAAGAGGATGGCCAGATTACACCGGCACATTCTATCTCTGCAGGATTAGATTATCCCGGCGTAGGTCCAGAACATAGTTATTACAGAGAAACCGGCAGAGCAGAATATGTTCCTGCCACCGATGCTGAAGCAGTGGAAGGTTTTCAGTTATTGTCAGAGACAGAAGGTATCATCCCAGCGTTAGAATCCGCTCATGCCATTGCCTACCTTCGTAAACTTGCACCGAAACTCGGTGCAGACAAGACCATTGTAGTCTGCCTTTCTGGTCGTGGTGATAAAGATGTCTATACGATAGGGAAGGAATTGGGAATTTCATTGTAACTTATCACAGTATTTCAAGGCACAAATATGGCAAACGAATCCCCGGACTCATTTTCAGAATTATCAATGAACCAGAAGATCCGTCGGTTTGTGCATATCTTGACACATAAACACGGACCTCTCAGAAATTGGAGATACTTCCCGACACGTTTTCTACTCCGAAAATTGCGATCAGACTCTGCTGATATCCGCGCTTATGCTGCTGAAGGGTTAGGAGGTGTCGGTGATGTCCACGCGATTACACCATTGATTAATGCATTATCGGATGAAGATTCAACTGTGCGGCGTTTTGCTATCTCCTCTCTCGGACACCTTAGAGATGTCCGAGCTGTAGATGGGCTCATCCCTTTCCTACAGGATGAAGAAGCCGATATGCGATGCGCAGCAGTCGTTGCACTTGGTGAATTAGGTTTAACTGAAGAGAGGGATCAATTTCCGCCTACACAGGTGATTGAAGCACTCATTAGTAGCGTTACAGACAGTGATAGGTCTGTCTGTTCTGCGGCTGTCGTCGCGTTAGGTAGAATAGGCAACCCGCAGGCAATATCTGCTCTTAACACATTATCAGAAACGACCGAAAGCGAATGGGTGCAAAGATATATTAGCGAAGCACTGCATCAAATTGAGGAACAAAATTTATAAGGAATTGATAAAACCTGATTCTTGTGTTATACTTCTTGGAAACGAAGAAAGGATCAGACTTATGATGAACACCGAAAAAGAGCAAACAGGTACACATTTGGAGCTTCCAGAAGGGGCAAAGTTTCGACTCGGAAAAAGTAGCATTATTGGAAATGTAGCATTTTCTGCTGATGGCACGCGCCTTGCTGTCGCAGGAGACATTGGAACATGGATATATGATATACAGAGTGGAGAAGAAATTAGTCTCCTTGCAGGACATACAGAATATGTGTGGAGTGTAGCATATTCTCCTGATGGGGACACTGTTGCTACCGGCAGTTATGAAGAGATATGGTTATGGGATAGTTCTACAGCACTTCCGACAGCAACGCTCTCTGAACATAGAGATTACGTGAGAGCATTGGCATATTCTCCTGATGGCAGCACGCTTGCAAGTGGTGGTGCAGATAATATCGGTATTCTGTGGGATGTCGCTTCTGAAGAAGCGAAAGCAACACTGAAAGGTCATGCAGGATCAATCAGAAGTTTGGCATATTCCCCTGATGGAAGCACTATTGCGACTGCAAGTTCGGATGAGTTGGTTATACTTTGGCAAGCTGCGACGGGTCAGTCAAAAGCATCGCTGAAAGGACATACACATGTCGTAAATTCTGTCGCCTTTTCACCCGATGGTGGCACAATCGTTACGGGGAGTTCTGATGGGACGGTGCGATTGTGGGACGCATTTACATCAAAACGAAAAACTACACTTGCAGATTTCAAATTCTATGTATGGGGTGTTACGTATTCACCTGATGGTAAAACAATTGCTATCGGTGGAAGGGATGGTGCGGTCCATTTGGTAGATGCAGAAACAGGGGATGTTCAGAAAGTCTTGAAGGGCCATATAGGTTCTGTCCGAAGTGTTGCATATTCTCCTGATGGCAATATAATTGCAAGTGGTAGCGAAGACCATTCGGTGCTTATGTGGGACATCAATTTTGTTCAAGAATAATTCTATAGATAACTATATTAGAGAATTTTTTTATAGAATTTTAGAATAGATTGCACTTTTAAGTTCATTTTCATCCTGTCTTCCTTTTTGGTATTTCAGTAATCTAAAATACATAATTTGAATTCAAATCGTGTGGAATCTATAATGTCAATTTTGCAAGGAATCTACGCTGCTATACCTTTTGACACAGCAGATATACGTCAATCGGACCTTAATATCTCTAAGAAATACCGAAGTAATCCATTACGTTGGAAGGGTCAATTTTCACCTCAGTTTGTACAAGTTCTGTTAGGCAAATACAGCAATCCTAATTCCGTAGTTTTTGACCCTTTTGTTGGAAGTGGTACCGTTCTTTATGAAGCTGGTTTATTAGGTTTAGCGGCTTGTGGTACTGAGATTAATCCTGCAGCTGTAATGTTAGCACAAACATATCGTTTCATTAATCTGCCTTTAAATTTACGTTATTCTTTGCTACAGGAAACTTCAGTCATTCTTCAAAATGAATTTCAGCAGGAGATGCAATTCTATAAGAGTTTAGATTCACATCCTGAAAAACTTGATATTGGAATGATTAAGCAAAAACTTGTTGGTTTAATATCAAGAGTGGATGACCTTTACTTACAAGGACTCTTGGAAACTTTGATTACTTTGCTGGATTTTTATCAACCCGATTTATCTGTTGATAAAGTTTTTAAGGCATGGTTTAAACTGAAAGGGCATATTACAAAACTCCCATTTTCAAACCAACCAATTGACGTTTTTCTTGCAGATGCCCGTAGAACACCTTTAGTTGATTCATCCATTGATCTTGTCGTTACTTCTCCACCATACATTAATGTTTTTAATTATCATCAGCAATATAGAGCATCAATGGAAGCATTAGACTGGAATCTATTGGAAGTTTCAAGGTCAGAATTTGGTTCCAATCGGAAACATCGAAGCAATAGATTCCTAACAGTTATTCAATATTGTCTTGATATTGCTCAAACATTTGAAGAATTAGCAAGAGTTTGCAGAAATAGTGCTAAACTGATTTTTATAGTGGGTAGAGAATCTATGGTAAATGGGACAAGATTCTTTAATGGAGAGATTGTTGCTGAAATTGCACATCGTGTAATGGGGTTTGATTTACTGCTTAAGCAACAGAGGTCGTATCGTAATAATTTTGGACAGAGTATTTTTGAGGATATTCTACATTTTTCTCCAATGGTTTCAGATTACGCTTCATACGATTACTTAGATGATGTTCGCAAGTTATCAGAAGAAGTATTAGAATCAACTTATGCAAATGTTCCTGAAAAGAGCAAATCGGGTCTACTACAAGCATTAAAAGACATTTCTAAGATTCATCCATCACCATTATTCGATACCATGAAAATGAGGAAGGTATAAGTATGCCTGTCTTACTTACCCCACATGGGGACAAATTACATGCACTTTTGAATAATGAGAAACTACCTTTCAAAGACAAAACTAAAATCTTAGAAGCAAAATCACGCTATAAAAAGTGGTTAGAAAAACTGCAATTAGTTGACGGTAATTATAGGGAGATGGTGAATAGTATGGTAAGTCTTTTCAATGAATACAAACAATTTATTGAATTAGATATAATATTTGACAGTCCTGAAAATTTCCTATATCGTCAGAAGGGTCAGTTAAAACTTGATAATACTATTATTGAAGAATTCCTTCCAATTCTATTATCAAACGCACTGTCTAATTTATTTAAGGATTCTAATTTATCTCTTGGTCCAACAACTTGCTTTTCCGGTCTTAGATTTGAAGCCAGTCCAATTAAAGAAGAGACTGGGGGCGGTATGAAGGTTAGGACAAAAGACCATGACTTCACTATTAGTCGAAGAATTTTCATACGCACCTCACACCAAGAAGACTTTCAAAGTAATTTGACAAAAGAAACTAATATTGCCTACATCGCAGCAGAGTGTAAAACAAATCTTGACAAAACAATGTTTCAAGAGGCAGCAGCAACAGCCTTAGATGTAAAACTCTCTGTTCCTGGAGCAAAATATTTTTTGTTGTGTGAATGGCTTGATATGTTACCTATCAGTACCAACACAACAGCGATTGATGAAATTCTCATATTGCGAAAAGCCAAACGACTTTCTGCCGATATGCGCCAGTCATTCAGTACAGTTGAAGGAAGGAAAGAAAATAGAGATATATATGCTGAACATCTACAAACTAATCCAATTTCAACAGAAATACTTCTGCGGTTTTTAGATCATATTAGTAGTATTTTTAAAGAAGATCCGGAAAGTGAAGTACTCAGGAAAGGATTCTTCTAATTTAGACTTATGCTAAAGCAATTGGATTCTGTACTAATGTATTCTTATGGTTACTTATTTTTATACTGTGTATAAGTTACACCCGCATCACAACGGGTAAAACTAAGGGACTACGTTGCATCTGCTTAGAGAAGAATTTGCGGAGCACGGTCCTAACTTCATCCTTAACGGTCTCCGTTTCTTGTCTCTGTTCATCCGTTAGTTTGTCAATAACATTCCTCGTAATGTTCTTCGCTTCAGTGAAAAGTTCCTCCGAATCATCAATATAGACAAATCCACGAGAGATTATCTCTGGTTCCGTTGCTATTGCACCGCCATCGCTCTGTAATACTATTATTGGGATTACCATACCATCTTGAGAGAGTTGGATACGGTCTCGCAAGACAATATCCTCAAGTTCAATATCTGGTTTGCCATCTACCAAAACTCTGCCTGATCTTCCCTGTCGTTCAAAAACTTCACAAGTCTCTGACGTAAGACTAATGCGTTCACCGTCTTCAACTACATTGATATTATTTCTTGGGATACCTACAGATTCTGCCAGTTCAGCATGTCTCACTAAATTCTGATATTCCCCGTGAATAGGAACGAAAAACTTTGGTCTTAGTAGGTTGAGCATGAGTTTAAGGTCTTCACTTGAACCGTGTCCAGACACATGGACATTAGCGTTCCGTTCGTGGTAAATCGTCACACCACGTCTGAGTAGATGGTTAATGACATTACCTATGGTTTTTTCGTTTCCAGGAATAATCCGTGCTGATATGACGACGGTGTCATTCGGTTCGACCGTTAAGAAGGGATGATTGTCAAGTGCAATTAGGGACATCGCTGAACGGGGTTCACCCTGGCTACCGGTGCTAAGAATAACTATCTCATGGGGTTTATACAGGGAAGCATCTCGTGCGTCAATCAGATAATCTACATTTAGTTTGAGGTGTCCAAGTTCTGTTGCGGTACGGATATTATTTATAAGGGAACGTCCTGTTACAGCAACGAGTCTGCGATGTTTTACTGCTAAATCAATAAACTGTTGTAGACGATGTAGACTTGAAGAAAAAGTGCAAAGAAAGAGTCTCTGTTCAGTCTTTTGGAAGATACTGTCAATTGAGTCAAGAATACTACGTTCTGAGGGAGTCTGTCCCTGCCAGTTAGCGTTTGTGCTATCGGAAAGCAGCAATTGTACACCTTCCGATCCGAGTCGTGCTAAGGTTTGAATGTCCGTTAACTTACCGTCAACAGGGGTTGCGTCGAATTTGAAATCACCTGTATGGACGACAATACCTGCGGGGGTTTGCAGTGCAATTGCTACCGAATCTGGTATACTGTGTGTGACATGAATAAACTCTGCAGTGAAATCCCCTAAGCTCACTTTATCCCCTGGAACAATCGCGTTTAATTCCGCCTTATCCAACACACCGTATTCTCTCAATCTGCCACTGGCTATCGAGAGTGTTAACTGCGTCCCGAACACAGGTGCGTCAATTTGCTGTAGCACATAAGCTAAAGCCCCAATGTGATCTTCATGACCGTGTGTCAATAGAATGCCACGCACCTTTTCATGTCTTTCAACCAAATAGTGGATATCTGGAAATATGAGATCTACCCCAGGCATGTCAGAATTCGGTAGCATGAATCCTGTATCAATTACAATAATATCCTGTTCGGTTTCATAGACCATCATATTGAGTCCGAATTCACCCAGACCCCCTAATGGAATGATGGATAGATTACCTCCATCTTGTATTTCAATGTTCTTCTCTAAATTTGTCATAAGTTTTTCTTCGCTATTGCTATATGTTTGTTGTGCGTTTCCTTTATCTCCAGTGAAGATTGATGAAATCGTAGATAGTTGATGTTATCTGTTCCATTTTTCCACTTTCAACGTGTATTGTAAAGATTTCACTGGTTCTGCGTCTGTTTGCATCGCTGCCAATAAAGGCAACGTAACTTCCATCAGGTGACCATGTCGCTTCACGACCAGCATAAAGACTTAGATTCCGATAGTTCTGAATTTCTCCTTTTTCCACAGAAACCGTACAGATCTCACCTGAAGTATAAAACAGGACGTGTTTTCCATCTGGTGACCATTCTTCAATGTTGCCACACGGCGGTTCATCAAGTTGTAGAAACCAGGATCTCCCCATACTGACAACATCTGGTTCTGCCAGTGCAAGCAAACCATCCGTTTTAAAAGCGATCCATCTTCTGTTTGGTGACCACTCGGGCCAGCTTATACCTTTCGGTAGTACCTCAATCAATCTTCTATTTGGTTCTTTAACCTTTTCACCACTTTCATTCCAATGTAGCCAACCTTTTGCCCAGCGTTCACTTCGCCAACGTTTTACTTTTCCTTCAACTGTTACTTCCCAATTCTCTAATCTATCTTTTGGTCGGTCAATCTCTACGACGACTAATAGTGCGTTACTTGCAGGTGACCACCAGAAATCATGTATATCATACTCTCTCTTAATTAACTGTTTTTTCTCAGTGCCATCTGCAGACATCACATAGAGTGATTTCGATCTTTCAATTCCGGATATGTATGCGATTCGTTCTCTATCTGGTGCCCAACGTGGGTTGTATGAGACAGCATCATCGGTTAGACGTTGGAAGTCTGTTCCATCTGGATTCATTGAGCAGACATTATACTGATAATATTCCCACCAATTAGATGTATCACGTCCTCTCTCCAAGGTACGTGTTATGACCCGGAATCCGTCTTCGTTTTGTAGAGGTTCTCGGATTGCCACAACGAACTTTCCGATGTGTTCTTCAGACTCTAACTGAAATACAGTAGAAAACAGAACGAGCATACTCACAAGAGATATAACGTATAATTTCGCGTATATTTTCATATCTGTAAATTTTCCTAAACGACTATATTGATAAGACGATTCGGAACATAAATAACTTTCCGAATTTCTTTACCTTCAATAAACCTTTGGACTCTTTCATCCGCAAGTGCGTTTTCTTCAATCTGTTCTTTTGGTGCATCAACAGGAAGTTGAAGCCTATTTCTGAGTTTTCCGTTGACTTGAACAACTATCGTCATAGTTTCAGTTTCAAGGATACTCTCATCATGTTTTGGCCACGTATTGTGTGCGATGAATCCGGTTTCTCCCAGACGATGCCACAACTCCTGAGAAATATGTGGTGCATAAGGTGCCAATAGATGAAGGAATGTCTTTACTATCTCAATCGGGAGTGTTTCAGTTTGCGTCGCAGTGTTAACGAAAATCATCATCTGACTTATAGCGGTGTTCATCTTGTCAATAGATTCAGTATCTTCTGTTACCTGTTTGATGGTCTTATGCAATTCCCGCCAAAGTTCTGATTCTGAAGTCGTGTCAGCGTCTGTCAACTTTTTATTCAGTTCCCCATTGTGAGGATTCACAACGAGTCTCCAGACGCGGTGTAGGAACTTATACACCCCTTCCACCCCGGCGTCCTGCCACGGCGCGCTCTTCGTAACCGGCCCGATAAAGAGCAGATAGAGTCTCAGAGAATCGGCACCATATTTTTCTATCACATCATTGGAATTGATAACATTGAAACGTGATTTTGACATCTTTTCCATCTGGACTCGCAGCGGTTTTCCTGAAGTCTTGACACTTGCTTTGTCATTTTCCCGTTTTACTTCATGCGGGTAATAGTATTTTCCAGCTTCGTCTTGGAACGACTCAGCCAAAATGGTACCTTGATTAAGGAGTGCTTGAAAGGGTTCAATCGTAGAAACTAATCCGCAGTCGTATAACACTTTGTGCCAAAATCGTGCATAGAGTAGATGTAACACAGCGTGTTCAGTTCCACCCATATAGATGTCAACAGGCATCCAGTACTGTTCTAATTTAGAATCGAAAGGTGCTTTTGTATTATGTGCGTCCAGGTATCGGAGATAGTACCAGCATGAACCTGCCCACTGTGGCATAATATTGGTTTCGCGTGTGGCGATTCTGCCATCAGGCAACTGCACTTTTAACCATGCCTCATCAGCGCGAGCAAGCGGGGGTTTCCCATCTTCTGTCGGTCTATATGCATCTATCGGGGGAAGTTCTATCGGAAGGTGTTCATCGGGCAGTTGGACAATGGTTCCATCATCAAGGTGGGCAAGTGGGAAAGGTTCTCCCCAATACCGTTGTCGTGAGAATAACCAATCTCGCAGACGATACTGTATTTGACCTTTACCCGTTTTGTTACTTTCAAGCCACGCAATCATGCGTTCTTTTGCTTCATCGGTTTTTAGACCATTAAGAAAACCGGAGTTAACACAAACACCGTCTCCCTCAAAAGCTTCCTCCAAAATCGGTTTGCTTCCTCCGCTGATAACTTCAACGATGGGAATATCAAACGTAGCGGCAAATTCATGGTCTCGTTCATCGTGTCCTGGGACAGCCATAATTGCGCCAGTTCCGTAAGTCATGAGAACATAGTCAGCAACCCATATTGGTATGGGTTGGTCGTTGCATGGATTGATTGCATACGCGCCAGTAAACACACCTGTCTTTTCAGTTGCAAGATCGGTGCGTTGAAGGTCAGATTTATTTTTTGCTTCATGAACATAAGCATCAACGTTTGATGCGAATTCTGAATGTGTAATCTCTGACACAAGCGGGTGTTCAGGTGCTAACACACAGTAGGTTGCACCGAAGAGCGTATCTGGTCTGGTTGTAAAGACTGTGAAGTTAGCGTCACAATCCTTTATGTCAAATGTTATCTCTGCCCCTTCTGACTTACCTATCCAATTTTTCTGCATCTCTTTTAGACCATCGGGCCAATCTAAAAGTTCCAAGTCGTCCAGAAGACGTTCTGCATAAGCCGTGATTCTTAGCATCCATTGATTCATTAACCTGCGTTCAACGGGATCACCTGTTTCAACATATTTTCCGTCCTTTACCTCTTCATTAGATAGCACAGTCCCCAAAGCTGGACACCAGTTGACAGGAACTTCGGCAAGATAGGCTAATCCCTTTTCATAGAGACGAAGAAATATCCACTGTGTCCATCGGTAATAATCGGGGAGTGAGGTATCAATTTTGCGGGACCAATCGTAGGAAAGCCCGATTCGTTGTATCTGTTGTTGAAATGTCTCAGTGTTTCGTTCTGTTATGTGTGCTGGGTGTTCATTTTCACGTACTGCAGTGCGTTCTGTCGGTAGACCGAAAGCATCCCACCCCATTGGATGCATCACATGGAATCCTTGCATGCGTTTGTAATTTGCGATGACATCTGTAGGAACATAGTTTTTTGCGTGACCGATGTGAAGACCTGCTCCCGAAGTATATGGAAACATGCCGAGAACGTAAAATTTCGGTTTCTGTTCTAAAGTTTCAATGTCGTTAGGTGTCGTAAAAACGTCCTTTTCACTCCAGACAGTTTGCCAATACGGTTCAATTTCACTCGGCGTATAACTATGGTTCTCCATTATGATGTTCCTCCTATCAGATCCCGATGATTGGTTCTTTGCTATATTTTAAATGCACACTTATGAAATCTATGTTATACTTTCTCAACTATAGAATTTTAGCACAAAGTGATATATAATGTCAAAAAATTCATCAGTTATCCGTAGGTTTTAGATTTACCTAAGATGTGTTCTCTACCAAAATGACGACCACATGTCCAATTATGCTGGCAATAAAACTTAAAGAAATCTCAAAACAAATGCAACAATTGTAGTCTACCATTAAGAGCAATTATAGTTTGGACAATTTTTAGATCTTTTTTATTTGTATCCTTGATTAGAATATGCAATTCTTATATCATGAATGAAATATACCTTTCGCCCCTCTGGGGCTTAGGTTTGAGATACGAATATGTTTCTATATACCTTTCGTCCCTCTGGAACTGTTGCATTGATGTCTTTTCTATTTTCGCTGAGTTTTTAAACCACATAAAACTTCACTAATAGAACAGAGCAGCCCCAGCGGGGCGACAGGTGTATAGAAGAATGTGAATATACAATAATCTTTAGCCCCAGCGGGGCGACAGGTGTATAGAAGAATGCGAATATACAATAATCTTTAGCCCCAGCGGGGCGACAGGTGTATAGAAAAGCTCAATTTCAAATTAATGGGTGTAGTATAGATGAAGTATAAACTCTCACGACGACAATTTCTGAGTTATGGCGGTGTAGCCTTAGGGTCTGCAGCAGTAGGTTTCGGTTTTTCTGGTGTAAGTCGTAAACTGATTAAGCACATACCGGGTTTTAGACCTGATCCGCCTTATGTTTTTAATCCCAGTCCGAATAAATTGCTTGATCTCCCCGAAGGTTTTGTTTGTCATGCCTTTTCTCGCACAGGTGAGATAATGGACGATGGACTGTGGGTACCAGGAAAACATGATGGCATGGCAACATTTCAAGGTGCTAAAGGAAAGACCATCCTTATACGTAATCACGAATTGACTGCTACTGACAAGATAGTCGGTCCCTTTGGATGGAATAACGAGAAACTAAACCTCGTTGACACAGAAAAAATCTACGATCTGGGAAACGGAAAATCTCCGAGTCTTGGCGCAACAACAACCCTCATATATGACACCCGGACAGGTACCCTTGAAAAACATTTCTTGAGTCTCGCTGGAACGATACGGAATTGTGCAGGTGGACCTACACCTTGGAACACTTGGATAACGTGTGAAGAAACAGTTCAGAAAGCTGAGAATGACTTTGAACAAGATCACGGATACAATTTTGAAGTGCCAGTTACGACAACCCCTGGATTAGTCAACGCAGTACCGCTTAAAGCAATGGGACGTTTCAATCATGAAGCTGTCGCCGTTGCATCAGATACCGGTATCGTCTACGAAACAGAGGACAGGAATGACGGTCTCTTTTATCGGTTTATTCCTGATGAACCCGGCAATCTCGCTAAAGGGGGACGGCTTCAAGCATTGACAATCAAAGATATGACCGCTCCTGACACGCGAAACTGGAAGACAGGTCTCCAAAAAATCGCACCTTGGACCTACGATCCGATCCCCGTCTCACAGAAGATGGCAACTGCTTGGGTGGATATTGAAAATGTAGAATCACCAAAGGATGATCTGCGTGTGCAAGGTACTGAAAGTAAAAATGCTGCTAAGTTTGCACGAGGTGAAGGAATCTGGTATAGTGGTGATACGCTCTATTTCGCCTGTACAAATGGGGGTATCGCTAACAAGGGGCAGATATGGAAATATACGCCGAGCCAATACGAAGGTACAAGTCGAGAAGATAAAGAACCGGGAACACTTGAACTCTTCATTGAACCGAACGATAGTAAACTCCTTGAGAACGCAGATAACTTAACTGTTGCCCCTTGGGGAGATGTTATCATCTGTGAAGATGGTTCAAAAGAACAGTTTTTAGTTGGCGTTACGCCCGAAGGACACACCTATCAGTTTGCCCGAAATGCAAGTAACACTTCGGAGTTAGCTGGTGCAGTGTTCTCCCCTGATGGCACGACGCTCTTTGTCAATATCCAGAATCCTGGTATAACACTTGCTATTACAGGTCCTTGGGGTGATATAAGACAGAGAAAATTGGTTTAGTGAACTGTTCCTCCAACCCGCAAGGTTTTCATGTTGACTACGGCTGTAGAATCTCATGCTTGAATGCGTTTCTTACTACAGCATGTATTCTTAATTACACTTCTTACTACAACATACTTCCTTTAAATTAGGCGTATTCGTAGCACAATCAAGGATGAATGTGCTACAGATTGATAGAATCATTTTCTACGCACAGAACTTTTCGCGTGGGATAATGGGATTGGTATTCTGCATTGAGAAGGAGATCGCTCCTACCGTTTTTAAAGTCTTAACTTTCAGCAAATCTCAATTATGGCGTATTCTTTAAATCTATTTAATACTTTTGTAGTTTTCCTTGACAAAGGAGTGTTTTAACACTCCCCGTCAAATCCCCATGCTTTAGCTTGTGGGATGTAGACGGTTGACAGCGTTCATGAAAAAGATGTTGACTTTTCAAAAGGTGTATGATATAATACCTACAACTTGCTGGATAGGAACGTTACCTCAATCAAACCTTGATTGAGTCCTATCCTAATCAGTAACGTGATTTTGGGCGAGTTGAAGTGAAACCTTGTAAAACTATGTGGCGGTCCTGTAAACCGATAGTGAGGTAATAGTCCATCGCCTTGTATCGCCACTCAAAACTATTTTATTGTTGCAGGCTGGGGTACCCGTGCCTTGATGCACGATAGCGGTTCTAAAAACTGCAAATAGCCTGCTGGTGGAGACGATGTAAGACGGTTGACCCTTTGGCGCAACCGCTATTGTCTAAGAAACCGAAGCCCCTACCTTTAGGTAGTGGGTAGTATCACGTATAAAATTACTGTCATAATATTGCTTAAAAGCAGTAGGCACACTCCGTGTGCCGTCCGTAAGGTGACAATTCTTCAGAACAAACAATAATCCATAAGAAATAAGGACATAATATGAAACATAAAAATTTTTTAGTCATATTGCCGATACTCTCAATGATGATCTTCTGTCAACCACTATTTTCCCAAAGTGCTTCTGATGGACTCGTAGCACATTGGACATTGAATGATGCAGGTGGTAATACAGTAGAGGATTTAAGCGGTAACGGTCATGAAGGAACCCTCGTGGGAGATCCACAATGGACAGATGGATACTTTGATGGTGCGCTTGAATTTGATGGTACAGGCGATGAAGTTGATATTCCCTTTCATGCAACACTTAATCCAGAAACTTTTACTATCACGGCATGGGCAAACGCGAGAACTGGTGGAGCTGGACACCGTGCTGTAATCTCCTCTCGTGATGATTTCCCCCAACGTGGATACATTTTCTACTGTACACCAAACAATATATGGCAATTCTGGACAGGTGGTGGTGGATGGAATCCTATCTCAGGTCCAGCAGTGAATTTGGATGACTGGGACCATCTCGTCGGCACTTATACTGATGGTTCACAAAAGTTCTACGTTAATGGCGAACTTGTGGGTGAAACATCTGCAACATTGAGTGTTAACACCGTACAGGAATTCCTTATAGGTGCTGGGGCAAATGAAACCGCAAACCATAATTACCGTTTTGTCGGTAAAATAGACGATGTACGTATATACGACCGAGTTTTAGATGAAAGCGAAATTGCTTTAGTCATGGAGAGTCAATCAACTCCTGTAGACAGTTTGGGAAAGATTGCTGTAACGTGGGGACAACTCAAAGCAAAATAAGCAACTGATTGTATATCTCAATGACCCAAAAAAGGAAGTATTAAACGATGAAAACTTTTTCGATCACGCTGTCAATGCTCTTTTGCATTGCACTCTTTAATCAACCCGTTCTATCCCAAGACTTGACAGAAGGTCTTGTAGCATATTGGGATTTTAACGGAAATAGTGGTGATACTGCAAAAGATGTTTCTGGAAATGGACACGACGGTACACTGATTGGCGGAACAGAAAGAACTAAGGATGGTAAATACGGAGGCGCCCTGGAATTCAATGGTACTGATAGTGAAGTAGACGTGCCGTATCATGAAGATCTCAATCCAGAAGTCTTCACAATAACAGCATGGGCAAATGTCGCTTCAAATGGAACTGGTCATCGTGCCGTTGTCTCCTCACGTGCTGATTTTCCACAACGTGGTTACATATTCTATTGTGAACCTGGAAATACCTGGGAGTTTTGGATTGGTGCTGGTGCGAATAGTTGGAAACCTGTTCGCGGACCTGCAGTAAATCTTGATGAATGGGAACATCTTACTGGAACTTATGCTGATGGAAATCATAAATTCTATGTGAATGGTGAATATATTGGTGAAGATAACTTTGACATAGACGTGAATCCGAATGAAGAATTCCTCATCGGTGCAGGTGCAAATGAAACGGCAAATCATAACTACCGATTCTTGGGTTTAATTGACGAAGTCCGTCTATATAACCGTGTTCTGAATGAAGATGAAATCGCAAAGGTTATGGATAGTGAGTCATTGGATGTAGAGCCAGCAGGTAAGCTTGCAATGACTTGGGGACAGCTCAAAGTCAAATAATGTTATGGCAAATAGTGTTATGCCAAATAATGTTATGAATAATGATTTTGACATGAACACATGAGCGTGCTATAATCACAATAACACACAAAAATTTGGTGGAACGAACGTCTACCCAAAAGGAGACAAGACATAGAATGGCAGAAACAATTAAAGGTGCTGTCCTCGGTTATGGAGCAGCATTTAATATGGGTAAAGCACATGCAAACATGATGAATAACACTGATGGAATCACATGTGTTGCTGTGTGTGATATTGACCCAGAACGAACGAAAGCTGCAAAAAATGATTTTCCTGACATTAGAACTTACAACACGGTTGATGATCTCGTCGCAGATGAGGATGTTGATCTAATTGCAAATGTCCTTCCACACAGTCTGCACTGCGGTCCGACTGTCGCAGCTCTCAATGCCGGTAAGCATGTCGTCGTTGAAAAACCGATGTGTATCACTGTTGCTGAAGCCACAGAAATGATCAATGCTGGTAAAGAGAACGGTGTCATGCTATCCGTTCATCACAACAGACGTTGGGATGCAGATTTTTGGACGCTACGCGAGCTCGTTCAATCAGGCATCATCGGTAAAGTCTTTAGTGTGGAAATGTGGGGTGGCGGTTACGGAAGACCGAATCCTAATTGGTGGCGTAGTGTAAAAGCTATCTCTGGTGGACATTTCTACGATTGGGGGGCACACTTCCTCGATTGGTTACTTAATGTACTTGAAGCACGCATGTATAATGTCACTGGTTTCTTCCAACCGAATCTTGTTTGGGATGACATTACGAATGAAGACCATGTGCAAGCTGTGATACGATTTGCTGAAGCAGAATATGTCGCTGAAGGTGCCTCGGCAACCATACAAATGTCAAGTATCGCCAAGGTTGGTGGAGACCGATGGAAACTCCTCGGTTCACACGGCGCAATCGTTTCTGAGGGGGGTCAATATAAAGTCCTATCAGAAGTTGAAGGACACCCAAAGGAACAGAAAGTCGGGTTTAGTGGAAGACCAGGTCCAAGATATTACGAGAATATCGTGTCACATTTGAACGATGGCACTCCTTTGATCGTAACACCTGAATCTGCACGCCGTGTCATCGCAATTATGGATTTAGCAGAAAAATCAGCAAAAACACATCAATCTGAAACTATTCCTTATGAGTTTGAATAGGATCGTGATGTCAGAAACCCTCTTCAGTCCCGTAGGGACGCTATGTTTATAGCTAAACGTTATACAAACCCTCTTTAGTCCTGTAGGGACGATATGTGTAAAAATACATCTTGATATAAACATATCGTCCTTACCAAATCAACGCCAAATGCGCTTGGGCGAATACGCGTTTGGTATTCGCCATGATTTGTCGGGACTGAAGAGAAGACAACCCGTATAACCATAATACAACTTTCCTCTATGAAAGCTGTTGTTTTTGAAAAAACACACAAATTAAGTATTCAGGATGTACCTATTCCAAAATTGGATACAGGTGATGTCCTGATTAAGATGGAGTTGTGCGGTATCTGTGCATCGGATATTGCTGCACTCCGGGGAGATGTCTCAGACTACAATCCCCCGGTTGTCATGGGGCATGAAATCGCAGGGGTTGTTGTTGAAAGTAGGCATAAGGAGGTAAATGTAGGTGAAAAAGTGACTGTGAATCCTATGCTTTCTTGTGGGGTTTGCATCCACTGCAAAAATGATCAAGACAAATACTGCAATTCAATAGAGGGTATCGGACACGATATTGATGGGGGCTATGCAGAATACTTAAGGATGCCAAAACATGGTATAGATACGGGTAAATTAATACAAGTACCAAACGATATTCCGCAAGATGAACTGCTCTTTCTTGAACCGTTAGGCTGCTGTCTGAATGCAATGGACGAGACTATTTTTCAAGAGACAGTCGCGATACTGGGAGCAGGTCCTATCGGTCTGATGTTCACACAATTAGTGAAAAGAAAGGGATTAGCGACTTATGTCATTGAACCACTCTCCCATCGCAGAGATGCAGCGGCTGCAGTCGGTGCAGACGCTACTTACGATCCCACACCTGAAGGGATTCAGCACTTAATGGATATGACACAAGGGGGGGTTGATACAGTAATCTCGGCAACGACAAACAATGCGGCGGTCATATCGCTTGCTTATCAAGTGGTGCGTAGAGGTGGTTGCATAAATTTTTTCGGTCTTGCACCACAAGGTGAAGAATTAAACATCAATCTTGAAGAATTTCATTATATGGGACATAAACTGATGGCATCATGGGCATTTTCAAGAAAAAGTCTTGAAGATTCCCGCCAACTCTTATTGCAGAAAGCTATCAATTTCAGACCTTTAATAACAGATCGGTTCAGCATCTCACAAGGTTTGGCGGCATTTGACAATGCTGTTGGACAACGTGGCATAAAGACAGTTTTACATCCCTAAGAATTTACCACTTAACATTGACTAAACTATATTCGTCAGGACTAACGCAAATTTGGGTGTCCTTGTATAGAATTTTGCGTTTTTTTGATAGTAATACTCAATTCCTTGTTCAGTCTAAAGATGGTTAAAGTAATTTTAAACGCTTCTGTCGTTCTTCCCAATCAGGTAGATAGGCAGACATATACCCTTTAAACAACTTACCGTGATTCGGGACAAGTAGATGCACCAGTTCATGCACAATTACGAATTCTACTAATGTAGTCGGTAAATTGAGTAGATCGGTGTTTAGCGTCAATCTGCCGTTGGTTGAAATAGATGCCCATTTTCGCCGCATAGTACGTAGGTGGATTTCCCTAACATCAACACCGATTTGTTCTGCCCATTGCCACACAGTGCTTTTCAAATCCATTGGGTTATCCCACGCTTTTTCGGTTTTCATACACGTTTCAACTTTAGCAATTTGTTTGTTGTTTCAATCAGACTATCTGTTCCAACTGTTGGTCTTAGTGTTTTGTATAACATACTACGTAACTCTTTTCCTTGTTGTTCATCCCACTGATGGTCTGTGTATTTTTCAAAGATTTGATTGACTGCTTGTGCTTGTTCTGGTGTAATAGTCTCTCTAACATTTTTGAGAACTGTATAGACGGCAAAAGCATTATCGCCTAATTCCATCCTGTTTTGTTCTCTTTCGGCGAGCGAAATTTCTTCAGCTAACTTCATGAACTTAGTTAATGCCTCTTTTGTTCCTAACTGGCGATTGTCATAAGATTCTATAGTTTCTTCTGCGCGTTCACTAATTGGGATCAGAAACGGTTTTGATTCACCATCCTTTGTTACTGTTTGCCGCAGCGCTTTCCGCAAATTCATCACTTTAACCGTATCAGGGACATCGCTCTGGTTTATTTCCTTCAAAGTAGTTTCGTTCAATTCATAAATTTCATCAGGCAACTCAACTAAATTGCCTTCCGTATGGGCTTGTAACAATTCTTGTGTTTTAGCGGTTAATTCTTTATCAACAGGAATATTGTCAGAATTTGCGTTACGAATTAATCTATATAGCGATGCAAGGGCTTGATAATCTTCTAAAAATGGATGTAAGAAGGGGTTAGGTGAGAGGATGTTATAGAGATTTTGTAACTGTTTGAAGAATGTGAAAAATGTCTCTCGGATATCCTTATCAGCAAAATATTCAATTGCACGTTCTATTGCTTTATCGTCCGAGCCTTCGGCAAAGGGTAAATAGTGCTGTGCGTCTTCGCGTATCATCTCTGCAAATCTTTCTTTAAGTTCATCAATGTTTTGGATTACACTTTCCACTTCGTCAGAATCGAAGGCGAGTGCTTTTTCCAATTTCTCAAAGATACCGACAAAATCTAATACAAACCCAGCAGGTTTTATCAGTCCGTCCTCATCCTCATACGGTCGATTGACACGGGCAATTGCCTGTAACAACACATGGTCACGCATCGGTTTATCAAGGTACATGCAGTAAAGTATCGGTGCATCAAAGCCTGTCAATAATTTTTGGGTTACAATTAGAATTTTCGGTTGCGATTTTTTGTCAATGAAATTCTTCCGTATCTCCCTTTCCTGCTCCTCCGAATGATGATATTTTTTCATTAACTCGTTATCCTGATTGTTATGTGAATAGACGACCTCCGAATATTCTGGTGGTAGGTGCTTATCCAATTCCTCTTTGTAAAGCGCGCACGCCTCACGGTCTACCCCTACCAGAAACGTCTTGAATCCCATCGGCTCAATTCTTTCCTTGAAGTCTTTTGCTACAAATTTAGCAATTGCCTCTACTCTGTTAGGTGCTTTCATTATCACTTTTAGATTTACTGCTTGGTCGAGGATTGCGTTGAGTTCATCAGGGTCGCTCATGCCTTCCGCTTCTGCCAGGCTTAGAAATTGCTGATCTAATATCTCTGGATCCACCCGTAAGCCAGATGGTGCAAGGGCGTAGTTTAACCTTAAAGTTGTGCCATCTTCAATGGATTCTGCAATAGCATATTTATCAAGATATCCCTGTTCATCGTCTTTGCCAAATACTTTGAAAGTGCCTTCACCTTTAGAAAGGTTATCAATCGGTGTGCCAGTAAATCCGATATAGTTTGCATTCGGCACGGCAGCCATTAGGTAATTCCCAAAGTCGCCACCCGTTGTTCTGTGTGCCTCGTCGATTAACACGACAACACTCTCGCGAGGGTTAAGGTTTGCCGGTCTCCTGTCAAATTTATGAATCGTGGACACAATTAAACCGCGGTGATCGGATGATAAAATTCTCTCTAAGTCCTCTTTGCTTTGTGCAACTTCAAGCGTAGTGATACCGTAAGCGGTAATATTTCTAAAGAGTTGACTTTCCAATTCATTACGGTCAACAATCATTAGCACGGTAGGCTTTTCCGTTTGTTCCCCACCGCGCAGGAGTCGTGAGGCAATAGAAATGATGGTAAGGGTTTTACCGCTGCCCTGCGTGTGCCAGACAAGTCCGCGTTGTTTGGTCGGATCGTTAACGCGTCTGATCACCTTTTCAATCGCACGTGTCTGGTGTTGACGCAGCACAACTTTAGTGATTTGGTCATCTCTGTTTAGAAAGATAACAGACCGATGCAATTCTTGAAGGATACGTTCTTGGTCGAAAAAAGTTTTTACCTTCTGCTCATAGTTTGTGGGTTCGTCTGTTTTCCAGTTGAATATATTTTTACGGTTGATGTTCCACGTTGCCCCATAGAAAAAATCCATCAGTTGCGTAACACCGAAGATTTGTGCAGTCGTGAACATCTCAGGTGTTTCACGATGGTAGCGGCGAATTTGATCTACCCCTTGTGCCAATCCGTCATGCTTATGAGCGGATTTTGTTTCCACTACTGCAATTGGTATTCCGTTAATTAGAAAGACCACATCGGCGCGGTTGGTGTGGACAACACCTTTTTGCTCCCATTCATCGGTAACATGAAACAGGTTATTGTCGGGGTTCTCAAAATCTATCAGGGTAACGTTGCGTTGGCGGTTTTCACTGTGAACAAAAGTTGACTCTCTACCGTGCATCCATGAAAGTGCGTCTTGGTTTCCTTCAAGTCTTGCTTTGAGCAAACCGAGTTTTCGCATAACGTCTGCACAATTGGATTCGTCTACAACTCCTTTGTTGAGTTTTAGGAGTTGTGCTTGTAACACATCAATGAAATAGCGCGCGGCGGTATCACCACCACGCATGCGCATGGCTTCTGATGGCGAAATTCGCTGCCACCCGATTTCGTTGGCGTATTTGAGCATTGGTTCTTGGACTGCGGAACGTTCTGACATAATAGATTCCAAATGTCAATTGGAGTGATATAGTGTTGATGCTTTCAGGAAATTGGTAATTTTTTCTGTACACGAATCTTGTCTATGACTGGGTTTTCCCGAACGAAAAATTACCAATTTTACCAATTGGTTGTGGATTAACGTAAATTGATCAAATAACTATACGGCTTGTAAAAGATAACTTCTTGTTTATTATTATGTTTTGACATACGATAGGTTTTATAATAGACGCATATTGTCCCTAAGGGGCTAAAGAGCATATCAAACAATAGTTTAAACTTACACACCCCCTGCTTATGTGAATTAATGTTGGACAAATAGTTATTTAGCACAACTCGTTATAATTTTACTCTGTGTCGTTGCTTTTGGAAGTATCTGGCAGTGCTTTGGGTGTCTCCGATGTTGCGGGTAATGCTTCTTGTGTTTGGGTATCTGCTGCTTCTATTTCTGCAAGGATCAACTGACTATCAAGTGCGGGCAGAATGTCAAACGTAGTTTCAGTTTCGGGCTGATGTGCTTCTGCTATGGATTGATACAACGAAACTGCCTCGGCAATGTCTTTTGTGATAGATGCGTATTCTTTGGGCGTTAGTCCTTCGTTGAAATTGAAAGTTGCTTTATCAAGAGCGAAGTTCAGATTTTTTATATGTTTATCAAATGCCTTGAGTAAATTACTTCCCATAGAACGCACATAAGATAGCCGTCCCTCACGATAGGCAGCACCGTACTTTTTGACGCAAAACTTTTTATCATTTGGATTGCATGTTCGCAAGGATTCCCGTAGAATAGATTTGACTTTCTCATCGTTCAGGTCTTTAGTGAACTTGTATCTCTCTTTATAATATTTGAGTATACGGTCAAGTGCCTCGCCTATTGTATATCCCATGCCGATAGTATGCGCCACGACTTCTCTAAAACGCGTGGATGTTTCTTTTAGTATTTCGACGGTGAGTTCTTCTTTTTTTGTTTTGGTTGTCTTTTCTGGCATCTTTGTTCTCCTTTAAAAAACATACTGTGGTACAAAGTTAGAATTAATTGTGCAATATAAGTTTTGAACACTCCCCCTAACCCTCCGCAAGCGAGGGTAAATTCTCAGTTTTATGTATTGGGCGTTTACCGGTAAATGTCTACTTACGATTACGGAATTTGTACTATGTATCCTGCCTACCATGTGACAATCATTTTAACATGTATATTTTGGGTTGTCAAGGGAAAATTGAGGGTTTCTCACTTTGTTTTATCTGATATTCTTTAGGACCTGCCGCTTAGGCGAGACCTAAAGTTCTTAGGCAAACTCCCGTTACCAGAAATAAAAGTTATTCAAGAAGTGATGTTGCAATTTCTGTTAGGTCAAACACCCTGCGAAAAACGGAACCCGAGACTTTAGTAACAACCCCGAAACCGTTATATGAAATCGTGGCACCATTTGGAGACATATACAGGGTATATGTATCAAGACCCATATAACCTGCAATATCAAATTCTTGATTTTCTTTAAACTTCGGCCTTGGAATTCCCTGATGGAAGATTATTTCTTCTGCTTCAAAAACGAAATTGCGAGTTTTATTTTCTAAATATTTCCTGTAAGACTTAATTGTTTCCTCAATATCTTTATCATCATCAAACAGGCCATTAAGGATCTCAAAAGACTTAATAAGCTCAGCAGGATCTGAAGTCGAAGTAAATCTCATTGTTAGCGTGTCACCGACTTTCAGAAGCGTTTTCTCTGGTGGCCATTTCCTGGCAATTACGCGGTAATTATAATCTGAGTCAAGTGCTATTATAATACCATAGGGTGCAAAAAAACTATTCTGAACATAATGTGGTTTCCCAAATAGAATCCGCTTAGGAATACTCATCTCGTCCCTATGTTTTTTTATCCATTGCTTTGATGCTGCAGCACTCAGCAATTCACACCCTAACAACTTTTTTCTGGCTATAAAATAATTCCATTCATGATCTATTATTGAAACATCTCTATCGTTACGTGGCGGTATATCTTCTTGCACAGTTTCACGCCAAGGCGACAGATTATGATGTCTTTTATAGACAGTACCATCTATTTTTGTGACAATGAAACCGAATTGATTTCTATGATCGGTCTGATCGCTTATATTATATGAATATGAAATAGTAGCACCATTTGGAGACATGTAAGTGGTACATTTAAAATCATAAAGATCAACATGTTCATAAACAGATGGTTCAATACGAATCTTTGTTTCTCCTACTTCTTCTAAATACGGCTGGACAATTGTTTCTTTCGCTTCGAAAACGAAAGTTTCAATTTCGGTTTTCCAGTCAACTGGTTTACTTTCCTTAGTAGTGCCAACAAACGTTTTTCTACCGAAAATAAAAGGAGGAAACGGCAATAGTATATCACCGACTTTCAATAGTGTTTTTTCTGGAGGCAATTCCCTGGCAATAACTCGGTATTTATTATTTATATCGCTTACTATCATAATACCATAAGGGGCAAAACCGAAATCCTGCAAGTGATGTGGTTTGCCAAACTTAATTTTGTTAGGCAGACTTATCTCATCACTATGTTCTTTAATCCACGTTTTAGATGCTTCAACACTTAAAACTTCATATCCTAAAGATTTTTGTTTATCTATGAAATTATCCCAATGATCTTCATTTATCTTGCATCCAAATAAAATGGGAATTATAATAAAAAATAGAGTTATGTAGTAAACCCTCATAGTAAGACTCCTTTTCGCTTGATTTGGTCTGAATTACCGTTGGTACTTCAGATACTCCTTTCAATAGTATTGTTATTATACCACAATCTTGTTTTAGAGAGCGGCCCGAATATCCGATGACAGTACACGTAATCAAATCCATCAACATACTCTTTAATGGAGTTGCTTTTTCTGATGGGTTCTGGTACAATATCAAATAAAGTGGAACATCAGAAAAAGCAACTCGCTTTTTTGAGTTCAATTAGGGGGATAGCCCCCTAATGTCTTATTTATATTGTACCATATAAACCCAGTATATACAAGAGTTTAGGACGCTTTAATTGCTTTTTTCAAGTCCAAAACGACTAATTCCGTTATAATATAATAACAATAGGATTAAAAGGAAAATATGATGAAAAAATTATTGATTATAGTACCGATTCTATTACTATCGGCTGTGTGGCTTGGGCGCATTCTGACAGAACCGACATATGGTGGACACCACGACCGCAAAAACGGTGGCTATCATTTTCACAACTCTGGGACTGTGAACAAGTCTTCGCCAAAAGTTATAGATAAAATAGCAGCTGAAGGAGCAATGCCATATACGCCAACAAGATCAGAATGGTTGACGATGTTGTTGAATTCCACATTCAATACCGATTATAAAAATCACAAAATTTCTTATTATACAGACAGCAAAAATACGATTACCGTTCTCTGTGTATATCACGCTGATGTCGATTTTTTATTTATGAATGATAGAGTCCAAGACGCAAAAAAACGGATTGAAGGTCATGCCAAAAGGTATGGCTGGGATTCTTGGGTTAAAATCGAAGTCAAATACAGTCGGTTAAAACAATGAGAAGAAAAGAACCTTTACCAGTATTCGCAGGGGAATACGTCTATAGAAGGAGAAGATGAATGCTAGATAAAATTGATTCTGTATTGTCAACATTAATCAAGATCGCATTTGCCGGAATTTTAATTTTTTTCATAGGATATATGATCGTTGGGATTTCCAATGGTGAGTTTTCTAAATCAGATGTTGACAAAATCAATGTACGTCTTTACGAAAACTCACTCACCCCCAAAGAAAACACAATATACGGTGGATTAGCTGTTATAGATATACCCAAACGATTGTCCAATATAAAACTAAAATACGAAATTAAGGGATCACAACTATTTCTGGCAACCCCAGACAAAACAAGAATAATACAACTAAATGGAATCGTCATAGATAAAACTATTGACACTGAAATACCAGAAGATACAGACCTGTGGCGTAGAATCATTATCGGTTATACATTTGAATTTACATTTTTGACAGCTGATGATTTTTTCAAGAAAAAAAGAAAAGAAAAACAGTCGGTATTATCTGATTATTATGAACTTTTTAATAAATAATATGCTTCTAAGACAAAGGCGTCTTCCAACTACTAAAACACAAAAAAGCAGCATCGCTTATTATGAGCACAATATACTTGTGTAAAAATACCATTATGTATATAATCAACATCGAAGATAATTCTTTTTCAGCCACCAAATCAGCATACAACATGGAATATGTAAGCCGTGTTTTTGTTCGTAGGGATGAGAAAGACGCATTTGGAATTTATATTTGTCATCCAAAGACGTTAGAGGAAAACGTGAAACTCATAAAAGTGGCGACTTTTCCAATGAACTCATATTGAGTAAAGCATAAGGATTTGGTAAAATAGAGAAGAAAACAGGATAATATGTGTCCTTTTCTTTCCGCTTTAGATTCCCATTTACATTGAATTCTTAGTCTTTACTTGCTATAAGTTCATTAATGACTTCATTATACCAAAAGAGTTCTCTTTAGACAAAAATTATTGAATTATTTATCAAACTCACGTTAGAATAGTCTAATCTCTAAAGGATCATCATGTCAGATATACAGTTATTCACAGCTGAACATCTTGAAAATAAAACGGGTTTTACTTGGACGGTAGTTTCTCGTGTAGGTGATATGATAGAGAAAGCTGAATCTTTGTTTGGTGATCGTGATACCTCTTACACTTTGCTCGGTGTAGAAGTGGGTGCGAATGATTATCCTCAGATATGGTATCCTGGTGGACATTCTCGTATCATCATTCAAATTACTCACGCAGCTGCCTCTGATATGAATTTGGCTTGCTTCCAGTTATCTCACGAAGTCATCCATCTATTATCACCGAGTGGTGCTGCGGACGCGACGAATCTTGAAGAAGGTGTCGCGGTCTATTTCTCTGATTATTACATGAAACGCGTTATGAATGATAATACGGATTATTTACGCGGATCTGATGGGAAATACAAAAAGGCATTTGAAGTCGTCAGACAGGTTTTTGATGATCCGATGTATAAATACTTTATCAAGGATTTACGCGTGCATACCCCCTCATTTTCCGATATTACGATAGATCATCTAATCCCAGTGTTTTCTAAATCCGATGCGAACTACCTTGTGAAAAAGTTTAGTTCATAGATTCGTCTGTGTCTATATGATTTCCAATAGAGATTTTGCGTATTCTTCATCGCCATCATGTATTTTAGTTAACTCTTCTTTTGCGATGTCAACCCAACGGTCAACGAGTTCTGGAGACAATTTGAAATAACGATATTTTTTCGGGTTAACTTTACTATACTCACTGGGAACATAAATTCTATGGCGTTTAACCACAATATCACCACCTTTGTGTTTTAATAATCTGGCAATATCGTTATCTGATTCACCGAAAGTTTGGTGGCGGAAGGCAACAAAACATACTTTCCAATAAAGTTTACCTTTTCTGCATATAGCGTCTTCAGGTGTATGACCTTCTTCTATATTCCAACGATCGCTAACATCAGGTGGAGGTTGTGTTAGATATGTTAGATCAATCATATTTCGCCTCAATAGAATTAGTATTTCTTTAAATACTACCATTATCCAAACTATTAAGCAAGCAGTTGGTGCGAGATAACTTTCATAAAACTTCGCGGTCTCTGTTCTGAATACGTTGAAACAAGACGCGGATTAGCATCACTTTATCTTATGACTCGGACAGGCATGTAACCTTTTTCGGTTATCTGCCTTTTTCTTTTCTGGCATTATAAACAGAACTCATATTGAGTAAAGCATAAGGATTTGGTAAAATAGAGAAGAAAACAAGATAATATGCGTCCTTTTCTTTCCGCTTTAGATTCCTATTTACATTGAATTCTTAGCCTTTACTTGCTATAAGTTCAATTATAAATCCGCCATTAAATATTATGATTTCACAAAGCCTATTTAGCCATCTTCATTATGTTCCTATCAAAGAATCGATCACTAAAATATTTTCTCATGAAAAGCACTAATTTTGCCCGTTTACCCACTGCATATCGAGTTTTTGGTTTTTTAGCAGAAACTGATTTGGCGATAGCCTCAGCTACAACAGAAGGTGGCGATCCGAAAGTTTTATCGCCATACGTTGTTTGAAAACTTCCCCCTATAATTTTTGTAATATCTGCATAAGGTCCATCACCAGATACATCAGACAATTTTTCAAGTACAATATGTCCGAAATTAGTTGCAATAAGGCCAGGTTCAATAATTATAACGTCAATATTAAAAGATGCTAACTCAAGACGCAAACAGTCGCTCCAACCTTCAATAGCATGTTTTGTTGCATGATACCATGATCCAAGCGGTGTATATATTTTACCTCCAATTGAAGAAATGTTTACGATTTTCCCATATCTTTTTTCACGCATATTCGGCAAGACTTGTTGTGTGAGATATGCTAATCCAAAAAGGTTTACTTCAAATTGGTAACGAGCATCTTCTATCGGGATATCTTCCATTGCCCCATACATGCCAAACCCCGCATTATTGATTAAGATATCTACACCGCCATATTCTGAACTAATATGACTTACTACCTCATTAATATCATTTTCTTTGGTAATATCCATACTGAATATTGTCGCGCCTAAATCCTCAAGATCTTTCATTTTTTCAACACGTCTTGCTGCAGCACATACGATATAACCGTCTTCAATTAATTTTTCTGCTGTGGCAAACCCGATACCTGATGAAGCGCCTGTTATAAGTACCACTTTTTCATTCATAAATTTCTCCATTTTCAAAATTGGACTATCCGCCTAATTTAATGTACAATTTAACTACAATCTAACTACACACATATTCGAAATTATACTTGACAATAACATATTACAGTTAACTAGGTCTATATGCCATAAAAATTTTACCTCATATTAAAAACCCGTATATAGCACTGCCAGCAATACACCCCGCAGATGCTAATTTTGCTTGAATACTGCTTTTTTTGACTTTATACCACAATCTTGTTTTAGAGAGTGGTTCGAATCTTCAATGGCAGTAAACTAATTATAACATTTGAAATTGTGTTTTGACAAGAATATGATACATTCCAACATTAAGAATATTCAGTTTGCGTTGTCGGTTCTGTTTTCCTTGAATTAATCAACGACACAGCAGACCTTTCCCCTGTCATCAGTTCTTCAAGCATGGCGTGGAATAGCTCATCAATATGCTCAACTTCTTTTTCAAGAGCTGCTGTTTTTTCGTCAATTGCTTGAAAAACATTGGCGATGGCGCGTTGCTCGGGAAGTCGTGGAAGGGGTAAAACAAGATTGGTAAGTATCGGAATATTTACACCTCCCTTGAGTCTACCTCCCTTACTTTGTTCTATTTGTCGCCAATAGTTATTTGAACGAAAGTATTGCGCCAAAAAAACTGGTGACAGGTCGTCCTTCGTTTGCACACGAATTAGATATGACGCAAAAATTGCTTCTGGACAATCGTCAATAATGTAAGCTTTTCCTGTTGTTGCCCCGATTCGTGCAATTACAATATCACCAGTTTTTAACAAGTACTTATCTTTAGTTTCTTGACTACAAACACAATAAGGAACGTTTTGCCAATTTACCGTATCATTTTGAATGTCAGTAATTCTTAAGAATTTTGGACCAATAGGAGCATCGTTGGCACTCTCAGTATAACCGTAATCTGGTTTATAGCAGTAATTACCTAATCTCACAACCTCCCAACTCTCAGGAATCTCGCCAATTTCGGTTTGCTTGCGGGGTTCGCCTTTCATGCCGTATGAAAAGAGATAATCCATCAACGCTGCTTTGCGTTCACGTTCTAATGCGATTTCGCGTTGACGGGTGAACTTTGCTTCTTGGATTGTGTGTAAGATGTGGGCGATGGCGCGTTGTTCGGGGAGTGGGGGAAGGGGGATTGTGGTGTTTTTTACTGTAGTAGCAGTAATGGCAGGAAGTGGTCCTGGATTTGATAGATCTCCCAAATCAATGAAATTAAACCAATACAACAAGTAATAAGGAATACAGAGGTCGTGTTCCTGAAGGACTATACCCATCACGTTATTATCCACCAAACTGTTACGGGATAATAAACGTTTTTTATTCGTGTGAACAGCCGCGCCTACCTTTGGAAAAATTACTGTATCTTTAGGAAATAATTTTGCCTTAAGTGTTTTAACTGTATCATCATCTACCCAATTATTAGATGCATACATTAGAGTTTCATTACCCGTAAGATTCATATCTGAAACTTTGTAAAATGGATATTTGCCATGTGTATTTCCTTGGTATTTAAGAGGGAAACCTGAACCAGCGCGTACTTCAGCAATTTCCTCTAATTGAACATTCTTCCAATCTCTTGCATTATACATACTATTCATTATCCTTCTGTCTACGTTGATATACCTTAACATCATGGAATAACATATAAGGACCATCTGCATTTGGTGTTAATTCACGCCTATCTCCATAGATAATCCAAATTAGTTCCTCCCCTCTTTCCTTTAGATAACGATCTAATAGGTCTTTTCGAAGATATGTAAATCGTTGTGCATTTCCCCATCTTTGTCCAAATTCAATAGAAAATGATGCGCGTTTACCACTATCTTTTTCAAAAAGATCATAAGTTTGAGGTGCACCACATAAGTCAAGACATTCAGCAATCTGACGAGATGGTGTAGCAACATTTTGTCCATGAATGATAGTACTATGATATTCTTCCCAATTGTTCAACCTTACAGGAGACAATATTTGAGGTATTAAGGTATCATAAGTTTCATTGAAATCCCTACTTTTAGATAGTTCTATCCAACTATTTAATGGATATGTATCACACCAAGGTATTTCACCTGCAAATGTATAATAGTCTTCTGGTGGAGAAATACGCCAACCATCTATATTCTCCTGATCCTCAATAAACTCAACAATACCCTCAACGTCATCATGTTTTGCAAAAACACCTTGAAAAAAAGCAAACATATCTCTTGTTTTTTCTGCATTTTCTTGTCTAAAAGTACCCTGTAACAAAATCCATGGACCTTCTTCTTCAAAAATCTGATTTACAGAAATATAATTTTTCAAATCTGTAGGTGATGTTCCATTCACCCATTCTTCAGGATCTTCAATATCAGAACCTAAATAATCTTGTGTTACCAATTCGAATCTATTTACATCAGAGGGAAAACTGGGATCAATATCTGTCTCACCGATTCTATGGTGGTTATAATATTCTGGCAGAAGATCTTGATCTTGTAAATAACCAGTATATTCAAAATATGCTATCCATGAATATTTTTTTCCATATCTATCTGTTTTACCTCCGTTTGCTGATCTCCCAAAGTGCTGATTCTGCGACCCAATTCTACCATCAATATTTCCAAAAGTTTCCTGTGAGTATCCTAATTCATGTATCCTCCATGAAATATTTCTCAAGACACGTTTATACTCAGTATGTTCAAAATTATAGTTTCCTCTACCTTTAACCAAGGAACCAATGGAATAGTTACGGAAATCCATTCTTAATGGACCTCGGTGCATGTTTTCATCAACTTCAATTTCTTCCCATTCACGTATTCCACCATCTGTATAAGGTGATTTTATACGTAACTGTTCGTCGTCTGTTAGTAGATCTGGTTGATGTATCAACGCTATGTCAATAGTTCGTCGGGCATAATCGCGTGCTAAAATGTGTGTTGTTGCATGTGGGGCATTAGGTTTGAACATGCTTTTATACAATTGTTTTGCATATTTGGGTAACATCTCACCTACATAACTGGTATCCTCAAAGTCGTTTTGCCGTGCCATTGCAATACCATAGGTTGCAGCTAACATTCGTTCGGATACATAAGGATCGTTAATTGTGAAAGACTTAAGGATTAATCTAAAAAACTTCTTAGGGAAACGGCGTCCATACCAGTAAAGTGCGCGCGTTGCTTTATCGCGCAGTGGACGTACTGTTGAGGTAAGAATCCACATTATGTGTTCTGCTAATAGATGTATACGTTTTTTACCAATTTCAGACAATTCCGGTTCACTCTTGCAGGTTTCCTCAAAACGCTGCACCATCTTCTCAAACCGTTCACGGTTCTTTCGTACATGTTCTGCCCAACTTAGATCTCGTTCTGACATAGATAGATCTGAGAGTTGCTTTGTCCAGAATTTAGCGTTGAAAGGGTGACCAGGATGTCCAACTGTAGATTCTGCTGACTCAAAGAAAAGGGCACGTTTTTCGGGTAGTGAGAATAGGTCTTTTACTAAGTTGATACATTCATCGTTTAAATCATCTGTAGATATTTCAAATAAACCTTGGATTGATAAATCTAATGCATGTTGATTTTTTAAAAGCTCGTGAAGAAACTGACCATTGGTCGGAAGAAGTGCGGCAAGACTTCTACCAATGTCTTCGTGCATTGGATGTAAGGTTTGGTAGTCTTCACCGAATAACGCGGAGACTATCTCCTTACTATTTATAAATCTTTGCATATCGTCAAAAGCTTGTTCAAGCAAGTATTTGGCAATCAAATAACCTCCGAGCAGCTCGTAGGTAAAGTACACTGATTCACCAAATTGATCCCAATCTCGGTAAACGAGCAAATCTTCATTGAGTATAGCTTGGGATTTTGATGTTTCCCAATCCAATTCATCAAGAGGTTTACCGTCAACAAGCTCTACTAATTCCTTAAATGGAATATCACGACAGCGATTTGTCCACAAGTACTCTGCAATCTTGTTCAATTCGGTTTGTACTATAGAGGTACTCTTGTGACGGTTAAGTCTTTGGCATATTGTTTTGTTACATTCTTCCAAATATTCATCAAAAACTTCAAACAGCATCTGTTCGCCAACATAAACTTGCACCTCAGACATACGTTCACGATTTTTCGTTTCACAGAAGATCCTAAGGTAGAGAGGAATTTCAAAGTAACTCAACGGTGCAAATGTAAGATCAGCCTTGATTTTGTACTCTTTGAAATACTTCTCAATCGCCTCTCGTTTTACTTCGTAGGTGTCAAATCCTTTAACATCCACACTATAAGGAAAATATTCATCGCCCCAAATAGGTTTTTTATAACTGCTACGACAGGTTGTAATTAATACAACATTCTTGGTTTGTTCAATTTCATAAACAAACCCTTTTAAATACTTTTCCCATACTTTTGATAATGTCCCATTATCTGTGGCTTCATTCAAACCATCAATAAATAATGGAATACGTGTATTGTATGCTTCAGCAGCAGCTGAAAGTGCCTGCAAAAAGTCATTAAAACTATAGGAGGATGGAATATTTAGTATTTTTAGTAATTTTGCCTCAATTGGTTGATCAGCGGTAAAGAGGTTTCCACGAACAAACAGTGCTGGTAATCCGTTATTCAATCTATCTTCACAAATATTACAAGCTATGTGGGTTTTGCCAACTCCAGCATTTCCAAAGATTTTTAATTCTGAACGATTAATTAAATCACATTTATACAACTCAAAGTTGAGAAAATCATCCAATAAGTTGGCAATTATAGATTCCGGACGATGAACAAGCCATCTTGTGTCATACAAAATTCGTGCTTTGTATGGACTTTCACCAGTATATTCAATCTCTGATATGTTAGATTCGTCAATAGTTGTTCTATAGGTAGAAAGTTCATCTTCAAGTTCTTTGAATACACAATCCCAATCTATCGCTTGTGCTTCAAAGATCCTGTTTTCCTTCAAAAATTCTCTGGCATGTTTGAACTGATCAATTGTCTTGATTAACACATCTTGAAGTGGTTTAGTTGCAATAGCTACATTATCCTTTTTTTCCGCATCCCAAACAATATCTTTTTGAATAGGTTTGTTGAGATTATCAACTGCATCATTTAAATCTTCTAATTCTTTCTCAAGTTTTTCAATTGAATCGGTGATATGTTCTACAATTGTGTGGTCACCCAGAATCGCATGAATATCTATCTCTACATCAATTTCAGTATGTAAGGACGAATCAAATTTTTCACCTACACCTGCCATCTGCTTAGCAAACTGTCTTTTGAACCAGCTTATATCAAGTTCAAGTTGAGATTTAAAATGACTAACTACTTCATAAGTCGCTTGCGTCGTCTGTTTGATTTCCTTATTATCATCTATAAGTTCTTTGGTGTCCCCTTTTATGGTTTGGATATCCGCAGAAAGACGTTGTAAGACTTCATTTCGCACATAGTCAATTTTACTTAACAATTCAGTTAACATCGTGTGGGCATCATCTTGATTCTTTATGTTTTTTTGTATATATTCAAGGACAATTTGATTGAATGCTCCCTGATTGAATGGCAGTTGTGTATAAAAATCAATGATAACTCTTTCAATAATAGGACGAATTCTTCGCTCAAAATCTTTATCAGTTAATTGACGTTTTGGAACGATAATACAATTACGAAAAAGCGTTGTAATTTTTGCGATTTTATCACTTTCATGTGATACTACCCACTACCTAAAGGTAGGGGCTTCGGTTTCTTAGACAATAGCGGTTTCGCCAAAGGGTCAACCGTCTTACATCGTCTCCACCAGCAGGCTATTTGCAGTTTTTAGAACCGCTATCGTGCATCAAGGCACG